>CAZEFL010000011.1:0-25746 GCA_964511485.1 uncultured Nitrosopumilaceae archaeon
TTGGTTTATCAAAAATGATTAGTTTTGGTAACCGTTCTGATGTTGATGAAGCAGATATGATTTGGTATGCTGCAAATGATCCACAAACTAAAGTAATTGGATTGTATGTTGAAGGATTTGGTGATGGTAGAAAATTCATCAACACTGCTAAACGTGTAATGAAACAAACAAAGAAACCCATTGTAATTTGGAAGAGTGGAAGAACTGCTGCAGGTGCAAAACAAGCAGCATCTCATACTGGTTCCCTTGGAGGCTCAAATGCAATGATTATGGGTGCATTCAAACAAGCAGGAATTATTTCCGTTGATAGTTATCAAGAATTAGTTGGCGTCTTAAAGGCACTAGCATGGCAACCTCATGCAAATGGTAATCGTGTTGCTATGACTAGTAATGGAGCTGGCCCAATGATTGGTGGAATTGATCAATTAGAAAAATTAGGTCTTACAATAGGGAAACTATCTCCTAAAACTATCAAAAAAATCAAAGAACATTTCCCGCCAACTGTGCCAATTCATAATGGTAATCCTGCAGATGTTGGTGGCGGTGCAACTGCAGATGATTATAAATTCGTCATTGAACAATTTGTAAATGAAAAAAATGTTGATATTGCCATGCCCTGGTTTGTTTTCCAAGATGATCCACTAGAAGAAACAATTGTTGGTTATCTAGATGAATTGTCCAAAAGGGGAACTAAACCAATTTTGGCTGGTGGAAATGGTGGTCCATATACTGAAAAAATGATTAAATTAATTGAGGCACATAATGTTCCAGTTTACAGTGACCTTCGAACTTGGGTTGCAGCAGCATCTGCATTAGCTCAATGGGGCAAAGTACGGGGAAAATAGAGAACATTTAATTCTCGTATAACTCGGAAAAATATTATGTCACTAGTTACCACATCTACTTCTGACGGCATTTGTACTGTCAAAATCAATAGACCTGACAAACTCAATGCCATGAATACAGATGTTGCAAAAGAACTAATCAAAACTTTTGAAGCACTAAATCACAATGATGATGTCAAAGTAATCATTTTGACTGGTGAAGGCGAAAAGGCATTTTCTGCAGGGGCTGATATTGAATATATGTCAAAAATTTCTGCAGATGAGTCAGTTGCGTATGCACAAACTGGCCAACTTGTCACTTCAACTGTTGAATTAGTAAAACAGCCTACTATTGCAGCCGTAAATGGATTTGCTTTGGGTGGTGGTTGTGAACTTGCAATGTCCTGTGATATCCGAATAGCTGCAGATACAGCTAGACTGGGTCAACCAGAAGTAACAATTGGAATTCCTCCTGGATGGGGTGGAACACAAAGATTAATGCGAATTGTGGGAATAGCAAAGGCAAAAGAACTTGTCTATACTGGTAAGATGGTCAAAGCTGATGAAGCAAAAGAAATTGGACTTGTAAATCAAGTAGTTCCTCTTGCATCATTACAAGAAGAAGCTTTGAAAATGGCACAACAAATTGCTGGAAACTCTACTATGGGTGTTCAGATGTCAAAAGTTGCAATCAACAAAGGACGAAATGCAGATCTTGATACTGGCCTTGCAGTTGAACTACTTGCTTGGAGAAACTGCTTTACGCATCCTGACAGAGAAGAACGAATGACTGCATTTGTTAACAAGTCAAAGAAATAGCTATTTCCAATTCCTACTTATTTTATTAATTGTTTTTTGTCTTGCACTGCAAACTCATCTATTATATCTTATTTTTCTGTCATTTTAACATGCAAGAATTAATTCAAACAAGAAAAATAATGGAGGATGAAAGAAAGCAAATTATTTTACAAGTACTTGCTGACAAATATTGTAAACATATTCTCCATAGTACAATTGAATCGCCAAAATCTGCTATGGCTTTGTCAAATGATGAAAAAATTCCTATAAGTACAGTTTATAGACGATTACAAACTCTCTTTGACGCAAAATTACTTGCAATTTCAGGATCAATTAATTCTGATGGAAAAAAGTTCTTTCTGTACAAAAGTAAAGTGAAAGCAATTTCCATTAAATGTGATCTACACAATACCACAATTGAAATTGAACCGAATATTTGTGCCTAATTAAGTAGTTCACTTATATTCATTGGATTTGAAATATGAATGAAAAGTTGACTACAAAAAGACAAATGCATACTCAAAAAAAATACCCTACAAGAAGTATAACCTATAGACTTCCTGAAAAATTAATTAATGAATTAGAAACTGAAGCTGCACAAAAAAGTATTTCTCAAAATGTTCTAGTAAAACAAATCTTAGAAAAATATATTGAATGGGATAGATTTTCTGACAAAATTGGAATGATCCCAGTTCCAAAAGGAATCTTGCAATCATTGGGCGATGAATTAGATGGAAAAGATATTGATGAAGTAATCAATCTGATCTTTCCTATGATTAAAGATACTGTAATGTTCATCAAAGGTGGTTATGACATTAAACGATGTCTTGAAACATTAGAAGATTACATGCAGGCATCTGGTATGAAGTCTGATCATAGAATTGAAGGTGAGATACACACATTTTTGATTCAACATGATTTGGGAATGAAGTGGTCTGTTTTTACTGAACAATTACTAACTCAGGTTTTTAGAAACTTTTTACCTGATATGGATTTAAAATTCCAAACAACTGATCACACAGTTATTTTATCTGCACCCTTGGGTTCTGATTTTGATGAACATGATTATCATGATTGAGATTCAAAAATGATTTGAAATATCCCTTTTTACAATAAAAAATATGAATTTAGAATATTCAATGGAGAAAATCAAGATTGAAAAAATTATGAGTGATTCTTTTGTAAGTGTTGATTCATCAATCCCAGCTACTGATGCTGCAAAAATGATGGAAAGAGCTGACGTTGGAGCAGTGATGGTTTTAGAAAATGGTTTTCCAGTTGGAATTGTAACTGATAGAGATTTTGCCATTAAAATAACTGCACATTCTTATCCGCTTGACACTCCTGTCAGACGAGTCATGTCTTCTCCTCTAATTTCTATTGATTCTTCTTCTGATTTACAGGTTGCATTTGATTTAATGTCTACTAGAAAAGTCAGGACATTACCCGTAATTGATGCTGAAAAAGTTGTTGGAATTATCACTTCTAGCGGTATTGTAAAACACCTTGCAACTCATTTGAAATAACGATAAATTACTGAAAATTTATTTTATTCCTAATTGGTTGAGTGTGAAAAGCTTATTATAATTTGGTTCGGCTTTTTTCATTATTATGGCAACTGAACAAACACAAAAGATGATCACAGTTACTGCAAAAGCAGCTGAGAAAATCCAAGAATTCATGAAAGAGGAAGCAGAATCTCCTGAATACCTTAGAGTATATGTTCAAGGTGGAGGCTGTTCTGGTCTGTCTTATGGTATGGGCTTTGAAAAAGCACCAGAAGAAGATGATCTTGTCATGGAAGAAAATGGAGTAAAACTCCTAGTTGATAGTTATAGTGTTGATCATTTGCAAGGTGCAAATGTAGACTATATTGAAAGTTTGATGGGTTCTGGATTTAAAATCAATAATCCAAATGTAACCAAATCATGTTCATGTGGTCATTCATTTAATACTGAATAATCAACTGTCATTATTTTTCATTTTTAGTTTTTCATTTATTATATCTAATTTTTTTGTAATTTTGTTTTCTCAGAAAGCCTTTTGGCGATACCCTCATATATCGAGGAGAGGTATTGAAACTATGAAAATACAGGAGATGATTAGTTTATGCCTCAAACAGGAATTGTCAAATATCACGTTAAACTTTCCTATGAAGTCGATGGACTCGTTGAAAGAGCAGATATAATCGGTGCAATCTTTGGTCAAACAGAAGGACTGTTAGGCCCTGAGATGAATCTAAATGAGCTGCAACGAGTTTCTAAAGTAGGTCGTATTGAAGTTAATGCAAAATCTACTTCCAATACCACTAGTGGTGATGCATTAATCCCAATGAGTACTGATATTGATACATGTGCATTAATTGCTGCAGGTATTGAGAGTATTGACAAGGTAGGCCCCTTTGATTGTGCTTTCAAGTTGGAAGCAATTGATGATGTTCGAGCTGCAAAGAAAGATGATATTGTAAAACGTGCAAAAGAAATCAAGCAAAAATGGGCAACAAAAACTGTCAGTGAAGGAGAGAGCATGTTAAATGATGTACATCAAGGCGATACTGGAAAATTATCTACATATGGTCCATCAAAACTAACATGTAGTTCTGGTGTATTTGATTCCAAATGGGTAATTCTAGTTGAAGGCAGAGCAGATGTAATTAATCTTCTAAGATCTGGATATGATAATGTACTAGCAATTGAAGGTGCAAAAATTGATGAATCTATTAAGGAATTATGTAATTCAAAAGATTCAGTTGTTGCATTCCTTGATGGTGATAGAGCCGGTGGATTTATTCTAAAAGAACTCAAATCCGTTGTTACACTTGACTATGAATTACAAGCAGATTCTGGTGTTGAAGTAGAAGAATTGACTCCTCAAAGAGTTGACGAAATTCTAAAACCAATTGCTGATGAAATTAAAAATGGAAAACCTGAACCCACATTGAAAAGTGAAGACGATAAACCACTTTCAGATTTAGCATCAGAGATTTTCCCAAATCTCAATGAAACCCTTGAGGCTGTTGCATTAGATGAAAGTAAAAATGAAGTTTTCAAAGTTCCAATCAGTGAAGTTGTAAGTAAATTATCCTCACAGTCTGGAATAAAATACCTCATCTTGGATGGAATAATTACTCAAAGACTTTTAGAAGGTGCTAAAAATGCAGGCGTAGAATGTGTAATTGGTCATAGAGTTGCAAAATTATCTAATGATAACGGTGTGACATTGAAAACATTCAGTGACTTGGGCATATCTTAGGATTTTTGATGACTGAATTAAAAATTCAGCACATCCTAACTCTCTCTTATTTATTATCTAAAGGGGCAAAATACAACTATGTTACAGTTACCACTTCTTCACTTGGTAAAAATATAAAAAAATCACAACAAGCTGCCTCTAAACATCTTCTTGAATTAGAACAAAATCAATTTGTTGAACGAATAATTAGTGGAAGAAAAATTTCTATTAAAATTACTGATAAGGGTTTTTCTGAAATGATAAAACTCTCAACAATCCTACAAAAAAGTTTGAATTCTTTTCCATCTCATGTTGAGATAGAAGGTACTTTGATTTCTGGAATGGGTGAAGGTGCATACTATATGGGATTGAAAGGATATACAAAACAATTCAAATCTAAAATTGGTTATGTTCCATTTCCTGGTACTCTAAACATTAGAATAGATCAAAAAAAACATCAAGAAGCAATTAAACAATTTGTATCTTTAGATGGAATTGAAATAAAGAGTTTTTCAGATGGTAAACGAACCTATGGTTGGGTGAAATGTTTTCCAGCAAAATTAAATAATTCAGTCAGTTGTAATTTGATCTTACTTGAAAGAACACATCATGATAATTCAGTTGTTGAATTAATCTCAAAAACATGTTTAAGAAAAATTGCCAAATTAAAAGATGGCGCAAAAATTTCTCTTAAAATTCAAATTAATTCCTAAATACCATGGATTGAATCCCCATACTCTTCTTTGATATCTGAGCTGGAACTTTTTGGTACTGGAGATTTTAATCTTGCAACTTTTGCATCTAGGTTAATTCTATTACATCCTTCAGTGATGAATTTCTCTTGATGGGTCTGATCATATCCTAATACTATGGTTTGTGGTCTTACATTATCCACAGTTTTGAAAATATCATCTTCTTGACCAATTAAACAAAGATCTACCATTGTAAGTGAATCTACTAACTCTTTTCTTTGTTCTTGAGAATGTAGTGGACTTTTCTTCTTCATTTTCACTGCTGTGTTATCTGTTGCTACAACAACAACTAAAATATCTCCTAATGCTTTGGCTGCATTTAATGTAGATATGTGACCTGGATGGATAATGTCGAAAACTCCTCCTGCTAATACTACGTGTAGTGAATCCCTTCCTTTTTTACTAAGTGTACATCTATCATCATTTACTAATTCCCTTTTGATCATTTCATTCATCTTTGAATTGATGATATCTTCTGAAATCATACTTTTTACTTTGATTGATTTGATTACTGGTTTTTTATCTATTTGACATGTAAAAATTCCCGAAAGAATTGTTTTTTCAATTTGTTCCAATATTTTTTCTATTTTGAGTCCCTCTCTTTAATTCATTGCTTAACATTACATTTTTGGGTCAAAACCTTTTGCCAATCTTAATGCATCAACAAGTCCATCGGCATACCCAATACTCAATATTGCAACCTCATCTTGACCATCTTCCAAAAATTTCTCTGCATCTTGTATGTATAGTTCAGCATTCTCTAAAATTACTTGATATTCTTTTTGATCTTTGTAATGTGGCTCTATTTCTTTTAATGCATCTCTGACCATTGGAACATATTTTTCCATCATTTGTTTTGAAATTTTTTTTGTTTTTTCAGAATTGTCAAATGGCTCATCTATACATTGACCAAATATCTTTAATGCATCTGATTCTGTAAAATGCATTCTACCTGGAATGATTATTGTATGCGGAGGTTTTCCAAAATCTTTCTTTTTCAAACTAGATATTTTACCGGAGATGATTGTTTGATCCTTAAATCCAATTCTTGATGCAATTATGACATATGTGGATGTGTTTATCACATTCCTTTTTTGACCCTTTTCTGTTTCTATTAGACCTTTTAGTGCATTGTTAGGTTCTAAGAAAAAATCTTTGTCCTGATTATATTCTAAAAGAAGTACAGTGTGATTTCCTTCTATGATATTTTTATAAATTACATAGTATGGTGTTGTAAGTGATTTCATCTCGCTCATAATTGTTGCAATTCTTCCAACTTTGTAGAAATGCAATCCACATTCTCCAATCATTGAAGTTAGAGACGATGCTGCATGGATTGAAAATGTTTTAATTTTTTCCTCAATGGCTCTAGTTCTTAATTCAATATGGGTTGTTGCAATATATGGATCCCCATATGAGAGGAGAACTACTTTCTTTCTTTTTGAATTTTCTAAAATTTCTTTTCCATCTTCTACTAACCATCTTTTTGCTGGTTTGAATTCACCTTTCGTGGCATTTTTAATTTTAGTTAAATCTGATTTCCCAATTGGACTTGTAAATTGTTCAAGATAAACAATGTCTGCTTTTGATAACACATCTAATGCTTCATTAGGAATTGACTTGAATCCTGAAATACCTAAACCGATAAACCAAAGCATTATTGATTTTTTTTGTCATGAAGTCTTTTTAAATGCTGTAGAGTCTTTTTGAGAACTTCAATACCTCTAAGATATTCATCAATTGAAACTTTTTCATCAATTGTATGTGCTTCATGAGGATCTCCTGGACCGTATGTGACGACAGGAATATTCCATTGATTGCCTAATACATTCATGTCTCCTGTACCTGTTTTTCTAATCAGGGTTGGTCTTGACTGCTCAGCTTCCATTACTCCCAGTGTAAATGCTCTAACTAATGGAGAATTATGGGCTGCTTCAAACGGTTCTGTTTCATCAAGAATTGAATAAAATGCCTCTACTTTTCTTTTCTCTGCAATTTCTTTAACAAGTGTAGCAATTTTTTGTTCAATTGACTTGCAATTCATATCTACTGGGATTCTGATATCAAAAGTTGTTTCACATTCTTTTGGAGTTACATTGTGACTTGTACCTCCTTTGATTTCAGTCATAGTTACTGTTAAAAGCATTCCTTTGGTTCTTTCTTCTTGACCTTTTTCTAATCCTTCTTTAAGTTCATTTGCAAAAATAGATGCTTCTTGAATTGCATTTTTTGAAAGCCATGGTGCACTTGCATGCGAACTGTCCTCAACACTGATTTTAAGATTAATTGCTAATCTTCCTTTGTACGCTATTGTTACTTGTTTAATTCCACTTGGTTCTCCAAAAACTGCATAATCTACATCTAATTCTTTTTTTACAATGTTTTTAATCCCAATTGCATTTCCTTCTTCATCTACTGCCCCTACAAAAATTACTGTTCCATTATTGTTTTGAATTGAAGCTGCTGCAAATAACATTGCCATTAATGGAGCTTTTGCATCTGATGCCCCCCGTCCATAAAGTGAATCTCCTTCTCTTCTAACCTTTACTTTTCCTGGAACAACATCCATGTGACCACATAACATAATTTTTGGTGATCCTGAACCTTTCGTGGCAATTAGGTTCCCTACTTCATCAATTTGGATATCTTCAAATCCTAAATCATCACATTTATCGGCCAAAAATTCTGCCATTGGTTTTTCGCTTAATGATGGTGTATACAATCTAAGTGCTTTTTCTAGCATCTTTGTTGCAAATCTTGATGTTACTGTAAAATGAGGGTCCATTTTTCACTTGTCTACCTTTATTGCATAATCAAGCATCAGTGAAGGGATGTTTACATCACATACTCTAACTGTGTTTTTGTATTCTGTTGTATTGTTTATCTCGTGTACTACTAGTCCTTTTTTATCACTTTCCATCAAATCAACTCCTACAATATCTCCTTGAACTGCATTTTTTGCTTTAATACACATCTCTTCCATCTCTGGAGTTACTTCACATGGTTCTGCTATTCCGCCAAGTGCCATATTCGTTTTCCAATGTTTTGAAATTCTGTAAATTGCAGCAACAATTTTTTCACCTACCATTATTGCTCTGATATCTCTTGGTGGTCTTTTTACAAATTCTTCAAGATAATGAATTTGATAAATTGGATACATGTTTTCTCTACTTTCAATAATCCCTTCTGCCGAATCGACATCATTTATTTTTGAAATCAATCTGCCCCAACTACCAACTGTTGGTTTGATAACTTTGGGAAATCCTTCAGTTTGTAATGCTTCCAAAGCTGCATCTTTTGAAAAAGCTACAGTAGCATCCGGTGTTGGCACTCCAAATTTTTTAAGTAACATATGTGTGAATAATTTATTTCCTGCAAAAACTCCTGTATTCAAACAATTAATCACTTTGACTCCAAGTCCTTCAAGGGCTGCAGTTGAATGTAAATTTCTGTAATAACTCACACATCTTTGAATAACCACACCATAATCCTCTGGCTTTTTTTCTAAGTTTAATGCTAATTTTTTACAATCAATCATCTGTATGTTGATATTACTTTTTTTACCTGCTTCTAGTAGAGCTTTTTCTTCCCAACGGATAGTATCGTAAAGAATAGTAACGTCTGGACTCACTGTCCCCAATCCTCGCCAACCGTTTGGGCAGGCTTGAGATCGAAACCATCTGAACCTTTTGCTAATTCAAAACTTGCACCGCATTCTGGACATGTAACAATTTCTCCTTCAAGTGCATCACTTGGAATTGAAATAGTTGCGTCACATTCATCACATTTGGCCATATTTGTTCCTCATTTCTCCTCTATTTATCATCATTTATCTTTTTTTCAAGTCTATCTTCTAGTGGAATTTCGATAAGATCACCCATTCTAAGACCTTTTAATCCAGCTGCAACTGCTTTTGCACTTTCACTGTTCTTTTCAAGACCTAATAATGACATCAAATAGGCTGCCCCTGTTTTTCCAGCTAATTCTCCAAATACTATTCTCCTTCTATTTCCCACTGCTCTTGGTGGAATGGGCTCATATGCTGCAGGATTTTTGAGAATTGCAGCAAGATGTGTCCCTGCTTTGTGTTTGTATGCCGAAGATCCTACAATGGGTTTTGAATCATATGGTTTGATTGTTGTGTATTCTTCAATTAATCTAGACAGATCTAACAGCATATCTAATCTAAAATCATTTGGTGATTTGTATAGGTATGTTAATGCAACTGCAACTTCTGCAAGAGGCGGAATTCCGGTTCTTTCTCCAATACCGTCAATAGTTGTGTGAATCTGATCAACTCCTGCATCACATGCTGAAAATGCATTTGCAACTGCAAATCCAATATCATTGTGAACATGTGCATCTAATGGTACATCTATTATGTTGCTAACTTTTTTGACAAAATTATACATTCCAATTGGACGTAAAATCCCTACTGTATCTGGAAGACTAATTCTGTCTACTCCTGCTTCTTCAATTGCTTTACAAATTTTTAACAGAAATTCCGGCTCTGCTCTACTTCCATCTTCAACGGTAAATCTGATTTTAAGACCATGTGATTTTGCATACTCTACTGTTTCCACTGCTCTGTTGAGTGCTTCCTCTCTTGTAATACGTAATTTGTCTTTAAGATGAATATCTGAAATTCCTAAATATGCTGCACACCATTTTGCATCACAATCTAATGAAACATCTATGTCTTGCTTGAGAGCTCGTCCATGAGAAACAATATCTGCACTTAACCCTTGCTTGATGATTGTTTTTGTTGCTTCTTTATGATCATTTGATACTACTGGTGAAATTTCAATTTGATCTACTCCAAAATAATCTAACATCCATGCAATCTGAATTCTTTGCTTGTTTGTAAATGAAACACCTGGGTGTTGTTCTCCTTCTCTTAAAGTACTATCTAATACTTTGATTCTCTTTGGGTTTTTTTCATATGCATTGTAATAGTTTGCATAGTGATTCGGATCTTTCATTGCTATATTCGTTGACTAAAATTGATGATATAAACATATTCGAACTAACATCGTTGGAAATAAAAAAAATTGATCCTAAACTAGTTTTAATTTTTAATTATTTATCGAATGTCGTTTTTAGATAATTTTTCTCAAAATAATTACAGTATTTGTATCTACAACTCCTGTAATCTTTCTTAATGCATCAATACTATTGTTGATGTCTGAAATGTTTTGTGCACTGATTATTGTTGTAATATCGTATTGACCTGTAATTTCATACACTGTTTTTACACCGTTTAGTTTTGCAAGTTTAAGAGAAACCTTTGATGTATCTGTAGCAGAATCTACTGAAACTAAAACAATTGCACTTGTGGCATTCTCTTCACCCATTTCTAAAGTAAATTTTTTGATTGCCCCACTTCCAACTAAATTTTTAACTCGTCGTCTAACTGCTGATTCCGAAAGTTTTAATTTTTTTCCAATATCTACAAATGATTCTCTAGAATTTTCTTTTAGGTACCCAATAATTTTTTGATCTATGTTATCCTTGTACATTCCTTTTTTGTTCCTCTTTAGTAAGTATGGAATCGAGTGCATGTAAAACTTTTGTTACATCTTCTTCTGTAATTACTAGTGGTGGAAGAATTCTTAAGATATTTCTTCCAGAGTATAACATCAATACTCCTTCTTTTATCAACCCCATTAGAATATCTCTTACTTCAAATTTCATTTCAATACCTATCATGAGGCCTTTTCCTCTAATTTCTCTAATCATTGGATGTTTTTCTTTTAGTTTTTCTAACCCTTCCTTGAACTTTTTACCCATTTTTTCAGAATTCTCAATTAATCCATCTTCAGTTAATGCCTTGAGTGCTGCTGTACCTGCTGCACAAGAAATTGGGTTTCCTCCAAATGTTGAAGAATGTTCTCCTTTATTGATTGAAGCTAAAATATCTGGTCGAACAAGTGTTGCACCCATTGGAACTCCTCCTGCAATTCCTTTTGCTAGACACAAAATATCAGGTGCAGTATTCCAATGATCACATGCCCATAATCGTCCTGTTCTGCCTAAACCAGCTTGTATTTCGTCAAAAATTAAAAGAATTCCTTTCTCATCACACAATTTCCTAACTTCTTGTAAAAATCCATCTGGTGCAACAATAATTCCACTTTCTCCTTGAATTGGTTCTAAAATAATAAATGCAGTATCTTCATCTATTACTGAACGAAGTGATTCTATATCTCCATATGATGCAAAAGACACTTTTTCAACTAATGGTGCAAATGCTTTTCTATATTTTGGATTAAATGTTAATGATAAAGATCCAAATGATTTTCCATGGTATGATCCTTTCATTGCAATCATTCCTTTTTTACCTGTGAATTTTCTTGCAAATTTCATTGCAGCTTCTATTGCTTCTGCACCACTGTTGTTTAGATGAACTTGTGTTAGTTCTTTAGGAGCTAAACCTATGAGCGTAGTCAAAAATTCTTCTCTTGTTTTATTGTACAAAGAACTGTGTACTGTTATGATTTTATCAATTTGATTTTTTATTGCATTGTTAACTCTTTTATTTTGATGGCCAACTAACGCAACACCATATCCTCCCATACAATCGATGTATTCTTTTCCATCTATGTCCCAAACATGAGCTCCAACTCCTTTTTCAACTGTTACTGGAAATCTCTGATAGAGGTTTCCCATAAATTGATCTTCACTCATGTTCAATCACCGTACAATTATCATGTGCAATTGCAGAAGATATTGGATTTTCTTTTTGACCATTTGCAATAAATGCTTCTTTAACCCCCATATCTAATGCTTCAGTAGATGCTAAAATCTTCTTCTCCATTCCCGGCCCTATCTTTGGTCTGATTTCTTTAGCTTCTACAAGTGTTAGTTTTGGAACAAGTTTGTCATCCATTAAGAGTCCATCTACATTTGTTATGAATAATACCTTATCACATCCGACTTTTCCTGCAACATATGCTGCAGCTCTATCTCCATCAACATTAAGAAATTCTGATTCCTCACTAATGGCAATTGGTGAAATTACTGGAGTTAGTCCTTTTTCTAAGAGTGATTTTATGAATTCTGAATTAATTGCTTTAATTTTTCCTGTATATCCTCCGTCAATTGCTTGTTTTCTGCCTTTTTCATTTACTATGAGTAGTTTCTTTTTTCTATCTGCTTCTATTACTTTGGCATCTACTCCTGACAATCCAATTGCATTAATGCCATTTTTTTGGAGCATTTGAACAATTGTTTTGTTTATTCTTCCCGACATTACCATTGTAAAAATTTCAGCTGTTTCTTTGTCGGTATACCTACTTTTGATTCCACTTGGTGATGTCACAAATTTTGGTTCCTTTCCAAGTTGTTTACAAACTTTAGTAACTTCTTTACCACCACCATGAACTAGAATTACCCCTTCTGATTCTGCAATTTTTTTAATATCTGAAATTGTTGATGGATGTAAGTCATCTACAACACTTCCGCCAATTTTGATTGTGATCATTTCTAAACCGGAGTAAGTGGTGTATATCTTAGTCCATCCATTTCATCAAAACCACACATAACATTCATGTTTTGAATGGCTGAACCGGCTGCACCTTTCATTAAATTATCTGAGGCAGATAATGCAATCAATCTATTATTATCTTCATCTAAATCAAATCCAATATCACAAAAGTTTGAACCTACTAAGAATTTAGGATCAGGGAATTTGTATAATCCTTTTTTGTCTCTAATTAATCTCACAAACTTTTCATCACCATAAGTTTGTCTGTATAACTTCCATAATTCTTTTTCATCAATATCTTTTTTCATGAATGTGTGATTTGTACATAAAATTCCTCGAACAACATCTACTGCATGTGGACTCATTGAAACATTGATTTTTTTACCTGCAATTTCACTTAACTCTTGTTCTATTTCTCCAGTATGTCTGTGTTTTGCAGGTTTGTATGGTCTGATAACTCCTGCTCTCATTGCATGTGCCGTTCCTGAACCCGAACCTGCACCCGATGAACCAATTTTTGAATCTACAATGATATGTTCAGTGTCAATAATGTCATTTCGAATCAATGGTGCTAATGCTAACATTGATGTTACTGCCATGCATCCTGGACAAGAAACTAGTTGTGATTTCTTAATTTCTTCTCTATGTAATTCAGGAACTCCGAAAACTGATTTTTCTAAATAATCTGGATGTGGATGTTTCCATCCATACCATTTGTCGTATGCTTCTTGATTATGTAATCTATAATCTGCACTTAAATCAATAATTTTAATTCCTCTATCAAAAAGTGCTTTTACAATTTCTGTTGCAGTTCCATGTGGTACTGCTGTAAATACTAGATCACACTTGTCTGTTAATTTGTCATAATCCATTTCTGAAAAAGTCAGATCGGTAAAACCTTTCAAACTTGGTTGTACTCTGTGTAGGTATTCTCCTACGTGTTGTCTTGATGTAACCATAGTGATTTCAACATCGGGATGATTTACGAGAAGACGTAATGTTTCTCCACCTACGTAACCTGATGCACCTACAACACCTACTTTCATAATATGTCTCTTCGAAAAGGAGTATAATTTATTTCCTAGCGTAATTTAGTGCATATTCAATCATTTCTTTTGGTATATTTCGCTGTGCAACTCTTGCTAATCCTTTGAATTCTACTGTATTGTTCACTTCATGAACTACTAAACCACGTTTATCATCTTCCATTAGATCAACTCCTAAAATCCCGCCTCCCATGGCTTTTGATGCTTTAACTGCCAAATCTTCCATTTCTTTTGTGATCTCACAAATTTCTGGATCTGCTCCAAGTGCGATATTTGTTTTAAATCCTCCTGATGATTTTCTATACATTGCTGCAATAGGCGCATCTCCTACAGTAATCACACGAATGTCTCTTGGTGGTCTATTGATTAATTCTTGTAAGTAGTAAATTCTATCGTGTGGACTGTCTGTGATGTCTCGAATCTCAAAAACTGCTTCCATCGTATCTTTATCTTTGATTGGCATTACTCCTCTTCCCCAACTACCAATAACTGGTTTAATCACTAGTGGAAATCCTACTTTTTCTAAATTTTCTGCTGCACTTTCACTTGAAAATGAAAAATATGTTTTTGGAGTTGGAATATTGTTTTTTTTCAAAAGCAAAGTCATGAACATTTTATTTCCACAGATATTTGCCACCTCGAATTTGTTTAAAACAGGAATATCTAGAAATTCTAGACTTGCAGTAAAATGAAGCCCTCTGAAATAACTAACACATCGTTCTAGGACAACATCACCTAGGTTGAAATCTTCTTTTTTACTATCTGTGTTGATTTGGGTGATTTTTGCATCTAACATCAATGCATCGTGTCCAAGATTTGATGCTTCTTTCTGAAGCATTTTCTCTTCTGACCTTAGACGGTCAAACACAATACAAACTTTTGACATTACTCTCCCCAGTCTTCGCCTACAGTTTCTGCTTGTTTAAGCTCGACATTTGATCCCTCTTTTTTTGAAATTTCAAAGTCAGCACCGCAATCAGGACAGGAGACTATTTCTCCAACAGAGGCATCGTCTGGGATGTTTAGAGTTGCATCACATTCTGGACAGTTCATGTTTTTGATGACCTTTTCTTTTGTAATTTATTAGCTTCTGTTGACTGCATTCCCCACAATTCCACAAAACCCTTGGCTAATCTTTGATCAAATGTGGATTCTGTACCATAAGTAGCAATTTCATGACTATACAAGGAATTTTCTGATTTTCTTCCTACTACTCTTAGACTCCCTTTGTACATTTTGAGTTTTACAGTTCCTGAAACTTGTTTTTGTGATGCCTCGATAAATCCATCCAAATTTGTTTTTAGTGGATCTTGCCATAATCCTGAATAAACCAAATATGCCCATTCGTCATCTATTATAGATTTGAATTTGTTTTCATGTTTTGTGTGAACCATTTTCTCTAAATCTGAATGTGCTTCAATTAGACATGTTGCTGCTGGAGTTTCATATACTTCACGAGATTTAATTCCAACAACTCTGTCTTCAATATGATCAATAATTCCAACACCTGCATTACCTGCTTTTTTGTTAATGTATTCAATTAATTTTTGAGAATCCATTGTTTTCCCATCCACTTTAATTGGAATTCCTTTTTGGAATTCAATTTCTAAGTATGTAGGTTTATCAGGCAAATTTTTTGTTTTAACCCAAATAAATACATCATCAGGTGGTTCATTATATGGATCTTCTAACACTCCTCCTTCAATTGCACGTCCCCACAAATTTTGATCAATACTAAATTTTTTTGCAACAGAATCAATTTCAATTCCATGTTTTTTTGCAAATTTTAATTCAGTTACTCTGTCTAAATTTTTATCTCGAATTGGAGCAATTATTGGAAGATCAGAACCAGAACGTAATGTAATATCAAAACGTACTTGATCATTTCCTTTACCTGAACACCCATGTGCTAATGATGTCACTTTTTCTTTTTTTGCAATTTCTAATACTTTTTCTGCAATTAGTGGTCTTGCAAGAGCTGTGGCAAGACAATATTTTTTTTGATAAAGAGCATTGGCTTTAATCGATGGAAAAATGTAATCTTTAACAAATTCTTTTCTTGCATCAATGTTGTAATGTTTTTTTACTCCTAACTTTTTTGCTTTTGCAGCAATTTTTTTAGTATCATCACATTGTCCAACATCTATTGTTACTGTAATGACATCCATGTCATGTTCATCTTGTAAATATTTCACCACAACTGATGTGTCTAGTCCCCCAGAAAATGCAAGAATTCCTTTTTGAGTCATAAAACATTCTTTTCGTTGTATTTTGGAATTTATCTTTTGTGTTGGGCTAAAATTTGATTTTTTTCTTTAAAAAATTTCTTACTAGCTTGAGCTAAAATTCGATGATTATTTAACCTACAAATATAACGCTGTTTTATGAAAATCCGTTCGATATTCTTTGCAGGTGTGATTGGAATTGTATTGTTGTCTATTCTTGGAATAACACTTAGTTCTACTGATACTGTTCATGAAAAAAAACTTCGGATTGCATATTTTCCAAATATTGGTCATGCAATTCCTATAGTAGGTATGGATACTGGATTTTTTGAAAAAAAAATTGGAGATGAAATTAAAATTGAAACTAAAATCTTTGATAGTGGACCACAGGTAATAGAATCCCTATTTGCAAATTCTATTGATATTGCATACGTTGGACCTGGTCCTGCAATTAATGGATTTTTAAATTCTGATAATCACAATATCCGCGTTCTTGCTGGTGCTGCTAGCGGCGGTGCAAGTTTTATTGTTCATCCAAATTCTGAAATAAATTCTGTTTCTGATTTTAGGGGGAAAAAAATAGCTGCCCCACAAATTGGAAATACTCAAGATGTTTCATTGCGACATTATTTATCTGAAAATGAATTAAAACCTGCTGAAAAAGGCGGTTCTGTAGTTGTTTATAATATTCCGAATCCTGATATTTACACATTATTTGTAAAAGGTGATATTGATGGTGCATGGGTAGCAGAACCTTGGGCTACTATTCTAGAAACTGAACTTGATGGAAAACGATTATTCAATGAAGAAGAACTTTGGCCTAACAAAGAATTTGCATCTGTTCTTTTAATTGGAAATGTGGATTACATTGAAAAAAATAAAACAATAGTTCTTAATTTCTTAAATGCACATCACGAAACAATGAAATGGATAAATGAAAATCCTGAAGAAACTCGAAATATATTCAATGATTTCCTTGATTCTTATTTGGGACAACCTTTGTCTGACAATGTTGTAGACATTGCCTTATCCAATCTTCAAATAACTGATGATCCTAAATCTGATTCTGTTTTTTCTTTTGCTGAAAAGGCTGATGCTCTTGGATATCTTGGAAGAAATGGATATGATTTGTCTGAAATTTTTTACTACTTTGATACAAATTCTTTAGATATGGAGGAACTTAGATGACTAAACTAGAGGCTAAAAATATTGTAAAATATTTTAGTCATGATTCTCACAAGCTCACAGCATTAGGCGGCGTTAATCTAAAAGTTGAATCTGGTGATTTTGTTTGTTTGATAGGTCCATCTGGATGTGGAAAATCTACATTTTTACGCATAGTTGCAGGTTTGGAAAATCCTGACGATGGACAAATCTTGTTTGATGGTCATCCCGTTACTGAAACTGGACCTGAACGAATTATGGTCTTTCAAGAAGGTGCTTTGTTTCCTTGGTTAAAGGTTCAAGATAATGTTGAATTCGGATTGAAGATGGCAGGAATACCAAAAGAAGAACGTGCAAAGATATCTCATAGATATTTGGATATGATGCAACTAACAAAATTTGCAGATTCGTATACTTATCAACTTTCAACTGGAATGAAACAACGTGTAGCTATTGCAAGAGCTCTTGTAATGGACCCTGATGTATTATTAATGGATGAACCATTTGCAGCACTTGATGCACAAACTCGTGATTTGTTATTAGTAGAGATGCAACTAATTTGGGAAAAAACAAAAAAAACAATTTTGTTTGTAACTCATAATGTTGCAGAAGCTGCAGTACTTGGAACAAAAGTTGCAGTATTTAGCAATCGTCCATCAATCATTAAAAAAGAAGTTGAAAACAATTCTCCACGACCTAGGGTAACAGAAGATGAATCATTATTGAAATTTCAACAAGATCTTTTAGCTGAACTTAGACCTGAGGTAAAGAAAAGTAAAGAGGAATAATTATGGCAAAAAATTTCACCCCTCATAGAATTGCATTTTATATTGGAGTTGTTGTAGTCTGGCAAATTATTGCCATGTCTGGGGTTTGGCCTGAAAATATTTTCCCATCTCCCTACGAGGTAGCTGAAGACTTGATATATGGAGCATCTGATGGTAGTTTGTTTTATGGTATTGCAACTAGTATGTGGCGATTGTCTATAGGACTGGCAATTGCAATTGCTGGCGGTGTAGTTTTGGGAATTTTTATGGCAAGAATTGAGGTTGTTAATCAAACAGTTGGTTCTCTAGTTTTAGGATTACAATCTATTCCATCTATTGCCTGGGTTCCTCTTGCAATACTCTGGTTTGGATTGACAGATGGTGGAATAATTTTTGTTACTGCGATAGGTGCAATTTTTGCAGTAACAATCAACACATACACAGGTGTCAAAAACATTGATCCCCATTTTATTGAGGCTGCACGAAATATGGGTGCAAAGGGAAGTCAATTAATTATCTCAGTTTTGATTCCTGCAGCATTCCCGTACATGATTTCTGGCTTTAAACAAGGTTGGGCATTTGCATGGAGAGGTGTAATTGGTGCAGAAATATTGTTTTCATTCTTAGGATTAGGATTTTTACTAAATGCTGGACGTTCACTAAACGATGTTTCTCAGGTAATTGCCATAATGCTTGTGATAATGGGAATTGGTCTTGTTATTGATAGTGTAATATTCCAAAAATTAGAACATAAAGTAATGTCTCGTTGGGGATTGAGATAGTAGAAATATTTTTTTTATTTTTTTATTTTTAATGACACAATAAATGCACATACAATAATTGCAATTGCAAAATACATTACTGCAACATAGTCAAACATAGCTGCTATACTACCTGCAACAATTGGGCCGATGACTGTAGAAATTGATAATGTAGAACTAAAAATCCCTGTAGATGTTGAACGTGGGTTATTTTCCATAAGATGAAAATTTCCTCCAATAAACAAAAATGCCCATGTTGCTCCAACAAGTGCCATAAATGGCATAGCCATCCACCAATCTGAAATAACGGATAACCCTATAAACACAAATGTTGTGCAACCAATCCCGATTTTAAATTTGGAAACATTTGAAAGATTAATTTTACTTGCCATCAAATTCATTAAGACAAATGCTGTTAACGTATTTGCAACATATACAATTGAAATCTGATAAAGTTCGGCACCTAATTTTTCCATTAGCATAATTGGAAGAATTGTCCAAACTGATGCGGCACCGATGTGTCTTAGTAATAATGATAAAAACAAGAATTTATTTTTTAAAATAACTTTTTTTGTTGTTCCTGATTCTAACTCTTTTTCTTGTATTGGATTTGGTAATCTAATTGTAAATAATAAACCGATAACAAATGATGCTGCACTGATAAAAAAAATTAATTTTAGATCATTGGCAATTCCTGCAGCCGCAATTCCTGCAAGCCATCCTAATGCATGAAAAGATATTACTGTAGCTGCTCTCTTTTTATCTATGTTTACCTCGTATGCATATGCAATCATTGCAGGAATCATTATTCCACTTGCAATTCCTGCAGCTATTCTTACAAGAAATAGTAATGTTACATCATCTGCAAAATAATGCATTCCAAATGCTGCTGCACATCCTATGAACCCAATTCTAATGAATTTGAGCCTAGTTCCTTTTTTGTCTGAATGCCTTCCAAAATAAATTTCAGATAGAATTTGAGCCAAACTAAATGATGCCACAATTAATCCAATCTCAAAGATTGACTCTGTAACCCCTTTAGCAATTATGGGCATGAATACAAATACAATCGATATTCCAGCATGCTGAAAAAATGTTGCACTTCGAACTAGATTGTTTACTTGAAATTTCTGCATTAATGTATGTAAAATTATTTTTTACCTAATTTCAATATACGTATCAATACTACAACTTTTCATGGTTTTTTCTGAAAAGAGTTAAACTGTCCAAAAACATTTTCAAATTATTGATTGAAAAAGAACCATTTCTTGATGCAATGAAAAACAGAGTTTTGTTATTTGATGGTGCAATGGGAACTGAAATTCAAAGACATGATCCAAAACCTGAAGACTTTCCAAATAACAAGGATGGATTTAATGATGGTTTAGTATTAACTCATCCTGAATGGATTAAACAAATTCACAGAAATTACTTGGATGCTGGATCTGATTGTATTGAAACAAATTCTTTTGGTTCAAACAAAATTAAACTTGATGAATATGGATTTGGTGATCAAACAATTGAATTTAATAAAAAAATTGCAATACTTGCATCTGAAGTTTCTAAAGAATATTCTGATACTCCTCGATATGTAATTGGTTCAATGGGTCCAACAGGATATTTGCCGAGCTCTAATGATCCTGATTTAGGTCAAAAACCACTTGATGATATACGACAAGCATTTGAATTACAAGCTGAAGGTTTGATTCTTGGCGATGTTGATGCATTACTTATTGAAACTAGTCAGGATATATTGGAAGTAAAATTAGTTATTGAGGCATGTCATAATGCGATGAAAAAAACTGGTAAAAAAGTACCAATTATTGCAAATACTACTTTAGATCAATATGGTAAAATGTTACTTGGAACAAATATTCAGGCAGCATATACTACTGTGTCAGACATGGGCATTGATGTATTTGGATTAAATTGCTCAACAGGCCCGATTGAAATGACTCCTAGTGTTAGGTGGTTAGATGAACAAAATGAACATGATGTGTTAGTTGTCCCAAATGCCGGTATGCCTGAAAACATTGGCGGTCAAGCAGTTTACAAAATGACTCCTGAAAAGATGGGAGATGCGTTAGGTGATTTTCTTAATGACTACAAAAAAGTTAGAATAATTGGTGGTTGTTGTGGAACAAATCCTGAACACATCAAAGTCTTGAGAAAAGTAATTAACGAAAAAGCTAATTCTATTGAGGGTTAAGTATTTACAAAAACAGATGTGATTTTAAAACATTGACAATCCCTCGAGTAAGTTCAGCATTAAAGGCAGTTGATCTCAAACAAGTTCCTGCACCTTTGATTATTGGAGAGAGAATTAATACTCAGGGTTCTCGAAAAGCAAAGAAATTAGTCCTTGATGATGATTATGATGGTTTAGTTGATCTGGGAAGAATCCAAGTTGAAGATGGTGCCCACTGTCTAGACGTATGTGTTGCAACAACTGAACGTGCAGATGAACGTGAATTTATGTTAAATTTGATTAAACGATTGAGCTTAGAGATTGATGCCCCTCTTGTAATTGATTCTACTGACCCTGAAGTGATTGAAGCATCCGTTACACAAATTCCTGGAAGACCTATAATCAATTCAATTAATCTTGAAGGTGATGGAACTAGATTTGAAAAACTAGCTCCTATTATGGCAAAATATGGTTTACCTGCCATTGCTTTGTGTATTGGTCCTGAGGGTATGGCAAAAACATCGCAACAAAAAGTCGATACTGCAGAATTACTTTATGAAACAGGAAAAAAATATGGATTAAAAATTGAACAATTCATTTTTGATGTTCTTACATTTACTTTAGCAACTGGAGAAGAAGAGTTTCTTGATGCAGGAAAAAATACTCTTGAAGGAATAAAATTAGTCAAAGAAAAATTTCCTAATTCATTTACTACTTTGGGTTTAAGCAACATTAGCTTTGGTTTGGCACCACATGCTAGAAAAATCCTTAATTCTGTATTTTTATACCATGCTGTCAAATCTGGTCTTGATTCTGCAATTGTTAATGCAAAAGAGATTATCCCATATGGTGAAATTGATACAAAAGAGAAAAAACTTGCAGAAGATCTAATTTTTAACACTAATTCTAATGCTCTTTCTAATCTAATTTCATACTTTGAAAATGTAGGGCCTCAAAATGATGCCTCTTCAAAAAAAATTGACGTTGATTCTTCATGGTCTGGAGGAAAACGAGCAAACTTTAGAATTGTGAATCGACTAAAAGATGGAATTCAAAATGATGTTGTATCTGCAATTGCAGAAAAACTTGGAAATGATACCCAAATTCAAAATATTGAAGGGACTTTTTCTCTTGATTTATCTAAAGAAGTAACACATGAGAGTGCTATCAAAACTCTCAATGAGGATCTACTTCCTGCTATGAAGGAAGTAGGTGATAAATTTGGTGCAGGTGAGTTAATTCTTCCGTTTGTTCTCAAATCTGCTGAGTGTATGAAGGCTGCAGTTGAAGAACTGGAAAAATATTTGGTCAAAGAAGAAGGTACAAGCAAGGGAATTTTAGTTCTAGGTACTGTTTATGGTGACGTCCACGACATTGGAAAAAATCTTGTAAAGACGATTTTTCAAAATAATGGATACACTGTACATGATTTGGGAAAACAAGTACCATTACAAAAATTCCTTGAAAAAATTGATGAGACAAAACCTGACGCAATTGGATTGTCCGCATTACTAGTATCAACTTCAAAACAAATGAAATTTTTTGTGGATCATGCAAGAAAAAATAACATGACTATTCCAATTCTTTGTGGTGGTGCTGCAATTAACAGCAATTACATTAATCGAATTGCAAAAGAAGATGGAATTTATGAACCTGGTATGTTTTATTGCAATACGATGTTTGAAGGTCTCAAAATAATGGATGTTTTAGTTTCTGATGGAAAATCAAAACTTTTAGCTGATTGGAAAGAAAAATTAGAAAATTGGAAAGACAAATCCAGTGCAACAATGGATCCCGCAACTCTTCCAAAAAGTGACATTACGCCTGTTTTACCCCCTACACCTAAACTAATTGGAGAACCAATTCGATTAAAATCTGAACAAATCAATATGGCAGAAGTTTGGACGATGATTGATAAAAAATCTCTTTTCAAGTTGTCTTGGGGATTAAGAGGAAAAGCAGGTTCTGAATCCGAGGATGAACACGAACAATTACTTACTGAATGGAAGATGAGGATTATTAGAGAAAATCTCTTTGAACCTGAAATTGTTTATGGGTATTTTAGATGTCATAACAAGGATAGAAAATTACTTGTAGAGAACCCTACTGGTGATGATGTTGAATTAGAATTTCCACGTTCCACAAAATCAGAACATTTGTGTTTGACTGATTATTTTGGAGATGATGACATTGTTGCATTGCAATCTGTAACTGTGGGAAATAAGGTTACAGAAGTCATTGAATTATGGAATAAAGAAGACAAGTATACTGATGCATATTATCTACATGGATTGGCAGTTGAAGTTGCTGAGGCATTAGCTGGATGGGTTAATCAAAAAATAAAATCTGAAATGAATCTGGAAAAAGGTGGATTGAGATATAGTTGGGGATTTCCTAGCTGTCCTGATGTATCTCAACATCATTTAGTTTGGAAATTATTACAACCTGAAAAATCTGGAATGACTTTAACTGAATTAGGTCAAATAATTCCTGAACAATCTACTGCTGCAATTGTTGTTCATCATCCTGAAGCTAAATATTTTGTTCTTTAGATAATTTGTTTTTCTAAAAATTCATTCAAACCATTAAAATCATTAGGAGATGTAATTAACACATCTCCTGTAATTTCATGTACTTTTTTTACAAATTCATTAAATGTCTGACTATATGGTGCTAAATCTAAGTTTAGAAATTTTGCAGATTTTTCATTTTTTTCTGAAGGAAATAAAATGATTGGGATTATTTTGAAACTTTTTAAGTTATCTGAAAGATTTTGAACTTGTTCTATATTTTGGATTACTTGTGTCATGAATCCTTTCGGTCTAGATTGAATTTTTTTCCCAATTTTGGTAAAATTTGGTTTGTTTGAAATTGAAAGATACAAATCAATTTTTGAATCAATTCCTTGTTTTCTTAAATTCTTTATTACCATACTTGGTATTTGACCTGAATCTTCTTTACCTGTTTGGGAAGGGTCTCCCATTAGAATTAAAATTCCTGAAAAACCTATCGTAATACATTCCTCTACAAATTCTGAAATCTCTTTTTCAGTTTTATCTCTAACTCTGAGACTTACTGTAATTGGTAAATTTGGGATTTCTTTTTTAATAATTATTCCAATTTTAATTGGCGATACTCTCTGAAATCCTAACACGTTTTCAGTAATGTGTACTGAATCACATTTTTTTGAAATTTTTTTAATTCTCTCAATAAATCTTAGTATTGATTCATTGGTATCTATACCTGGTAAAATTTTTGGAGGATTTGCTTCATACCTGATTGTCATATTCTCAATTTTTACATCCTTGGTTAAAACCTTTGAATACTGAAACCTTTGTAAAACAGTTAGAAAAATGAATTTAACTAATCTAAAATCTGCACTTTCAAATCCAATAAATCTTGAAATGCCAATTGATAAAAAATACCGATTAGCATCTGTGCTTGTAATAATTTATGGTAATGATCCAATTGTTGTAATGACTGAAAAACCAAAACATTTGAAATTTCATGCAGGTGAAATATCTTTTCCTGGTGGAAAATTTGATAGCAGTGATAATGATCTTTTAGAAACCGCATTACGTGAAACTAGTGAAGAAATAGGAATTACAATAACCCGCGATCAAGTAATTGGTCAGTTAGATTCTGTAATTACATTAAATTCTGGATTTTTGATCTTTCCATTTGTTGCAGCCCTTGAAAAAATTCCTCCTCTTTCTGCAAATGCTGAAGTTGAAAAAATTTTTCATATTCCTTTGAATTCATTTTTAAAAACAGTAGCAAAAGATCCAGATCCTACTCATAACATCATTCAAGAAATGTTCACTTTTGAGTATCAACATCAAATTGTTTGGGGGGCATCTGCAAGAATCTTAAAACAGATTCAAATTTGTCTTAAATCCTGAGATTCATTTAAAAAGAGCTCTTCGCGCCTGAAAACTTATGGCTGCTCGTAAGTCCTCTCCGAGAAAAATTCGTTTGTTGAAGAAAACAAAACAGGCGTCTGCTGTACCGGCATGGATTATCCTCAAAACAAAAAGAGGTGTAAGAACAAATCCAAAACGTAGAGCTTGGAGATCAACTGATGTGGAGGTAGGATAGATGTCTCAAGAAATAGAACGAGTTTATACAATCCCACTAGGTAAAGTCAAACTTTCACAATCTCAACATAGAGCAGTTAGAGCAATTAACATGATTAGAGAATTTGCTCGTCATCATATGAAAGTTGAAGAAATTAAAATTGAAGAAGAATTATCTCATTTAATTTGGGCAAAAGGAGTTAGGAACCCCCCAAGAAAAATAAGAGTTAGAATGAGTAAAACTGACGAAGGATATATTCTTGTGTCTCAATATGACGAAGATATCGAACCTGAAGTAGTTCCTACAAAAGAGACCAAAAAAATTGAAGATAAAGTAGAGGAACCAACAGAAGAAGCTCCAACAGAAGAAGCTCCAACAGAAGAAGCTCCAACAGAAGAAGCTCCAGCAAAAAAGAAACCAGCAAAAG
>CAZEFL010000011.1:25846-43040 GCA_964511485.1 uncultured Nitrosopumilaceae archaeon
AGAAGCTCCAGCAAAAGAAGCTCCAGCAAAAGAAGCTCCAGCAAAAGAAGCTCCAAAGAAAGATTCTGAATAATATTTTCTGTTAAAAAATTAAATTTAATAAAACGATTTTATTCTAATTGGTATAAATCTAATTTACAGTCAATACTACAATCTGGTGTAGACCAATCCAATGTATTTTCTTGTGGAATCATTCCAAGTGGATCATAACTATCAAATTTTGTCATTCCTTGAATTGATGATAGCATTACTACTTTGGATTCTTCATTTGATGTCATGTCAATTTGAGAATTACTTTCTTTTAGAATTCCGTTTGTGAGATTTGTTATTGAGTTTAATACTCCTACTGGAATATTACTTCCTCCTACCACATACACCATTGAACGTTTAATTGAATTTGGTGGTGCATTCTCATAAAGCATTTTTAGTGAATCTCTAAGTGAATCTTCGATATCTTGGCTATCTTTACTAGTTGAAAGAATATTTGTCTCAGAAGATATCTCTGAATTCCCAAGTGATTTTACTATGTGCATGACTGCAGAATTTGCAATATCATAACATGCTTTAAGACTCAAATCAGGATTACTATCTAATAATGAATCATTGTCAAGTACAATAGTACATTTAGAATCTTCTCTGATTCGTTTTAGAGATACTCCAGAATTAAAAATTCTGTCTTTTTCATATTTGAAAGGCATTATTGCAAATGAGATTAACCCTTTATCTGATTCCTTACACATTTCAGATATTACTGGTGCAATTGCTGAGCCTGCTTTTCCTCCAAGATTGCTCATCATTACAATTGTAGAATAATTAGCAATCTTTGATTTAATTTCATCAGATACCTTGAATGCTGAGCCTCTGATTAATTGAACAGATGGATTTACAATTGAATCTGTTGAAATATGAATAAATGAATTATCTAATGTAGAATCTTTTGCATCATTACTGATGAGCAAACAATCTGAATTAAGAGTCTCTTTTGCTTTGATTGCTAATTTTGAGCCTACTCCTCCTACACCTATAATCAAAATTGGTTCTTTAATTTGAAAGCTCATTTCTGTTATTACTTGCTGATTTAGATAAAAAACCTTCTTACGTTTTTTTAATCAAATTTTAGATCTAAAAAATTTAGCTTGCGATCTTTCCAAGCAATGTGTTTACTGCGACATCTATGATTTCAACTGTATGATATTGACCAATTACCACATCATCCTTTACAAAAATAGGCTTGTATGCAAAATTTCTGCCCTTTATGCCTTCTTCTGTTTTTTCATCAAACAGAACTTTGCCTTTCCATCCGATCCATTTTTTGTTGTTCTCAATTGATATTTTATTGATCTGTTCAAAAATTATTTTACTTCTACGCTTCATTTCAACAACATCAATTTGTTTCATCATTGCTGCATCAGTTCCTGGTCTTGCACTGTATTTTGATAAATTTACTACATCTGGTCTTATTTCATCAAGTAAATCTACTGTTTTTTGAAAATCCTCTTCAGTCTCTGAAGGAAATCCTACTATGATATCAGTTGAGATTGTAAATTTCTCAAATTTTTCATTTACTTTATGGACGATGTCTCTAAAAGTTTCTGCGGTGTGGCCTCTTTTCATATCGTGTAATACTTTGTTACTTCCACATTGTACTGGGATGTGAAGAAATTTGAAGACTTTGTCATTGTTAAAAGATTTAATCAAATCTTCTTTGATTCTTGGCATATACATCGGATTCATCATTCCCACTCTTACCATAAAATCGTCTGGAATTTCTGTAACTGCATTTACTAATGCTGGTAAATCAGTCCCAATATCAAATCCATAACATCCATTGTCTGTAGATGTCAACCATACTTCTTTACAGCCGTCTTTAATTTCAGTTTGAACTTGCCTGACAATATCTCCTAGTCTGTAACTTGTAAGATCCCCTTTTGATAATTTGGTCTGGCAAAATGTACATTCACTCATGCATCCACTTGCAATCTCTACAATCCCTACTACTGGATTGAGTCTTACTTTTGGAAGGCCAACTTTTGAAAAATCTGTATCATCTAATACAATCTGTTTTTGACCTTTTAATGTAGAATCAATAATTTGAAGTGTTTTTCCAAGTGAATTAGGTCCTAACAGACTAGCCTTTTCTGAAAATTTTTCTACAGTAATTTGTTCTGCCTTTGGAAGGCATCCTGCAACAACTAATGGTTTTGACTTTAATGATTTGATTCTATGAATCATTTTATTTGCAGTAGCATCTTTTACTGAACACGTAACTACAATGTTCAAATCTGACTCTGAGGAGTCTTCAACCAAAGTATGACCTCCATTAATAATTAATCCTGAAATCATTTCTCCATCTGAAAAACTTGCAGAACATCCATACGATTCTACAAAAATCTTTGCCATTATTTATCCAAATAATGAATCAATTTCTTTGTTACTCATTAATTTCTTGGACACGACAAGCTCTCTGATTGTCTTTCCAGTTTTTAATGACTCTTTGAAAAGTTGCGCTGATTTTAGATATCCTATTTTTGGAGTTAGTAGTGTTACGATAACTGGACTGTTTTCAATATCTGCACGTAGCTTGTCTTTGTTTGCTGTTAAGCCATCAATTAGATTTGCAGAAAATATTGGTAAGAAATTTTTGAGCATATCTGTTGATTCTAAAATACACTTTAGCATTCCTGGTAACATAACATTTAGCTCAAATTGCCCACTTTGTGCTGCATAAGAAACTGATGCATCATTTCCAATTATGTTAAAACAAATCATGTTCATGCATTCTGCTAATGACGGATTTACTTTTCCGGGCATAATTGATGATCCTGCATGTACTGCTGGAATTCCTAATTCAGCTAATCCTGCAATTGGACCTGATGCCATTAATCTGATATCGTTTGCAAGTTTACCAATTTCTAATGCCAAGTTTCGTAATGCACTTGATGCATTTACAACTGCAAATTTACTTTGTAAACTATGTTGCATATCTTTTTCTGGTTTTAATGAAAGTTTAGAAATTTTTCCAAGTTCTAAAATTGCAATTTTTCTATATCCTTTTGGTGTATTTGCACCAGATCCTACTGCTGTTCCTCCTAATGCAACATTTTGTAATTCTTTTTGAGACGAGACAATTTCATTTCTTGCTTTACTAATTGATGTGACATAAGCTGCAAATTCACTTCCTAATGTAACTGGTAAAGCATCCATTAGATGTGTCCTGCCAATTTTTTTAAATGATGAAAATTGTTTTGCTTTTTTAGATAAGGATTTAATCAAAACATCAATTGCTGGAATTGTTTCTTTTAGATTCATCAAAATTGCAACATGCATGGCAGTTGGATATGTATCGTTACTTGATTGTGACATATTGACATGATCATTTGGATGTAAGAATTGGTGTTGTCCTTTCTTTTTATGAAGAACTTCTAATGCGACATTTGAAATTACTTCATTAGAATTCATGTTGAAAGCTGTTCCTGCCCCTGAATTTATCATATCTACAACAAATTGATCTACATATTTTCCAGACAAAATTTTATCACATGCTATAACAATTGCTTTTCCTCGTTTTGCATCGATCGCTTTAGTTTTCATATTTGCAATTGCTGCTGAACGCTTAATCATGACAAATGACTTTATCAAATTCGTATGACTTTTGTTTCCTGTAACGTGGTATTGTTTGATGGCTCTTCCTGTGAATGCTCCGTAATACGCATCTGCTGGAATTTTAACTTTGCCTAAAGAATCTTCATCAATCCTAAATTTCATATTTTTTAAAATGACTATTACCTATTATTCGTTTTTTTTGAAAAGATCGTAATAAAGTGAATTTGCAAAAAAGAATATATACAAAATAGACAGGCACTAACTATGAATAAGCGTGTTAGTATGCTCTTCACAATTGCAGCAGTAGCTGTAATGGGAGCAACCTTATTCGGAAGCACATACACACAAACCCAGATTGCTGGACAATCACTTGATATCAACAAAATGGATGTCGATGTAATTGAACAAATCCATCAAATGGGCGGTTTACAACTTGTAATGCCTCAAGCATTCGCAGAAACTGATTGTGGTGCATTAGCAGATACTGGACGCAACGTAGTTGAGTTCAATCTAACTGGTGAAAGTGTCGAACTTCCAATGATGGGAGGAAAAACGTTCAACGCCATGACTTTTAGTGGACAAGTCCCAGGACCAACACTTAGAGTTACACAAGGTGACGTTGTACAAATGACACTAACAATTCCAGCTGATGAAGTTACTGGTCACGGTAACGACATGCACGCATCACAAATCACAGCATTAGCATTCGATTCAGTTAATCCTGGAGAGACTAGCCAATATTGTTACATTGCTGAATCTGCAGGCGTTTTCAAATACCACTGTTCTGGTGTCCACCTAATTGGTATGGACCAACACGTATTTTCCGGCATGTACGGAATTGCAATTGTTGATCCTGCAAATGGATACAAGAAATTAATGGTAGAGAAAACTTCTGGCAGCGGTGAACTCGATAGAGTATTCTACGATGCAGACGCGTTAGAGTTCCAACTACAGTTCAACCAGATGTATCTTACCGACGATGGCAATTATGATGCAGCAGCAATGTTCGATCATGATACCACTGCAACCGTTGTTAATGGTATTCAATTTGGTTATGTACCAAACATGGCACACAATTTGCTTATCAAAGGTGACACAAACAAAAACATCTTTGTTGCACAACCATGGAATGGTCTTGAACTAGAACACATGCAATCACAACTTATGTATGTTGAAAATGATCAACACGTAAGACTATTTATCGAAAACCATGGTAACGAACCATTATACTTCCACATCGTTGGAGAAATCTTGGACAGAGTTACACAAGGTAACAGAACACAATCTGGTGCCACAGAAACATGGTTACTCGGTGGTTCACAAAACATGATTGTAGATTTGGTATTTGACGAACCAGGAGCTTATGCTCTTGTAAACCACGACTATGCAGCAATTTATACTGGCGGTATTGGTCTGTTTGTTGCAGGTGATCCATTCAACTTGAACCCAGTTTTAGTTGATAAAGGAGTCCTACCAGCACCAGTCCCATCTTATGCATATGCATTAGGTAACCCAAGTGATGCTGTCCCACCAATGGGAGCAAACAGTATTGCACATCCAGCAATAAACATACATGGTCTATACTCTGATGATGTCGTTTCTGAATTGAAAGCAGATGGCCTAATTCCACTATGGGAAGTTATTCCTGTAGTAGCTGAAATGGTCTTAGCTGAATAAATCATTCACTATTTTTCATTTTTTTATTATTTTAATGAATTATATTCTGCGCATTTTTTTATCAGTACATGAGTTTTGAAGATTCTGTTTTAATTTGTGATGAAGTAGATCCAATTTTAAATAAAATTTTAGAAGATAATGGTTTGAAAGTTTCTTATGAACCAACAATTTCCCCTGAAGAAATTTTAGAAACAATCTCTTCTTTCAATATAGTAATTGTTAGAAGTAGAACTACCATTACCAAGGAAATAATTGAAAAGGCAGACAATTGTAAAATCATTGCACGTGTTGGAGTTGGACTAGATAATGTTGATCAAGAAGCAGCAAAGGCCAAAAATATTCGTGTCATTAATGCAGTAGAGGGTGCAATGAATGCTGTTGCTGAATTAGTTTTAGGTTTGATGTTGTCTTTGGCAAGACAAACTGCGAGAGGTGATAGAGCAATAAGAAATGAACAATGGCTCAAAAAAGAACTAAAGGGAACTGAACTACGAGGAAAATATCTTGGAATTATAGGATTAGGAAACATTGGAAAAAGATTGGGAAGACTTGCTCATGCACTTAACATGAACATTATTGGATATGATGTGGTCCCTATTGATGAAGAATTTTCTAAAGAAGTGGGATTGATGAAAGCAGATTTGAATACTCTTTTACAAAGTTCTGATTATATCTCAATTCATGTTCCGTTATTGGACTCTACATACCATCTTTTGGATGCACAAAAGATGTCTATAATGAAAAAAACTGCAAAAATTATCAATACTTCCAGAGGTGGTGTTGTTGATGAAGATGCATTGTATGATGCCATTAAAGGTGGAACATTGGGTGGTGCAGCTTTGGATGTATTTGAAAAAGAGCCTGCAATTGGAACCAAACTGGCAGAACTAGATAATGTGATTTTGACCCCTCATATTGGTGCTCAAACAAAAGAAGCTCAATCTTTGGCTGCAAATGTAATTGCTGAAAAGATTGTTCAAATACTTCGCGGTGTCATCTAAATTTAGTATTATTCTTCCAGAATTTTTAATTCGAGTAAAAAAATTGACTAATACGTGATTTATTATCGTCACTTTATTTTTAACACTTTTTTGGAGAAAATTTGATATGTCAAATCAATCTGATGTTACACAAATTGGACGATTGAATAATTTACCAAATGTTAATACTTTGTTGAAACTCTCTTTAGGATTAATTTTCTTTACAATTGTTTCAACTACTTTGGTTTATGCTGAAATTCCTTCTGTAGATGATATTCAAACTGAATGCGGTCCTGGAACTGTTCTTAAAAATAATGTTTGTGAATTGGATAATAGATGTGGCCCTGGAACTGTTCTTCTCAATGGGGAATGTGTTGTTGAATCTATCTCTGAATCATCGTCTTTCTCTAAAGTAACAGGTAAGGAATTGATCAAAGGAATAGTTTGTGCATTTGTAATTTCTGGAATTATTGGAATACTTTTAGGAATTTTGGCAAAGGCAAGTAAGAGAAGTCATTAATTACAAGACAAGTTTCCTACACTCATCATTTGATCAAATTCAAATCCTGATATCTGAGTAGTTGTTGAATATGGGACAATTCCGAGAATAGGAGTATCTGCACTTATTGTAACGATGAATTCATTAGGATCTAATCTGATATTACCACCATTAAATTCAAAATCAAATGTCATGAAAATATGTTGAGCTTCCTTTCTTTCTTCTGATGTAAAAGCTCCTTCTTCTATTACTGAAGAATATGGATTGATTGTTAATGGTTGAACTGAAAATGATCCCAAAAGTTTTGATTGGTAAAATGCTGATATTTCAAATCTTTCAAAACCTACCCAAAATGGATTTGCATTACAAAATTCTACTTCACCATCATTTAACATTGCAAAAAATGAAAACTCACCTGGATTGTCCCACCTGTATTCTAATTGCTGAACTCCTACAATACTTGATGCAGAATATGCAAAAGGAATTACAATTATGATAATTGCAATTGATGTAATGATTGTATGCTTATTCATATGTCACTCACATTTTTTATGTCAGTGTATATTATTTTTTCATCAATTAAATAATTTATAACTTGAGCAAAGTCTTTATCTGAAATTCCTCCTTGAATCCACCAGTACGCGACATTTCTTACCCAATCTGGAATGTCAATCTCATGAATGTTTTCTTCGTTAATTTCAAAAGGTATGCTGATTAATTTTGGATCTACGTATTTTTGAAATGCATCGATTAGATAGCCATCTGATATATTTTCATAAAGCCACTCAATCAAAAATTGTGATATAGCTGTTGGAATGCAAATATTATCTGAATCAACTAATTCAAACTCTACTGTATGTTTTGAATCTGCATATTCAACATCTATGAAATATTTTCCTAATGGGAACATTTCTTTTTCAAATGCAATAAGTGATGGAACTGGAGTCTGTAAGTTAGTTATTTCAATTGGAATTGCACTACTTCCTTTTCCTGATTCATCTCTAATGTGAATTATTGCATGTTCTCCAGTAATTTCTGAAACTTCAATGATGTAAAATAATCTCTCACAATAACTGTAACTTGTTTTTTCCATAATGATAGTAACTGATGACTCTGCATCTGCAGATGGGAAAAACGTAAAACTTGTACTGATTAAAATGGCTAAAATAATTATTTTTATTTTCATGTGATTTTTTTAACAAAAATACTCAATAAAAATCTCATATTATTCCTGAGAAATCTTTTTTACTTACTTTATTGTAATCTGTTCATAGCGTTTTCTGCGGATATATTACTTTGAGTGTGCAGAATCAAAGCCCACTCAAAGCAATTTTTACTATTTATTGATGATTAGGCACATTTTTTGATTTACAGTTATTAAAGGGCATTTTGTTATGCCCGATATGCCTAGTAACCAAGACAAAGTATGGATCAGACTTTGGAAAGAAAATTCCTCTGATTTACGTGAACGTGTAGTTGGATGGCGTAAGCAAAATGCAATTACTCGAATTGACAGACCAAGCAGATTACAAAGGGCTAGAAGATTAGGTTACAAAGCAAAACAAGGCATTATTGTTGTTAGAATGAGAGTGGGAACTGGTGGTATGAGAAAACAAAGACCTACTGGTGGAAGAAGACCAAAACATCTAGGTGTTACTCGAATAAAGGCAGATGATTCTATGAAAACTGTAGCAAATAGGAGAGTTCTTGAAAGATATCCAAACATGAAATTTTTAGGTTCTTATTTTATCTATAAAGACGGAAAACATTATTGGTTTGAAGTTATTTTGGCAGATCCTGACCATCCACGAATTGCTCAGGATACCGAATTAAATAGACGAATATCTCAAACTGCATAAGTTGAAATTTCTTTTACTTGCTCCATTACTTTTACTCTTAATTGTTAATCCTGCTTTTGCTCTTATATCTGAAGATGGAACAGGACTCATCAAACGTCTAAATGTGAATGTTGATGGTAACATCTTTGAAGTATTTACAACATCTAATTATGATATAGAAAAACATGATTTTGATGAAGATGAAAAACGATTAACATTTTTTGTTAATAGCAGCTTAGAAAATAATTTGGGTGAAATATTATTGCCCAATGAATTACTTGGTGATAATTTAATATTTTATGTAAATGATGTTAAATCAATTCAAAATGTAAAGTCAAGTGAAAAGACTTCATTTATCACTTTGAATTTCATTGGTTCTGGAAATAACAAAATTGACATAATTGGAGTACAAGAAATTCCTGAAGAATCTACAGAAAATGGAGGAGGTTGTCTCATAGCTACTGCAACATATGGCAGTGAGATGGCATTAGAAGTTCAACAATTAAGAGAACTAAGAGATAATGCACTACTCAACACAGAATCAGGCACAATCTTCATGAATTATTTTAATGATGTTTACTATTCATTCTCACCAACAATAGCTGATATGGAGCGAGAGAATCCAGTCTTCAAGGAAATGATTAAACTTGCAATTACCCCAATGATTTCCAGTTTATCCATACTCAATTATGTGGATATGGATTCTGAACAAACAGTTCTGGGTTATGGGATTGGAATAGTTTCTCTTAATGTGATGATGTATCTTGGTTTACCTGTTCTTGGAATTGTTTCATTAAGGAGACTTTTTTAGAAATTAGATAAAAATGGATAACCCAAAAATTGCTTTAATTGGTGGTTTTGTAATTGTAATTGTTTTGTCTTTAGTATTAGTAATGATAAATTGATTTAATCTTCATTAAGTAATTTTTGAATCATTGAATCAATATGGTTTGATTGTCCAAACGATACATCTCTGAGAATTCCTTTCCTATCTACTAGAATCATTGATGGTGTTCCTTGAAGAGAAAATTTTTCAAAAGTTTCAGCAGAATATTCTTTTGAATTCATATAGCTTTTTACCCTTTGAATAATTTGATTTCTATAATCTTCTGGTTGCGAATCAAACTCTGGAATTTGTGGATAGATAAATTGCATGATCTTTTCTTGACTTGTTTCTCCAGAAGTTTTTGTTAGATTGTCCATTCCTAAAGGAAATGGTATCTTGTATGGTAACTTGTTTCCTTCTTGCAATTGTCCACTCATTGAAAATGCACTTCTTGTTTCACCAATTACCTCTCTTGTTTCTGCAAGCATTTTCAAATTATCTAATGTATTTTTATCAAAATCTTCAAAAGCTGTTGCAAGTCCAATTACTCTTACTCCTTCATCTTTGTATTTGTTGTAAATGTTAATTGCTTCAGGAATTGCATGCATAAAACAACCTGGACAATTAACTTGGAACACTTCAAGTAAAACGATATGATCTTTTTCTTGATCGAAATTGGTAGGAGCTCCTTGAACCCACTCTGAAACTCCGAAATTTGGTACTTTCTCACCAATTACCACACTCATAATTTTTTTATCTTATTTTTCCATTAAATACATATCTCAATTGATTTTTGATGAAATTCTTTAACCTAATATAGGACTCAACAAGTTTCAAAGCAAATTGCAGGCAGTAACTGAAGAAAGATTGGCATTATTTGCTGAAATGGAATTAAAATATGAACAAAAGGATACAGATTATTTTGTATCTCTTTTAGAACATCCTGATTATGTTGTAAGAACAAGAGTTGCTTGTATTTTGGTTGATTTTGGTGGTGAAGATAAAGTACAGTATATTGCTAAAGTTTTAAAAAATGATGAAAATGAACTAGTCCGACATGAGGCAGCTTTTGCGTTAGGTCAGATGAGTTATTCTAGTGCGATTCCACCTTTAAACGATGCAACTCTTCATGATCCAAGTATGTTTGTAAGACATGAAGCTGCAATTGCTTTGGGTGTAGTTGGTTCTAAAGAAGCAAAAGATACCCTAGAAAGGGCATTAAATGATCCCGATAAACCAGTTGTGGAATCTGCTATTGTTGCACTTTCTAATATTGAGTTTATGGAAAAGTTAAGTAAGAACGAACAGTTTGCAAAGTTAACAGGTGGATGAGTTTGAATTTTTCATATGGGATTATAGCAATTGTTGGAGTTTTAGTTGCAATATCTATTGGATTCATTGCAACTTCTCCTGATTATGTTCCGGAACCTCGAGTAGTTGAAGAATCAGTTAAATCAACTGCTCCAGTATTACCTATGTCTCTAATAGTTTCACTCCCAACAGGTTCTGGGGTTCCTGGATGTGATGAAACAAACGAATGTTTCTTACCTTATGAGGAAACAGTAGCAAAAGGTGCAACTGTTACTTGGAGTAATGATGATTCTGCAGCACATACTGTAACTAGTGGAACTCCTTCAGATGGTCATGATGGACTATTTGATTCTGGACTTTTTATGTCCGGTTCTGACTATGAATTTACTTTTGAGGATACAGGAACCTATGATTATTTCTGTATGGTTCATCCTTGGATGGTTGGAATCATCAATGTTAACTAAATAGCCAGTACTTTACTTCCTTGCTCTGATGATTCAAATTTGTAAATTTGTTCTACTGTGGAGTCATCAAAGATTTCAGCATCATGTGTAATTATTAGAAATTGCATGGGTGTATCTGAATTTGAAATATTTGATAATTGGGATAACACTCCTACAAGTGATTTTTTCCTTTCTGTATCTAGATGCGTTGTTGGCTCATCCAGTATCATCAAGTTAAGATTTGATGCTCCTAAAAGACTTGCCATTCCTAATCTTAATGCTAAGGCTACGCTAACTTTTTCACCTCCACTAAGAGACTCTAATTCTAAAACTTCTGTTTTAGAATTACAAATTATAGAAATGTCTCTGGCTTTTTCTGTTAGTTGGATTCTCTGAATTTTTGTATTCAGTAGTGAAAGATATTCTGATGCTTTAGCAGAAATTGCATTGAGTGCCCATGATCTCAAGCTTGTAGCAACAGGACCATTTCTACTAAAAACATTGTTTTGAATCTCATCAAGATTTGTAACATATTCTTTAACAATTCGTAATTCTGAAATTGCATTTTCAATTATTTTGATTTGTTCACTACCTTTGGATATTTTTTCTAAAATAGCTCCTATCTGCTGATCAATATCTGAAAGTTCCATCTGTTTTTTGTTAACTGATTTTTTTAGATTCAAAAATTCTTGTTCATCAAATCCTTTAGTTTCAGATTCTAGTTTTGAAATATTTTCAAAAATCGTTTTTGCATGAGAATCTATCTGTGATATTTCAACAAGATTTGTATTGCTAATTCCTGGAATTTTTTGAATACTCTGTTTTTTTGTTTCAACATCTTCTTGAATTTTAACTAATTCTTCTTTTGAATAAATAGAATGTGCTCTAAGTGTGGCTTCTGCATCTCTTGAAGATTGTAACTTTTCAGAAAACTCTTTTCTTTTTTGATTATATATCTGGTGTTCTTTTTCTTTTGATGCAATTTGTTTATGTAATGATTCTAACTCTTGCTTTAGGTGTTCTTCTTGGAATAATGGATTTAGTTTTTCTACACTTGAATCACAAACTGGGCATTTGTTATCTTTTAGATGGAGTTTTGATGCAAGCAGTTGTTTCTCATTTAGAGATGCTGTCTGACTCTTCATCTCCTGGATTGTGTTTAATGTTTCATCTACTGCCTGTTCCACTTTCTGAATTTTAGATTCAAAATCTTCTTTTAGACTCGCAGGCTCAAAACATCCTTCACAATCACGTATTTTTCGCTCATTTTCACTGATTTCACGCTGAATTTCGCGAATTGCTTCTTTTGCATATTCTATGAGTTCATTTTTTCTTAATTCTAATTGATTAATTTTATCAATTTTTGGAGTCTCTGTTTCGATTTTTTTCCTTAACTCTGCAACCTCTTTTTGTAACTTTTCTTGTTTTGTTTGTAACTGGTTTTTTTGAGGTATGAATTCGTTAATCTCTTTTTGATATTTTTCTAAATCTCTTGATAGAATCTCAATATGTGTATCATCATATCCAATTTTCCCTCTTATGTTTTCACGAAATTCCTTATTCACAATTTTCATTGATTCAGAAGCAACATCCAGCATGTCTATTCCTATTATTGCATTAAGCAATTCTTTGAATTCTTTTGGTTTTGCATTAATGATTGCATTTAATTCTCCTTGTTGTACAATTGATGCAACTTTTAATTTTTTAAAATCAAGACCTATTTTTTTCTCAACTTCCTTTGTCATTGATTCTCCAAATTGTGTTCTTTCACCTGCAGCTATTTCCACTATTTCATTGCCTACTATTTCTGAAAATTTTGCTGAAAGAGTTCCTTTACTATCTATTTTTCTTACTGCCTCGTATTTTTTTTCATTTACTGAAAAATTTACTTTTGCATATCCTTGATTTGATCCACGTTTGATAAGGCCTTTGTTTGATTTTCTTGTATGATGTCCAAACAATGCAAATGTGATTGCATCAATAATGCTTGATTTTCCCGCACCATTGTGTCCTACAAAAACTGTAACCCCATTATCAAAATCTAGTTTTGTATCTGAATGTGCTAAAAAATCTCCTAATTCAATTGATGTGATCATTGTTTTTCTCCTTTTTAAATTTCTCAAAATTTTCAATTATTATTTCAGAAGCTTCTTTGATTTCTCCTGATGCTAATGCTGGTAGTAATTCTTTGATTGCAAAGCTCGCAGCTTGTTCTGATCCTAATGCCTCTATTGACAACCTAAACATCTCATCATCGATGATGTTTGGTCTATCTAAGAATACTGATGAATCTGAGACTTTTTTTGTACTGATTCTCCAAAAACACCTTAACACAAGTGAATTAAGCCTAGCAATCTGTGCCTGAATTTGATCTGTTTCTATATTTTCACCTTGGATGTTTATCTCTATCATTGGTTTTTTTGCTAATCCTGTAATTTTTTCAGAAATCTCATCTACTGTTTTTGATAATTCTTCATATTTTGTCTTAAATGAAAATTGAGGTCTTGTATCAAGCTCTATCCATTTTGGTTTTGCTTCTTTACCTGAAATATCTACTTCAAAGAATCCTTTCTTTGTTTCTTTAATTCCTTCACTAGTTGTTAATTCGATTGAACCTGGATATGCAATTGGCCCATTCAGATGATTGAATTGTTTAACATCTGTATCATGAAGATGTCCCATTGCATAGTATGTGAAATTTTTTGGAAGATCTGTTGATTGAACCTCTCCTGCAAATTTATTGAATTCAGTTATTCCTTGGTGTAGTACTAAAATTTTATGTCCTGAAAATTTTTCTGCAACTATATCTATTTCTGTAAATTTTTCCTCATACTGTGGAATTTCTGTTTTTCTTATTTTGTCAAATCCTGCAAGAAGTATTCCCTTGTATTCAATTGGCTTTCCTTGGCCGATATATTTTGAAAATTCTAAATTATGATACACATATGGGATTGGTGTTGTTCTTATCCTACTAATGTCGTGCTCTCCTAAAATAAAAAATGAATCAATATTATTTTGTTTTAATCTTTTTAACCCATTTGCCATTTGAATTATTGCAGTACCTTTAGGGTTTGGTACATGAAAAATATCTCCTGCAAAAATAACAAAATCTACTTTATCTGCAATTGATGTGTCTATTGCTTGATTGAAAACATCATAGACATCTTGTTCACGTTCCTCTGAACCATATTGTATTAATCCCAAATGCATGTCTGAAATATGTGAAAATAACATTAGTCTAATAACAAATCTTTCTGTACCAATCCTTGTGTTGATTCTATTGCAACACCTTTCATTTTATCTGCCTTGGCCCAAGCATTAATTGCACTTTGATCTGCTCCCATTATCTTTTCTTTGACTTCTTCAACGTGAACTAGTGATGGTAGATTGCTCCATTGTCCCACAAGTACGGCATCCCCTACGTTTAGAGATGTCAATTGAGAGATTAATTCACGACTAGTTGATTCTGTAGCTGAGGCAATTTGTCTTTGATCATCTTCTTGAATAATTTTCATAATTGCAAATGAGCCCATTTGACTTAATACATTCAGGTCTACACTGCGTGGCCTTTGTGATACAATTCCTAGACCCAAACCAAACTTTCTTCCTTCTCTGGCAATTTTTGCAGCCCAGTATTTTGCACTGGTGTCGTGATCTTTTGGAATAAAGACATGAGCTTCTTCAATAATGACAAATACTGGTGAATTAAATTTGAAATTTCTTTCTCTCTTTGTTTTTCCATGTTGTGCAATACTTGCGTCTTTTCTATCTTTGAGTAGCTGTTGTAAGTAAAATGCCAAAGCTACATTTGCTTGTTTTTCAGATAACTCTGAAATGTTTAGTACATTTGCACATCCTTCTTTGATAAAGCTAATTGGGTCTCCCATATCCGGATCTAGAATATCTTCAAATCTTCTTTGAGCATCTTCTACTATATCTTGAACTCTATATGCTGAAGATCTAATCTCCTTGAGTTTATTGTCATCTGAATTAATAATAGAATCCACTTCATTCTCTAATTTCTTCCAAAATTCACTTGATTTTTTTACATTTTCTGTAAATGCCATTCTTAATACTCTTTGTTGAACAGTTGCACTTTCTCTAATTTCTAATACATCTGAGAGTTGTTCAGAATCTAACAATCTTGGATTTATTTTTGCATCAATTACGTTAATTCGTGGAATGTTTAGACTGGTGTAATCATTATGATAATCAAAAATTATTACAGTGCCTTTTAATTTTGAAATTTGTTTTGTAACTAACGACACTAGATTACTTTTCCCCATTCCCGTCATTGCTAAAATTCCTAAATGTCTAGAAACTATTTTATCTAAATTCACTTTGGCATCAATTGATTTATTTCGTAATAGATTTCCGATGCTAACCCATCCTTCTTTTTTAGGACTGAAAATTTCCTCCAAGTCTTGCTTACTTGGTAAAGTGATTTCTGTGCCTGGAATTGGTGGTATTGCGGGTATTATTGATTGTCCTTTTCTTAGATTTTCTAAGAACCCCAAAATTCCAACATGTGCAGTAAAAGTTTTGTCTCTTTTGTTTAATTCTGCAATTTCTGTGCTTTCAGATGCTTCATCAAAATTCTTTACATCTGTAAATGCTGCACTTGACACTGCAGACCTTTCTACCAATCCCAGAATTTCTCTTTTATCTGAACTGATTTTGATATACTCTCCTACTGATAATGCTCTTGAAGTAATTGCGGTAACAAATGTTGGTTTTGATTCCCCAATAACAAACCCTAAACTCATCCTAGAACCTCTCGTGACCCTATTTCATTACTCAAACCTAACAAGCTTATCATCTTTGCAAGTTCTTTATCAGATATTTTACAGTTATTATGTGCCAGCTTTAATGCATATGGATATCCGCCAACACTGGTTTTGTATAATTTATTCATGATTGATTTAATTTCAGATTCCTCATGATGATCTCCTAAAAATTCTAATTTAATAATTGGTGTGGAGTCACTTAATCTCACAAATGTAGATGAGATGATTTTATCTGAACCATATTTTTTTTCTACAAAAATTTTACTAAATCCTGGATTGTTTGTTACATGATTATAATAGAAAATATCTCCTGCAAGGGATCCTAATTTTTCAAATTGTTTTTTTGTATTTGATGTCTTGGCAACGAAAATCACATTATCTTTCTTTTTCATTATTCTAACAATTGTTGATCCTAGATTTGCCTGTCTAGTCATTAATTGAGAATGTAGTGAACCATCCATCAAAACCATGTCTACTTCATCTATTGTTTTTTCACAGGCTTCAATCTCCATTTTACTGGCAACACTTGATATGTCATCTGCAGAACCTAATCCTGATTTATGAAGATCAACTAAAATTTCCCCGTTGGATTTGATTGAAACTGCAGTTGTGGCCCATAATTCAATTCCTTGAAATTTTGTATTGTTAAAACTTGAATCAATCCCTGCAGTAACCACTTCTTCTTTTGTAGGCGTGAATTCTATCCAATTGTTACGTGCTTTTTGTAGAATCTGCTCAAATTTTGGACCTTTTAGAATAGATAGCATTTTGTCTCGATTAATGATTGCATCCTTGTAAACAGTATTGAGCACATCAATACTTTGCAGGTTTGAATAAAATCTTTAGGTTATAATGAGAATTGACAAACTTGATCCATCAAATCTTTGCCTTTTAACTAGAATTAATTAACCAAGTTTTGTTATGGTTATTACTTGAAACAAATCGGTCTACTTGGATGTGGTGCAATTGGTACTCAAATTGCATTGGCAATTGACACAGGAAAAATTCCGGCAATTCTCACACACGTCTATGATGATTCAAAAGAAAAATCATCTTCTCTGGCAGAAAAATTACGAAATAAACCAGAAATTGTTGAAAATGCTCATCTCCTATCTTCAAATTCTGTTGATATTGTAGTTGAAGCTGCATCTCAAGATGCTGTCAAAGATACAGCATTGAGTATTTTACAAAATAAAAAAGATTTGATGATTATGAGTGTGGGTGCATTAC
>CAZEFL010000012.1:0-10703 GCA_964511485.1 uncultured Nitrosopumilaceae archaeon
TCTTCCATGAGACCCAATTACAACTAGATCATGTTTTTTAGATTTTGCAAATGATACAATGTCTTTAACAACTGATTCTGATTTTATAATCTTAAATTTTAAAGATACATTTTTTTTCTTGGCAAGTGATTCTAATTCTTTAAAATGGTTTTCAATAATCTTGCTTTGTTTTTTTATTTGTTGAGTGATTACTGTTGATTGATAGTATAGATGATGAGATGGATATACCTCAATACATGTGAGAACCATCATTTTTGAATTATATTTTTTTGATAGGTCTAATGCAACTTTAAAAGCTCTTGTAGATTGATGTGATAAATCTACAGGAACAAGAATATTTTGAAACAGCATTAGTTGGAACCTCTTTTTCTTATACTCTCTTTATTACGATGAGTGTCATGTTTGGACAACTCTCCCTCCAATTTTCTACATAATTCATCAGCAATTTTAAGAAAATCCCACCCTGAATCAGTATAGATTAGTTGTTTTTTCGAGGTTATGACTGCAGCTGTTACATCATAATGTGTTCGAGTTCCTTCATCATTTTGTGATTTGACAGCAATTTTTGATTCAATTATTTCTGGCATAATATGTTGAATTTTTTCTAAAGATGCGCCAAATTTTGATGCAAGAACTCTTTTTAATGGCTCATCTTCTGACAAACCGATAACATATAGAGGAACTTTATTTGTCATAACTAATCTTTGTTTCTTTGAATTAAAATCTACACAACAATTATCAAAGATGAATTTCAACAATGGTATTCTTGAATCAATCTTTACAAATTATAAAATAGAATCTTATGGATGTAAAAAATTTAAGATTATCTGCAGTAATTACAAAACCAATCACAATAAATCCTAACACAACACTAATGAAAACAAGAGGAATTTTATTGGAAAATAAAACTAAACGAGTAATAGTTGTAGATGGGAAAAAACCGATTGGAGTGATTACTGAACGAGATATTGCAAAAAAAATTTATGAGTTAAGGGATATCTCAATTAAATCAGTAAAAGCAAAAGACTTCAAATCGCGAAAATTGTTTACACTAACTAAAGATAATTCAATTCAAGAATGTGCAAAAATGATGAAAAAGCACAGAATTAGTTTAGTGCTAATTTTAAACAACGATAAAACGTTAGGAGGAATTGTGACAAAAACAGATCTTGTTTCTATTTTCCTCACTAAAGGAATAGTACCAATCAAAGTTTCAAAAATAATGAAAAAAAAATTGATTACTGCTATGCCAAGTGATCCAATTTTACATGTAGAGAGTTTATTGATAAAATATGGAATTTCTAGAATAATAATAAAAAGAGAACAGAGACCTGTAGGGATAATAACATTCAGAGATTTTGTACCTGCAAAAATTCCTCGTTGGATAGCAGATTCTGCAGATCCTACAGAAGTTCAAAAATATAAGTTCAAAAAAGGATTAGAAGAAATTCACTCAAACGAAATGAGTTATTTGTTTCCATTCCATGCTACCGACATTATGACCTCTAATCCCATAACTGTGGATGCAGACAAAGACATCAAATTTGCCATAATTCGTATGATTAAACATAACATTAGCGGATTACCGGTGATTAAAAACTCAAAATTAGTTGGAATAATTACCAAATCCGATATTGTCAATGTACTGATCTAAATATTTTATTTAATGATTAATTATGAATATGAATAATACTGCTATTTCTAGAAATTAGATTCTAATTTTTTTAAGATTTTGGTATTTTCTAATTATACCATTGTCTCAAAAATCATATTCAAAATTCTTATTTAACAATCAAAACTGGGTTTTTTGATTTATGAAGAACATAATTTGAAACGCTTCCCAAGAATATCTCTTTAACGGCACTTCTACCCCTAGCTCCAATTACAATCATATCCACTGCATTTTTTTTTGCATTAGAAAATCTTACAATATCATATCCTGGATCTCCTGTTAATGCTTTTCCAACCAATTTGATTCCTTTTTTTGCTGCACGTAATTTTGCATCATCTATTATTTTTTTTACTTCTTTCATGGATTCGAAATCTAAAAATCCCATAGGATGAATTGCATAGATTCCAGGTACAGATCTTACTACTAAAGCAGTAATTGTTCCATGAGACTGCCTTGCAATATGAATTGCCATATCTAACCCTCTGATTGAATTTTCTGAACCATCAAGTGGAACTAGAATTTTTTTAGTCCTAATTGACATAAATATAATATGTTAATTTTTCATTTAAAGTAGATTATGATTGTCCATATTGATTCTCATCTATGGTATTCTTGAGGGGTTGTGAAATATCTAATTATGTATAATAATACAATAATTGAATAATGCAAAAACTATGACAATTGCAAATGTTATGAATAAATCTGTAATTTCTGTCGATGTATCAATAACTGTAAACGATGCTGTTAAAATGATGGAAGATACAAAAGTTGGTGCAGGAATTGTAATGGAGTACAACACTCCTGTAGGAATTATTACGGATAGAGATTTTGCAATTAAAGCGGTGTCTCATGCAGAACCAATTACTACGAGGTACTAATATGAATACTTCTCCATATTGGAACAAAAAAATATGTTCAGACTGTAAACGATTAAAATGCCAGAAAGGTTGTTTGTGTGATTGCCATCAACTAAGGGATAGACCATATTAAAAATCAATGAAGATAATCGATTATAGTCTTTAAACCTTAAAATGATTTTATTATTTATGTGGGAATTAAAATAAAAAGTATACTTGTACCTTTAGATGGTTCAGCTAACTCTTTTCGTGGGCTTGATACTGCAATTCACATGGCAAGACAATGTAAGGCCACAATTACTGGTTTGTATGTAGTAAGCATGACTAAACCGCGAACAAACGATCCAATTACCCCACTTGAAAAAATATTCTTAGAACATGCACAAAAAATCATGAAAAAAGCTAAAGTAAAGGCTGCACAAAAAGGAATTTTGTTTTTTGATATGGTTTCTTATGGTGACGGAGGAAATAGAATTGTGGATATTGCAAAAAGAAAAAATTTTGATCTTATAGTGATTGGTTCAAGAGGGATGGGAGCTGCAAAAGAATTTTTTTTAGGAAGTGTTTCAAATCATGTTCTTCATAAATCAAAAAACCCAGTTTTAATTGTAAAGTGAGAACTTGGAACTAATTCCTACATAATTTAAAAATATTTTCAATATTCTATTTTATGCTAAACCCCAATAATTTTTTAATAAATAATATTGATTATCATATCAGAAAATTGCATATCTATATTAAATATTATTTTTGGTATAACTAACCATGATTTCAAAAAAAGACTCGGAAAAAACAACACCTGTTAAATCCTCTTGGTTTTCAAACTGGGGCGAAATGGATAAAATATTTGATAGTTTTAGACATGATCTTGAAAAATCATTTGCTTCATTTCCGTCAATACACATGCCTCAAATTTCAACTATATCAGAAGGTTCTTGTGATATTGTAGATGAGGGCAATTATTTGAAAATTAAAATGAATGTACCAGGTGTTCAAAAAAAAGACATCAAACTCAATGTTACAGATAATTCAATAGAAATTTCTGCAGAACACAAAGATGAATCTGAAGAAAAAAAGAAAAATTATTTGAGAAAAGAACGTAGTCATGTTTCATATTTTCGAACACTGCCTCTTTCTGAAAAGATAGTTTCTGGAAAAACTAAAGCAAAACTTACAGATGGAATATTGGAGATAACTTTACCAAAATCAAAACCCACTAAAATACAAAAGAAAAAATCAATCTCCATACAATAATTATTTTATAAAATTCATATTTTTTATAATATCTGTAATCAATCTTTTAAAATTGGATGTTTTTTCTTTTTGTAGAAAAAATAAACAACACACCCAACTCCAATTATCCCAATTCCTGAAAGGATAATTTCTAATTCAAACTGAATTGCCATGTATCCAGTTATTATTAATCCAAATAATGGTAAAATTGGAAACTTTCCGATATTTAATGGAACTTTGAATGCTCGAGGCATATCTGGTTTTACATATCGAAGTAAAATTACTGATAAATTTATCATTGCAAATGTAATTACTACTGCAAAAACTACAATGTTTGCAACAATTACAATATCTCCAATAAATGCAAATGCCACAGATGTTGCCAAAATTACAATTACTGCAATCCATGGTGTTTTTGTTTTTGTATGAATTTTTCCAAAAATAGTTGGCAATGATTTATCTCTTGACATTCCATACAAAATTCGTGCACCTGCAACCAAAGTAATGAGAACAGTACTTGCAGTTGCAAAGAGGGCAATTATTGACATTAAAACTCCTCCATTTTCGCCCATTCCTTTTGTTGCTATGTCTGCCATAGGTGCAGTGGATTGACTCAATTCTTTCCAATCCATGATGTTTACTGCTGATAATGAAACAAGAATGTATATTATTCCAGAAATTATTACGGATAAAATTATTGCACGTGGCAATGTTTTTTTTGGTTTCTTTACCTCTTCTGCAACATTTGCAATATCTTCAAATCCGATAAATGCAAAAAAAATCAAAACAAAAGCTAAAATAATTCCTTCAATTCCTTGTGGTGCATCAAAATAATCTACAGGAGTATCGCTTTCAAATGTAAATCCAAGAAAAATAATTATGATTAAACCTGCAATTGTAACTAATGCAAAAACAGTATTCATCCAAGCAGAGTGTTTTATTCCTACAAAACTCACTACTGACAATACAACTAAGAGTAAAATTGCAGAAATAGTGATGGGGACATTTACAAATTGAATTACATATCCAGCAAAACCCAACGCAACTGTAGCACCAACAATTATGGATGTTATTGCAGTTAACCATCCAATAATGAATCCAATAAATTCACTTTTGAATGCATTTTTTACAAAAATGTATTCTGCAGCTGCTTTTGGAAATAATACTGAAAGTTCAGCATAACTTAACCCTGCAAATACTGCAACAATTATTCCTAATCCAAAAGAAATCCACATAGAATTTCCTGCAAATCCTGAGGCCTCACCAATTAAGACATAAATCCCGGCGCCAAGAATTAGGCCAACCCCATACATGGTAAGATCAAAAATCCCCATGTGACGTTTTAGTTCAGACAAAAAATATCATTCCAAATTGATTAATTCAAACAAATTATGTTTATTTTATGTCTCATTATTGCAAAATTATCTTATAGGTAATTATCAAAAATCAATTCTCCACTTTATTCATTTCAATTTCCTTGTTGCAATGAGGACAAAACATTTTTTCATATTGTAATTCATATGATTCAGCTAGTCTTTCAAACATTAATGCATTACAAATATCCCAAGGAGTGATTGAAATATCTTTGTAAATAACATAAGGGTGTTCCATTTGATACATTTTTTCACAAAGGCGATTCAACGTTAGATCTTTTTTTACTGTTTCAATATCTTCTAATTTAATTTGATTCACAGGAATCTCCAAAAAATCCTCAACATCAGGATGAAATTTTAGTAGTCTTGAGATCTCTTTGAGAATTATTCTATCACTGATGTATTGATTGGAATATTCCAAGACTAGTTTACGAGTTTTATTCTCAAACATCAAATCAATTATTTCACACAATGTATTATCTGGTTGAAAAGTAACGATATTCTTTTTTGGCATTGATGAAATTCTAGTATTTGTTTTACATCTAATACCAACATCCAATAATTTTCTTGCAGAGATAGGAGAATACCCTTGAAATGAATTTGGAATAATTGCAAAAGCACGTCTAGACTTTGCCCATTTCTCCATCAAATCTCCAAAAAGCATTGTTTTATCTGTCACAAGAAAGTTTTTTGACATGATTTCTTTGACTTTTGTTTCATACTGAGCATCACGTGTTGGATTTGTTCTTAAATGATTTAGCAGATCATAACCTCCAATAATCCCAACGGGCTCAAGATCATTGTTTCTAATTACAATTGAATCTGTAACTGATTCAAGATATTGTACACACATTTCAGTTGCCACATGTATTTCACGTTCTTCATTAAGATAGGTACATGTGGTATCAGTTAGAGTATCAGAAAATATTTCTTCTAAAGATTGTTCAGAAATATCATATTTTGGAGGTGTTGCCCATGGTCTCAATAAATAATATATGCATTAATTACATTTCAAAAGATTTTTGATTATTAGTCTTGATAATGAGTATTTGTAGATTTATGGTATGAAATCTATAAGAAACAATGTCCCAAGAAATTCCAATTTTAGAAAAAACTTTGGGAGAGTTATTGCCAGAAACGTTAACTTTTTCTCTTTGTATTCACATAGACAAAGGTGAAAAAGTATGGGTAGTTGCAGGAATGCTTGCACAATATTTAGAATCTGTAACCGATTCAGTAATTGTAAAAGAACATGAAAAACCAATTGGATTGATTGGAGGAAAAAATATTCTAGAAAACTTAATGAAAAATCCAACTCAGAGTTTGTTTTATGATTGTAACGTAGAAGACATAATGGGTCCTAATCCTGTAATTGTTTCTAAGAATACAAAATTTAAAGAATTGATGAGCTATTGGAAAGAAAACCGTTTAGCATATGCTGTAATTCCTAATGAATGGGGATTTTATTCAGCAATTTCTGCTCAAAAGATTTTAGAGATTGGTATGCGATGTAAAACAAATATTTCAATTCAAGATTTACCTCAAAAAAAGCCAATTACTTTCAAAAAAGGAGATACATTTGGTTCTGTAATTGATTCCATGTTTGAAAATAAAACTCGAAAAATATTACTCGAACATTCAAACAAATACATCAGTGATCGTTTAATTATAGACGCAATCTCAGAAAAAATGAGTTATCTCAAAAAAATAGATGATTTTCTTAATCAGTCAATAGATATTGTTACCTTGGAAAAAGCTAGAATAATTCCTCAGGATTTGAAGATTAATGAGTTATCTGCAATGATGTATGACATGGAGCATCCTTATGTTATTTATAAAGACTGGATAGTGACATCTTGGGATATTTGTAATATTTTGATGTCTCCTGAAATTACTGAATACAAGGTAAAATAAAATTAAATTACAATTCTTGGGATTGGAAATTATTTTAAAGAAGATAAATTTGCTTGATAGCAATGAGAGCAATTTGGAATGGTACTATAATTGCAGAAAGTAATGAAACTGTTGTTGTTGAAGGGAACCATTATTTCCCATTTGATTCAATTAAAACCGAATTTTATACTAAAACTGATTTGACAACTTTTTGTGGTTGGAAGGGAATGGCAAATTATTATTCAATTACTGTTAATGGGAAAACAAACAAAGATTGTGCATGGTATTATGCAGAACCAAATGATGCTGCCTCTAAGATAAGGGGAATGGTAGCTTTTTGGAATGGTGTTAATGTAGAATAATGTTAGTTTAGATAATTATCATCAAAACACAACAAAATATGTTTTAATTTTTTTTCCTTTGATAATTTTGAATGATCATCTGTTTTTGAAATCCAATTATTGAGTTTTTTATTGACTGAATCCATTATAGATATTATGAATTAATTTTAGAAATATGTACCGAACAAATCAAAGTCACTTTGATCGATACTAATATTGACTTTATTTCCTGGGCTCCTGTGAATTCGTGAGAACCTCCACACTACACTCTATTACTAATTTGAATACTTTTTTGATTGTATTATTAATTAGTTGTATTCTGGACGCATTCAAATTATAAAAATCACTTTTGAGAATATGGTTCTATTTTTAATAGATTGTTTGAACTTATGAAAATTGGAAGCTTGATCTGCCATTTAATTGAAATAGAATTCATTGGATTGTTGTAAACTCCTGCTAAACGACGTAAATACTCAGGCTTCCACAAATTTTCTAAGCAAAATACTGTGTTTCAAAAAATAATCTTAATAATTATAAAATGATATTCAATTGATGAATCAATACTCGATAATTATCTGTCTTGGTGTTGGTGTAATTGTTGTTATGGTTATAATATTTGGAATGGATATTCTAAAACTTTCAATATCTACACAAGAATATGATATTTTTGTAGATCCTATTTTAGATAAACAAAGTTTGTTTGTAATGGGACGAGTAACAATTCAAAATATTGGATCTCAACCGTTAACCAATGTTCATGTAAATTTTGGTGCAGGTGACACTCTAGATCTTAAAATTCTTGCAATCGGCCAAAAAATTATTGTATCTCCTCCTCCTGACAATCCTATGGAATTTGTCATGATTTCTGCTGATAATGATGTATTTGTTAGTAAATCTTATCGAGAAATGCCAAAAATGGTTGGTATGATGGGTTCATGATCTCCTTTTCTATTAGTATTGTTAAGAAATTTCAAAAAAGTACTTTTTGATTTAATAATTTTCTTTTTAATTCTGTTGATTGTTAATTTTTTTTATATGCCCATTTCCTCATCAGTTAAATTCTATCAAAATATTCAATAATTGTTTGGAGTTTATTACAAGTGGTAAGGTAAAGGATCTTTTTAATGTAGATGAAAATTCAATTCTTTTCAAATTTTCAGATAGAGTTTCAGCATATGATGTAAAGTTTAAACAAGATATCCCTCAAAAGGGCAAAGTTCTGTGCAGTTTTGCAGAATTTTGGTTTAATGAACTAGATGTGCCAAATCATTTCATTGAAAAAAAATCAGACACTGAAATTCTTGTAAAAAAAATGAAGATGTTGCCCATAGAATGTGTAGTTCGAGGGTATTTTTATGGGAGTTTGATTAACAGATGGAAAAAAGGCGAAGTCAAAGTTCCTGAAGGTACTGACACCACAATGGCTGCAAAATTACCTTATCCAATATTTGATCCTACCACAAAATCCGAACATGATATTCCAATTGATAAAACTAAAGCATTAGAGATGAATTTGGTTAGTGAAGAACAATTCAATTGGCTAGAAAAAACATCTATTGAAATTTATAAAAAAATGGCAAGCATTGCAGATAGTGTCGGATTCATTTTAGCTGATTTAAAATTAGAATTTGGTATTTTAGATGGAAAAATAACTTTGGGTGATTCTATTGGTCCTGATGAATATCGTTTATGGCCTAAAGATTCCTTTGAAGTGGGTAAAATTCAAGAGGCGTATGATAAACAACTCTTACGTGATTGGTTAACTGCTAATGGTTACCAAAAACAATTCGATGAATATCGTGTTAATGGCAAAGAACCCATTGCTCCACTCATACCATCTGAAATTATTTCAAAAATGACCCAACGGTATGTTACTGCATATGAAAAATTATCTGGAAAACCTCTGTAATTTCCATAATTCATTAGTTATTGACTAGAAATTAGATTTCAACTTCAATTCATTCTTTTGTGATATTCAAAATCATACCCTAATGCCCCTTTTGATGACCTATCTTTTCAAAAAATCCATTTTTTGATATTTTATCATATTTTTCAAATCACTATCATAATTATTTTATTACTATGATATCTTTAGTAATGGTATTGATATTATTGATTGCACTATGATATTTTTAGTATTAATAAACATAATTTTAATAGCACTATGATATTTTTAGAAACAAAAATAAATTAATGCTATTAGACAAAAAAATATGATACAAGGATCTTTTAGATCATATTTGAAGGTAGATTTAGTATGTCAACATTATTAGAAAAACCAATTAAAGTAAATCGTATTGTCACAACAAGTATTGAACATGCACGTGCAATTGAAGACCCTGCACGAGCAAAAATTGTGGAAATTTTATACCGTCAATCACTATCTGCTGATCAGATATGCTCTGCTTTAACAAAGGCAGGATACAAAAAAGCATTAACTACAGTAAGACATCATTTAGAAATTCTAAAAGTTTCTGGATTGATCGAAATTGTTAAAATCAATGAATCTCGAGGTGCGATTACAAAATTCTATAGCACATCTACTAAATTATTGGATTTTAAAACTCCTGAAGATTTTGATTCAAAATATTCTGAAATAATTGACAACACCACTGCAAAAATTGAAAAAATCCTGAAAGGCATATCTCCAAAAACTACTAAATCAAAGGGGAAAAAATCTGAAGGATATTCACAATATTTGCTAATGGAAATTATGAACAGAGCTATGACTAACATATTTGAAAATCCTGTCAAAAAATAATGGATGATAAAGTAATCCGATTATTTTCTGCAAATAATCTTGTCTTTATTGCAACAGTGATGAAAGATGGGGCTCCTCAGGTTTCTCCTGTTTGGGCAAATTATGAAGATGGATATGTATTGGTCAATACTGCCGAAGGCAGAATAAAACACAAAAATATTTTACATGATCCTCGGGTTGCTGTTTCTGTTGTATCTCATGAAAACCCACTTGATATGACTACGATTCGTGGGATTGTTGAAGAATTGATTCCTGATTATAATTACATACATGCGGATAAACTTACACAACAATACATGAATCGAGAACACTATCCGTTTAAACGCGAAAATGAAAAAAGAATAATTCTGAAAATCAAACCTACCCGTGTATTTGTTTTACCTGAATTAAAGATGAGTGAATAATTAAGTTTCATTCTAAATTCGAATTTAGAAATATCAAAAACATTGTATTGTGATTCTGAAAAAAGAACGAATAGACAGTACTAACGACGTTTAGATGCTGTCTTTCTCTTTGGAGCTGCTTTCCTCTTTGGAGCTGCTTTCCTCTTTGGAGCTGCTTTCCTCTTTGGAG
>CAZEFL010000012.1:10803-41157 GCA_964511485.1 uncultured Nitrosopumilaceae archaeon
GAGCTGCTTTCCTCTTTGGAGCTGCTTTCCTCTTTGGAGCTGCTTTTTTAGCTGCCGCATTTCTCTTTCTAGTAGCTGCTGCTTTTTTAGCTGCAGCATTTCTCTTTCTAGTAGCTGCTGCTTTTTTAGCTGCTGTGCTTTTCTTAGCTTTAGATGTTGCCATAACTATTTTGTCGAATCCTATGTGTTATACTATAAAAGTCACACAATACTACGCAAATAATGGAATAATTTGACACTTTTTTCAACTTTTTTTAAATTTTTAATTAACAATTTGTCAGGCAAACTAGTGCGGTATCAACTGTCGATTGATCTTTTTGCGGTCTTATGATGATTTTGTATTGACTCTCTTCATCAAATGGAATATCAAATTGTGTTGTTCTTTCAATTGGGTTACCTGGGTCTAATCCTTCATAGAGTAGATCTTTTGCGGAAAACTCCCCAAAAATTGCTTCATGTTTCTGTTCCTTTTCATCGACGATGTAAAACTGTCCTCCTGAAATCACCGTCTTTTCTTGAGTGACATTTTCTGCAGTAATTCCAATCATGACAAATGTATTTTCTGGAGTATTTTCTTCTGTTCCCTCATGTGTTCCTTCAAAAGTTATGACATATTCAACTGGCCCAACGGTGACTGTTTCCCCTGCAACTGTTGTGATGTAATTTGTTTGGTACAGTGTATACGTGTACATTCCTGCACCCATTGTTATGATAATTGCACCAATTACGATTACAACTCCAAAGTTTACCATGATGCCCCTAAATTTTTTTGGTATATAGTTGCAACGTAAAACAAAAAAGATCAGATTTAGTAAAAATTCATCAATAATTATTGCTCTTTATGCTCATTTTTGAGGGGTTTAACATCTAGGCACAATATCAAAAGATATCATATTTTTAGCTGGGACATCTGGGTGGTTTGATGGTTGCTTCTCCTATCTAGGCATGAGTGTTCAACCCCCCCCAAAAACACCTGATTATGATAATTTTGTATTGTGCCTATTTGGATAAAATCTAGAGGGGGGTTTAACGCCTAGGCATAATTTTACAAAATATTCATTTTTCTTCAAATTGCAGGAAAATCAAAAAATTGAGTTATTTTGATGGCTTTACATTGATTTGAAATTTCCGATGATGGAATATTGGATGAAAAAGGGGGGGTATTCATACAATTTGAAATGATAAAACTGATCTTTGTTGTTTTTCTAAAATGTTTTTAGTAAGAATCTTGATGTTTTTTCATACATTTCTGATACTTTATCCATAGCATCAAAAACTGTTTGTTGGTTGATATTTTCTTTATCGTCTAATACCACATATACTGCAACTTTTTGTTTCCCATCTTCCGTGATGACTTTGTTAATTGCTTGAATTGAATGACAAAAATCTGCAACTTTTTGTTCAAATTTCTTTTTTTCATCATCATTGAATCCTAAATATCTTGAAATTTGTTTATTTTTCATTACTACTTTTGCACCAATAACTAAAATCCCTTCTTGTGACTTTGGTTCAAAAATATCTACTGGGATCCCATATTGGCCTGCATGTTTTACGAGAATCTGAAAAGAATTTTCAGGATTTTTTATTTCTTCAAATGATGATCCTTCGTGAACCATCCATCTTTCTACATTATCCCTCATTCTACTGCTCATTATGACATTATTTTCAATCTAGTTCTATATGATTCTAAATTAAATAACCAGAGGTCTAAATTTCTGATATTTCTAAATTCGAATTTAGAAATATAGGTTATCTTAACCTGTGAACACAATTTTTCAAATATTAACATTAAATCCTGAATCAAAATCTGGAATTGACGAAAAAATGGAAATATTGAGAATAATCCCTATGACCATCATTATTAATCCTAAATACAAACAATTTTTAGCTTTTCTTGGATCGTCATGACGTATGATAAAAAATGCAATAATCCCGCCAATCATTCCAAAAAATATTGGTAACAACAGCCATCCACTACTTCTTGGTTTTTCTGGAAATGACATGACTTTATGTAATTATTTTGTATTAGCTGTTTTTTTATGTAACTGTGTAATTTCAATTTCTACTGTTTCTAGTGGATCTTCTACTTGGTTTCGCTTAATTGAAAACATTTTTGGTTTTTCAAAGTCATCTGTACAGTCAGGACATGCATAAACTAACACTCTATGTTCATTTGGTGCTTTTGGATTGGATAATCTTGGATAATATACTAGTCTAGCACTGCAATCCACACAATACCTGTTGGCCCTTCTAGTTCTGACCAATGTAAACCTCCTGCATCATTATAGATATGCGATCATCTATTAGATCTAAGTTGTCTAATAGTCTCAACCAATTACTTTCAACCGATCAATATTTCTAAATTCGAATTTAGAAATATCTTCTATTACTTTTCTCCATGTAATACCATTTATGAAAAATTAATGTTTCATTATTCGAATTAAGAAAGAAGCGCCGCCCATCAGACTTGAACTGACGACCGTCCGATTAACAGTCGGATGCTCTACCACGCTGAGCTAGGGCGGCAACATGTTTGTACCTCGATAAAAGTGATTTAATCCTTGCTACTGTTATAAAATAGACAAAAATCTTAATGTCTGCTAATTAAATTTGGCAAAAAATTCTTTGATTTCTTTTGAATGACTTTCAACCAATTCAATTATTTCTAAATGCTCATCAGCAGTTGGTTCTCTTCGATGGACTACTTGAAATGCACTAAGTGCAGAACCTACCATTTCTCCTACAAAAAAACCACATAAGAAATCTCCAATACTTGAACAATTCCACGTCTCTCCAATTCGGGGAGATGCACCTGCTGATTTGTATAATTCTAATGTTTGTACAATTAATTCTGTAGTTTGTTTTGCAAATTCAGGATCAAGTGTCATGAGAAAGTTTTATGATTTTATTTTTCTATGCCTTTTTTCTTCTCAAAAACATAGACGCCATCAAGGAAAACTCTATGATCTTTATTTTTTACTTTTGTTTTTAATTCTATATTTGCAGCAGTTTGTGTAATATCTGTCCATACTTCTCCAGTAAGAATTACATCTTCTCCTTTAGGGACAACTTTTGTGTTTCCGACAATTTTTGTTTTTCTTGGAGCTCTCTCACCCTGGAAGTTTTCAATTAGAATATCTTTGCCCTCTACTTTAACTGTAATTGGAAAGTGTGCAAAAACGACTTTCATTTTTATTGTATATCCTTCAATTAACCCCTCACAAATATTTCTGATGATTGATCTGGCAGTATGCAAAATAGCATAATCTCTTTTTTTATCACCAATTGATTTCAGTAAAATTTTATCATCTGAAATTTCAATGTTTACTGGAATACTGCGAAAACTTTTGAATGTTTTACCTAATGGTCCTTCAAATGTTAACATGTGTTTTTTTTGAGTTATTTTTACTCCTTCCGGAACAGTTACCTGATCTTGGAATTTTTCAACCTGACTAGTAGACATATCCGATTAAAAATCCTCCAATTCCTTTTTGTGATGCTTCATGATGTGACATTACACCTTGATTTGTTGTTACTAACAACATTCCTCTATCATATGCTGGTAAGTATTGCTGTTCCCAACTATTGTACTCATCAGTTTTTACTTTGAATCTTGGTGAAATTGCTCCACATTTTGTGATCTTTGCTAATAATTTAATTTTGAACTTTCCTCCTCTTTTATCATCAATATGTTCAAACTCCCCAATATACCCATCTTTTTGAAGAGTTTTGAGAACTTCAATTCCTAATTTTGATGTTGGAAGAATTACACAATCCCCTTTTCTTCTTGTTTCATTATTATAGAGTGTGACAAATAAGTTTGCTAAAATATTAGTTGCTGGCATATTATATCATCGATTTTTCCTGAACCCTAAAGATGTTGCTACTTCTCTGAAGCATCGTCTACATAACATTAAATCATATTTTTGAATAACTGCGGTATAATCCCCACATCTTTTACACCATCTTGAACCTCTACCAAAGTCATGTTTTTTTCTTCCTGTAAATTCATAGGATCTATCTTTTGCCATTATTCTACTGTCACTCCAAATTCTTTTGTAAGATAATCCTTTGCTTCTTGACTTGTAATTACATGTGTTTTTCCAACACTTGCTTTGTGTTTACTTCTGGTCCTAATTCCATAACCTGGTCTAGATAATGTCACAGAAATTCCAAGCCCTAAAATTCCAATTGAGGGCTCATATTTAACATCTGGAATGTCTATGTGTTCTTTAATTCCAAATGAATAATTACCAAAACTATCAAATGATTTTCCATTAACCGTATTTCCCTTTGCTTCTAAGAGTCTTTTTAATAATATAACTGCGTCATTACCTCTAACTGTAACTGCTACTCCTATTGGTTCCCCTTTTCTAACGCCCCAATCTCTTTGTGTTTCTTTAGCAAGACGTGCAGATGGTTTTTTGCCTGAAATTTGCTCTAGTGCCCTTTTTGCAATTTCAATTATATCTCCAGATTTACCTAAACCCATGTTTAGAACTATTTTTTCTAAGTAGATTTTTTTCATTGAGGATTCTGTTGTTTGAGACATATGATCACTTTATTTGAATAATTGGCTCCTCTTTACCTATTGTCATAATAATATCTGCAGGAATTTCGATTTTTCTATCTCCTAATGACAAAATAACTCTCTTTGGAAGAATGAATGTGCCTTCTTCTATAGTTTCAATTTTACCTATTTGTCCTGAGTTAACCCCACGTGTTACTAAACCATGAGAGCCTGCCTCTAATTTGATTACTTCAAGAATTTTACCTTCTGGAATTTGAATTAAACATGTATCTCCTACGTTTACTTTAATATCTGAAATTATTGAACGACCGTCATGAAAACCTATTTGCATTTTACCTTTATTGATTGTAGTTTTACTCACAACACTTACAAGTTTTTTAGTTTTTTCTGACTCTTGAATTTTAATCGGTTTTAGAATTTTACCTTCTGTTGGAACTAGACGGTAAATATCTGAAACATCTTGTAATTCAACAACATCCATTAATCCAATTGAATGATGAAGTGATTTTCTTACTATGCCATCAATTTTCACTCTGCCAGAATAAATTGAAGTTTTTGCTTCTCTAAGACTTTCAACTATTTTTAATGTGTCTCTTAGAAAAACTGCTGTAGGGATTGAATAATTCTTTTTGTGTGATCCTGGCTTTACTGTAATAACAAACCGTTTGTCTTTTCTTGTAATCCCCCAGAACAGTGGAGCCATTTGACGTTTGAGTTTTTTACTACCTGCAATACTTACCATTAATTATCATCTTCCTTTTTTTCGGTTTTCTTTACTCCTTTTGTTTCTTTAGGGGCTTCTTGTTTTGTTTCTTTAGGTTGTTTTCTTGGATCTTTCCCTTCAAGTTTTGACATTCTCCATTTGTCACTTGTGTTAAGTGATGTAACTACTAGATTTGAAGTATGAATATAAACATCGAATTTGTCACCTTTTGTCTTTTCCTTTTTAATTCCTTCAACTGCGATACTACTTTTTGATGTAGATACTTTTGCTACTTTACCATCAACTCCTTTGAATTCTCCTCTTAGAATTGTAATACTATCACCTTCTACAACTCTTACACTCTTTTTACCATATTTTTTATGAAGATCTTTTGAAAGTGTACTGCCTAATTGTTTACTACGTGTCTGTAGTGTTGCACGATAAATTTGGTTATTTCTCATTTTTGTTGGTTTCATTTTATCATACCACCATTGATGCCAAGTTAGCTACTCTTGGCCATTTTTCTGAAGCTTCTGCTGCAACTGGTCCTTTGATGTCTGTTCCTTTTGTTTCTCCTTCTGGAGTGATTAATACTGCTGCATTATCTTCAAAACAAACTCTTACACCATTTAATCTACGAACTGCATACTTTTGTCTTACAATAACTGCGCCATACACTTGTTTTCTTAATTCTGCTGGGCCTTTCTTAACAACTACATTACAAAAGTCTCCAACTGATGCTGAAGGTAATCTTGATGCTCTTGTTTTATGTCTTGGAACGTTAATTACTTCTAAAATTTTTGCCCCTGAATTATCTGCACATACAATGTTTGCCCCTACTGGAATTACTTTAGTTACATATGGACGGAATTCTTCTACTCCTTTACCTGCTTGTTTTGCCATGTTATGCTTTAACCTCCACAACAACATATGATACAGATTTTGATATTGGTCTACATTCTGCAGTCAATACATGATCACCTGATTCAACATCGATACATCCTGGGACATGTGCATGGATTGTACTTTTACCTCTAGCATATCTTTTGAATTTACTAAAGTAGATTGGCTCATCTTTTTGTAATGTGATTGTTTGTTTAGCTTTACTGCCTGTAACTTTTCCATCAAATAACTTTCCTCTTACTGATAACCCCCCATGGAATGGACAATTCTTATCTTCACACTCTCTTTTAGGCTCATTTACTTTTAATCCAATATTTTTTGTCATACCCTTACTCCTATTCTGTCAAAAGGTCTTTTTGTGATCATAGAACCTTCGATAATTACGTCCTTATTTTCAATTGAAAACTTCCAACTGTTTGTAGATTTTGCAATTGATTTCATTCCATTTTCTGTATTAATTCTAAACATTGATTTTGTTTCATCCATAATCCTTCCATTTAATCCTATTACTTGAGGATTGGTAGATTGTGTGATCTCTGTGTGTAATCCAATAAATTCATGTGATGTAATATTATCTGCTGTGATCATTTCTCTTTCTTCATCTCCGTAAGTCTAGTTAGCATTCTTGCAATGTCATGACGAAGTGGTTTTAATTTACCGCTTTCTTTTCTCAATGTACCTTTTGCTGCATCTACTTTAAGTTTAGAAAGTTCACTTTTAGATTCCTGAATTTTACTTCTAAGATCTTTTTCGTTTAACTGTTTAATTGTTTTAGTACTAATTCTGGTCATTTCAATTTTGCCTCTTCTTCTTCTAATGTTTCAATTGTTTCAATTTTCTTCTCTTCTAATTCTATTGCTTCTGATTCTGATTTAGCTTCATCTTTCTTCCCCTCAACTTTGGTAACTTCTACTTTAACATCTTCGACAACAACTTCTTCTACTTTAACTTTCTTTTTGCCTTTTGTTTTTTCTGCTTCAACTTTATTTTTGTTATCTGCTTTCTCTTTTTTCATTTCAAATTCTGGAATAATTTTTTCTTTTTGAGCAATTCTTATTCTGATTCCAATTAATCCCATTGCAGTTCCAACATGTGCAATATCTTCTTCTACAACCACTTCTGCATGATGTCCTGCTCTTGGTAATACTCCTGCTGTATGTTTTTCAAATGCTGAACGGTCTCCTCTAAGTTTTCCTGAAATTGTAATTTGTACACCCATTGCCCCTCCTTCCATAATTTGTTTTAATGTCCACATTGTTGCTCTTCGAAAAGCGGTTCCTCTTTCAATATGTGATGCCATTCTATTGCACATAACACTTGGAGCAAGTTCTGGTTTATCGATTTCTACTACTGAAATTTGTGGACTTTTTAATCCAAAGTCAGTTCCTAATTTTTCTGTAAGTTCTCTTATTCCTGAACCTTTTCTTCCAATAACAATTCCGGGTCTTGTAACGTGTAATGCTACCCTTGTACCTGTTGGTGTTTTTGAAATTTCTGCATGAGAAAATCCTGCATCTTTAATTGCATTTCTAAGATAATCTTTGAGTAACATCATGTTGTAGTTATCTTTGATTACGTTTTTTACAGCTGACAATTTTAAATCTCCTGGGCCACCAACTCTACATGTGTTAAGACGTTATTTTTTGGAGTTGCTCTTCCCATAGCTCTTGGGATGAATCTTTTTACCATCACTCCTTTGTGAACAGTAGCATTTACAATTTTTAACCTATCTAAATCCATTCCTTTGTATTCTGCATTTGATTCTAGATTATCTAAAACTTTGATGAATTCTTTTGCTGTTTTTTGTGGATAACGTCCTGACATCATTCCTGGATCAGATCTGTGACCGACTTGATTTTTGTATCTTCCAAAAGCAATTGCTCTTTGTTTGTTAATAACAGATTGCAAGTAGTCTCTTGCTCTTTCTATTGATAATCCTTTAATTGCAACTGCTACTTCACGTGCATGTTTATGAGACATGTCTTTTTCTCTCACTGAAGAACGTACATGTTTTGTTGCATCATAATTTTGGAAAGCGTAATCGAATCTGGTCATAACAATCACTTCAATGGTACGTAAAGACTAGATCTTGATGCTCCAACGCCTGGTGCACCATGTGAGACTTTTTTGTTTGTTATGACATATTCTCCCAAGTAATGTCCAATCATCTCAGTTGTTATTGCAACTGGACGAAATTCCTTTCCTGAAAAAACATTTACTGTAACACCTACCATGTATGGTAGAATTATCAAATCTCTAAGGTGAGTTTTGATAGGATTTTTTAATTTGCCTGCTTTTGCAGCTTTAATCTCTTCAATCAATTTTCTTTTTCCATCTGTAATTCCTCTAGTTAGTGATCTTCTTTGTCTTGAATTGAATAGTTGGAATAATTTTTCTAATGATGTATTATCGAGTTCCTCTTTTGATATGCCTCTGTATAAAAATTCTTTAACCATTTCTCTTCTCCTCTGTTATCGTGCTTGAATCTCTAGTGACCATATTATAGCATTCCTATCTTTGTTGCCAGATCTCTGGCCTTTTCTGTATTTTCAAACTGTACGTATGCTTTTTTACCGTAAATTGTTCTTGCAGTGTTTACCTTGGTGACTTTTTCTTTGTAAAGAACTTTCACTGCTTCTGCAATTTCTGGTTTCTTTGCTGAACGTTCTACAATGAAACAAATTTTACTTTCATTTTCAACTAGAGCAAACGTTTTTTCAGTAATGTATGGTTTAACAATAATTTTCATGGCTTGATCTATATTCATTTTATTTTCACCATTAATTCTAGATGTGTTGATTTTATTTTTGCAATTTCTTCAATTGCAGATTTAGAATAAACTGTTAATCTACTTGGGTCAGAACCCGGTGCTAAATCTAATACGCTCAAATCTTTAACATTTCTTGCATCAACTCCTTGGAGTGCACCTATTGCTTTAGAAACATTTGATGTATTCATTGTTACAAACAATACACTCTTTCCAACTTTCTTACTTCTTCCTCTAAGTCTTGATTGTCCTGAACGAGGTTTTCTTGTTTGTAGTCTTTGTACATCTTGTGAAAGTTTTAATGAATCTAGTACTTTGGTCATTTCACTTGTTTTGGTAATTGATTCAATTTCATCTGAAACAACAATTGGGAATGATTCTATTCCTTCAATTTTATGTCCACGTAATTCGATTCTGTCTTTTGATGCAGTTGCAGCAATTGCAGAACATAATGCTAATTTGTTTTCTTTTTTGTTTAATTTCTTGTAAATTACTTTTGCAACTATTGGTGGATGTGCTTGTCTTCCGCCTCTAGTTGATGCAACTTCTGCTCCCTGACCTTGTCTTCCGCCTCCACCACCTTGTGCTCTTGCGACACGAGATACACCTTGACCGGTTGGTGGGTCATTTGAGTCTGCAACAACATCTTGTCCAGCTGATGGATGTCTTCCTTGTCTTTGGAAATTATGTGAAGTAAGATTGGTAACTGCTTTGTGAATTAATTCTCTTCTAAATGGTGTTGAAAATATTAATGGTAGTTCAATTTCTCCATCTTTAGTTCCAGTTGTTGTGTATGTTGCTATTTTGGTCATATTACAACCTCCAAAATATTTGGTTTGTTAACTTTATCTGGGGCATTTCTAATTTGACTTCTGAGTTTAATTAATCTTCTATATGTTCCAGGAACTGACCCTTTGAGAATAATGAAATCTCCTTTGACTAAACCAAAATGTTTGAATCCTCCGTCTGGATTAATTTTGATTTGTTCATCATTTGCATTACCCATTACCATAATTCGTTTATCGTATTCTACTCTTTGATGAAATCCCATTTGTCCTGCTCTTGGAACTGTATACATGATACTTTGTGGGGATATAGGACCTAATGAACCAACTTCTCTAACTGTTTTTCTTGATTTATGTTGTTTCTTTTTAACCCCCCATCTTTGAATTACACCTTGCCATCCTTTACCTTTAGTGATTGCTGCAACGTCTACACTTGCACCTGTTTCAAAAATTTGATCAATCTTAATTTCTTTTCCAAGCAATTCTTTTACATGAGTAAATTGTTTTTGGATACCTCCTCCACTTACTGATGCTTCAAAGACATATGGTTTCTTTTGCTCTAAACCTGCAGCTCTTGGAGATACAGCAACAATTGCAAAAATCTCTTTAATTTTCTTTAATCTTTTTTCTGCATTCTCTAATGCATTTTCTTGTTTGTTGACTAGTGTAATTTCTTTTGAAATGCTTTTTGGAATATCTTCTGTGTACACATCAAATTCTGCATGTCTTCCATCATGATCTTTTGAATATCCTCTAATTCCTAAAATTAAAACTGGTGGTGTAACTAAAACTGTACCAAGACTAACAAGCTGTTTTCCTGCATTTGGAACTTTTTCACGATCATCAATGCTGACAATTTGAACACAGCCTGCTTTGAATCCACAATGAGCTAGAATTTTTGGTTCGTCTGAATTTAGTTTTGGCCATGCGCGAATTCTTGCTTCCATGCTTTTTGCACGAATTCTAGGTGAATACGCAAGACTTCCTCTACGTGGTGAATGTCGTTTTCGAGCTCCCATTGTTAATTCGAACCTTGAATTCCCTCTATTAAACCATGTGAGACATCGTTAACCATATTTTTTTGACTGGTTAACCATCTATTCTTAAATTTTCAATTTAGAAGATCTGAAATCATATTCCATATTGTAACTGTCCCAATAACTACACCTACAATCCCTAATCCGATTGCCAATAATAAGAAATTTTTTCGTTCAGCCATATTATGATGTACTTTGAGCATTAATTATTGACAGAGTTCCAAGAAGAGCTTCTTCAAGACGTACAGTTTCTGTAGCTTGATTTGGAAAAAAGTTTAATGATTTTGCATTTTGTAAATTTTTCATTTTCCCTCCAATGATTTCATGAACACCCTTGTCTGGAGATCCAAATACTACAAGTGTTGGTTTATCTGATGTTGTAAACTTTGAAACCTGTTCCTTAGTTGCAGTTCTTCCTTTTCTGGAAGTAATAATTGTATTTCCTTTCCATTCTGAAATCAATGAAAATAAATTTGATCTTTCTTTAACAGAATACCCCCAATATGTTGGAGTTTCTGTTTTGTCAATTTCTTTAACTGATAATCTTGGGTGTCCTTCTTTGAATTGGACTGTGACTCTTTTACCAATCCCTGTTTTTCCATAAAACTGAATAAGTTGATTTATTCCCACATCTACAAATCTTTTTCCTTTTACACTTACTATGATTCCTTCTCTGATATCTCCTCTATTGATTTTTTTTGGATTTGCAGGTGTTATGTGACTTGGTATTCTTAATGGTTGAAGTACTCCTGCAAATTTCAAATCATTCATTTTAGGAAATAATCTTCTTCGTAAAAATTGAGGAGTTTCTAAATATTTTAGAATCATCACTATCAAGTTTCCGTCTTGTTTGTAATTCCCTCCTTCTTGATACACATAGATGGTATCTATTTTAAAAATTGAGCAAGCTCTTGCAAGAACTGAAATTTTTCTAGTTTTATCTATTTTTAGTGACTCATCTGATAATGCAGATTCTGGAATAGCTACAGATAGTTTCATTATGTTTTTGTCTCACAATTGTATGGTAATTAGTTTTTGTCGTGTGGATATTTTTCTTTTGCAGTTTTTGCATAATTTGCAATCTGCTCTTCATTAACTAATTCATATAATCCTGTATCTGTTTTGATATGTGCCATTCTGATATGACTTAAACCTTCTTTTTCATCACTTGACATGTGAATTCCTGCAGCAGCTAAAGCTGATGCATCATCTATTGAAAGATCATTTTTGTATGTTTTTTCTAAAAAGTCTGTAACTTGTTCAGAACCAGAACCAATTGCAATTGCATCATATGAAATGAATGTTCCACTAGGATCTGTTAAGAACAATTCTGGTTTTTCGTTAACAACCCCTCCTAGAATTAATGCTACACCATAAGGTCGTACACCTGCATATTGTGTATACTGTTGGCATTGATCAGCTAAATGTTTAGCAATAGTTTCAACTTCAACTGATTCATCATAAATCATTTTGTTGCTTTGAGAAAAGAATCTTGCATTGTCTACTTGACTTCTTGCATCTGGAATGTATCCTGCAGCAGCAACTCCGACATGTTCATCAATTTGAAAAATCTTTTGTGCAACATCAGAAATTTGTAATTTTCTTGCTTTTTCTTCAACTGCAATTACAATTCCATTTTTACATTTTACACCCACAGCTATGGTTCCTCTTCTTACTGTCTCTATGGCATATTCGACTTGATATAATCTACCGTCTGGTGAGAATACTGTAATTGCTCTATCATAACCTTGTTGTGCAGGAAGCATTTGATTAAAATGCTTTGAAAGTTTTATTTAAACCGTACTTTCTCTAGACGAAATATTTTATTTGAAAATGGACTCATCGAAAAATGATCGAGAAATTGATTATAATCTCATTTTTTCAACTAAAGTTTATTTCATGTTTTAAATATTTTTAGACATTGAAGTTTGAAATTGAATTTTCAGGACATGAAAACATACGTTCAAACCACCAAAAAACATTAGAAATTACTAAAGAATCCCATCTAACTCCCCAGGGAGACTGTATTGTTGGTGTAAATGCTTCTTCAGGCTGTTTTGATTTACCTCAAGAATTAAAGAATAAATTAAAATCTGAAAATACCACGGTAATTTTTACAATCAAAGTTAATGATCATGAATTTACAATTAAAGGCAAAGGTCATTCGGGACTCACTCTGACTCATTTGAATGATATTGTAATTAGAAAAAGTGATTTTGTTTGTCCTAGAACCTTATCTGTAAATTGTGATAAAGCATCTGATTTACTTCCTCGAGAAATGGTTACATTGTTACAAGATCCTAAAACAAAAGGCACCTTTACTATCGCTGTAGATTAAAACTGTGACAATTTTATATGTATTAATTCTCAAGCTAAATTATGGGACTAAAAACAAAAATTTTTCTTTTGATTCCTTTGTCTGCTTTTGCTGTTATTGTATTTGGAGTAATGTTGTATGTTGGATTGTGTAAAAATTCAGTTATTCCATTAAATTGTTAATTGGATTTTAGATTTATGTTGCTTCATAATTCGGCAATATTCGTCATTTTTGAGGAAATCTGAGAGAACCCGTTGGTATAATCATCAGCAATTTTCTTAATTTTTAAACATTCAAGAAATTGATTTTATTCATCTGATTCATTTTCAGAATTATTTGCTTTTTCTCGAACTTTTTTCATAATGCAAAATTTTGCTAGAGTATTCATTAATCCCATAATTTTACTCTAAATCTTATTCAATAAAGGGGTTATGCCTCTCAAAATTATCAATCATTTTCTATTTTAGTTAATTTTGGTTTAGCAAGATTCTCTTAAGTCATTAATTAATAGAATTTTTGTGGTTAAACCAACTGTAGAGTTACCAATTTCGAAAAAACCATCAGATCTAGAACTGAAAAAATTAAAGGAATATTTCCAGGAAATGCCGGTTACAGAAATTCTAACTGGCCTCAAATTTGCAAAAAATAGATGGTCTGCAAAAGATGCAGGAACTCTAAAAGTTGGAAGAAAAAGTATCATACAAAAAGAAGTTCATTCTGTAACTACGGAACAAGCTCAATGGAGATTAAAAAATTGGAAAATGATGATTGCAAATTATCGTAGACGTGGATATAGTTACCCTACAATCTCTAGAATTAAGAAAATTTTGATAGTTAAGAGTAAAAAGAAATCGAAATAATTTCTAAATTAGAATATCTGCTTTTTTGTCTGCTATTTGCTGTCTTAGGTTTTCAGGAATATCTGGTATTGCTGTTTCTGTTTGACCTGCAATAACACTATGTGCTTCTTCAAGAATTGCTAATGTATCTGCGTTTGTTTCTTTACTTACATTCATTGTTTCGCCTCCATTAACTGATGAACCTGCCATTACGTCTCCAAGAATTTGTGACAAATCTGTCATCGATGTTCCTGCTTCTCCCATAATTCCATTTAATGACGGACCGAGACCTTTGATAATTGACATACATGGACTTAATGTTACAACAACATCTCCTAATTCTGAAACAGTATCTAGTCTAAGTTTTACTTGTTCCATGGAAAGTTTTGCACCCCCTATCATATTCTTCATCTTTCTTACTTGTGTTAATTCTCCTGCATATGCTTGAGCATACACATTCTTGTTATTTTTTTGAGCATTCACAATTTTTTCAAAAATCATATCATGTTTTGTCTTTAATTTTTCATTGATTACTTCTAATTTTGAAATTTGGGATTGCAATTTTCTTTGTGCAAAATCAATTTTATTTTTTAATGGTTCATCTGGCTTTACTTTACTGATTACTTTTTGAGATATTGTTTCTCCTTCTATTTTATTCCAAGAATTACTTATCATACCACATTTTCCCCATTATACCTAGAATCTTTTATTTTAAAGGGACTTGTCACTACAGCTAGTGTAACTGAGGTTACATCCATAGTTGGTTACATCATCCAAATGTAAATGTGAATATTTGAAAGCCTTTTCCATTAATTTTAATTTCTATTGTATGTGATGACCCATCTCCTTTGTTGATGATATTGTACAAATCAGGATTTGTTACATTTAGAATATTTTTTGATAAAATGTCTTTTCCTGAATTTTGTTCCGTTAATGGTTTATCATCAAGAAATATTTCTAATTGTGCATTATTTTTTGTAACAATGTTCACTTGTTTTGCAATGTATGGAAGTTTGATTGTTCCAGTTTCAGAAATTAATTCCATACTGTCTTTATGATTTTTCCAATCCCCTGTAAGGTAAAACTTATGCAAATCCATGTTTTCTTGAATTGAATATGATACTATTTTTTCTGGTTGAAATCCCTCTCTGCTTCCTAATTGATTTCTATTTTCTGCAAATTTATAACCAAAATACAATTCTGGTGTTCTAAACATCGTATGTTCAAATTCTTCAATGTCTACAAATGGTTTGTTTGACATTGATTGGATTCCAATATTTTTTGATCTTTCATCTAAAAGTTGTTGAATAATTTTTTCTGTTTCTTTATATCCTCCTTCTCCAATATGATCATACCTAATGTATCCTTCGTGGTCTGAAATGTATTTTCTAGGCCAATATCTATTTTCAAATGCCTTCCATGTTTCCATGTCATTATCTAATACAACAGGATATTGAATTCCATGTTTGTTAATTGCACTTTTTACATTTTCAAGATTTTTTTCAAATTCAAATTCAGGTGAATGAATTCCAATTATTAATAACCCTTGATCAGAATATTTCTCATCCCATGAAGTGATGTATGGGAGTGTTCTGATACAGTTAATGCAACTATATGCCCAAATATCATAAAGTACAACTTTACCTTCTATTTCTTGGTTTAATTTTTCAGGAGTGGTATTCAGATAATGTGCGATACCTACAAGTTCTGGTGCTTTTTTGAATCCAGATTTATCTATCTCAGCAAAGTTAGTATCTTTTTTAGATTTTGTAGGAATGAATTGTTCATCATATTCTGAAAAAACCATGCTCAAAATTCCTGCACCAATCATAATTATCACTCCCATGATTAACGCTGATTTTATTTCTGACTTCATCTCTTCACCCTATCTCCATTAATTCATTGAGAAGTGGAAAATTTGCAAGATAAGTAAGTTGATTTGTAAATACCATAATTCCTAAAATAATAATACAACCTCCTAAAATTAAATTATAATATTTTAGATGCTTATTCATTGAACCAATTATTTTATTTGAACTTGAAAAAAATATTCCAATCAAAATAAATGGAATTCCTAAACCTAAAGAATATGCTAATAGTAGATTAAATGCAACTGATGGAGTTGTTGCAGCAAGTGTGAGTATTGTTCCAAGAATTGGCCCTACACATGGAGTCCATCCAGCTGCAAATGCTAATCCAAAAACAAATGACATTGGATAGCTAGTTTTTGATGTTTTGGGAAGAAATTTCTTTTCTACATTTAGTTTGTTAATTTTTGTTGAAAGCAGTAGAAATATTCCAAATCCTATTATGATGATTCCTCCCACATGATTTAGTCCTTCTGCTAAACTTGTATCAGATATTGAAAAAATACTGTTAATGACTACCCCTAGTGTTGAAAATACTATTGAAAATCCTAAAACGAAAAAAACTGAATTTAAAACAATTTGTGTTTTGTTGACTGATATTATTTTTGAGTTGTTTTTTTGATTTATTTCAGATAGAGTTGTACCAGAAATATATGCTAAAAATGCAGGGATCATTGGTAAAATACATGGTGCAACAAAAGATCCTAATCCTGCAAGTACAGCTACTGCAATAGTAATCTCTCCCATATGGAAATATTGGAATTTTTGCTTTAAATTACTGTATCATTTCTTTCTACATTCCTGAGACAATCCGTTTTTAACTAGGGTCAATTTCATTTTTGTATGAACAAACGTTTCATTATTGTTGGAATTGCTTTAGGCATTGTAATTACTATTGCAGTAATAATTGGGTCTCCAGCATTTTATGGCTTTGATTCTATGAGATAATCAGAAAAATCTTTTGTATGCTTTTTCAAAAACTGATAATGATTTTTCTATTTCTTTAGATGATAACCATGCCGTAACTGATATCCTTAATCTAGCTTGATTTTTTGGAACAGTTGGATATCTTATTGGTTGTACAAATATCCCGTTTGTATTCAAAAATTCCCCTAATTCCATAGATTCTTTTTCATTACCAATAATAATTGGGATGATGTGTGATTTAGATTTAATATTGAATCCAATTTCTTTTAGTCCTTTTGAAAGTTGTTTTGTATTATTTTCTAATTTTTTCTTTTGTTTTTCTCTATTTGATTCAAATCTTTGCAGTGTGTGTTCAATTAAAAATGAAGGCAGTGCAGATGTATAAATAAAAGATTTTGATTTGTTAATGCATAAATCAATAACATTGTTTTGTGATGCCACATACCCTCCAAACGAACCTAAACCTTTACTGAGACTACTAATGTACAAATCAATTTTCTTTGAAACTTTAAAATAGTTTGGCGTTCCTTTACCATCTTTTCCAAAAACAAAATCACCATGTGCGTCATCTACTATTGTTATTGCTTCTGATTTTTCAGCAATTTCTGTAATTTGTTTTAGATGTGATAAATCACCATCCATACTGAACACCCCCTCAGTAATTACAAATTTGTTTTTTCCTTTTCGTTTTAATTTTGTTTGCAAATCTTGCATATCATTATGTTTGTAAACTGAAATATTTGCATCAGATAATTTACATGATTCAATTATGCTTGCATGATTTAACTCATCACTGAAAATTACATCTCCTTTTTTTGCAATTGATGAAATTACTCCCAGATTTGTCATATATCCTGTAGAAAAAATTAAACTATTTTGTTGTGATTTATGTTTTGCAAGTTTAGCTTCTAGTTTTTTATATGATTCATCATTTCCAGAAACTGATCTAGAGCTGGATTGAAGTTGTTTGATTCGATTTTTTCTAATTGGGATTCCTAGATAATCATTTGAACTAAGATTAAGTAATTTTTTGTTGTTAATTGTAATGTGTGAACCTTGTACTCTTCCATATCGTAGTTTTCTGTACAGGTTTTTTTGTTTAACCTGGTCTAATTCTAAATCAATAAAATTTAGTTTATGTTTTAAGGCCAATTTTCTCAATCATTTTAAGGTCTTTTTCAGCCTCATTTCCTCCCATTGTCAAGTAACCTGCTGTAATGATTCCATTGGCTCCACTTTGAAGTAGTTCTTCCCCTGAATCATCAAGCATTGTTTCTCTTCCCCCTGAAATTTTTATTACAGATTCAGGTAATAGGAATCTAATCACTGAAAACATTCTGACAATTTCTGAATTGTTTAACTTGGTTTGTAATTCTAATGGTGTACCTGGAACTGGAACAAGTATGTTGATTGTAACTTCTTCTGGGTATAACCTTGCTAATTCTAATGATAATTCTAATCTTTGTTCTCTTGTTTCACCTAATCCTATTATTCCACCTGTACATAATTCCAATCCTGCATCTCTGGCAATTCCAAGTGTTTTTAATCTGTCTTCATATGTGTGAGTAGTACAAATTTCTGAAAATTTTGATTTTGCAGTTTCTAAATTATGATTATATCGTTTTACATTTAGCTCTTTTAGTTTAACTGCTTGTGATGTGGTAAGAAAACCTAAACTACATTCTACACTTATTCCAACTTTTTTATTTATTTCATTTATAATATTGCAAACTTTTTCAAAATCTTTTGGTGATGGCTCTCTCCATGCTGCAACTAAACAATAGGATTCTGCTCCTTCTTCTTTTGCTTTTGTTGCTTTATTTACTACTTCTTCTGGTGTTGGTAATTGGTATGTGTTTACCCCTGTATCAAAAAATGCTGATTGTCCACAAAAAGTACAGTCTTCACTACATGCATTTTTTTTAATATTGTTTAATTGTTCAACATCAATTTTTTTACCATTGAAATCCTGTGTAATTTCATTTGCACATTTTGCAAGTTCTTTTAAATTTTCATCTGGAATATTTAGTAATTTTTTTGCGTCTTCAGATGATATGTGAGTTCCTGCAAAAACTTTTTCTTGACATTCTTTGATAAATTCTACAACACTCATATTTTTTTGACAATTTTTCCATTAATAAAAATAATGTAAAGGTTAACCTGTAAGAATTAGGGGGTTAACGGTCAAATTACTTGTGATTTTGCGGCTTTGATTGTTTTAATTGTCTTGTTTAGGAGTAAATTAAGTTCTTTTTCTGAAATTGCCAGTGGTGGAACTAACATGACTATATTTCCAAGTGTTCTGAGGTAGATCCCTTGTTTTTTACCCTCTTCAAAAAATATCTTATTTATTGATTTTTTAGGTTTGATTGGGGTCTTTTTTGATTTGTCTTTTACTAATTCTATTCCCATTAGCATTCCTTTGTGCCTGATATCTCCAACAATATCAATTTCTGAAATTTCTTGATAAAACTTTGTAAATATTTTGGATGTTTTTTGAATTTTTTTTATCAGATTATTTTTCTTATACATTTGGAGATTTTTATTTGCTACTGATGCAGCTATTGGATTTCCAGTATATGTATGGCCATGAAAAAAGTGTTTCCAATCATTAAATTCACCTGAGAATGAATCATAAATTTTTTTGTTTGTTAATGTTGCAGCCATTGTTAGATATCCTCCAGTTAACATTTTCCCAAATGATACTATGTCTGGAACACTTTTTTGTTCTTCATACTGTATCATAGAACCTAATCTTCCAAAACCTGTTGCAATTTCATCTAACACAAATAATACATCATATTTTTTACATAATTGTCGAATTTGTTTCTGAAATCCTTTGGGATAAATTATCACACCTCCTGCCATCTGTGCACCACTTTCCATGACAAAAACTGCAATATTGTTATTTTTAGAAAATCTATTTTCTATATTTTCTATACACTGTATTTGATAATCATTCAACGAATATTCTTTTGGAATTCTGTATTTGTTAGGTATCGGGAATTGAATTGTTGAAAATAATTGTTTTTTAAATTTATCAAAAAATTCTGGAACATATCCAACTGACATTGCACCAAATGTATCTCCATGATATCCGTTTTCTATTGTTGCAATCTCTGTCTTCTTTTTATCTCCTATATTTTTCCAATACTGTAAGGCAATTTTTATTGCAATTTCCATTGCTGATGATCCATTATCTGAATAGAATACTTTGTGCATTGTTGGAGAAATTTTTATGAGATTGTTTGCTAGTTTTTCTGCAGGCTCATTTGTGAGATTAAACATTGAAGAATGTTGTAATTTTTTACTTTGACTTGTTATTGATTTGATTAATTCTGCATTGGAATGTCCCCACACATTACACCACATTGAGCCTACTGCATCAAGTAATTTGTTGCCTTTAGAGTCAATTAACCAAATTCCTTTACCTCTGGTAATTTTATCAAATGAATCCCATTCTTTCATCTGTGTGTTTGGGTGCCAAATAGAACTTTTCAACTAATTTTCTTCATTTACAGAACTTAATAATTAATCTGTTATTTCTAAAATACAATATTTACTAGCTTAAACGATGATGTATGGGATTATTTTTTTACCAAATGTTTTTTAGAAATTTTCCATGAAAATATCATTGCAATAAAATGAACCATTGCACCTAAAATCATGGCATAAGTCAAATCATCAAAAATTTGCCAAACAATTAGAAATGTTACAAGAGATGGAACGATGAGAATTATACAAATTATCGTACCCTTTAACAAAATTTCTCGTTTTGTTAGTTTCTTTGATTTTTCTTCATCATTCAATGTTCTATTTTTAAAAAATGCCAATAAATATCAAAGTTAGTCTTTGATAAAATCCAAACACAAAAAATGAATTAAGAAATTTTAACCAAACCAAAACCAGTTAATCGTTAGATATCTGAGCTAAGAGTCTTCAATGCAAAATTACCACACTTTGGACACCGATGTTTTTTTAAAAGGTCAGCATGAGTTTGCATAGGTTTTTTAGAATATGTGATATGTTCCCCACAATCTTGACATTCGCCGTCTATGTTTCCTTTTGGAATCATGTATTTTCTAATATTCCCGTATGATATAATTCCATCAAATCGAATCTAATCGTAAAAAATGAGAAAAGATTTCATAATTCATCTAAAAAGGAATTAACCCAGAATTATACGACTATCTATCCATGACCGATGAATTAATCAACCCATCATCTTAATCTAACTTGTTGCAATCCTTTTTCATAACCGGAACTGATACTGATGTTGGAAAAACTTACATCGCTGCAGGTTTGGCTGTAACCCTTAGAAAAATGGGATTGGATGTAGGAGTAATGAAGCCTTTTGCTGCAGGAACTGTACAAAAAAAAGGATTCAAGTCTGAAGATGTTGAAATCTTATCAAAAGCTGCACAAGTAAATGATCCTGAAAATTTAATCAATCCTCAATTTTTTAAAATCCCCGCTTCTCCTTACACTGCATGGAAGAAATTAAAAATTAAACCGAAAGTACCCACAATTCTCTCAAGTTTTAAAAAATTATCAAAACTTCATGAAACAATTCTCGTCGAGGGTATGGGTGGAATTATGACTCCAATTCTCAAAGATTACCATATTACAAATTTGATTAAAGCAATGAAAATTCCAGCAATACTTGTAACTAGAAGTAAAGTTGGAACTGTCAATCATACTATCATGACTGTCAAGATGTGTGAAAAATATAAAATTCCAGTTAAAGGAATAATCATAAATAATTTTGATAGAGGCTATCCTGTAAAACAACTAACATCTGATTTACAGAATTTAACTGGAATCAAAGTTTTAGGTTCAATTCCTTTTCTTAAAGATTTAAGCGATGCATCTCTTTATAGAATTTTCAAAAAAAATATTGATTTATCATTATTGCTAAAATAGATATTTTCTTAAATTCGTAATATTTTGAATTTATTTGCGCCACTAACATTACTGAACTGGGCAATTTCAAATATTATTTTTAAAAATGATGAATTTTCTTTTGATAAAACAAATGATTTTTTCTCTGTTTGAATATTTTCAGACAACACTAGCCAAATGTTTTCTTTGATTGGTTGAATTTTTTCTAATTGAGATATTTTTTCATTAATGATTTTTTTATCTGATGATTTAGGAATACATATGAGGAGCGTCATTTTTGGATCTTTTTCTAATGTTTTGATATCTGGAATAACTATGTCTAATTCTAATTCATTATATTCTACTTTTCTCTGGCTATTTAGAAGCGCATTTGTAAGTAAATAATGTAAAATTCCTGTAGCTAAGATTCCTATGGAGATATCTTTAGAATCCATTGACACTATCTTATCGTAACAATTTTCTATGATCTCATTAATTATCTGATCAAATTTTTTCGTTTTGATTAATTCTTCAATTGTTGGTGAATTTTTGATATATTCAAAAAGATAGTCTTTAATTGGATTTGGTTCTTCGTCCATTATTACAAATTAATTGAGTTTGAATAAATTCTTTTGAATTATGATGATTTTATAATGATTGTAATATTTGTGAAAAAATTATTCATTAAAGACGTAGCGTCTTTCTCCTCTGGTCTCTGTTTCAGTTTTTACATCCACTAACATGAATTCTTTCTTTGAATGTAGCATCGAATTTTCTGGTGTGAGTTTATTTTCATGTAGTATTTCATACTCTTCTAGTGTCAATCTTCTCCTATCTCCTAACTCATTTTCTAAATTCATATTCTTTACAATTTCTTTAAATTCTGGCTGAATAACTCCACTAAACACCATTGCACTACTTCCACTACCATATGATCCAAATCCTATTCTCTTTCCTTCCAACTCTATACCTTTCTGAAACTCAAACTCTAAACTACTTCTAAATCCAAGATAAAGGGATGCAGTGTAAAGATTACCTATCATAGATGATGCAATTAGTGAACTTGCAAGTTTTGATTCATACACTTCTTGATATTCTGAAGTTTTTGTAAATAATTTAGTAAATTCATGATCTTTTGCCATAAATTCTTCATCTCCCAATACTGATTCAATAGTGCCTCTAGGATCTTTTGGAACTGGCTCTTCCATTCCTATTTCTGTTAAAACACGTTTCCATCTTGGAAGTTGACGCCATTCATGTCTAACTAAATATGCTAATGCTTTCTTTCCCATGTTACTATATGGCAAATGCATATTGATGTAATCCATATGGTCTAAGATCGTTTCGCCTGATTCTAGTTTAACTAGTCCAGTTGAGATTATTTTTTTCTTGTATGCTTCAAGTGCTTTTCTAACTTGAATCATGTATAACATGTTTGAGTATTGTCCGTGAACAATTGGTGTTTCTTTTCCAAATGGTCTGTAAAAATCATATTCATCTTTAATTGAAGTAGCTGTTACTTTAGGATCAAATGCTAGTAATCGGGGATTATCATTTAGCAACATGACTACAGAACCTGCACCTTGAGTCATCTCTCCACTAGAACCAATATCGTATTTTGCAATGTCTGATACTACCACAAGTGCATACTTTCCTTCTGCTTCTCCAGCTCTAATCCAATTAGTATTGTCATAAAGTGCATAAGAACCACTTACACAAGCAAATTTTGTTTCAATTCCTCCACAGTGCTCAAATGCACCCTGACCATAAACTTGCTCTAACATCCCTATAACGTATGAATTCATTGCTTTTGATTCATCAAATGAAGATTCAGTTGAAACGTATAACCTTCCAATATCTTCTGGAGATAGTTTGTTTTTTTGCATGATTTTTAAACATGCATTTGCTGCAAGAATTGCTGGATCTTGATTTGCATCAACAATTGCCATTTGTGATACTCCTAGACCTTTTTGTAATTTGACAGGATCAAGACCTCTGGCTTTTGCAAAATCCTCTGCATCAATATACAATCTTGGAATGTAAATAGAAATATCATCTATTCCTGCTGCCATAAGCTTGCCTCCGATAATTCATTAATAAGGTTATTGAGTATGCTCATCCTAATTAGGAAGGAATTTTTTGCTTTTAATGATTATTACAAAATGATCGGAATTTTATTTTTTTAACTCTTCTTCAAAAACTCTTTCAAATGTCTCATAAGGTTGTGCTCCTACCAGTTTTGTGACTTTTCCGTCTGGTCCAATTACAAAAAATGCAGGAGTGCCAGTTATTCCTAATGATTTTGCATCCTCATTACTTGCAATAACTGTTTTTGAATGATGACTCTCAATCATGCATTCAGACCATTGTACTAAATCCAAATCAATTTCTTCAGCAAATTTTAGAAGATTTTCGGAAGATGCCCATCCATTATTTTCCCCTGCCCAATTTGAAAACAATATGTCGTGATATTCCCAAAACAATCCTTGTTCATTTGCACAGTGAGTACCGTGTGATGCACTAACTGAATCTGGACCCATTATGTTGTAATCTTTGAATATTATTTTGACTTTGCCTGTTTCCACATATTCTTGTATTATTTTATGTTCTGTTGAATGGAAATAAACATTACAAAAATGACATTGATAATCCCCAAATTCCACTAATGTTACTTTCGCATCCGCATTGCCTAGAATTGGTGAACCGTTTTCCAAAAATGTGTCCATGGTAATTTTTGGAGGTCCTGCTTGCTCTATAGTTGGGGTTGGTTCAACTACAAGTTCTGGTTCATTTGAAATTTCATTAAATCCGAAAAATACCCCAATTATCATAATTGATGCAATAGCAGCGCCTATTCCAAGTGATGGACCATGTAACAATAAAATTTGGATTTTTTTTACACATTTAGTCGTTTATGTATCCTGAAATTATTGATTTCCTCGTTGAAATATATTCCTAAATAACTAGTGTATTTTTAGTTATAATATGAAAAAAGTTTTTGTCAATGGTTATGGATCAATTGGAAGTAGAATTACTTCATTTCTTAAAGATGATCCAGAAATCACTGTGATTGGTGTTGGTAAACATTCTCCTGATAATAAAGTGAATGATGGAATATCTCGAGGTCTAAATGTTTTTGTTCCAGAAAGAAAACTAGATGATTTTTCAAATTATAAAATTTCGGGAAGTATTGAATCTGCATTAGATGAATGTGATCTTGTAATTGATGCCGCTCCTGGTGGACATGGTTACAAAAACAAAAAGAACTTGTATGAGCCAAAAAATATTCCTGCGATTTATCAAGGTGGAGAATCAACCATTGGGGATGAATCTGTTTCTGATTTATTGTTTAATTCTAGGGCAAACTATGATCTTGCATTAGGTAAACAACATGTTATGCAAGGAAGTTGCAACGTAACTGGAATGGGTAGAATTTTGGAACCTTTACGTGAAAAATTTGGAAATGACCTAATTCGATTTGATGTCACTCTAGTTAGAAGATGGGCAGACATTGAGCAAACTGAAAAGAAAGTTTCAGATACGATAGAGATGACTGAAAAACCTCATCATGGTGATGATGTTAAACTGTATTTTGGAAAAGATGCACCTCTTTATGTTCGTGCAATAAAAGTTCCAACCCGACAAATGCATCTGCATATTATGGATATAAGATTCAAAAATGTTGCACCAAAACCATCTGAAATCCACGAAATTTTTACTGATGAATTTGGTGTAGCTACATTATGGACTGCAAAAGGAACCAAAGACGTAAGGGAATATGCTCAAAATATGGGATTTAATTTTACAGATACAAACATGATCCATATTCATGCTAACATGACTACATCAATTGGTGATACTGTTCAAATGATGTATTCTGATGATCAAACTGGAATTGTTATTCCTGAAAATCATATGTTGATGCAAGCAATGTTGTTTAACAAATCATATGAGGATGCATTTACTCATACAGAATCAATTTTCCACATGAAAGAAAAGAAACAAAAATTACAAGAACATTTTGCAAAGTAAAATATTTTGAGATTATTTTGAAAAATAGACAAATCATTCATGTTCTTTAAATGTACAATTTCCTAAGATTAATCATGACTAAATCTAATTTATCTTGGGAAGATCTACAAGGCTTGTCCTATTTGATTACTGAAGAATAATTTTATTTTTCAGTATTTTCTGAAATTTTTTTTAGTTCAGAAAGAATCAAAACCAGTATTTCTTTCTCACTCAATTTCAAAAGTTCTATTGTTTCATCCTCAGTGAATTTAATATCTTCATTAATTTTTTCGTATGTAGTTAATTTGGCCATAAGTGACTTTGAATAATGTCTAGTAATTAAATTTGTCAATATTATCTTTGGATCTGTTTTAAAAGAAAATATGTAATAAAACTAGTCAAAGAAAAATACAATCAACTAGGAAATGACAATAATTTGTTTATTCTAAAAAGATTATGTTCTGATTTTTTCAATTCTAATTTTTCGTGGGATATTTTTTGAAACTTTTTCTACAATTATTCTGAGTTCATCCATCTCAACTTTGTCTCCTTCTTGTGGAATATCTTGCAATCTTTCATGAAGTAGTCCATTAAGTGATGCATAATCATCTCCTTCAGGAATTTTCGTTTTGAAAATTTCATTAACTATGTCAATTTCTATATCCCCATTAGTAATTATGGTATCTTGATCAATTCTTTCATACCCTGTATCTCTTGTAAGGTCTGTTTCATCTTCTATTTCGCCCACAATCTCTTCTAGCAAATCTTCCAGAGTTACTAATCCTTCAACTCCACCATGCTCGTCAACTACAATTGCCATGTGGGTTTTTCGCCCTTTCATTTCTTTAAGTAAGGAGCTAACCATTTTTTCTTGAGATGCAAAAACAGGTTTTCTTGCAATTTGTTCTAAACTAACTACCTTGTTTTCTTTTTCCAATTCTTTGAGAACATCTCTAACATGAATAAATCCGACAATATCGTCTCTTGTTTCTCCATAAATTGGAATTCTTGAATGTCCACTTTGATTAATCAGTGGTAGTGCTTCAAACAATATCATTTTAGAATTAAGTGTAAACATCTTTGTTCTAGGCGTCATTACTGAACGAATTACGGTATCGTCAAACTTCAAAGCTCCATGAACTAATTCCATCTCCTCTTTTTCAAGTGCTTTTTCTTCCAACCCCTGATCAATGACTCCTTTGATCTCTTCTTCTGTGATTGGTGGAGGCGCATAACTACTACCTGTCATTTTTACTACTCCTTTTGTAATTATTTCAAAGAATTTTACAATTGGATACATTGCATAACTAAATACCAATAAAACTGGTGCATATCTTAATGCAATTTTAGTTGAATTTGCATTACAGTATGTCTTTGGAGTAATTTCTCCAAATACTAGAATTAAAAATGTCATTACCCCTACTGCAATTCCTAACCCATCATTACCAAATAGTCTGATTGCAAGACTTGTTGCTAATGCTGATGCCCCAACATTTACTAGGTTATTTCCAAGATTTACACTTGACATCATCCAACTAGGATTTGTTTTTAATTTATGAAGTGCTTTTGCACCCTTCCTTCCTTCATTTAGTAATTGAATAACTTTTGATTTCCTTACGCCAACTAATGCTACTTCTAGTCCACTGAAAAATCCTGACAACCCAATTAAAACAGCTAGTGCTGTTATCTCCATCCATAAATCTACCATGATATGCTCCAGAAAAATTTCTTAGACCAACTATGTCGGTTATTCATTTAGTTTTTTGACACCATCTTTAGGTTATTCATAATTCACAAAACTGGGATTTAACTCTTAAGATATTTTTTTAAATTCAATTAATTGAGCCTGAAATATGAGGCTAATTTTTTGGTGGATTTGCAAATTTGTTTTTAGGATTATTATGATAGTCTACTGGTAACATTGCATCCTTTTGTCTGCCTGTAAGAATTCCTACAACTTTGTCATCTTTACTTATTATTCCTTCATTGATTAGTTTTTTAACACCTACAGCTGATGCGCCTGATGCCATTTCACAATCAAATCCGTTTAATCCTACAACTGACATTGCATCCAGCATATCTGAATCAGACACTGTTGTGACTACACCATTTGTAAATTCTAGTGCACGTAACCCTTTCAAAATATTTGCAGGTCTTCCTATTTGGATTGCGGTAGCTTTAGTTTTAGGACGCAGTCCTTCTTTATCTAAATGATCATAATATCTGGAAATCAATTCAGTGTTAGGATTACCTTTGTTCCATCGTAATTCTTCACCGTCAAATTTCCCGTTATACAAATCTGATAATGTACTTGCACCTTCAGAATTTATCACAGCAATTCTTGGAATTTTTTTAATCCATCCCCATTCGTATAATTCCATTAATGCTTTTCCACAACTAGAAGTATTTCCTAATGCGCCTCCTGGATAAATAATCCAATCTGGTACTTCCCAGTTAAGATATTCCAATGCTCTAAATGGAATTGTTTTTTGTCCTTCAATTCTAAATGGATTAATTGAGTTTACTGTATACCCATCATGATTTTTTGCATCATCTAATGACTGTTTTAATGCATCATCAAAATTCCCATCTACCTCAACAATTTGAGCTCCAAATTGATACGCTTGACTTAGTTTTCCTGGTGCAATTTGGCCTGCAGGAATATACACATCACAATTGATTCCTTCATTAGCAGCAAACATTCCAGCAGCAGCTGAAGTATTTCCAGTTGATGCACAAACAATTTTTTTTGCCCCAATCATCTTAGCATGTGTTACTGCTGTTGCCATTCCATTATCTTTGAATGAACCACTTGGATTGTATCCTTCTGGCTGTAACCATAAATTATCATTTGAAATTCCAACAAAGTTTGCTGCCTTTGACATATGATATGGTTTTGACAGTCTTCCTTCAGCTCCATCTAATGAAACTAGATTTTTTGAGCATTGTTCTATATCTTCAGTATCTATTTGACAGAAATTTAATAACTCTCTGAATCTCCAAACCCCACTCTCGTTGAATATATTTCCCTGAGAATTACGTCTTTGATAAAAAATTTCCTTTAAATTATCTGATGGTTTATTTTTATATTTTACATCCAACATGTGACCTTTTTCACATTCAACATTGGTGCTCTCTATTGCGTACTCTAACCCACATTTTGGATCAATACATTTCAGATATGCGTCTGCCTGCATTGTCATAACGCTTGAAAACATTTGACCATATTAAAACTAGGTAGTTCTACTTTTTGTTAGAAAATGAAGACTTAGATTACTTGAATTTCAAAAAGCAGCATGGTAACATACAATGAACATTTAAAAAAAATCTTAGTTCAACTCTTTGTTTCGTACAAAATTTTAAAGGAATTTGAGGATAAACCAGGGGATCTTGAACATATACGTAAAGAACTCCTAAAAATTAATGGATTTCTCAAAGTAATCACAAAAAAAATCGATTCTGATAAAATACCTCTATCTGATTATCCTTCATTAAAAACAAAATTTCAAAATTATTTGGATGATTATTATTTTGAAAAAGAAATTGACACAATGGTTCCTTTGTATGTTGATGATATCTATAGAATTAAAAATATGAGATTGAAAATTTTAGAAGCTTTGGAATCTAAACAAATGATGTATTCTGTAAAAGAAATAATCGAAAAATTATGAACAACAAGAAAAAGTGTATTTTATGTGGTTGTAAAGATCATAAATTATTGGGTTGCTCGAGACATTTTACAAAAAAATGTTCATGCCATCAAAATTAAATTTAATTAAAAAATTTTATTTACGTCGAGGACCTGATCTTTCATGAAAATTTAAACAACATTTGCATTCTTTTTCGATACATTCTGACTCATTATGATGTCCACAAATACCACATTCACAACTCGACATACAGATTATTACCCTATTTAGAATATAATTTCTCCTCTAATTTTTTATGAGTTTATGGTCAAATCGCATTATTTTTTGGATTTTGTTTTTTTATTGGGTTTTTCTTTTAACTCATTTTCTATCTGTGTCGCTTTGTTTTCAACTGCTTTGATAATTTCTTGAATTAATCCATCAAGATCACTATCTTCTGCAGATGGTTCTACGGTCCCTGCAATTTCATTAATTGTAGTTGAAATTTCTGAACTTACATCTTCAAAACTTTCAGGATCTTCATATGCTGCATTATAGAGATTTTTTAGATTATTCACATGTCCAATTACTTGATCTGTCAATACTATCTTGTATTCTGTTCCATTAATTTCAAATTCTTTTGAACTCATATACGATTTTTCAAATTCTTTTGTTTATAATGTTTTTCAGGGGAAATATAAAAAACTAAATTTTATGCTAAGTTAAAATACAATGTAATCGAGTGCCGCAGCATCACTGATTAATCTTGTATGATATGGACGTGCAACATATCCATTTTTAATTTCATTTACTGGAACCCATCTATTTGTTGAACTATAATGTCTCTTTTCGGATAATTCTAATTCAATTGATTCAATATCAAATTCGCCTTCTTCAACTTCTTGTGAGGTAAGATGTTTAACTGTCACGAGAATTTTTGTAACTTTAACACGATCCCCAAATTTCCATTTTGATGTGGGATTTTCATCTGAAACTTCTAATACTTTGATTTTCATTTGTTTTGAACCAAATGCATTGTAACTCAAGAGTGTTTTTTCATCTGTAAATTCTTCAAATTTGACTCTTGAACCAACTTTTTCATCTGACACAGTATCTATCAATGATACAATATCTTGATTCTTGTCAGGTTCAGCTG
>CAZEFL010000012.1:41257-42216 GCA_964511485.1 uncultured Nitrosopumilaceae archaeon
ATACTGTTTCTACTTCAGGTTCAGCTGATACTGTTTCTACTTCAGGTTCAGCTGATACTGTTTCTACTTCAGGTTCAGCTGACTTTTCCACTGTTAAATCAAAATTTTCACTCTTTTTGTTTTCATCTGACATAACTTTCTATTAATAATTGCAATTAAAAACGGTTACCCATGTTTTCTTAAGTTGAATCTTTCATCTGTTTTGTTTTAAATGGCATTTTACATTCTTTAAGATGAATTTCTTTTCTTTTCCTTTCTAATTTTGCATAGAATTTTCCATCATACGTACAGACACAATCTGTAATCTCCAATGATTCATCCCAAATTTTGAAAAACTCTCGTAACTCTCTACTTTCATATTTACCAATCCCTAATCTCTTCTTTGAGAGAAATTTGAATGCTAAAAGCACATTTCTTTTTTTGTAAATATCAAATGTTTTAATCCAATCTAAACACCTTTCAATTTGATCTGCTGGAACTGGGAGAGATGTGCTTGTACCTGATTTTGCTTCTATTGTAAAAATTGTACTTTCTTCAGTATTTACAGCCAAAACATCAGGTAATGCAATACTTGGAGAACCTAATCTAAAACCCCTCCATTTTTCAGTACAATTGAAGCGTTTTACAATTGTATCTTCCCACTGATATCCACGTTGTCTACGCATTCTTGCTGCTTTTTGATTATTATTGATTATTTTGTCATCTTGTTGTTTTGTAATTGTAATGGAAACCATTTTCTTCTTCAATACCATTGCTCTTCTTTTGATTATAGTAAGTCGAGGTAATTACATAATAACTCAAGAAAATGCAACAAAAGTTACATAATATCACGACCAATTATGTCGTAGACAATCTTATCTAAATGAAAATATGAAATTTTCTGTTGTTTTCCAAATATTTTATTAATTAATCTCTAAATAGACCCATTCAACAAATTCAATATTGAGTGAAATAATAAT
>CAZEFL010000013.1:0-38827 GCA_964511485.1 uncultured Nitrosopumilaceae archaeon
GTTGAACTTCTAATGCCATCTCACTACCGTAAGTGGCCGTAGCTATGAGACAACCACCACCTTCAGTTTGAGAAGAGTTATTTTGAGAAAGATCTTCTAGAGGTATTCGTTCATACACAAGAATTGTGTTTCTACTATAATCTGTAACATATGCATTATTTTGTGAATCCAATGTTATCCCCATTGGATATCCGTATGTTTTAGACCCCCATCCATAATCACCAATTCCAGAAAAATTACCTTCATCATCAATTATGTTGATTGGACCAAACTCTCCCCCAGTTGCAAAAATTAATCCAGCCGAATCCATAATTATTGATTCAGCTTGTTCAAAAAATGTTCCAATACCACCCCGGTATTCTTGTTTTCCAAATTCATTGATTTTATGACCATTAGGATCATATTTCACTATCTTTCCAGGCTCAGTAGTGTAAAGATTTCCTTGGTCATCTTTTAATTTTAACAATCCCATATCCTCATAGGTCTTTAGAAGATTGCCAGATGAATCAAATTTTTTTACATCTCCAATAATATTTGTATCATCAAAAGGATCTGCAATCCATTCAGTGATGTAGATGTTTTCTTGGGTATCTATGTAAATATAATGATCAATTAAAATATCGAAATCATCAATATTCCAAATTTTAACAAGTTCTCCCAACTGAGAGTATTTTCTTATTTCATCAACTTCTTCATCAGATATTACAATAAGAATTTCATTATTTTGATTTAAAAATAATTCTCCAGATAAATTAAAATCAAAAATAATAGTCCACAATATTTCATTTGCAGTCGTTAATTTTATGAGTTGATTTGAATCAATTACATATAGATCATCATTAGAATCAATTACTATTCCTTGTAACATTGTGGGGGATAATTCACCTAAATGTTTCCAAGTTTCTTTGTATTGATATTGAAAATCAATACCTGTTGCATATCCATGAGGTAATACAAAAAGAATTGAACAAGAAATTGCAATTATAAAAATTATTACGTAATTCATCTTGCTGTAACTCCTGTATTGTCATGATTAATAGGAAGTACCATGTATTTTTCAAAAATTTATAATATTTATCCAGATTGGTCATTTTCAGGATTATTGTTTTTTAGTACCAATCTCATGAAATAACACAGAATCCAATTTCCAATCTAAAGACAAAAAAATGAAAAAAATCAATGATAGGGATAACTTCTATATTTAGACCGGGAATAGAATCTCGTGTTAGTTGGTTAGATTGGAAATATACTGAATACCTTTCGTTCTAATTTTGAATGATTAAAACGGTTTGACATTCAAAATGGATTGCTGATACCAATTAACAATACAAATTCTTTTGGAGTTTCAATTTTGTTAATTGAAATGATTTAGACTAAAATAGTTCAAAACGATCAATCAAGGCAGGTTTGGAATTAATCACAAATCTACCACACAAATCTACCACACAACTCACCCACAACTTGCCGATCTCTAACATGGTCTAACCAACGCTTCCATGCCTGATCGATTTGAAATGGGTAAAGAATCAAAAAAAAATAACATTCTACATTAGATCATAGTATGACAAGTTCAATTTAGCCATGCTTGGAATCAATAGAGAAATACAAAAAATTGCAATACAATCCCAATTGATGGGATACAAAGCACTTCTAAAAATTACAAATACTGTGAGTAAATAGAGCACTTACAGTATTCTGATTTTTTATAATACTAGTAACTTGGATACTAGTCAGATTTTTCGAGTAGTTCCTTAATTACAATACTTCGAACATTTGCAATCTCCCAATCTCGAAGATTTGCTTCCTTACATTCTTCTTTTATTATTAATCCAGCTAACCCTTTGCTCCAAATATGTCGTTTAGTATCATACACTTCAAGAATTTTTCCATGTTTTGTAATTTTAATTGCCCCGTGACATCTCTCAATTACCTGTAATGCGACCCTAGAATAGAGTTTTTCAAAATTTACCACATCATAATACCATTACAACGTTTCAAAAATGTTCTGTTTACATTTGCGATAATAATATACCATAGAATTCATAATAGTTTTTGCTGATGATTAATCAAAAAAACTAAGCTATAACTGAAAATTGATGAGTTTGCCGAATTATGAAGCATCGAATAAAATCAAAAGTGTTTTTTTTGATAATTTGTTTCAATAAACAAAATTAGTTTAAAATTATTAATTTTGAAACCAATAGATCATTTAAAATAAAGAAATTCCACCTATTATGGATAAAATTAAGAATTCATAATGAATATTTATACAATTAACATGTTACTCATCCATGGATAAATTACCTGAGAAATTTCCAGAGTATTCAATAATGTATAAAACAATTTCAAAACAGATTAAACATTTAGAAAAAATTAAAACATCATCTGAACAAAAAAATGAAATTCAAATTAAAATTAATAATTATAGAATTGAATTAGAAAAAATTAAAAAAAAATTCCCAGACAATTATTTTAATGAATTTAGTTAGTCATGAGAATGATCATGTCCACAATCACATTGGTGATCATTTCCTTGTAGAGACCTTAATTTTACAACCATCTCATCACGTATTTTCAAAGAATCTCCGATTTGTTTTTTCAATGAATCAGAATCCCAGTTTTCATTATGAAGTTCACGAATAATATCAATAATTTCAAGGTCTAAATTCATTAAATCATCCATTACTTGTTCTTGTTCACTCATAATTCTTTAAAAATATACTAAGAAATAAAGTAATGCAAATCAAAATTATTTCAAAAAATATTCAATTCACAAAAATTAGTTAAACTTCTACACTTTCTTTTAACAAATTTTTCCTTACTAAAATTGGAATATTGTAATAAGCTGCTAATGCCATTGCGTCCGATGCACGATAATTTCTCAATACCAAGTCTTTTTTTCCAGTAAAATACAGATTTGCTCGTAATACATCACCACTGTCATAAATTTTTACTTTGACCAAAATCAACTCATTTTCTTCACAAATGTCTTCAATCATTTTATAAATCGATGGTGCAGATTCTCCTTCAGTTTCACCAAAACTAGAGATGTGTTTTGCAACTTCACCTGAAAAAGCTCTCATATGGAATTCTTTTCCATCATCTGCTTTCAAAACAACCATGCCTTCAACGGCATATGGATCAACAAATCCAACATAGTCAATTTTGACAGAATCATAGTCCGGTTCTGGAGCTTGATCTATATTCATGATATTACGCATAAACTGGACATTTCGTGCTTATAAAGATAGCAAAAAATGAAGATTAGATTCAAAAAAAATACTTGACAAAATCATACTCAAACGATCAAAAAAGGAATTACCCCAAATTATTTAAAATCCGCATCTATTGATAGCTTATTGTCTTCAAATACCGAACGAGCAGTAGCATATGTTCTAAACAAATACGTAACTGAATATATGGACAAGGATGTACTTATTCTAAATCAAAATACAGAAACTAGAGAAGCTGCAAGATTGTTAGGTCGTTATGAAACAGATGACATCATCGTAACAAATAATGAAAAAATTCCTGTAGGCATTGTTACAGATGAAGATATTCTTACCAAGGTTAGTGATGCGTCAGTTTACGCAGAAGATACAAAATTGAAAGATGTTATGAGTGCACCGTTAATTACAATAAATGAAAAATCAACATTACAAGATGCATTACGAAAAATGCGAGATAACAACATTAGAAAACTCCCTGTATTATCAAAGAAAAATCAAATTACAGGTATGATAATTCAATCAACAATTGCAGCAATTATAAGAAATGCAACAACAACAACACCACGTATCTTAAGTACACCGGTAAAAGCAGTTTTAGGAAATTTAGGATTTGTTTTACAATTTGCAGGAGTATTATTGCTTGTTCCAGCTATTGTTGCGACAGTTTTAGAAGATACAACAACTGCAACTGGAATCTATCTCACTACTGTGCTTTTGTTAGTTACAGGATTTTTCCTAAATTCTTATGGAGAGAAGGCAAGTCTAAATCTACAACAAGCATCAATTCTGGTATTCTCTAGTCTATTTTTGCTGTCATTATTTGGAACAGTTCCATACCTGTATGTGTTGCCCAGTGGTGAAAGTCCAAGTGAACTATTTGGAAACGCATTTTTTTCAAGTGCGGCCGGATTTACAACTGGAGGGATTTCTCTGTTTGATGAACCTGAAAATCTTCCTCAAAGTTTTACTTTCTTCCGTAGTTACACACAACTTGTAGGAGGAATGAGTTTCATTTATTTGGTAATTACTGCGTTTTACCCTGAATCAAAATTACAATCAATGAGAGGTTTCATTTCAGGAAGAACTCTTCACATGAAAGAACTTTTTTCAACCATTACAGTAATTTTTGCAATTTACATTATCATTATTGCAATGCTGTTGTATTTCTTTGGTGAAAAAGAAGACATCATAGATAACTTTTCTTTGGCAATGAGTACTATATCGACAGGAGGATTTCTACCTTCATCCACAATACTGGATGCAATGGTGTGGCAAGAGCACATCATTCTAATGGGTGCTATGATATTGGGGGCATTGCCATTTACATTCCACTATGCATTTGTAAGAAAAAAATTCCTTTCACCAAAATTAGGAAAAGAAGTACTAACATATTTTGCAATATTAGGAGGAGCAACTATTTTGTTTGTAGGAATTAGTGGGTTAGAGCCTTTAGATAGTGTGTTTTATTCAGTATCAGCTAGTACCACTGCAGGACTTCAACAACAAAGTCTTGCAGGATTTAATGGGGGAGCTCATTCTATTTTAATAATTTTAATGATTATTGGAGGATGTGGATTTTCGACTGCAGGAGGATTAAAAATATTCAGATTATTCCATTTGAAAAATGCAATTTCATTGATTAGTAAAAGAAAAGAAAGAAAAATTTCGGATCAAGCAAAAAAAGAAATTATCTCTACATTGATCATTTTGGCATTGTTTCCAGTAATTGCTGGAATTACAGGAGCACATCTTGCTGAAATTGAGAATGTTCCATTTCAAGATGCATTCTTCGAATCAGTAGGAATTATCACAACAGGAGGTTTATCTGCCGAAGTGATAGATTTTGACACAAACCCCACAACAAAAATAATCTTAGGATTTTTGATGATTTTTGGGCGACTTGAAATCATCGCAATAATCTATATTTTTGTGCCTAGACTAAGTTAAAATAGAATTTATTGTAATGAGAAAGAAATCAAATCATGAATGAACAATCAAAAAGAGACATCAATAAAGGAAAAAAATTCATTCTTTTAGGATTTGCAATGATTGCAATTTTATTTTTAATTTATGGCAGATACCAAGATCCAGAACTTCTAACACCTAGTGCAATTGAGTCAATTCAAAGAATTGCATATGGATTTTATATTACGTTGATTGTATCATTTGGAACCATTGCTTTAGGAATGTACAGATATCATAAAGGTAAAGTTGAAAGTAATGGGAAAGATCTATCAACAATTATTGCAATTGTCACATGGAATTCAAAATCAAGAAAAATTTTTGTGGTTACGTTTATTGTATATGGAATATTTTTTTCATTAATTTCAGGTACGTTAGTTTATCAACCAGAAGTAAGCTTTTCAATTCATTATGGTGCAACTATCCCATCAGGGTTTATTGCTCCCTGTTGTGACGAACCAGGATATATGCCAAAAATCATTGTTTATTTAACAGACCATATTGGATTACAAGTAATTCCAATAAATTTAGTTTTACAAATTATTGTTTCATATTTGGTAGGACTGAATGCATCAATTGCAATTAGTGCATATACAATTTCAAAAAAAGGAAGAGGCGTAAGTACTATCGGAGCAGCCGCAGGCTTATTCATTGCATGTCCAACATGCGCGGGTACATTCATGTCAGTATTTATCGGAACTGCAAGTGGAATTGCATTATCAATTGCTTTAACTCAATTACAAACATTATTCATTGCCATATCAATTCCAATATTGGTTATTACCCCATACATTATGGCAAAAAAATTAAGAAATAAAGATGGAAGTTGTAAAGTAAATAGAGAGTCTAAATAATGGGGATCAAATCAGCCTCAGAATACATTGATTTTTTCATCAATCTGAATATGGGGGAAGATGTCAGTTTACTAAGATTCACGAATAATGAAAAAATCGTTTTAAAACAAAAATTAGAAAATAAGAATATGGATAAAATATCGATCAAAAAAGGAATTGAAATTTTAGAAGAATTAGTAAAAGAAATTAATGAAAACGGTGAAAAATATGTATTAGAAAAATATCAGAAGAAAGAAAATGAATAAAAACTCAGAAATAATCAAAACAGAGATTATCAGAATTCTCAATGAAAATGGAAAGACCAGAGGAAATGAACTTGCAAAAAGAGTAATTCAAAAAATGGGCAATGAAAAAATGGTGTATAGGGAAATTAGTTCGCTTGTAGAAGCAGGTGAAATTGAAAAAAAAGTACACAATAGGGCACACATAGAATACGAACTAATTGACCTAAATGAATCAGTAAATAGTCAATTACAGAATTTACATAAAGAAATTGATATCATATATAATGAAATAAAAGATTTTGAGATTGCAAGTGAGGAAAATAAATTTTCATATCATGAAAGATTACGTTCAGTCATTCACTTAATTCACATTGTACAATCAACTGATGGAATTATGAAACTGTTGTCATATTATCCTGCATTCAAAAAGGATAAAATGTTTTCACAAATTAATAGAAAAATCAGTGATTGCTGGCAATCAATTATGGAAATAATTACACATCAACCAGAAGAGGATTTCTTAAATGATGTTTTAGCAAACCTGAGAGTGTCGCAATTAGAAGCTAAAAATATCAATTAGATTTCTCAAGTTTACCTACAACAATATTAAAAATTTCATTGTTGTCAAGTAAAATGTATGGAAGGTTATTTTCTTCGCAAGCTTGGCCACTCTCAGTGTCACGTGTAACTAAAAGCATATCATTTTCCTTAGCATAATTAATCACAGAGTAATCAGTCCGAAGTTTATGCCCAGCAACTCGTAATTTTTTGACACTGTATGCATCATATCCTAATTCTTTTAATTTTTCGTCCCAACCATCATCCATTTCATCAATAAGGATTTTCATATTAAAATACTAATTTGAATTCAATATGAGTGTAAACCATAGAGAGAACTCTTATTTTCCATAACATTATAATTTTTTTAATGGATGTAAAAGACGGTGATAAATCCGAAGAGTCAAGAAAAAAACACATCACATACTATAGATCCTTAGAAAAAACAATTGTAGATATTGAAAATGAAAAAAATCAAGAAAATGAAAATATAATATTAAATCATCTAAATAAAAGAATAGAAGCAATGGAAGAAGATAAAAAAAGAATAAGAGAAATGTTCCCAGATATTACAGAAGAGGAATGGAATGGTAACAACAAGTGAGAAAAATCATAACAAACATCTAGATTTACTCCAAAATTACAAACGTTATATGGTAAAATATATCGATGAATTACAAAAATTAGATCAAACATCAGAATTTGCAAAAAAATGGAATGAAACTACAATAAAAGAAAGAAAACAAGAACTTCAAATAATTGACAAAATTCTTAAAAATTTAATCAGATTCTAGATGGTGTTTTTGTGTTAAATCATAAAGATTTTCGCAAAAGTCATGAACATGTTCAGAAGATATTCCATCAAACCAAGCAACTTCTTTGTCTATATGATAATCGTTGAATGAATTGGGAGTATGTAGGGTTACAAACTTTATTTCAGTTAAAATTAATTTGTTTATTTCATCTAATTCTAATTGTGTTAAATCATAATTACAAGTCATTAAATCAATTTGAACAAAAAAATTTTCATGATTTGGATTAATCCGTGATTTGATAAACGGTTTGTTTAGATGCTGGCATTCACGATAATGTTTATCATATTCAAACATTTTTGAGTCCCCCAAATATTTTTGAAAAGTCATAACAGATGTAAAAATGGGAAATTTAAAGAAAAACTAAAGATCAGAAGTAAGATTCTTTATTTTTGTAATTAGTAGTATTTTTTTCTTAATCGATATTTCAGGCTCCATTGTGAAAAATACAATATTTCTCTTCGTATAAATTACCAATTGGGAAACTTTTTCTCTTTCCACATGAACATATCTTACCTTACCTAAAGAACGATCAAATTCTTTTCTCATGGTTCTTCTTTGTGCAACTTGTTTACAGAAATGTTCCTCTTCTTTTTGTGAATTTAAACTGGTTTGACCTTTTTTCATTATTCCCTCACGAATATTTCCCTTTGAATCAATGATAGCAGCAAATCTCATTTTTGGATCTATGTTTACAATTTTTTGAACAATGTCAAGTAAATCAATTTTTTTCTTTACAGCCATTCTAAATCACAAAAATATCTGACTAAATATAAGCTATTATACAATTTGGCAAAGGATTTGTAAGAATATTTAATTCATAGCGTTTTTTTAGATTTTTTTTTTGTTTTATTTGATTTTGATGTAATTCTCAATTTTTTTTCTTTTTCATCAATTTCTTTTTTTAATTTCTGTTGTTTTTCTTTGAGTTTTTTATTTTTAGATTTTATTTCAGATTCTAATTTTTCACGTTTCTTTTTGAGTGAGTCATATGCTTTTTCATCAATCTTAAGTTGTTTCGCTAATTCATTTTGAGATTTTAATTTTTTGTGCTCTTCTAATGTTTTTTTTGAAATAACAGTTTTTTTCTTTGAAAGTGCATTAATCAATTTTAGCCTGTCTTTTTTAGCATTAATTAGTTCACGTTCTCGAGATTTTATTTGTGAATTAATCTTTTTAGATTCTGAAAATTTTGCCTTTTCTTCTTTAATTTGAGAAGCGATTTCATTGAAATTTTTGTTTGATTTTTCTAGTTCTGCCTGCTGGAATTTGATTTCATGGGAAATTTTTGCCTGATTAGATAACCTAATTTTTTGTTCTTCAGTCATCTCAGATAGCAGATACTGTTCATTTTTGATTTGTTTTTCAATTTTTTCTTGTTCTAGTTGAATCTGAACAAGTTCCTTTTTTTGATCTAGTAATTCTTTAGATAATTTAGATTTTTTAGAATCAATTTTTTTGATAATACCTGTTCTTTCTTTTTTGATTTTTACAAGTTCTTCTTTTTGAAAAAGTATATCTTGAGACAATTTTGTTTGAGTTTCAATTTTTGATCTTTCATCTTTTATTAGATTTTCAAGGAAGTGTTTTTCGTTAGAAATTTTTTGCTCATATTTTTTTCGATGATCCATTAATTCTGTTAATCTTAATTTCTTAGAGTTTAATTCGTTAGAAATTTTCTGTTGTTGTAAAATTTTTTCTTTTTCATCTTCAATGTTTTTTGAAATGTCATGTAATTCAACATCAATATTTTTTATTTTTGATGACCAACCTTTTGGCATGCTTCCACGAATTTTTGGTTTTGAAGCAAACTCAGTTTCCAAATCTTTTTGTTTTGAAGAAATTTGTGAGGATTGTTTGACAGTCGATGGTTTTGATTGTTTAATGACTTTATCGTCTGAAATAATTTTTGATTTCAAATAATCAAGATCAGTTCTAAATAATTCCCTATGTTGAATAATCATATCAGAAATATGCTGTAGACGTCCAACATCACCATTTTTGCTTTTAAGTAATTTTTTAATTTGTGGAAGTAGTTCTGTCTCGTCTTTAGTTTTTACATCTTTAATTTTTTCTTCAACTTCAAACGATGAATTTAGTTTACTTTCTAAATATATTCGATCAGTCGTATACAAATTTTTTTTGTTTTTCAAAAATTCTAAAATATGATACAGCCGTCCAACATCACCATTTCCTGAATCAATTAATTCGTCAATTTTTGTGATAGTTTGATTTAATGTTAAACTCTGTAAAATAGTCATAATTTCACAATATCTATTCAAATATAGTAAAAAAAACTTTTTAAAATTATCACTATCTGTTTATTTTTTTTAAAAATTCTCATTCAACGAAAAAATACCATGTTTAGATATGACGATTTATTATTTAGAAAGACATCTAATTATTAATCAGGCAGGAAAGATAAAGATATGAAAACAGGATTTCCATTAATTATCATAGGAAGCATCATGTTCTTCGTTGGGCTGGCATTGTTTTATTCAATTCAAATTGGTCAAACCGATCCAAGTTTACGATTTGCTAAAAATATTGGAACGTTTATTGGTCTAACAGGAATGGGTGGGGCCTTTGCAGGAATTATCATACATCTAATTAGCAGAAATTCTCCTCCAATTCAAGAAAATTTTGATGTAGAAAACAGAGAGTAATTTACTCAAATAGTAATATTTTTACTTAAACTAATTTTTTTATCGTTCAACAAAATTTTAATAACAAAAATTTACTACGAATGAAATGTCTGAAAAAGTTTGGATAGGTGCAATATATCTAAAAGATGAGGGAGGCTATGAAATAATTTTAAAATCACTTAATCATTATAGAAATAGGTTAAGAACTTTAGGAAAAAGTCCAGAATTAAAAGAATCAGCTGCAATGTTTGCATCAGTATTAGGTCAGCAAGCAATGAAAACAATTCCAATAATAGACAAAACAATACAAAAAATTCAAGACAGCATACAAGATATTCAAAAAGTGAATCAACTTAAAGAAGATATACCATTTTTAGAAAAAGCACTGTCTTGTTATGAATCAGATATTCATAAAGCGTGGGATACGGGTGATGAATATTTTGTTACATTGGTAGGAAATATGGAAGAATCAAAAATAGATTTAGAACAAATTAAAATCGCACTAAATAAAATCAAAGAGTATTCTGGATAATTTTATAATCCTTGCAAATACCAATCGAAGTAAGGAAGTAAAGAGATACACTGTTTCTTTTTTTCAACATCATCAGGAATATTACAAATTTTTTGGATTTTTCCTTGAAGATATTCAATAGTTAGTTTACTTCGAAATTGAGGCTGAATTTGTTGTATTATTCCAATAATATCGTCCGAAGATGCCTCATCAATATTTTCCAAAATTTCATAGATTTTGGTTTCTAAAGTCATATGAATTTTAATAAAATACCCCATTATTATGTTGTAAAATTAGATAACATCATCATCATTCCAAGTAAGACGAAATCGTCCAGTTACTCGGAACATGTTTAGTTTTCCACCATTCTTGAAATGTAATTTATATAATTTATGAGAAACATCTTCAATTTCCAAAGGAGAATTATCTTGAATAGATTGAAAAATTATGGGGTTATGAGAAACTTGTTTCCAGAAATGTTCATCAAAATCCATGTAGAATTTTGTATACAATAATCCCATGTATTACACAACATGTACCTGAATAAATAATTAAGTTATCTAAAGAATTTTGTAATACATAAGTCAAAAATTTGTTTTCCATGAAATCAATTTAATTTTCATAAAATAATTGTTGAATCTTTTCAATAATGGAAATTTTTGGCAGTTCACATGAGGTAGTTATGCAATTGAATGTTTCAAATTCACAACAAATGGGATTATGAGCAATACCAAAAATATAGAGATCATAATAATTATAAATTTCATAAATTCTTTCGAATTCCAACATAGTTAGTAATCGTAGGGAAAATTATTTCAAAATCAGCATCCTTCCTAATTACTTTAATTACCTCGTAAATTAATTGCTGGATTACTAGATGTTCATCTCTATACAGTGTTTTTTTTGGGTTTTTGATAGAATCTAAAAAAGTGAATCCATTGTCAGTTTCCAATAAATTTTTTAATAACGAACTTGAAATTTTTATTTTTTCATCAATGTCTTTTCTAGGGAAATCAAATTCCAATCTTTTAATTTGTAATTTTAAATCATGAAAAAAACTGTGTGTTGAGTGTTCAATAAATTGATATAGTTTTTGTTCATAGTTTTCCACAGGAGTATAAAATTTCATGTTGCCTCTAATTTTCACAGAAATAATTTTTTTTTCGAGCAACAAATCACGCATCTTCTCAAAAGTACTTTTTGCCATGAATTCAGGAACGATCAATTTAATCAATGCGTTATGATGTAAATCTAAATTATTTTTGATGATCTCAAATACAATTCTTTCACGCTCGAATATTTTATTATCAGGCTCATATTGACTCATTTTATCTAGGTCAACCTATAATAGGTAGGTCAAGTATTAATTATTTTCGGAAATAAAAAATCAAATTATTTCAGATAAATAAAAAACAAAACTCACGAATTAAAGAAACGACAAATGTAAAAAATCTATTCTCTGTCGATAAATTCACTCACACCTGGTGGTTCTGGTGCAAGTCCTTTTCTTTTTCTAATATCAGCAACGGCTGTAGCAAGCATAGATTTTGGAACTTCTGTCCATTCTTTGAAAGAGGTATTCCATGTTGCACGACCAGCAGTCTGACCTCGCATTGCTTCAGATAAAGTAAATGTTTCAGAAGCTGGGATCTCACCAACAACAATACTTGATGCACCTTTTTGAGACATATCAAGAACTTTACCACGTTTACCAGAAAGAATTGTTGCTACATTTCCTACCAAATCTGTAGGTACACGAACTTCAATTGCCAATGTTGGTTCTAAAACAGCAGTTCCAGCAGTAAGTAATGAACCCATACAAGCTCTACGAGATGCAGGACCTAATTGAGATAAACCTCTATGAGCAGTATCTTCATGAGGAACAAAGTGAGTGAAGATAAACTTACAATCTCTCATCTGTTCTTTACAAAGAGGCCCTTCTTTCATTACTTCATCAAATCCAGAATTTATAGAATCAGTTGACTCTTGAACAAATTGAACACCTTTTGTTCCATTGATTAAAACATTGCCACGAGAATCAAATTTCATTACTCTCTTAATTGTATCAGTATCCCATCCAGCTCCTTTTAGTAAATCAGATACAACCTTTTTATCTTTCATGTCACTAATTTCACCAGTTCTAAGCATATGAGCAATTTCAGGTTCTAATGGTTCTACTTTCATGAAGATTTTGTTATGTCTGTTTGGAGATTTTGCCATGATTGGTTCACATCCAGCTTTTACAGTTTCTCTATAATTAATCAAAGGTTCAGATGTTATAATTTCACATTTTGCATCTTGAATTCTATGTGTTGCAACATCAAGATGAAGTACACCCATTCCAGCTACAATGGTTTCACCACTTTCTTCATCAATCTTTACAATCAAATTTGGATCTTCAATGGTTAATTGTTTTAAAATTTCTACAAGTTTTGGTAAATCTTTTGGATGTTTTGGTTCAATTGCAATTTGGACAACAGGTTCAGAAACATATTTGACACCTTCAAACATCGGGATTCCCTTAACAGAAGAAAGTGTATTTCCAGCTCTACATTCAGTTAATCCCAATAAGGCAGGAATATTTCCAGCTCCAAGTTCACCAACTTGTTCTCTTTGGTTACCCATAAAGAAATTAACAGATTGAACTCGTCCTTCTCTTTTCTCATCTATGATATGGAGAGTTTGACCATCCTTAATTGTTCCAGAAAATAATCTTCCAATTGCAACAGGACCAGCTGCAGGATCTAATACCATATTTACAACCATCATAATTGTGGGACCATCATCCTTACCTGCAAGTAATGCTTTTCCAACATCAGATTCTAAATCACCTTTCCAAATTTGCGGAATTCTATATTTTATTGCATCATTTGGTGCAGGATGATGTTTTACAACCATTCCCAGTACTGCATCAGCTAGTGGTGCTTTTTCTACAAGATCTGCAAGTTTTTCATTAGTATAAGCATCAATAACATCTTTGAATGTAATTCCTCTTTCTTTCATTAAATCAGTATTAATTGCCCATCTATCTTTGGCCGAACCAAATGTCACACTTGCATCTTGAATAGAAACTTTCCATTGTTCTTTGTAATCAGGTTCAGCGTAGGTGTCAACTAATTGATTAAAATTTGAAACTACTTCTGCTAATTGGGCTTGCATTTTTTCAGGGGTCAATCTTAATTCTTTGATCAATCTATCAACCTTGTTAATGAACAAGACAGGTTTTACTCTCTCTTCAAGAGCCATTCTAGTCACAGTCTCAGTTTGAGTCATAATACCTTCAACGGCATCACATACAACTACAGCACCATCAATTGCTCTAAGGCTTCGAATTACTCTGCCACTAAAATCTACGTGTCCAGGAGTATCGATCATATTGACGACATATTCTTCATCTTTTTGAGAAAATAGTAAAGTTACATTTGCTTGATAAATGGTAATTCCTCTTTCTTGTTCTTCTTTATCAAAATCCATTGCAAGTGCTTTTCCAGCAGCAGAAGGAGCAATAATTCCAGAATTTGCCAAAAGACTGTCACTCATAGTTGTCTTCCCGTGATCAACGTGTGCAATTACACCAAAGTTACGGATATTCCCCTTATTCTTGATAATTTTCATTACTTCAGAAGTTGACTTGAATTTTGCCATTTAAGTCGAAATCGCGGAGAACACTATATAATTCACACCGTTTTTAAGATTTTTAATAATTACAAATTATTTTGGAACAATAGGTAATTTTGTAACTTACTCGATTTCGTTTGGATCATTTTATCATCATTGACAAATACTTGCATTCAACTAAAATTTTTAGAGGGACTGAATAAATAATTAGAATATTCATTTGCAATTTTTTTTATGTTTCCTCAAATCATCTGTAGTATTGAATTCAGTACCACATACTCGACATTTCTCTTTTTTCTTATTGTGTGCTTTTTCTTGATGTTTCTTTAGTCTCTCAGAATCAGATAAGACAGTTCCACATTTTTTACATTTTAATTCATTTTTACTGCCTCCAAATAATCCCATAACAGAAACTTATGAATTTGATTTAGATAAGCATTTTCATGCGTAGAGTTATGTATAATCAAGATGGAATCTTTGTAGGTTTTGATTTTTATTACGATAATCAAAATAACTAGATATGGAAATATCTGTAGGGCATACACCAGATTCTGATGATGCATTCATGTTTTATGGGATGTTTACAGACAAAGTTCCATCTCCAGATTTTACAGTTAAACATGTTATTGAAGATATTGAAAAACTAAATCTCAAAGCAACAGACCCAGAATTAGACGTTACTGCAGTTTCAGTACATGCATGTGCATACATTCCAGGATACACCATTCTGAGAAGTGGGGGAAGTTTTGGTATAGGCTATGGTCCTATAGTCACAGCACGAAAACAGATGACAATTGATGAGATAAAAAAATGTAAAATTGCAATACCAGGAAAAATGACATCGGCATTTTTATTATTACAATTAATGATTGGTAAATTCGATTATGTTGAGATGAATTTCAGTGATATTCCAGAAGCTGTCAAATCAGGAAAAGTGGATGTAGGGTTAGTTATTCACGAGACACAGTTATCATATGAACAAGAAGGGAATGTAAAGATTTTAGACGTTGGAGAATGGTGGGATAAAACAACAAATGGATTACCTGTTCCATTAGGAATTAACGTAATGCGAACAGATTTGGGCATGGAAACAATTTGTAAATTTGACAAGTATCTTCAATCATCAATTGAATTTGGGTTAGAGCATTTCGAAGATGCATTAGAATATTCCATGCAGTATGCAAGAGGGAAGCAAAGGGATCTGATTGAAAAATTTGTTAAAATGTATGTCAATGAGGTTACAGTAAACATGGGAGATTCTGGTGAAGAATCAATCAGAAAACTCTTTGAAATGGCAAAAGAAAAGAACCTAGTTCCAGACTTTGAAATCAGTATTGCCACCAAGTAATTATAGAACAAAAAAATTTTACAATTAATGGGAGATGGAATTGGAGGTCCAGTAATGGGCATTCTAACAAATAATGCTTTTGAATTACTAGTTAGTCATTTTAGAAAAGACAACAAAGAAGAATACGGCAAAACGGAAAAAATAGTTATTGCAAAAATTGACAATCCTGAAGAACCACAATATGTTGAAACTACTCAAGAGGATTTAGAAAGAGCACTTAAAGGAAAATTTGTCACATGTAATGTTCAATACAGAGACACAAAGACAGATGCACTTGTATGTAATGTATTTGTTCAAAAACCACCTGAAGAATTCAATTAAAATACAAAATATCAATCACTTGACATAAATCACAAAATTTACAAATTTCAAAATATTTTTCAGATAATAATATTAATGCTGTACTCAAAGTATATCACAAATGGTACTAGTCGATAAAAAAATGCTAGTAGGAGGAATCGTGTTATTAAGTATAGGAATTTTAATCAGCATTAATGTAAATTCATCAGTTCCTGTAGGTCATTCAGGAATGTCTGAAGAAGAAACAATCGACTTGATGGTTGCACAACAAGAAAATCAAGATTACAATACACTATCTGGAATTATGATGGGAATTGGATTTTTGTTGATTTTAATTAGTTTTGGAGCTAGAAGGAAAAAAAATAGTGCTAAAAAACAAGAAAAGAAACCAGTAGAATAATTCAAAGTTTTTAATCTCAATTCATAATAAAAATAATAATGATTCAAGCAGAAATCAGCATATATCCAATTGCAACAAGAACAACTAGTGTAAGTTTCTACATTGCAAAAGCAATAGATTCAATCAAAAATATAGAGAATATCAGGTACGAAATAAACTCTATGGGTACTGTTTTAGAATCAGACAGTATTGATGTGATCAATGATGCATCAAAAAAAATGATGAATGCAGTACATAATTTAGGAATTGACAGAGTTGAAGTAATTATCAAAATTGACTCAAGAAGAGATAAACACGTTAAGATGGAAGAAAAAATAGAATCAATAAAAAAACAATTAGATTAGAATTTTTTTATTATATCAAAGTGAGTGTTTCTTTGTGCAGGAGAACGGCCAATTTCTTTTACCATCGTTGCCAAGTCATCAATAGAGGAGGCAGTCTGTTTTCCAGCTGCACGATAAATTTCTTCAGAAAATGCAGTTCCAACAAGATCATTTCCTCCATTTGATAAAGCAACCTGTGCCAATTTTTTTCCAAGTGCCACCCAATAAACTGAGATATTATCCAAAACATTTGCAAGCATCAATCTAGATAAAGCAATAATTTTCAAATCATAAACGGATGAACATTCATGAGTTACCAAATTATCTTGTTCTAGTTCAGTATTATCTAAACTGAATTTCAATGGAATTAATGTTAACAATCCATTTGTTTTCTTTTGTAAATCACGGATTTTTATGAGATGATCAATAATATGTTCAGGTTTTTCAATATGTCCATAAAGCATCGTTACATTACTTTTAATTCCCATAGTATGAGCCTCTTCAATTACATCAATCCATTCTTGACCAGTACATTTTCCTCGAACAATCTTATTTCTTATATCAGGATGAAATAATTCTGCACCTCCACCAGGCATTGAGTCAAGACCAGCATCTTTTAGACGAGATAAAATTTCTTTTGTAGAATTTTTTGTTAGTTTAGATAAAAAGAAAATTTCAGCTGCAGTTAATGCTTTAATGTTAAGATCAGGATGACTTTTTTTAATTGTCCTCATCATATCTTCATAATATTCCAGAGGTAATTTTGGATGGAATCCGCCTACGATGTGAACTTCAGTTGCACCCATTTGTTTTGCAATTCCAACACGTTGTTCAATTTCTTGAGGAGTTAAGGTATATGCATCATCAGCACCCTCTTTTCTATAAAATGCACACATTTGACAACTAGCGGCACAGACATTGGTGTAATTCATGTAGTATGATGCAGCAAAAGTGACAGTATTTCCTACTGATTTTTTTCTGGTAATATCTGCAACAGATCCAAGTAAATGTAAATTATCATAATTCATCAATTCAATTCCATCATTGTAAGACAATTCTTCTCCAGCTAATGCACGATCTAATGCTTTTGAATCCCCAACAAGTTGTTCTAGCATGAATAATTGCAGTCTAATCATGATATATTCCTTGTAGTCTCAAAAGATAAGTAACCAATTACATCATTAGAGATTATGGTACTTCCTTTAGTTGATGAACACAAACCAAAATGCTATTTGTGTCATGAGGGATTCGAAGATATAGAAAAACTCAAAGAACACCATAATACATCACATAAGGAATTTTTTGAATCTCATGAAAAACAGGATTCCAGAGAACCTGCACCCGGCGATGTTACAGTGTTTTAGATTTTTGTTCACTAATTGATTTTAATAATTCCTGAGCAAGATTTTTGGAGATATTTGCCAAATCATAATGTTTGTCAATAGATAGTGCTTTTTTGAAATGCTCAATTGCATCATGTAATTGACCCATCTCACCTAATGAAAGTCCTTTGTATGCCAAAGCCATTGCACATTTTTTATCAATTTTTAAAGCAAGATCATAACACGTTATAGATTCAGTGAATTTTTGATCAGAATGTAATGCACTTCCCTTGTTAAGTAAGGCATCCAAATTATCAGGAGAAATAGATAATGCTTTATCATATGATCGAATTGCAAGTTTGTATCTTCCCATGTTTTGTAGAGTTACACCTTTGTCAATTAGTGCTTCAACATTGTCAGGGTTATCACGTAGTACTAGATTATACAATCTTAATGATTCAGAATAGTCCCCATCCTCTGCGCATTCAAAAGCATCAACTAAAATTTTTTTAATAGTATCGCTCACAGTATTAGATAAGATATTGTCAATAATATAGTGATCATTCTGTGTGTCTTTTTGTAAATTGTCAGATTTTTGTAAAGCAATTAATTTCTGCATAAAGAGAATAGTGAAGATCCTAAATTAACCTCTAGGTAATATCATAATCTCAAATAGTTTCTACAAAAAATGAAATTTATTTCAAGAAAAATTAACCGTCAAAATTAAGACGCACGTTTATCTCTAGGTTCAATTTCTAATGACTTGTTAAAACAATACATTGCCTCTTCGTATCTACCTAAACTTCGTAATGCTACTCCCTTATGATTCCACAAATCAGGATCATTTTGATTCAATAGTAATGCCTGCTCAAAAAAATCTAATGCATCATCAAATTTAGATTCATCAAGAAAAGACTTTCCCATTTCAACTAATTCTTTAATTTTTTCCATAAATAATCAAACAAATCATTTGTATTAAATTTGATAAATCGGAATCAACAAAGAAGGTAAAAATTAAACAAATTTACAAATATTTACCTAAAATTTAAATAAATTTTTCGATAATATTAGATAAGAAATGGATGAAACAGATGAAAGAATTTTGAAAAATTTGTTGGTCGATGCAAGATTATCTGCACGCCAATTAGCACTAAAACTTGGCATGTCAACTGTCACAGTATTATCTAGAATCAAAAAACTGGAAAAAATGAAAATCATCAAAGGATATTCAGCATTAATTGATCATGAAAAAATTGGATATTCGCTTACAGCAATTATCGAGATTGTTGCTAAAAATGACAAAATTGTAGACATTGAAAACGAGGTATCTAAATTTGAAAATGTGTGCGGGGTTTATGATATTACAGGTTCAACAGATACAATAGTCATAGCAAAATTCAAAGAGAGAAATGAATTAAGCAAGTTTGTAAAGGACCTAGCTTCCATACCAAATGTGGAGAATACAATAACGCATGTAGTTCTAAATACTACAAAAGAAGATTTTAGATTGTCGTGAAGAAAAAATGAATAAAACAGAATTTTTTATAATTTCATTAGTGATTTTTGGTGTATTTCAAACAGCAAATGCACAAAATGGAGAGTTAGATATGGAGTTAGAAGTAACAGATGAAGAGAAAATTATTTTATTTTCAGGTTTTAGTATTGCAGTAATTGGAATATTTTTATTTTTAGCTAGAGATACTATTTTACGTAGGAAGACATCTTATGATAAAGAAAAATTAGAATCAAAACAAGATAAAACATATGAAAAATATCATTCTGATTGGGGGGATGATTATGAAGAGTTGGGAAAGAGGAAAAATACAAAAGAGAATCGAGAATTTCGGGATGCAGCAACAAATAACACTCTTCCAAATTATTATGAGGTGTTAGGGATTTCTAATGATGCAACTCAAGATGAAATAAAAAATAAATTCAGAGAACTTGCAAAGAAAACACATCCAGATAAAACAAAAAGTAATTCTGAAGAAAAAATGTCAGAATTGAATAAAGCGTATGAAATTCTTTCAGATAAAGAACGTAGAGAATCATACGACAAATATCTAGAAATTAACTAAGCACGATTTAATTTTACAATTATCATACTAAGTTCAATAGAATTAGGGGTTTGGACACTATTTGTTAAATTTGTAAAAATTTCGACACTTATTATTTTGTCTTTAAGTTCAAGTTTTGCAATGATTTTAAGTTCGCCAAACTCAGTATTTGGACCAAGCATTTTATTTGTCAATAATGGGATTATTGAAAGATCTTTGATTTCACCTTTCATTTTGTAAGCGAATTTCTCTGAAAAATATACACCTCCACGAGTAGTGGGTTCATTTACAGGTGTGGGCAAATGAACTATCGAGGCATTAGATATTTGAAAAGTTTTTTCTTCAAGATAAAGATAACAATCTAAAGAATTTTTGTTAGAATAATCAGTAAGGATTTCAAGTAAACTCTGATCAACTGACATGTAAAAACAACCAAATAGTAATTCTATTGAGTGTTTCGTGAAAAACCATCACATTCAGTTTTAACATCTAAGTTTGAGTTATTTTGAGGAATTGAATTTAATATCATTCCATTGATGTAGAGCCAATTCCATAACTACTGTCTTCCTCTTCAAATTTTTTAAATTTTCTCTCTTTCTCACCAATCCATCTGTTTTTACCACCCTCACCAGAGTGATACCAATTATCGAGTTTTCTATTCTTCCAATCAATCATAAAATTACTACGTCAAACTGAAAATTAAGAATTATGCTTGAGCAAAAATCCAATCTAATTGGTACATTTTTTACAAATATATGCAAAATTCATTTTATTGTTATCTTCAGACACCTGAGTAAGTGTTACTCAAGTAAAAGAATGACAAATTTTACAGATTCAAAGCACGATGATTAATTATAATTTAACATACATAGCAATTAATTCTTCAAGATCAGATTTTTTCTTAACCAACTTTACTCCTTCAGTTTTCAAAATTATGGATGGATTGGTATTTCTTATTACCCAACTGTCTCTAGAATCGATAGTGATTAAATCCATTCTTTCAAGTTTATTGAAATGTTCCTGAAATTTTCTCTTAGGAATTTTTTTAAAACTTTCAAAGATAGTTAGATATTTTGTTACTCCATTTGTAATTAGACCAAGAATAACATAATCTATAATTTCCATCTTGTCCAAAAAGTCATCAGGAGTTAATTCACGCTCTTTTTTACCGAATCCAAATAACCCCATATTAAAAAATCAGTGATTCATTTAGTTAAACTTGTTTATGTTTCCAAAAAAATTTTTGTGCCTCAACAAAATTTAGATAGAGTTTAATTCTGTACAATACGAACACGTATTTTTTAAAAATGATAGTAAATTCTCCAAATAGCTCAAAATTAAATGAACTTTTGTTGTAAAATAAAATTCATTTTAAATAAAAAGGGATAATCTTAAAAACATTAAATCAAGATCGTAGTATATTGCAAAAATTTGCAAATACCCATCAAATGAGAAAACAAATAATCGATTTAATGATTCAGAATGAATTAGAAGAAGATTGTTTTGTAGAAATGTTAGATTATGTTGTGGACTTATTTGAAAATCAGGGTTTAGGAAGGGAATACTATGGATACCACAACATCAATCACGAGTTAGAAGTAACATATGTTTCACTTTTGGCGGTAAATCAAGAACAAGTAAAATTAACTAAATCAGATATCAGACACTTGTATGTTGCCGCATTGCTTCATGATTTTGATCCTGAAAAAAGTGTAGATAAACCTCATGAAAAAAGTGTTCTAAAATTTATTTTAACAGATAAAAAATTACAAGAATTAATAAAAATTGCAAGAATTGATTTAGAAATTGTCAAAGTTCTGATTTTAAGAACTACATATCCATGGAAAGGAGAGATAAAAGATGAAGCAGAACTGCAAGTGAAAGATTGTTTTCAGAATTCAGATTTAACAAGAAATAATCAAGAATATCAACAACACATTATGAAAATTGGAGAGTATCTATCAGTAGTAGATAGAATTAGTGGTTATGCGTTAGAAGATTTTAGTAAAGGAATGGAAATGGCAAAAATGAATGCACATGCACTTGCATGGAGACCATCATTAATCATAAGAAGAGCAGTAGGATATTTTGAGGAGCTTTTAAACAATGAAACAGTTACAACGAAAGGAATTCTCAAAGTACTTCCAAATAAAATGAGAAAGAATTTTTTTGATACCGTTTTAGCATTTATGAAAATTAGACAACAAGAAATAACTATTCAAGCAGATTGTGCATATGAAAACCTCAAACTAGTACCAACAATTGAATCAATGGCATTAAGACAAAACACAGAATTTATCAAAGAATTATACAATATATTTTTGGAATTGCCAAGACCATTACAATTTTCAAAAGAAAATTTTGAAGAGACAATCAAAGATCCACTAACAATTCTCAATACACTAAGATTGAATAACAATAATGGTGAAATTGTTGGGTTTGCAAAAGGGGGAGCACTTGAAAAATATGATTTGCGTGAAGAAATAAGGGATGAGAATTTTGGATTATCAAATACAGTTTTCCTTGAACCTATTGCATTAAAAATGGGGTATTGGGGATTAAGTGGAGGAAGTGAGATGAGACATATGTTCATCATGCAGTCTCATTCTATGAAATACAAATATCTGACAAGTTTTGCATTAAGAGAAGTAATCCAAGCAAGAGTAAATAAAGAAAATGCAGAATTTGTAGAACAATTTGATCCAGAAAGATGGGATTACTATAGAATCGAAATTTAGAAATAAAAAAGTCTCAATAAATCATCTTAAGACAATTTCCAATACTAAAAAAATTGTTTTGGAACGTAATTATTAGGATCGGAGATTTGCCACTAGGTTAAAAAAAATCAACAACTTCTCGCTAATATAACCTGAGCCTAGGAGAATTATGACAATAGGATATTGTGTGAAGTGTCGTGACAAACGAGAAATCGGCGGCCCTGAACCATACACCATGAAAAATGGAAAACCTGCAATCAAAGGCACATGCCCAACATGCAGTACAGCCATTTTCAGAATTGGTAGAGGATAAAATTCTAAATAGAATTTTCAGAATCTTCAATTCATGACGGAGCCTTTCCAAAACAAATGTTTTGGAATAGGATCTTTTTCTAATGTAAATTGAGTTATGAAAAAAATAAAATCTATTTTAACCGTTTGTAAATAGATTTGAATTCTTTTGAAAGGTTATACGACATGTTAAGTCGATGCACCAACAAATTTAGAGATGCACCATCACGCCCCAATTGTCTTAAGATTGTCAAAGCTTTCTGTGGAGAGTTCACAGATAATGCAGATCTTCCAGACCAAGTATCAAAAGCACTCTCCACATCCAAACTGAAATTCAAGATGAATTCTCTCCAAGTGGGCATGGAATTGGATGCATTTTCAGGAAGCAATACCAAAGATAATTCACGAAATTGGTTTTTCCTGTCTATGAACAACATGTCCAAGGCTTGATGGATTTTTTCTTGTTGAAAATTTTTAGAATTCAACATATACATTCCAGAAATTGCCATAAGTGATTATATACATTATCAAAGATAAAGCAAGTAGTTGATTATCTGAAAATTTATTAAAAAAAAATATGAAAAATTAACAATTGTTAAGAAAAAATAGACAATTTAAATTATTTTTGAATTAATTTACAAATAATTATTTTAAATTTATTAAATATTCATCCAGAAATTTCTGAAAATCTATTTTCAACATAATCCCAATTTACAATATTCCACCAAGCATCAACATAATCAGATCTTTTGTTTTGATATTTCAAATAGTATGCATGTTCCCAAACATCTAAACCAAGTAAAGGGATTCGCTGTACAGTCCAAGGACTAGTTTGATTTGGAGTTGCAATAATTTCAATTTTATGAAATGTTTGATTAAAAACTAACCAGCACCATCCACTTCCCTGAATTGTTGTGGCATTATCTGAAAAAATTTTTTTGAAATTTTCAAAACTGTCAAAATAAACATCAATTGAATCTTCTAATTTCCCTCCAGGAGATTTATCTCCATTAGGCATCATTGTTTCCCAAAAAATTTTATGATTCTCAAAACCACCACCAAAAAAATTAATTTTATTTCGTGCAGATTCAGGAATTGAAGTAAGATCAGATAAGATTGATGAAATATAACGAGGATGAGATGAACCACCTATTTCTTCAAGAGATTTATTGAGACCATCAACATATGATTGATGATGTTTTTGATGATGAATTTTCATTGTTTCATTATCAATGAAGGGTTCTAGTTCATCATATTCATAAGGCAATCTCGGAAGTTCGTATTGAACCATTAATCAAAAACAATAGAATCCACATATAATCTTCTAGAGTAACTTAGAAAAGAAGATTAATCTCTAAAGGAAATAACAATATGAAAAAGATAGGCACGATTGATTTAGAAATTTTAGAATTAGCAATCAAAGAAAATGGAACATTTAATGAAAACAGTCTAGAAAATTCAGAATTAAAGAGATTAGGAGTAGGAAAAATTTTAGATTCGTTAGCATCATTAAAAGATAGAAAATTAGTTTCCCTAAACAAAGATGGTTCATTTTCAATTACACATATTGCAAAAGAAATTTTGTGGAGTGACAATATTCCAACATGGGCAAAAATTTTACGACTCTTACAAATAAAATCAAGTACGATTGATCAAATTTGTAACATACTTAGAACATCAAAAGAAGATATACTCAAGGAACTTGAAAAGTTAAGAAAAAACCAATTTGTATTAATGTCCCCTCATAGAGTAAAAGAAAAAATCATCAAAATTTATGAAATTCTACCTGAAGGAATAGAAAAAATCGATAAAACAGAAGAGATAGGATTTGGAGAATTAGAGAACTGGGAATCAAATTCAGAGATAGAAATTACAAGTATAATTGATGAAATAATTAATGAACTCAAAGATTCAGAAATGAATCAGTTAAAAAAAGACAATATGATTGAAAAATTATTCAAAATTAAAAATAAACTAGAAATTTAGATAAAAATGGTTCAAGGTTAGACATCAATACCAGTAATTGTCCAATCAAGGGCTCTAAGAACACCTTGATAATACTTCATGGCATCCATGGATTCAGTTTTTACCAGTCTTTCTTCAATTGTTTTTCGGTAGTCGCCAATTTCTTTTTCAGATTTCATATTATGCACAATGATTTTGGGGTTTATCAGGATATAGAAATCACAGAATTATAAAAAAATAGACAGAAAGTTAACCATTACTTTAACCCAGTTAAAAAGTGAGAATTATGACAAGGGATATTCAAACTAAAAACATGAAATCTAAAAAAGAAATCAAAGCATTACAAATAGAATTAATGAAAACATTAAGTTCCGAAGATACACCATACTATGGATTATCTCTCGAAAATTTAATCACAAATAATTAATTATTTTGAACGAATTTTGTCTTGAATTTGAGCCAAAATTAATTCTGCCTTGTCTTTATTTTCATAATTATCAACAGAACCATCCATTATAGCATCAATCTCATAGCTTTTATCAACTAAAATATTTGCAACATGATCATCCAAAGTTCCATTACCAATCAAATAATATGCAAACACAGTGTTTTTTTGACCAATTCTATGTAGTCGATCTTCAGCTTGTCTGTGAATGGCAGGACTCCAATCTAATTCTGCAAAAATTACATATTTTGCTCTTGTTAGATTGATTCCAACATTTCCTGCACGAATTCCTGCAATCATTAATTTGGATTCTCCCTTTTGAAATTTATCAATCTGATCTTGTCGTAATTTATCAGATTGTCCACCAATTATTGAGACAGGGGAAAAGTCTTGAAGACTTTCATGAAGTAGTTTATGAATTACTTTGTGATGACAAAATACAACAACACTTTCTTCAATTTCCATAATACCTTTTACAAAATTTATCACATGTGGTAATTTTGCAACACCTGCAATTTGCCTTTCACTTTGAATAGCTCTATGATAAGATGCAGATTTTGAAAATTCAGTTTCTGCAACTTTCTGTTCTTCTTCAAGTCTTTTCCATATTTTATCTAGTTCTTCAAGATAATAATCAGTATTAGATGCAATGACTTCTTTGTAACGAACCTTGTCTTTGAGTTCTTTTAATACGTCTGATTTTTTTCGTCTAAGCATTACATGTTTTTGTAATTCATTTCTTAGCGAAGCACGTTTATTTTCTAAAACAATTGCTTTCCCCTTATCATTGACATAACAAAAGTACTCACAAAATTCTTTAAAACTTCCCAACAATCCAGGTTTTAAAATATCAATAATAGGCCAAATTTCAGAACCTCGATTATAAATTGGAGTACCAGAAAGTCCAATTCTGTACAAAACAGAAGGTAATGCAGCGAGTTTTTTTACAGATTTGTATTTCTGAGTAGTTTTTGACCTCAGATTATGTACTTCATCACATACAACAGTTCTAATTCCAACATTTGATAAATCATCATATCTTTTGAAAAGTAATTCATAATTAATTACATAAATGTCAGTCTTTGGAAGTTCTTTTGATTTTCCAGTTCTGATTAGAGTTACACTAGGGGATAAAGTGTCATTTATTCTTCCATTTCTACTTTTTTTCTTTAAAAATTTCTCAATTTCTCTTTCCCAATTATTCAGAGTTACCAAAGGAGCAATGACGAGTAATGGAAATGTTTGTTTTTCAGTAGCAACATAAGATAATGTTTGGACTGTTTTTCCTAGACCCATTTCATCTGCTAACAATGCATTTCCAGAAGATTTTAACAAAAAGTCTAATCCTTCTTTTTGGAAATTCAAAAGTTTTCCCCTAAATTGTTGGCCAGATTTTGCTCGTTTTAATTTGTGTTTTATTGGAGGTAAAACAGGCTTTGGATCATATGTCTTAACTATTTTTCTTTGCCAGGCAGATTTTGATAAAATTTCAAGAGGATATCTGTCAAGAATTAATTTAATTTGTTTCACATTTTCAGTTTTGTCAGGAATTATTACTTCATTAATATTTTCACCATACCATGCTTCAGACACTAATCTTGTTATTAGATTAACAGCACGATCACCAGTAATTTTCCAGCTCCAAATTTTTGAATATTTATCAAGAACATATTCAAGTGTTCCAATGTTTTCTAGGGATGTTTCCATAATTTGTCGTTAGAAAGTTTTTTTGCCTTATGAATCTTCACGTTTAAGACGATCACTAAAATATGGAGAAAAAATCTGCAAGAGTTAAAATATAACAAAATTGTAACAATTTAGAAAAAATAATACAATAGGCATGATTTCACATTTAAAATCAAAATGCAAAGAACAAATAATGAAATATAGTAATAATTGGATATAGGCATGGCAGACGGGGATTTTTTCTGGATTTATCTGATATTTTTTGCAATTCCGTTAGCAAGAATCATCCCACGGGTGATTAGAAAATGGCAAAATAAAGACAAACTCACACCACAAAACCAACATAATCAAGATTTTCAGAAACCACTACAAGAAAGAAATGAAAGAAAAGGTACATTTGAAAATATAAAATCATTTGAGTCTAAGGAACCATTTGAAACATCTGAACCATTTGAAAAACCAATGGAAAAAGATATGCAGGTTTTAGGGGAAATCAACAAAGGCATTAAAGATTTCAATCAAATTCAGAAAAATGTCAAAATAAACAATAATGAATTGGAGAAAATTTTGAAAAATTTTGAAGATGAAGGATTAATGAGAGTGATAAAAAAGGACGGAGTCATGGGAAGTAAAATCGAATTGCACCCCACGGAAAAAGGTTATAGAAGATTCAACAAGTAAGGATTCAATGGATTGATTTTGGGTTTTGCAAAAATGAATGAGTTCAAAGGATTGGGATGTATGGAGAATTAAATGAGCCTGAAATACCACAATTTAGAGCAGCAATCAGCATAACCAAAACACTTGAAAAATTAACATATATGAAATTTGGAGATACAAGTCAATTAGAAATGAATACACAAGAGATAGATAGAAAATTTAAGAATTAAAATCAGTGAGAATTTCCAACTGGATGAGGTTCGGTATTTTCATTATGACAATCACATGAACAAAGATATGTTTTATGATCGTTTAAACAATCAATGCATTCAAAATGCTTTCTTATCTCACATGCAGCACAAATCATCTTGTTTATCATAAATCATAGATGAATTTGAATTTTTCCTCATCTAAACAATTTTTAATCTAAAAAAAAATGGATAATAGATTTGAAAATATTTCACAAGCAATCATGCATCACATGTAAAAAAACTATTTCTGAGATTGAAAGAATGAGCATAGATGTTGAAAAGAGAGATTTTTTCAAAGAGCCATTTTCAGAATCTGAATTACAAAAAATAATCAAAATGACAGGGAAAAAGCCTATTGAAATGATTAGAAAAAGAGACAAAATGTACAAAGAATTAGATTTAGGAAATATCAAAAAAACAGATTCTCAAATCATTAAATTAATGATAAAGTACCCAGGATTAATTTTACGACCAATAACCATTACAAAAAACAAGGCAATTGTAGGAAAAATAGACTCAAAAAATCTCAAATAAATTAAACTTCATTTTCTTTTTTAAAAATTCGGATTGCTTCCAAATGAGAACAATTTGCTTTTAGTCCCTTGCCATGATGGAATTTATAGAAATTTTTGAATCCAGGGCACTCACATGAATCAGAAGTTACAAAATAAGATTTTTCAGGATCTGAAGAAGATTTTATTTGAAACAAATCAGCCTCAATTTTTGAGACACCTCCACTCTCAACAAGTTTTTTTGCTTTTCGAATGGTATTGGCACTCATCACTTTACAATTTTTTCAATGTTTTTTATTATTTGATTTTTTCCATACGTAAATTTGATTAATTATGACACTCAAAATCTATTTTTTCAAATTTTTAATCTAAAAATTTTGAAAACATCTAATGTTATAAAGTGATTTTCTCACATGTGAATATTGGGTATGAAAAGATATGTCATCACGAGAATGGCTACAATGTTTGGAGTGTTAATGATTACATTACTAATTACAGTTTTACTTGTAGGATCCAACATGGATACAATACTAAAACAGGGAATCGTATTTCAAGTACGAGCAGAAATCACAGAAAATCCATCAATTGCTGAAAGTTTTTCATCGGTAAATGAATTTGAAGAGTTCATTCAAAGCAAAATTGAACAACGAACCAAAGTTTTAGGTTTAGATGAACCATGGTTTTCACCTCAAAGAGTAGGATTTACAATGTATAAAATTTTATTGCTTGATTTTGGACATGCTACTTTTCTAACAAGTGATGAAGGTTCATCAAATGTAAAAGATATTATTTTTGAAAAACTTCCAAGAACAATATTATTATTTACTACAGCTACAATAATTATTTCAATTATTGGTATTTTTTTAGGAGCATTGTCTGCAAGCAAAATTGGGTCCATAGTAGATAGAATAACATCTAGTTTTGCAATAATTAGTTCAAGCTTTCCGGTATGGTGGATTGGAATGTTGATGATTTTTTTGTTTTCATTCACATGGCAAATTTTCCCTGCAAGAGCAACACCAGATATTCCCTCATCAGACCCAGCATACATTGGTTCTTTGCTATATCACATGGCACTACCATTAATTACAATTGTAATGATTGGTTTTGGAGCATGGGCATATCTTGTAAGAAACTTCATGGTGGGAATTATGCAAGAAGACTTCATCATAGCAAAAAAAACAATAGGAATCAAACAAAAAAAAATTACATATACACATGCATTAAAAAATGCAGCCCCACCGATTGTAACAATTTTAGCACTTAGTTTGTCGGGTTCTTTAGGAGGAGCAATAATTACTGAAGCTGTATTTGATTGGCCAGGCATGGGAAGATTATATTTTGAAGCAATCACAGTTATGGATTTACCTGTAATCATTGGAGCTACATATATCCTCACAGTGTTTTTTCTCATCAGTGTATTCATTGCTGATTTACTTTATGGTTATTTTGATCCAAGGGTTAGGACAGGAACATAAAATTGAGCAATATTAGTCCTCAAGAAATCAAACAGGAATTTTTTAAGAGTAAAACAGGAATTATAGGAATAATAATTCTATCAACTCTCATCATTATTTCAATTGTTACAATGATAACAATCCCAATAGAAACATTTCAAGAATGGAATAATCCAGAAAAGTGGATATTGTATCCAAAAGTTTCAACCCCTGTTTGGGTAAATCTATTCATGATTGAAAAAATCCCTGAACATAAAATTTTAGATTCACCAAACATTCAAACTAATTCCAACGGCGAATTATTTCTTACATCACATCAATTTGCGATTAATTTTGAATATGATGATTTTCCAAATGATTTCATTTACATTTTTTCATCAGAGTATTCAGGTTCACCAGTATTAGAAATGTCTGTAATTAGACCTGACGGAATAAAACTAGATTTGATTTCAACATCTCTTCCACATGCAAATTCTAAAATAATTCACAGTGAAAGAATTTTTTCAACAGATGAATCAATAAAGAAAAATTTATCACTTCAATCAGATAAATTTTCATTTAACATAGATGGGTTATCATCTGAAGATATTATATTTTCAAAATCAGAAACAAATGAACCTCACAAAGGGAATTATATTTTTTCAGTAAATATATTCTCAATTAACTCTCAACCTCAAAGTTTAGAATCAAAAATAGTCATTGGAGGGAAAGCTTTCGGTATCATGGGAACAGATGAATTGAGACGGGATTTGGCAGTTGGATTATTGTGGGGAACACCACTTGCGTTATTTATAGGACTAGTAGTTTCCATTGCATCAGTCGTTATGGGATTACTTTATGGAGTGTATGCGGGATTCAAAGGCAAAAAAACTGATGAAACTATGATGAGATTTAATGATGTAATCTATGCATTGCCTGCACTACCATTTCTCATTATTCTTTCAGTCACAATCAGCAATAGTATCTTTGTAATGATAGGATTTTTGATGATTTTTGGATGGGTTGGCATTGCCAAAGTTTCCAGAAGTATGTCACTTCAAATCAAAACAAGAGGATATGTAGATGCAGCAAATATGATGGGTCAAAAAGATTCTAAAATTGTTCTAAAACATATCTTGCCACAATTACTTCCTTATGCTTTTGCAAGTATTGCAATTTCAGTACCTGCAGCAATCACAACAGAAGCAGGGCTTAGTTTTCTCGGACTAGGTGATCCATCATTTCCAACATGGGGCCAAATTCTTCATGATGCAAATACATTTGGTGCCTCATCACGAGGTTTATGGTGGTGGATTATGCCACCAGGAGTAATGGTTGCCATAACAGGTCTTGCCTTTGTATTTATTGGAAATGCATTAGATGCAATTGTTAATCCAAAACTCAAAAGATGATTAAACAGAATAACTTCGAATAATATTCAATGCCGAATCATTCAATCGAATTGTATAAGTTAATGAATTTGGATCGTCTTTCGTTTCAGATAAAATTTCAGCAAATTTTGTTTTTTCTTCTTCAGTTGCTCCCGCTTCATGAGTGCATAAATTGAATGCTTTTAGATTTAGATTATTTTCAAGTAGATATGCAATAAATTTTTTATAATCTTGAGGATTTGTCCAAGAAATATTTTTTTCCGAACAAGCTGCAATCCAAACATCAATTGAATTATGAAAAATTACCTTTTTACGAATTACATCTAGGGACATTATATTCCAATTAAAAATCTGCACGATTCATTTTTGAACCACATCGAGGACAAGTTCCTCCCTTATGCTTGTTATTACAAACAAGACACACATAGCTCACTCCGGCAGAATTTCCAGGATTTCCCATTCCAAAGAATCCACCTCCGCCTCCAGTTCCAGAGTTGCCACCATAGCCACCCATTCTTTTCATGTATCGTTTTCTTAGAAACAATGGAAATACGATAAATATTGCAAGTGCTGCTCCTAAACCATATGGGAATGGTAAGACCATCTGCAGCCCAATACTAATAGCAAGCGATGCGCCTAAAAATAACAAATAAGTTTTGTAATTAAACAATTTAATCAAAGTTACTTTAAAAAGTTTATAAAGTTTTGTCAGCTTTTTTACTTTCCTTTTTAAAAAAACTATGTTATTGAAAGAGGAATAGAATTACCATTACTATCCCATGCAAAAATAGAATCATCATCATAAGGAGATTGTACAATCAATGATACTAATCCAAAGAAATTATGAAGATCAGTAACAGATGGCTCTGCAGAACCGCTAGGGTGAGAATGGACTATTCCAATATAGCTCATATCAAAAGGCAAAAAAGAATGAGGAAAGCCAGCAAATGTAGGACCAGTATAATTGAAAGGAGGGATAACTAAACCATCTATTGTTATTAATCCATTTTTTGATTTTCCCTTAAGAATTAAAATTCCCTCATTGGGGTGTTTCATTTTACAATAAGACAAAATACTATCAGATACATCTTTCTGAAGCAATATTTTACGCTCAACGTTTTTTTTCTTGAAAAGCACAAAATCACTAAAGTGTTTATCTAATTTAATTTTAAGATATTAGAATAGTGTATTTTGTATTGGAAAATACTCGTAATTTTCTTTCAATTTCAGATACAAGTTGAGGAATTTTTAAATCATCTTCCTTAATTTCGGCTTGAAGGGTTTTAGATTTTTGTTCAGAATCCTCCATAAATGAAGTATTTTTAATTAATTCATGTTCTAATGAATCTAAATTATCAGGTTTAAGGGAATTCATATCATTTTGAATGGATTGATATTTTTCGTAATATTCTTCAACCTGTTTAATAAATCCATCAAGAATTTCTTCAGTTTCTGTAATTTGCAATAATGTTTTGTCTATATCTTTAACAGAAATAGAACCAGAAGAAACACCTTTTTTGACATTTTCTAAAATCAAAATAATAGAATCTTTATTTTTGGAAATCAACGTATCAAAGGGTTCATTTATCATCTTATTGAGGATGTTTTTTTGTTCTTTATCTAATGAAGATGCATATTCATATCTGCTCAAAGGACGGGAAATTTTTGTAAATTGTGTGCTGATATTGTTTTTGATTTTTGATTTTTGAGAAGCAAATGTATCTAATTTATTCTTCAATTCAAGATATTTTTTATAATCATCAGAAGATTTTACTTTCTCAATAGAATCAGACATCAAAGAAATTTTTTCTTGTAACGATTTTACATTGTTATCAGTATCAGTGATTTTTTGTAATTTCCCTATTTTAGAATCTTGTAAATTTTTAATTTGTTTCAATATATTAGATATTTCAACAGAACTTGATTTTGTTGATTCAAAATTTTTCAATATGTTTTTAATTTCGGAATGATTTTGGATCATTATTTCTAAATTTTCTTTGAGTTGATTTGCATATTTTTTTGCAAAAATATGAATAATTGTTGTTTGTCTTCCTAACACATCTCCAACTTTTTTTAGAATCAAATTCAATGAAGAGTTTAATTTTTCAGTATCTTCAATGGTAGAGATTTCAGGTAAATTAGTAACTCCTTTTTTTATTACATCAATTACTTGTTTTTTGCCCCTTACAACAATTATTGCAAGATGTTTATCAATATCATCAACTTTGAGGTCATCATTCTCAAGTACATGTCCAATTTTCAATAGTTCAATAATTAATGGTTCAATATTGTTCCTCAGATGTTTAATTTCAAATATTGTTTGAGAAGTTCTCAAATTAATCAAATCAGATACAACATTTTCCACATCTGAAAGTACAATTTCTTTATTTTGAGGAGTACTCTCAACTGGAATTTCTTCTTGTTTCTTTTTTCCCCATCCAAATACCATTGATAATATTGTTTTCAGGGGATTAAAAATGATTGTTCAAATAAAATTTAAAATTAATGTAAATTCTGTTCAAATTATGGTAAAAAATATGAAAAAATCATTTCATACTGGTTCAGTTAAAAAAACTATCAAAATCAAGGCTTCACACGATAAAGTATGGAGAAAAATTAGTAATATTGTAGGATTGCCAACATGGGTTGTAGATGTCAAAAAAACAACATATCTTTCTGCAAAAAAGAAAGGAGTTGGAGCAGTTAGATTAATCACATTTGTAGATGGAAATGAAATTGAAGAGCATGTAGTTGCATGGAAAAACAAAGAATCTTTTACATATATTGCAACAGAAGGATTACCACTTAGAGCATATGTTGCAACAATTTCAATTAAGTTAAAATCAAAAAATCTTGTTGAGATTTCATGGGAATCCTATCTTAACAGTAAAAAAATGTCTGAAAATCAATTCTTGGAATTCTTAGCATTCATGGGTGTTTTTTATGAAACATCACTTGAAAATTTAAAAGAAATACTTGAAAAATAATACTATCAAATCAAAGTGTAAATACAGCAATTTAAAAAAAACATTATGAGCGATATGCGTTTTATTATGATTGGTATAGGATTAGTTTTTGTAGGATTCATCATCATGGGGGTGTTAGGCAGCAACTATCAAGCTAGTACCTTAGAATCAAACGAATTTGGAACGTGTTATGAATATTTCAACGACAAACCACCAAAAGAAATTGATTGTTCATTTAAGATATTTGATCAAACATTGTTTTTTGCAATGGTAATTGGTTTTGTTGGGAGCGGAATTATTGCACTCATCAAAGGAATGAAAGGGGATTGGGACAATAAAATAAATCCAGAGGATATGGTAGGTCCAAGTAAGAATCAAAATGAAGAATCTGACGACTCAGATGATAATCAAGTATAATTATTAGAATTTTTAGATTTTATTTGTTAAGGAATTCTTTGATTTTTTTCAAGTTTGTAACATTTGATTCTTGAAACATTTCCATCGTTTCGATTAAGGAATCAGGCAAAATATTTTTAAAATTGCCAACAAATTCATCTCCATTAGAGATCATATTATCAATTAGTTTGTCTATCTCATTTTTATCTTCAGTCATTAAAAATAGTAAGTAATTGTTCTAATTATGTTTTAAAAAGAGAGAGGTTAGAAAAGAAAGGTTATTCTTTTTTAATCAAGGTTGAAGTTGAGCGTACTTTGGGCAATTTTTGGATATTCCATGAAACAATTTCTCTGATTTTTTCAAAGTTTGCTGCTTTTAGTTTTACCATCATATCGTGAGTTCCAATGGTTTCAAAAACATCAGCAACTTCTTCAATTTCTCGTAGTTGTTCAATTATTTTTTCTTCTGCACCTAATTCACAATTCAACATTACATAAGCATCAGTCATATTTGTAGAAAATATCATTGATTATTTAAATCTGGATAATTTTAGCTCAATTACCAAACTACATGAACTAAATCTTTGAGATTTCGTCTAGGTTTAGGGAATTTCGTGTGTTCAGGATAACCAATACACAACACAGATGATGGAACAAGATCAGTACCAATTATGTCCATTACTTTTTGTTCATCAAACATTCCAATCCATATAGAACTCAAACCCAACGCTTGAGCAGCAAGTTGAGAATATCCAGCAGCTAAAGTAGCATCCTGGATAGCAAATTTTCTCAATATAAAGTCAGGAAAATCGAGTTTAACTCGGGAAGGGTTTTTACAAAAAACTAGAACAACAGGAGCATCAACATAATGTTGTTTATTACAAGCATCAACTAAGAGTTTTTTCTTTTCAGGACTTTTTATATAGAATATTTCAAATCCTTGAAAATTTCCAGCTGTTGGAGCAGTATCAGCTGCAGCAATGATTTTGTCGATTTTTGTGGTTTCAACAATTTTATCTGAAAATTTTCTAGTAGAACGTCTTTTTGACATTACAGTAAACAAATCAGTATCAACAGTTTCAGAAGAAGTATTTCTTAAAACAAAATCCAACAATTGATTGGGAATTGCAGATTCAAAATCTTTTGGAGAATCCATTGGCTCATATTCATTAGAAAATGAATCATCGTCAGGTTCAAAATCTCTCATAAATTATCATCATCCTGATTATTATTAAATAATTTGAATTCATTGAAACACAATAAATTATTCGGAAATAAAACCATCACAACCAGAAGTACAAGGTTTATTCATCACACCTTCACATTTTCCTAATTCATCATGCATTATTCTATGATGTCCACAAATTTTGCATTTTTCTCTAAAATGTGCAATCAATTCAGCACTAGATATTTCAGATTGATTAATTTTTGACTCCACATTACTAGGCATGATTTATTTTGAAAATTAAGTAATTTTAAACGTTCTAAAAGATATTTGCGTTGTAATCAAGGGATATTTTTTTTATACAAATTGCTATTCTCATTTTTCTGTTTTAGTTAATTCAGATTCAATGTAAATGAAAGAGAGGATTGTTCAAATCCCTGACTAGAATAGAATTGATGGGAGCCTTTTCTTTGATTACCTGATTCTAGTCTAATTCTATGACATTTTTTCTCTTCTGCAAGCGATATACAAGATTGAATTAATTTTTTGCCTATGCCTTGTCTGTGATATTTTTCAAGAACAACTAACTCTGGAATATACATCTCTAGAGTATCACGATTCAGTCTTGAGAGAAACACTATACTCACCATTCCAATAATTTTTGTGCCATTAGAAACGGCAAGAAGAATAATTTTATCTGAATCGGTAATGTATTTTTTTACTAATGTTCTAAACACATCTACATCTGAATCTATTTGTGGTTTGGGACGTCCAAGTTCATACAACATTCCCAAAATTATAGGAATGTCATTATCAGAAGCTGCTCTAATTTCTACCATCGTCATATCAAATTTAGAACTCTCCTGAATTAAAATTATCTACAGTTAAAATTTCAAATCAAAAGAATTTTCGGATTTTGTTTGCTTGAGTTTGATAAAATTGTGCTTTCTTCATATCTTTTAGTTCAACTGCATAAATGTCTGCAAGTTGCTGTAAAGGATAGGGATCATTAGGAGATAATATCAGAACTTTTTCCAAACATGTAATTTTTTTTTCCACATTTCCAACAATAACATAGCAAATGTATAGTTCAAGGAGAAATTGAACATTTTTGGGATTTTCTTTAATTTTCTCTTCTAAAAGTATAATTTTTTTTTCAGATTTTAAAACAGAGTCATCATCTACTGCCCTAGATTCAATGATAATATTTTTTTTAATTTTATCAAGAAAACCCATACAAAAAATCAGAATTTCATTTAGATAAGCATGATCATGCCTAATCATAACGTAATAAAGGGAATTTTTTAGATTATAGAATACATAAAACTGTAATTCATTTTAAAATATCATGCTTCCAATAAAGTACATTCTACCAATTATCCTAGTAGTTGTAATAATTTTCATTATAACTATACCATTTGATGCTGGATGTTCAGGTGACGCACAATGCATTTCAGGAAAAGTAACAGAGATTGTTGACGGAGACACAATCAAAGTGGATGGAAAATCAATTCGATTCTCACTAACGTCAACACCTGAGATTTATGATGACGGCGGAATTTTGGCAAGAGAGTATGTTGAGAAAATATGCCCCATAGGCTCCACAGTACTAGTTGATGAAGATGACTTGCAGACAAAGGGCAGTTATGGAAGAATAATTGGCCTGATAAAGTGCAATGGCAACATAATAAATGAAGAAATTTTAGAATCAGGTCATGGAGAAATATCCATCATTCATTGTAAAACAAGTGAATTTGCAAACACAGATTGGGCAAAACGTTATGGATGTTAGTTTAGAATTTTATTGTGGTTCTCATCTAACCCAAATAATTTAACGATTTTATATCCGACTTTTGTTAGAATTTTATCAAATATGGACTGTCAACATAATTACAAATTAAATGGAGACCATATGACATGTTCAAAATGTGGACACATACGAGAGTTTAGCAAAATTTCTGTCAAGCCAAAAGTGCTCATTATTGGATTAATTGCTTCTGTGATGATAGTCGGAGCTGTATTGACTTTTTCATTTTTTCCATTCTGATACCATTTCAAACAATAATCTTAGTTGGGTAAACTAATCATCCAAATCTCGATCATCAATTTTATCGAAAGTCATTTCGAGTCTTTTTACATGAAGGACATTTTTCCATTAGACCAAACTCATTCATGAATTTACCTTTCCCATCACATCTAAGACAATTCAATCTATTCTAAATTGGGTAAGAAGGCATTAAGGTTTTTGAAATACTAGATATAAAAAAAGATTCTATGCCTAATTAGGATATATCAGTAAAGAGATTAATCTAATCAATTACTCCCTGTCAAAAATCCTCACTCAATGAATTTTCTTTAACTGATTCTTCTAATCCAACTGCTTGATGAATTGAAAGGTATTGTGGGTAATTCTTGTCAAACCATTGTTTGTATTTTGGTTCATTAAAGTATCTGTCAATATAGTGTTGAGGATCTTTTGATTGATCAACAAATGCTGCTATTGTGAGTTGTGGTAACTTTTCCTCAAGCACTGTATTTTCTGTTTTGATTTCTGGAATGTTTTCTTTAACTGATTCTTCTAATCCAACTGCTTGATGAATTGAAAGGTATTGTGGGTAATTCTTGTCAAACCATTGTTTGTATTTTGGTTCATTAAAGTATCTGTCAATATAGTGTTGAGGATCTTTTGATTGATCAACAAATGCTGCTATTGTGAGTTGTGGTAACTTTTCCTCAAGCACTATATTTTCTGTTTTGATTTCTGGAATGTTTTCTTTAACTG
>CAZEFL010000014.1:0-32831 GCA_964511485.1 uncultured Nitrosopumilaceae archaeon
TAATTGAAAAATTATCTTAAAATAAAAAATGTTTATAATTGTTGATTCAAGTTATCATTTTTTTGATTAAATATCTCCAAACAAAAATACAAATCCTACGGCAAGAGCAATTATTGAAATCCCCATAGTGATGTAAAATTTACTGTTCATATTACACACTGAAATAAACCAAAATTAATAGTTTAGAATTTTGAAAGCAAGCAAGCATGATATTTTCTTGCATCGACTCTTTGGGAGTTACGTACAAATATCATACAAGCAATCACCTTGCTTCCAACATTTCTAAATTTCTGTTTTTAATTTTTTTTAAAATAAAACAAGTCTCGAAATTTGATCAAAATGGGTTGAAAAAATTATCTTGATCTTTTGTAAATCATGCCTGTGCTAAATCAATTTAATACAAAAAAATTTTTAATTGTTCATTTTACTGATAATAAATTGATAATTATTTGTAAAGGAGTACAAAAAACCTCAAAGTTTGAAAAATGTTCATTTATCTATGATGGAGATTGGGGAGATGATTCTCTAACTATTCATCAAGATTTTCACAAATCTTTTGAATCAAAAAAATATGCTTGGCTTGGATTTGATGTATCTCAACCATTAGGAAAATTCAGTGGCCGTGATGGAAAGAGAAATTAATTAAGATCAATTTTCAAGAAAATAAATTATCATGAATGAAACTGAACCAATTGTCTGGTCTAATAATATTTTTCTCAAATGGTCTAATTTTAAAGCCGAACATAATCCTTCAATATTTGAAGATTCTCATAGTGAAATTAAATTAAGATTTACTTGGATTGTTAATTCTGATACAGAAAACAATGAAATTGTTTTCCTGATTGAAAACATTTCCCTTTTTGTAGATTTTCACCCTTTATTGTCATCATTTAGAACTTTAGAAATTAATGATAATTTACTCAAGCATGAACAAGGTCATTTTGATTTATCTGAATTATTTAAAAATGAAAATTTAAATGAATTACAAAATAAATTTTATGGAAAAAAATTTTCAACTAGAGGACAAAATGATGATCAAAGAAAACAATTTGCTAAAGAAGATTCTGGAAAAATGATTGCAATAGAAATTGAAAAACTTGAACGATTGTTATTTTTTAGACGCCAAAAATATGATGAAGAAACAAATTTTGGTCAAAATCAGGAAAAACAATTAGATTATAATTTGATTTTCAATAATTTACGAAAATAATTTTTTAAGTTTGATTTTTAATAATTTTAGTTTCAGGAAGAGAGTTTATGTAATTTACTAGTCCTCTGTAATATTTTAAATGAAAATTCAAATCTTTGATTTCTGTTTGTTTTAGTTCTTCAAGTTCTGGACCAAAATCATTTTTATCATTTTGAATATGATTCATTGTATTTTCATTGATTTCAATCATATGAAATAGACTATGCAGTACTTCATTTTTCGTAAGTGTCTTTTCACATGATTTTTTTAGCATTAATTCAGCCCAATCCATAAATCAAAATTACTAAATTGTTATATCCTTACTAGAATTTGAAAAATTCTAACCTTTAGTCTATTTTTTTTATTTAATTCAAATGACTATCTTTTTGAAATATTTTTCTCTTCATGTGACTTATTTCCTAAAATTGTAATAATTTATGATTATAATTCATTTATTTCAATTTACGATTACGTTCAACTAAACTCCACTAGTAACAAAAATTGTCAATAAGCCATTATTTTAAGAAAATTAAAAAATATTTAAAATAAAGTGGAAATTTTCCACATTGGACTATTGTCCGTTATTTTTTTCCCATTCAGCTCTTATTTCGGCTGCTTTTTCGGCATAGGGATCTTCGTGCCATTGTTCTTTGTTAAGATCAGCTCCCATGCCTCCGGTTTTTTGTAATATACCATCTTGTGCGGCTTTAGATAAGACTGCATCTTCTGGGATGTAGTTTTGTTGATTTGCAGTACCATAAGCAATGGCTCCAGCCATTGCAGCTACGCCTACTGCAATTCCAACGTAAATTAATGCGTTTGACATAAAGTAAAATCAACTTTTTTCATATTAATCAAATGAGTCTTCACTGTCTTGCAATGAACAAACTAATGAATTTCTACCTTGATCTCATTGTTACATAAAGGGAGATCGCCTGTACTGTCTTTGAATTTTTCAATCAATTCTGTTTGGCGTTCTTTTGGATTATCAGTGAACTCTCTTTGATAAAAATGAGTTTTTTGTTTACATTCATTTTCTTCAAAATCTAAATCAACATATTTTGTAAATGTCTCTTCAAGATTCATAGAATGACCAATGTAAAGCGGTGTTTTACTTCTAGTGTATAATACATATACTCCTGGAATTGGTTTTACAAATTTTGCATTTTCTAACCATACTCTCATTTTATCTTCCAATAATTCCATATTATTTGATTATTTTACTAGATATTAAACTGAATTATAAAAATTTGATATTACAAGAACCTCCATGCTTTTAATATTGAGAGTAAACATGAACAATACTGTCTCTTTTAGAAAAATTCCCTGAAAACTTTCATCCTAGAGAAATTCAAAAGGAAATAATTGAACAAGTTGAAGAAAAATTGAATTCAGGATATAAGAAAATAGTCTTATGCGCACCTACTGGGGTTGGAAAATCATTAGTTGGGGCTACTGTTTCTAGATATTTTGATAGTTCATTTACAGTTACTGCTTCAAAACATCTTCAAGATCAATACATCAAGGATATTCCATTCTTAAAACCTGTAAAAGGTAAACAAAATTTCCCCTGTTTGAAATTGATGGGAACTGAAAAAGTTGAAAATTCTAGAAGGGCAATGAGGTGGGGGTTGACTTGCGATAAAGGTCAATGTCAAGAAAGAATAAGCAAAAATGGAAAAGAGGTTATCGAGGTATGTGAATTCAAGCCCACCATAAAACAAGTTGAAGAAAACACTATAGATTCCCAATCTTGTCACTATTATCTCCAAAAATACGATGCGTTAGTTTCTAAACATTCTTTGTGGAATTATCATGCATTTTTCCAAATAATGAAGTTTAACAAAAAACTTTTTGAGGATTATTTAGATAGAAAAGTTTCAATTTTTGATGAAGCACATAAAATTGAAGATCAGATTATTCAATTTGTTGGATTTGATATATTTGCAGGTCAAGTTGATGAATGTAATCTAAATACTGAGAAATATCATTTCACTGACTTGGATTCGATGATTAAACTCACTGATGATATTGCATATTCTTATGCAAAAAAAATCAAAGATATTAAAGAAAGCACTGTATTTCAAAATAATCCTGACTATGAATTAATTTCAAGATTGGAAAGACGATATGATAGAGCTGCTCAAGCAAAAATCGATATTGTATCAGACAAGGATAATTTTGTTGTAAATGATCCTGTTAAGGATTTGAATGGAAATTTCAGAACTATCTCTGTAAAACCAATTGATGTTTCAAAATTTGCAAACACATTCTTTGATACTGAATATCAAATTTTCATGTCTGCTACTATCGATAAAAACAGTTTTTGTGAAAATATGGGTTTAGAAAAAGATGAAATTGCATTTGTTGATACTCCAAAATCACCATTTCCAATTAATAATAGAAATGTTGATTTGTTAAACATTAAACGACTAAGTTATGGTTCTACAGAAGAAGATGAAGTAGAAGTAATCAAAACAATTGATAGAATTTTAGATGAACATTCTTCAGACCGAGGATTAATTCTTACTTCATCTATTCCTCGATGTCAAAAAATTATTCGGCACCTCTCACCAAAAAATACTAAACGAATCAGAATTTGTCATAGCAAAAACAAAGACGGAAAAACTCAAGATGAAGTAATCTCTGAACATGCATCTGATCCTACAGGCGTTTTACTTTCTTCATCTTTATGGGAAGGTGTTGATCTAAAAGATGATTTATCTCGTTTTCAAATAATTGCAAAAGTTCCCTATCCTAATTATAAAGAAAAAAGAACAAAGGCAAAAATGGATAAATTTCCTTTATGGTATACATCTCAAACTTTAACCAAAATATTACAAGGATTTGGTCGTTCAATTAGAAGTGAAGATGATTGGGCAAAAACCTACGTTTTGGATACGGCTGTAAATAACGTATTTTTCAAGGCTCAACAAATGATTCCGAAAGCATATCATGATATTTTAGGAATGGAATCTGTTTAGAGTTCATAATAAAAATAATCAAACCTTCAGAATAAAACAAGTTTGAATTTTTCAAAAGATCAATTTCACCTTTATTTTTCCTAAAATTACAAGAAAATTTAATGATTGATTTAGTAAACATGGACAAAATTCAAAGAAGAATCATTGAACAACAAATCAAACAATTAAAGTATGAACTTGTAAATTTTGATGAATAATTATTTCTCAGACTCTTTTTGTTAGTATAAAATCTAATTCATGCCTAAATTTTGTAATAATTTAACATAATTTGAGCCTAAAACTATTGGCAGTCTCTGAAAAGCCATAAACCGAGCGATCTAAATAGGGGTAGATCTTAACAAAAACATGTCTTAAGAGATAAAGAACGTCGATACGTCATATCTTTTAGGACATTATTCTGGGTAGAATTTTCTTGAAAATCTCCAAAATCCTTAATTGCGTGTGATTTTGTTGTTGGCACATGAGTCCTGAATTGATCCCTGAAATTAAAAATAAGAAAAATTTATCACCTGAAATTCGATTTTATTTTATTGAGAAAAATAAACATTATTTTCTTAATGATGGAGTTTTAAAAAACGGATTTAATTCAAAATTAATTATTGGAAAAAATAGGGATAGTGTACTATCTGCATTTTCAAAAATGGCATTTTTGTTTGATGAAATAATTAGATTGAGAATTGTAGGATATTCTAATCATTCAGACAGCAAAGAACTGTTATACCTACTTAATTTGATTCCAATCAATAGAAAGATTAGAACATTTCTTGATTGGAAAGTATTTTCTCCTGAATTTACACGAGACATGTCTAGATTATTTGAAGTAAGAAACGAAACAATACATTGCATTTCCATCAATAACGTAATTTATAATCCAAAATTAGAAATTTCACTTTCTTCACTTTCTGGATTTAAGAAATTTTCATCAGATTTTCAAAAATCTTGGAAAACATTACTTAAAATCTATATCACAGAACAAGAAAAAATTGATTTAAAAAAATTATCTGAAATTTTATAAATCAGGTTTTGTAATTGCACCTTCAGCAGCTGAACCCACTAGTGTTGCAAATTTAGCCAAAGCTCCTGTTGTGTAGTTTGGTTTTGGTGGACTCCATTGACTTTTTCTAGAAGTTAATTCTTCAGATGATACATGTAAATCAATTATGTTAGTTTCTGTGTCTATAGTAATTTCATCATCATCTTTTACTAGTGCTATTGGTCCTCCAACATATGCTTCAGGTGCAACATGTCCTACCATGAATCCTCTAGTTCCTCCAGAAAATCTTCCATCTGTAACCATTGCAACCTTCTTTCCCAATCCCTGACCTACTAGTGCTGCAGTAGTTGCTAACATCTCTCTCATTCCTGGACCTCCCTTTGGGCCTTCATATCTAATCACAACAACTTGTCCTTCATCAATATCTCCTTTTGCAACAGCATCAAATGCATGCTCTTCTCTATCGAACACTCTGGCTTTTCCTGTAAATTTGGTCATCTCCACTCCTGCTGTTTTTATTACTGCCCCTTCAGGAGCTAAACTCCCTTTGAGAACAACAGCTGTTCCAACTTCATGAAGGGGATTTTCAATTGGTCTTACAATGTGCTGATCTGGTGCTGAAAAATTCATTGAATCTAGGTTTTCTTTAATTGTTTTTCCAGTAACTGTTAAACAATTTTCATTTAACAACCCTTTATCGAGTAATTTTTTTAATACAAATGGAATTCCTCCAATTTTATCTAATGAATTCATAACATAGTTTCCACCAGGCTTCATGTCTGCCAAATGTGGTGTTTTTTTCCTTATTCTTTCAAAATCATCATATGTTAATTTGATATTAACTTCACTTGCAAGTGCTAACAAATGTAAAATTCCATTAGTTGAACCTCCTACAGAATTTAACATAACAATTGCATTTTCAAATGACTCAAACGTTAGAATTTCTTTAGGCCTAAGATCAATTTCTAGTAATTTTGCACATGCAACTCCTGAATCATATACCATTTTATCACGTCTGTCGTCTGCAGCAGGTGGGCTTGCACTTCCAGGTAATGCTAAACCGATAGCTTCTGAAATTGATGCCATAGTATTTGCAGTAAACATGCCACCACATGATCCTTCATTTGGACACGCAGTATTCTCGATATTTTTTAATCCTTCTAAAGAAAGATTTCCTGCATCATATGCACCTACAGCTTCATACACATCTACTACTGTAAGCTCTTGACCTTCAAGCATTCCAGGCATTATAGTTCCGCCATAAACAAAGACTGATGGAATATTCAATCTTGCCATTGCCATCATTGTTCCTGGTAAACTTTTGTCACACCCTGCAATTCCTACAAGTGCATCATATTGATGTGCCCTGACCATTAATTCGATAGAATCTGCAATTACCTCTCTGGAAATTAAAGATGACTTCATTCCTTCATGTCCCATTGCTATTCCATCACTAACTGCAATTGTTGAAAACTCTCTTGGGGTTGCACCTGTGGCAGAAACCCCTTCTTTTGCTTTTAGAGCTAATCGTGGAAGATGAATATTACATGGTGTTGCTTCATTACCAGTATGACAAACCCCTATGAACTGTTTTGATAAATCCTCATCAGTTAGTCCCATGGCCTTATACATGGCTCTTTGTGGGGCTCTACTGGTTCCTTCAATTACATTTTTACTGGAAATTTCCATAACATGTGAATTTCAGATTGCTATAATTTAGATATTCCCTTTGGCATTATGATTTTTTTAGAATGAATTTTAGATCATACATTTATTTTTATTTTATTAGTAATTGTAACGATTTATTCATCTAGTTTTAATACTATTTTTTCTTGAATCATTTTATTGAATCCTCTAAACATTGCTGCTATTGTTGGATTAGTCTGTGTTTTGGCATTTGCAGTGGTATTGATTCAACCTGAGAATTTAGCAAAATCTCAAAATGATAGTACTGATGAAATAAAAAAAATTGAAACTCATGAAAAAATGAATCATGATGAAATGATGGAAAAACATCATTCTATGATAAAATCATTAATTCACAACAAATCTGAACATACGATTTCTGTTACAGGAATTGCTCAGACAAATGTGCAACCTGATTTACTAGTAATTGAATTTGGTGTTGAAACTAATGGGGATTCTGCCAAATCTGCATTAGATTCTAATTCTGAATTATTATCAAATTCTATTTCCAAATTAAAATTAATTGATATTTCTGAAGATGATTTGAGCACATCTAGATTTTCAATTACTCCTTTGTATGATTATTATCAAGATAAAGAGACTGGTCGACATACATCTGAATTGATTGGTTATCAAGTAACTAACGTACTTCAGGTCGAAACAAAAAAACTTGATTCTGCTGCTTTGATTCTTGATACAGTCGTCTCTTCTGGAGTAAACAAAGTAAATTCTGTCCACTTTACAATTTCTCCTGATTCCCATTTTGCTTTGAAGGATAGTTTGATTGAGGATGCAATCCAAAATGCAAAATCTAAAGCACAAAATGCATTATCGCCTCTTGATCAAAGGATTGTTGGAGTAAAATCAATCACTTTAGATGATTTTGTATCTCCGATGCAAACTCCAATGTTCAAATCATCTTTTACTGAATCATCCATGTTTAATGACACTCCTATATTTTCTTCAGAAAGTATAATTTCGACATCTGTTCACATAACTTTCTTAATAGATGATATTCCCTAACTGAAATTTATTGGCATTTATTGAATAATTTTCATTGAGTTTAAATTCTAATCATTTTAGATTATGTCATGAGTGATACTGATGGAAACACAATGGAGCAAAAACAACTTGCATGTCCTGTTTGTCAGAGCAACAAAGCAGCAATCGCAGGAGAAAATGTAAAACTTAGTGGTCGTTTTGAAGACAAAGAATTCCTTACTACTGAATTAACTGTTTTAAGATGTACAAAATGTGGATACTACATGTTCTTTGATAAAATGGCAAAATTCACGACAAGTAATAACTAAAATTTTATTTGATAATTTCTTGATTTTCAAGTTCTAAAAGTTGTTCTTGAATTTCTTCTTGTGTGCCTTCACCATATGAAATCAAAATTCTATCGTCTTCTGAAATCTCATAATTTCTAATATCTGAAACTTGTTCTCCATTAATGAAGAAACTTAGTTTATAATCTTCATTTGTACAGAAATTCCTTCCATCTTGGAAAGAAAAGCATTGATCATCAAGACCTAAAGATAATGTGTCAAAGAGGTATCCTAGATCAACTCCTATTGCATGCTTGTGTACTGTAGAGCCATCTCTCCCTTCAAAATGTATCCAACTTGATTTGATCTGATAAGCTGGTGCTGAAAAGTCAAATGTATCGCCAAATATTTTTACCAAAATTCCTGCATGTGAATGTTCACTGCCTAATGCAAAACCCCCATTATCTGGTCCTCCAGGGGCGGTTTCAGTCATGTTCAAGAACAAATATCCTGCATATCCTACGATAACAGCAATTATAGCTAAAACCCCAACTGCGATGAGGGTTTCTTTTCTTTTTGCAGCTGAATGTTTTGCAGCATAATTTTCACGTTTGTACTCACGATCTCTTCGTTCTTTTCGGCCCATGTGATGAACTGCTTTTTAAATTTGCCCTAATTAACTATTCGTTGACATTATCTTGAAACACAATAAATGAACATATTTCTAAAATCTACAAAATACACTCAATCTTTAAATCCATAATTTTCAAAAAAATATTGTGAAAAAAGCTATACTTGGTGTAATTGTTATTGGAGTGTCAGTAATTGCATTTTATGGAATATTGGCACTATTACTGTATAGTTAGTTCTTTTCCCCATAAATTTTGATAAACCATATTCTACAAAATCATTAAAACAATAAATAAAATCATCAATTGCTAATTACCATGGGTTGTATTTTCTGTGATATTTTAGATGGTAAAATAACCGGTCATTTTCTTTATGAAGATGATTCCCATATTGCATTTTTGGACAAATATCCAATTGATGTTGGTCATAGTTTGATCATTCCTAGAAAACACCATGAGAGAATTACTGACATGGAATCTCAAAATGTTGGGAATATTTTCTCTCTTGTTCCAAAAATTGCAAAAGCTGTTTTGGATGTAACTGGTGCAGATGCTTTTAGTTTAGGTCAAAATAACGGTAAAGCTGCAAAACAAATCATTCCTCATGTCCATGTTCATATTATTCCTCGATACAACCACAAAGGAACAATTTGGACTAAACGACAAATTTCAAATGACTCTGAACTCTCAGAACTTGCAAAAAAAATCCGTACTGTTCTTATTTAGAATGCCCTGGATTGTATCTTAGAATAGCAGCAATTTTTCCAAGACTTGCAAGCATATTTCCATGTTCTGCACTTCCTGAAATAACTTCTAACTCTGAACCTGTTTTTGCTGCAAGAATTTCTAAATAATCTACAATATCTTGTTCCTTAACTTCAACTTCCATTGCATTACATCCTGGACAAGGGTTGCTTGAATATTCTGTTTTCTTTGGAATTACTAGAGGCCTTTCTAAAATCTCTTCTTGAATATTTTGACATCGTTTACATTTACCCTCCACTCTATGCAGATTTGTGTTATCAGTAATTACCAATGTTTTAACTACATTATTTTTTAGATACTCGATTACTTCTTGTAACCCATAAGAGCCTTTTCCAGTGTTTCCGTTAATTTCTCTGAATAACATTTCCACTAATTTTTTTTCCTCAACCATTCTGAAATCACCTAAAATATCGGATGATTTTGAAAATGCTTCTCTAATTCCTTCTGCACCTGAATATGATGCATCAATTGTAGATATGATGTTATTTTGTAATCGATATTCTAGATAATTCCCATTTATGAAATCCTCTTTTGTAGGCCCTGGACCTGAAATAATTAGTCCTTTTACGGGATAGATATCAATAAAATATTCTCTTGTGGTTTGTGCAACTCTGTTGTAAAAATAAGTCAATTCCATCTCTCTTAATTTTTGAAATCTTTTTGCAGATTGCCCTCCTTGTCTATGTTTCCCTGCTACACCAGATCCTGTTTGAGACAAAACTTCAATCTTATCCCCATGCAGTAATCCCCAACCTGCATCTTTTGCATCAATTGCTAAAAATCCAATCAAATTATCATCTTTTAGCATATCTTTTAGAATGTCTACATGGAAATGATCATCACATCTATACAGATATTGATTCAAATCTTTTGGCGGATCTATCTCCCATACTTTTACAACTTCACTGCCTAATGGTCCTCCTTCTTCTGGAGGTAACGCCCCACAAAACATAACTAATCCTCTTGGGGGTGTTTTTTTGTATAGTTTCAACCTTTGAACAACTTTACCTAGAGAATCAACTACATGTGATCTTGTAAGATCTGATTTAATGTTGTCAGCTGTTCCTTGCTCTTGTTGAAGTGACCCGATTATTTCATGAAGTTGTTTTCCTTTTGGAATGTATACTGTGATAAGCTCAGTTCCTCTACCTGATTTATGTGATAATTCCTCCAGAGTTTTTCTAATTTTATAGAGTTTAACTGAATCTTGTTTTTCAATATTTATTTTTCCCATTTGTAATTTTTCCTCATTATGCGGATATTAATTTTGATTGTTTCTATATTTTGAAATTAAAATTCATCAAAAGTTTTTAAAAATACTTGTAATGGCTGATTTCCTACGATTTTAATAATTTTCTCGTCATTGAAGACCAAAAATGATGGGGTGGCATCTATTCCAATTTCTTTTCCAAATTCATATAATGTTCTTACTCGTTCTTGATATTTTTGATCATCAAGACAGGCATCAAATATGTCCAAGTTTAGCTTTATTGTAGTAGCAAATCTATCTAATGAATCTCTTGTAATCCATCCTGTTCTTTCCCCTTCCCAATTTTTGTAAAGCTCGTTATGGAATTGCCAGTATTTTCCCTGATCTTCTGCACAATATGTTGCCTCTGCAGCAAGAAATGAATCTGGCCCATTCAGTGGAAAATCTTTGTAAATTAATTTTACTTTACCATTTTTGATATATTGCTCATTAATAATATCTAATGTATTTTGATGAAATTTGTAACAAAATGTACATTGATAATCTCCCCACTCTAGAATTGTAATTTGTGCATTAGATTCTCCCATAATTGGAGAAACTCCATCAATTAATGATGCTGCCGTTAGTTGTTGATTGTTTTGTGTTTGTGAAGAAAACATCAAGAACAGCCCCGCTGAAATTCCAATGATTAACGGAATTAGTAAAAATTGTTTTCCTGACATTATTCTATATCTAAAATTTTCAAGTAAATAGATTTCTTAATTTTTAGAGAAGATTATTAGAAATTAATTTGTTGAATGATCTTTGAATAGCATAATATCAATTTATTTTCTATTATGGATGAAATGGATTCATATTCAACGTAATTTTTTTATAATTAGGTAAAACTCAACATGAAGACAATTTTATTTTTAAGTATTGTTTTATTTTCTGGTGCTTTAGCTGGAACAATTCATGGTGTTGCAAATTTGGTACTTGTTGAACCATACTTAGATGAGGCAATTGGAATTGAGAACCAAAATCTTTTTGCATCCGGAGAAGAAGATGACACTCTTGCATTTTGGGTAGAATATGACGCATATCGTGAATGGCAAAAAAGTGGTCAAATTTTAGCTGGTACTATTTTGGGTATATCTATGAGTGCATTATTTGGTATTGTTTACGTATTATCTAGGAAAACCCTCCCACAAGGAAGTGATGTAAAAAAATCAATCATATTAGCAGGAATAATGTGGCTTACAATTTTCATAATACCTTTTTTAAAATACCCTGCAAATCCTCCAACTGTAGGGGAAACTGAAACTGTAGTACTTCGTTCCATTTTGTATTTGTCATTTATTGCAATTTCGGGATTTGGTGCAATAGCATTTTATCAAGTTTACAAAAGATTACAATCAAAAAAGTTTGTAGCAATTGTAGGATATGGTATTTTTATTTTAATTATCTTTGTACTGATGCCTCCCAATCCAGATGAAGTATCTGCCCCTGTGGATTTAATAAATGGGTTTAGAGCGATGTCAGTGATTGCTGTAAGCATATTTTGGATTTCTCTTGGCATAATTTTTGGTGTATTGTGGAAAAAGTTCAGACCAGATATGAAAAACTATGATCTCTGAGATCAAAATAATTTTTAAACATTATATGATTCATTTTTGAATTTTTTTGTGATTTTTTTAAAATATTTTATCATCGAAATGATTTTTTTGAATAAATAATATTTTGATCTTCAAATGAGATCCGGTTACATTATCCAAGTACTTAAATATATTCAGATATTGCTTCAGTTATGTCTAAATCAAGACAAATTAACGTATCAAAAAATGATGTTCCAAAATTAGCAATTATTGCATTGGCAATAGTGTTTGCAGTTGGACTGTTTGTTGTAGCATTTGATCAAGGTCATATCTTCAGTGTTATACTAGGTGAATCAGCATATGAAAACATGTACTTGCATGAATTAACTCATGACATGCGTCATGCAGCAGGATTTCCTTGTCATTAATAGTATAGTATTTTAAAAAATTTATTTTAATTTAATTTTTAATTGTTTATTCTTATTCTATAGACTGAGAATCATACAATCTTGTTTAAATACATCTTAGATATTTAGAGCGATAATGTCTAGACGATTAACTTTACCTCAATTAAAAAAATATGATATTACTCAAAAAGTACTAGAATCACTATCTGATTCTGAATCCCGTGCAATATTATTCTCTATTGTTAAAAATGGACGTACTGCTGCAGAACTATCTGATAAACTCAAAATCCCCCTTAGTTCTGTTTATAAAAAATTAGCAGATCTTGAAGAAATAACTTTGATAAAAGTGGATAAGTGGATGTTATCTGAAAAAGGTAGAAAATACAAGGTCTATAAAAGCAGAATAAGCAAAGCCGATATTTCTATCCGAAAACCGGAACCTACATTAATTTTAACACCCAACAAGTGATTACATGTCAAATCCAAACATAATTCAATTATCTGAATTTGATATTACTCAAAAAATTATTGAATCTCTTAGCAGTGTTTGTACACGAGCTGTATTATTTTCAATTAAATCTGATTCAAAAGATGCCAACATGATTGCTGATGAAATAAAAATCTCAATTTCAACTGTATACAAAACACTATCTACTTTGGAAGAACTTGCACTAGTAGAAGTAAATCAATATGTAATATCCCCAGAAGGAAAAAAGATCAAACAATATCGTAGTAGAATCGGTAAAGTTGAAATTATTTTAGATGGTTTAGAACCAAGTTTGAGTTTGTATCCTAACATCGACCTAAAATCTGATTTATGATTCTATATTCTGATTCTATAGACTTGGAATGAGTTTTTAGAATGATACCTTGCTTTAAATAATTAGCTTTAACTAATTTCATCAGTAATCATGAAACGACAAATAATTTTTACGTTGATTGCGGCTATTGCTGTAATTAGTGTAACAACTGTACCATTTGTTCAAAATGTTCAAGCAGAAGGTTTAGTTCCTGATTGGATTAAAAATAATGCTGGATGGTGGGCTGATGGTACTGTTGATGATACTACTTTTCTAAATGGTATAACATATCTTTTAGAAAATGAAATCATTAACGTTTCATCTGAATCAAAATCTATTGATGTCGACACCATAACTATTGGATTTATTCCAGTTGAAAAAGCTGATGAGTTAACTCCAAAAGCTCAAGCTTTGGAAGTATTTCTTGAAAATGAACTTGGTGTAGATGTTGAAATAGTTGTACCTTCAGGTTATGAATCAATTATCGAAGGAATGAGATTTGGTCATATTGATGCTGCCTTTATGGATACTGGTCCTGCATGGATTACCCATCATAGAACTGGTGCTGAAGCTGTATTGGCAGAACTTGTTGCAGGAAAAGTAAACTATCAGGCAACAGTTTGGACATTAGCCGAAAATGACTCTATTCATTCAATTGAAGATACTATTGGTGAACGAGTGGCTTTTACTAGCATAACTGGTTCTTCTGGTTTTGTTAGGCCTATGGGCACTCTAGTTACTGAAGGACATGTAAACATTGAAGGTGATGACATAGTTGCATTGGAATCTGCTTTAGCAGAAAACTTTGAAAGCTATACATTTGCTGGAGGTTATAAAGCAGCTTTACAATTACTCCTAAATGGTAATGTTGATGTTGCATTTGGTTCAGATATTGCTCCAAAAAAATATCTTGAATTAGAAGATCAGCTAAAATTACGTCCTGTTACAACAATTGGACCTGTGCCATCACATGTGTTTATGGTGAATTCTGATATGTCTGAATCCACTAAAAATGAATTGGTACATGCATTAATCCAACTCAATTATGATGAGAATAATTTCATCTTAAAAGATTTGTATGGTGCTGAAGCATTAGTTCCTACTACAACTAGTATGCACATTGGTGACTTTGGTAATTATATCAATGCATTAACTGGACTTGATCAACTCATTCTTGACAAATACAATAAGAGCAAATAAAACCTGGAATTCTGAACATGAAACAAATTCAGATGACCGAAAATTCTTCTTTTTCATTAATTTCTACAAAAAAAATTATTCAAATGAATGATGTTTCAACATCTTATGATTCTAAAAATTTTGCATTAAAAGAGATCAATCTTTCTATCGATCGAGGCACAAATTATTCAATTGTAGGTCAATCTGGTTCTGGAAAATCAACTTTGCTCAAATTGATGAATGGAATGATGATTCCTAGTAATGGAATTATCAAAATTGATTATATCAAACCTGACATGAATGATAAAAAATTCAAAATAATGATGCACAAAATTGGATACATTCCTCAAAATCTTGGATTGATAAAAAACATTTCAGTTCTTGAAAATATTCTCATAGGTGCGTTACCTAGATTAAATAAAATTCAATCATTTCTAAAAAAATTCCCCGAACATGAAATCAAAGAAGCTAAAAAAATTATTCATCAAGTTGGTTTATCTGGAAAAGAAGATCGAAAAGCCCACATGCTTAGTGGTGGTGAAAAGAGACGAGTTGCAATTGCTAGAGCATTAATGCAAAAACCTACTATATTATTAGCTGATGAAATTGTATCAGAATTAGATCATGTGACTGCCCGTGAAATAATGGATTTGATTACTGATGCTCAAAAAAGAATGAATTTGACTGCAATAATGGTTCATCATGATATGAAATTAGCATTAGAGTATGCAAATAGAGTTGCAGTAATCAAGGAAGGAAGGAAAATTTTAGAAATTGGTGTTGAAGGTGATAATATTGTTGATTTTCAAACAGGTGATATGACCAATGACGAAATAATGGAGATGTATTCTGATGACCCCAAAAAATAATATCATCATTGGAATCATAATCGGATTACTGGTAATTGCATCTTACAATGTAGATGTTAGTCCTATAGATTTTGTTGAAGGTTTACCAAATCTTATGATTGTTTTTGAAGAGATGATTGCAGTTGAACCAAAGTATATTCCAACAGCTCTTTGGGCAATGTTTGAGACTATTCAAATGGCTTTCATTGGAACTGTAATTGGAATTGTTATTGCTTTGCCTCTAAGTTTGCTTGCCGCAAGAAATCTAAATAGTAAATTCGTTTATGCTCCAATTCGTGCATTTTTAGCTGCAATTCGTACATTTCCTTCTATTTTGTGGGCGTTATTGTTTGTAATTATGGTAGGTTCTGGCACATTTGCTGGAGTTTTAGCTATTATCATGTATACTGTAGGATTTATTGCCAAATTACAATATGAGGCAATTGAAACAATTGATTCTGATCCTATGGATGCCGTTGGTTCAATTGGTGTATCTAAAGTACAACTAATTAGTTATGTTGTAATTCCAGAATCTGCATCTCATCTTCTTAGTCAAATGCTTTACATGTTTGATTATAACATTCGTCAAACTAGCATACTTGGATTAGTAGGAGCTGGTGGTATTGGTTTTTACATAATCAATTATATCAAATTCTTTGAATACGGTAAAGCTGCAATTTTCATGTTAGTTGTATTGATTACTGTTTTAGCAATTGATTGGGTTAGTGTAAGAATTCGAGACAAATACATTATCAAATCACAACACGGAATGGAAGTAACAACAAAATAATTTCTAATTAGTTATGTTGTAATTTTATCCAGTTGGTTAGATTCTGAAGCAGTTTTTATTTCTCGTGCAATTCTTTTACCCATACTCATTTGTTCATTGTACAACAAAGAATAGTATGGAGAACCATCCATGTAGATATTACTTCCAGCAACAATTCTTGCTGAAAATTCAAATGATTTGAATTGAGCGTTTTCATCATATACTCCTTCTATACAAAATGGTCCATTCATTCCAGGGGATACCATTCTTTTTGAAGCTTCAACAAAATTTTCTCCCATTTCATAAACTTGTTCTAATAATGATTCTCGTAATACTAGAGGACTATTTCCAATTACGTTAAATGACGGAACTTTAGTTGACTTTAGTTGTTGTTCTGATGGAATTCTTGCCAATCCTTCTATATCTGATTCATGTCTTTGATCAGCTCCAAAAAATTCTAATTCATCTTTTAATGGCGAGTAAAAGAACTGTAAATATGCTAAAACACCTGCTGCATATTCTTGAATGTAAAGTGTTTCATCTTTAGAAAGTATTCCTTCTGAAATTAATTGGTCTCTTTTTGTATTGTAATCTTCATAATTTGCAGCCATAAAGTAACCTTTACCTCCTGCGGCTCCTTGTCTTTTCACAATTACTAATTTGTCAATATCTTTAGGATCTGTTACTGGTTTTGGCATTGGCAAATTTGCCTCTCTCATGAGTTTTTCCTTCATTTCTCTATCGGATTCCCATCTTAAAATCCACTTGTTTCCAAAAACCGGTGTTTTGATTGATTCAATCTCTTCAGAATTCATTTGTGCAATCAGTGTGCCATGCGGAATTAATACTGCCTTATTTTGTTCTAAAACAGATTGACATTTTTGATCTAATACTTCTTTGAATGAATCTACAATGATTAATTCATCGATAAATGGAAATCTTTTGTATAATTTTTCACGTTTTTTCTCACATACTAGAATAGTTTTTAGACCCTCGTCTTTTGCACCTTTTAGAACTTGTAATGAGCAGTGAGAACCTAAAGTGGCAATTGATGTCATAATATTCTAATATTATTTTGTACTTTATGAACTATCACCACAAAAAACAGTATCATTTAAACAAAAAACTAGTTATTTTTCAAATTTTGGAATAATGATCAGTTTTTTATTCAATAATGACGCATAAACTATGTAGGCCAACACAATACCCAATTGTCATTAATTGCTCATCGTGTTACTAGACTGGCATACCTGCTTTTCGAAGTAAAGGGTGAAAATAGTTGGCCTTGATTATTCTAAGAAAATATGATAATTCCAAGTAAATTATACATGTTTGACTAAGTTTTTGATTTTTTGACTTTCTTTTTTTCCTGGTTTTTCATTTGCATATCCTATTGAAATTATTGCAATTGGATTTAATTTTGTTTTAATAATTTCCCCAACAGTTTTTTCTTTGAAATGTCCAATCCATATACTTGACAGTCCTAATGCAGTAGCAGCTAATTGAGCATAAGATGCAGCAATCGTTGCATCTTGGACTGAAAAAAGGTTTTTTCCTCTCGAACCGGTAAATTTTATTCGATTTGGATCCGAACAAAATACTAGAACTAAACTAGAATTAACATATTCTTGGTCATGTGTTGCTTTAACTAATTTTTCTTTTTTCTTTAAATCTTCAACAACAAAAATTTTAAAATTTTGCATGCCCATAGCTGACGGACTCATCCATGATGCTTTCAAAATTTTTTTGATTTTTGATTTTTCAACTTTTTTGGAAGAAAATGATCTGATAGAACGTCTTTTTTCAACTGTTTTAAAAAATGACATAATCTCGTTTTTGTTTACTATGTTATGAACTATGTGCTGATGTCACATATTGAAAAACTTCATCTACTAAATCTATGCTTAATTCTGATTTTATATTTTCAGGGATTATTTTTAGGACAAAACCATACATTGTTGTATTTTTTGGTAGTTCATCTCTTTCTTGTAATAATGAAAATACTGCAATCCCATTTGAAATTATTGCAATCATCTTCTCTTTATCAGTTAATGACATGATACCACTCAAAAATACTAGTAATTTAATCTAAATTTATCTTTAGAGTTTTTCTTTAGTATTTGTAAAATTGATATTAATAGGAAACTTACTCAATTTTATTATTCTAAGTTTCTATGCAATATACTATCAAATCATTTAGATCTAGACTGATTATTGGTTATAAAGTACTATGAAGGTTAATGTGAGTGATAAATTGTTTGATGTAAAAATTAATTACACCATAATTGTGGGGAAATGTAAATTATGATTGAAACTGAATTAGGAACTTTACGTAGATCTCATTATTCTAATGAAATTACATCTTCTATGGATGGTAATTCAGTAACTGTAATGGGCTGGGTTTTAACAATTAGAGGTCATGGCAATATCACATTTGGAACAATTTGTGATCAAAATGGTCCCATCTCAATAATTGCAAAAAAAAGAGATTGTCCTGATGAAATTCGTGAAAAAATATCTTCATTAAAACCACACTCATCTATTGCAATTTCAGGCAAGGTAAAATCTTCAGACAAAGCACCAGGTGGCTTTGAGATAATTCCCACAGAAATTAGAGTTTTTTCTCAAGTCGAAAAAATTCCTCCTTTTGAACCAACTGCAAAAACGGTAAAAAACATTGAAACTCGTCTTGAAGTCAGACCAATTGATCTTAGACGAAATGCATTACAACATGTATTCAAGGTTAGAAGTTTAGTACTCAAAGCAATTAGAGATTATTTTCATTCTCAAAAATTTCTAGAAATTAACACTCCGAAAATGATTGCAACTGCAACTGAAGGAGGGGCTGCACTCTTTCCTATATTTTACTACAATAAAGAAGCATTCTTAGCTCAGAGTCCCCAATTGTATAAAGAACAATTGACGATGAGTTTTGAAAAGGTTTTTGAGATTGCTCCTATATTTAGAGCCGAACCCTCAAGGACAAATCGCCATTTAGCTGAAGCAATATCTATTGATTTGGAAGAAGCGTTTGTAGATTATAATGACGTAATGGATAGAATTGAGGAGATTATCAAAATCTCAACAAATGTAGTTTTAGAATATGTGGAGGATAATCCTGATGCTGAATTTAATACCCCAACAATTCCAGAATCTATTCCTCAATACTCTTATGATGATTTAGTGGATAAAATGCAAAAAGCAGGAGCAAAGACTGAATGGGGTGATGATTTGTATCCATCTAATCTCAAAAAAATTGGCCTTGATGGATTCTACTTTATCAAAGATTGGCCACTTGCTCCAAAACCATTTTACGTAAAAGATAGTAAATCTAATCCAAAAGTTTCTGAATCATTTGATTTGATGTTTGGTGATTTGGAATTATCTTCAGGCAGCACCAGAATTGAAAAACGTGATGAATTAGCTGAAAGAATGAAAAACAAAGGAATGAAAACTGATGCGTTTGAATATCATTTAGGCGCATTTGATTATGGTGTACCTCCCCACGCTGGTTGTGGTATAGGTCTAGAGAGATTGATTATGGCATTAACCGGAACAGAAAATATTCGAGATACTACATTTTATCCTCGAGATGTTGATAGGCTTACCCCCTGAAACTTTGTTAATCTTACATACACATGGGACAAAATAATTACTCAGATTAGGAATGATAATGTCTCATTAGGGTAACGACAGTCGAGAAAATAATACGTGAGATATTATGTTCACGACCGCCTTACCACTAAATAATTAAAAATTATATTTTTTAAATTGTTCTCACGTATTTTCAGACAAAGTTCTCTAATTTTCTTAAAATGTTGAAAATAGATCACTATTACAAGGCAATGGAGGCAATGGAACTAATTATTACAAATGATTTCACAAAAAAACCAGTAAAATCGAAGAAATGATAATCAAAAAAGGTCAAACTAAACGAATAATGTGTAATGTTTGCAAGAGAGTAAAAACTGCAACATTAATTCATGCAAAAACAGGTTTTACAAAAAGGAAACATGGTCTAAACATAACAAGAGTAGATACATACACTTTACAATATAGAATAGAGACACATCAGCGAGGAACTAAATCATGTTTAGGTTCTGAAAAAATTCAATCAAAAACACATGATGGTATAATCAATTCTACTTTTTGATATTTTACATGTTTAGAATAAATGTTAAGAATGATTTTCTCATTGCCAAGTATGATTCATGTAGATCTGATTCTGTTATTTTTCTAAATATGATTGAAACTCTTCTTTAGAAATTATCTTGTGTTCTAATTCTTTAATTTCATTATAGCAATTATTGCATGAACGCGTAGCCAAATTATTTCCATTTATTGTTAAAATAGCAAAAACATCTTTTGTTATCTCTATATTTAATTGAGAAATATCTATATGTTCACACATTGTTGTTTTCATGGATTAATTTGAGAAATCTTATTTAAAAAAGTTAGAATTCTATCTGATATAGATGAAAGTGGAGACAAATTTAACTAAATGAAACAATAATTTTGTATATGGGATTGTTTGGTAAGAAAAAATCAGGGAAAGATTGGTTTGATGATGGAAACGATTTTTTTGATCAAGAAAATTATTTTGATGCGATAAAATGCTTTGATAAAGTAATTTTAAACAAAAAAATTCATGGAAAAAATATTGCAATTGCATTAAACAGCAAAGGAAAATGTATTGCAAAATTAGAAGAATATGAAACTGCAATCAAATGCTTTGATTTGGCAATTCAAATCAATCCTAATTCATCAGTTGCATTAATCGAAAAAGCTAATGCTCTTCAAAACTTGGGTCAAAATGATGAGGCAGAGGAATGTCTTGCAAAAGCTAAAAAATTAGAATCAAAGGAATAATGTATCAATTACAAGATATACTGCCACTGAAACTAATACAATTGTAAATCCTTTCAACAATATAGATGAAGAGTATCTTCCTTCAATTTTTCATTTATTTTAAAGAAGAATGAGTTCCGTCACATTTTCCTGTTTTCTCAGTACTGTATTTACATCCACAAAATGAAACAATTCTAGATTCAGTAGCTATGAAAGTTCGTGGGCCTATACCTGAACCGGCATGATTTCCATCGCATAAAGGTTGTTTGAATGATTTTCCACACATGCAAATATGATATTCTTTTCCAGATTCAACTGAAATTGAGTATGGTTTATTCTGTGGAGAATGAGGTTTATTCATAATATTTTGAAAAGATCATTGTTTGTAAATATTTTTGAGTTATGTTAAAAATTAGTAAAATGATCTTTTTTATTGAATTGTAAGCATAATTAAGCATAAAATGTATCATTTGCAAGGTTATCTTTAAAAATTGGAGATAAGGATTGACCACCTAGGTGTAAGAAAATGGTAAGTGAAAAAGAGATTGAACATGTTTCGAAATTAATGAAAATTGACGTAAATGATCATGCCGAATATGTAGATAAAGTTCATGCTATGATCAATTATTTTGATATTTTAGATTCTGCTGGAGTAGAATCAGAAGAAATCTCAATGCCTGAAATTTCACTATCTTGCTTGAGAAAAGATGAGTACATTGTATTTGATGAAAAATTAATTGAAAAATTAAATCATTACAAAGGAACCTATGTTAGAGCACCAAAGATGTCATCATGAATCTAAAAATCTCTGCTCTTGAATTTGCACAACAAGTACAAAGTGGTAACTTGTCAGCTGAAGAATTTGTTGCAGAAACAATTCAAAGAATTCAAAAAATAGATGGTAATCTTCATGCATTTTTATCTGTAAATGATGATGCAATTAACCAAGCCAGAATAATCGATAAGAAAATTAAATCTGGAGATAAAGTTGGAGCATGTTTTGGAATGCCCATTTCAATAAAGGATAACATGTGTATCAAAAATAGCAAAACCACATGTGCATCAAAAATGCTTGAAAATTTTGTAGCACCTTATGATGCAACAGTAATAACAAAACTAAAACAACAAGATGCGATATTTATTGGAAAAGTCAACATGGATGAATTTGCGATGGGGTTATCTACAGAATTTAGTGCATTTGGACCTAGCAAAAATCCTTGGAATACTGATTATGTTCCAGGGGGTTCGTCTGGTGGAAGTGCAGTATCTGTAAGTGCTTTTGAATGTGTGGCATCATTAGGTTCTGATACTGGAGGGTCTGTTAGAAACCCTGCAAGTTTTTGCTCAGTTGTAGGATACAAACCAACGTATGGCTTAATCAGCAGATATGGATTAATATCCTATGCAAATAGCATTGAACAAATTGGTCCATTAACTAGAACTGTAAAAGATACTGCATTTATGCTAAACATGATTGCAGGATTAGATTCAAATGACAACACCACAATAGATAACAAAAATGAAGACTATCTTTCAGGCATAGATTCTGGAATTGAGGGTAAAAAAATAGGCATAATCACTGAAATGATTGGAGAAGGAATTGATCCTATTGTATTATCTGCAACAAAAGATGCTATTTCAAAACTAGAGGGATTGGGAGCAACATGTGAAGAAGTCTCATTGGGTATGGTGAAATATTCAGTTGCTGCATATTATACTATTACATCTACAGAAGCTGGAAGTAATCTTGCAAGGTACGATAACTTGAGATATGGTTATGAATTTCCAGTTGAAGGATATGAATTCAATTCTTACATTTCAAAATCTCGTCAAAAGTTTGGTCCTGAAGTTAAAAGACGAATGATAATTGGGGGGTTTGTCCCATCTGCAGGTCATGCAGGAAAATATTTTCTTAAAGCAATGAAGGTAAAAAGTAAACTTACCAAAGAAATCAATGAAGCATTTAAGAAATTTGATCTTTTGATTGCACCAACTGTTCCAATTTTACCGTTTAAAATAGGTGAAAAAATAGATGATCCTGTATCTTTGTTTTTAGTTGATATCAATACCGTAACTGCAAACCTTACTGGAAAACCTGCAATTTCTGTACCATATTCAATATCTAATGGACTGCCAATTGGAATTCAATTATTTGCAAATTCTAATCAAGACAAATTATTACTTCAAGCAGCACATGCCTTAGAAAACACTGTGAAACTACCCGAGGTTCCGATATGACCAAAATTGGTTTAGAAATTCACTGTCAATTGACACATTTGAAAAGTAAATTATTTTGTTCATGTAAGGCAAATTATAGAGAATTTGAAATAAATGAAAATATTTGTCCTATTTGTATGGGATTACCTGGAAGTCTTCCGCGATTAAATCAAGAAGCAGTAAAAAAAGCAACAATAATTGCCATGGCATTAAACTGCTCAACTCCTGAAAAAATTGCATTTTTTAGAAAAAATTATTTTTATCCAGATTTGCCTAAAAACTTTCAAATCACACAACTCAATATTTACGGTGACACCAGTGTGGGCGGTTCAGGGTCAATAATGGTAGGAGATAAAAAAATTCGAATCACTAGAATTCAGTTAGAAGAAGATCCTGGTAGATTAATCTATGAAGGAAGTTCCTCTAAAAATCAAATTACTCTAGTTGATTACAATCGTGCAGGTACACCTTTAGTGGAAATTGTAACAGAGCCTGACTTTGAGAGTCCTAAGCAAGTTAGAGAATTCCTCAATATTTTATCTGATTTGCTAGAAAATTTAGGCGTGTCTGATCCTAGTTTGGAGGGTGCAATGAGGGCAGACGCTAACGTATCAATTGAAGGCGGAAATAAAGTAGAGGTGAAAAATATTGGGTCATTTCATGATTTAGAAAAAGCAGCACATTTTGAGATTACGCGACAAAACAGCTTGCATTCAAGAGGTATCGAAATTGTTCAGGAAACAAGACATTGGGATGACAAAAGAAAGATTACTGTATCATCTCGTTCAAAAGAAGAAGATTTGGATTACCGTTATTTTCTGGAAGGAGATATTCCATGGGTTACAATGAATGATGAAATTGTAGAGGGGTTAAAATCAGAAATGCCTGAAAGTATTAATTCAAAAAAAGAGAGATATATTTCAAAATATAATATTCCAGTCCAAGTGTCTGAAGTTTTATCTTCAGACAAATATTATTCAGATTTGTTTGAGCAATCACATACTGACTCTAACGCTAAAGAAATTGCAAATATTATAACAACTGATTTGATGGGATTAGTTGATACACGAGAAAAACGAAATGACTCAAAAATGACTTCAAAACATCTATCGGATTTAGCAGATTCAATTCATTCTGGTAAAATATCTAGAAATTCTGCAAAAAATGCATTACACGAAATCGTAAAAACGGGAAAAGAACTTTCCCAAATTATTTCAGAATTAGATCTTGGTAACGTATCTGATGAATCAGAACTTGTAGGAATTATCCAAGAAGTAATTTCTGCAGAATCTCAAGCTGTAGAGCAAGCAAAATCAAATCCTCAAACAATTAATTATTTGGTAGGTAAAGTAATGCAAAAAACAAAAGGGAAAGCAGATCCTACAAAGACTTTGGATTTATTAAAAAAACAATTAACTTAAGAAAGATAATTTTATAGTGTATTCAAATGGTTCATTATTACGTAGATAAAATTAAACACATCCCACAAAAACTGTCTACGTGTATTGATTGTGGGGGATTAAAACTAAAAGATGATGCAGTATTAGCAACTATGGGACCATCTCAAAAAGATTCAGATTATATTCCATCTGTTCTATGTTTATCTTGTGAAACACTGATGGTGATTACTACAAATCCTGGAGCAGTAATTGGAGTAAGCCATTCTGCAGGAAATCAAGTGACTGTACGAAATCAATAATATCAAACTCTTAATTTGACTGTACTAAAAAATAATTCATGACAAACTTTTCCTTAGAAGATGTAGAATTTATCAAAATTTTAGCTACCTCTGATGCAACTATTCTTCAAGCAGGCATGAATGAGGCTACAAAACAAAGACTAGATGATCAAATTGGACGTATTTTACGGCAATATTATCATGAAAATACTATGAATTCTGGATCAGATTGGGACAAAGAGTTTCAAAAAAATGGCATCACTGAAGATGATGTAAAATCTGCAATTGCGTGTGCAAGGCGTCTTGGAATAGAAATTTCATAATCTAAAATCTTTTTACATTAACTTTGTTTTTAAAAAATGAATATTGTCTAATTTTGAATTTATTCCAACTGAAAAACAAATCAAAGAATCAAATATTTTTCAATTTATGGAAAAACTAAACATTTCATCATTAGATGAATTATCAAAAAAAGCTAAAATTGATCCAGAGTGGTTTTGGAAAAAAGTAGAAAAAGACATTGGAATAGTGTGGGACATGCCATATACAACAGCAAAAGATGATTCCAGAGGAATTGCAAAGTCTAGATGGTTTGTAAATGGAGATACAAACATTTACCTTTCATCCGTTGAAAAATTTGCAAAACAAAATCCAAAAAAAATTGCATATCATTTTGTATCTGAAGACGGAAAAAGTTCAAAACTGACATATTCGGAACTTGATTCGAAAGTTTCAAAACTTGCAAATGCCTTAACGTCATTGGGTGTTAAAAAAGGAGATGTAGTTTCAATTTATTTGCCAATGATAGAAGAGGCAATATTAGCAATATTGGCATCAGCAAAAATTGGTGCAGTTCAAACAGTTATTTTTTCAGGATATAGTTCAGAATCACTTCACATACGATTACAAGATTGTAAATCAAAAATCATTTTCATATCAGACGGTTTTTTTAGGAAAGGAAAACATGTATCTCAAAAACAAACAGTAGAAGTTGCCATAAAAGACACTATGATTGAAAAAATAATTGTTGTTCCATACAAAGGGATTGATGAATACGATGAATCTGAAAAATTGATTTATTATGATAATTTGGTATCTACTCAAAGCAATATTTGTGAAACTGAGATTTTAGGATCTGAAGAACCATTGTTTATCTTGTATACCTCGGGAACGACAGGCAAGCCTAAAGGGGTTGTTCAAACTCATGGGGGATTCTCTGTTTTTGCTGGATATCAGGCATCTTATCTGGTAGATATGCATGAAAATGATGTATTATTTTGGCCTGCAGATATAGGGTGGATTACGGGTCTAGTTTGGAATGTTTATGGGCTTTTGATGGTGGGGGGCAGTGCAGTAATTTATGATGGTGCATTGGATTATCCAGATATTAATCAAACCTGGAAAATTTTATCAAAATATCAAGCAACAATTTTTGGCATATCTCCAACTGCTGTAAGATTTTTCAAGAAAAATAATTTAGAACCATTAAAATCATTTTCTTTAGATTCGATAAAAAATATTCCAACTACTGGTGAACCATTAGATGAAGATTCATGGTGGTGGTTATTTGAAAAAGTAGGAAATAAAAAAATACCAATCATGAATTTGTCAGGAGGTACTGAAATTGGAGGTGCCATGTTGTCTGTTTTTCCTGGAATTAAATTAAAACCATCTACTGTTGGAGTTCCAATTCCTGGAATGAATCTTGATGTGTTTGATGATGAAGGTAATTCTATACAAAACAAAAACGGATATCTTGTTATCAAAGATTCATGGCCTGCTATGACTAGAAGTTTACTTAATGATGATTCAAGATATTTTGAAACATACTGGTCTAAATTTGAAAATGTATGGTTTCATGGAGATTATGTCTATGTAGATAATGATGGTCTTTGGTACATGCGAGGAAGAACTGATGATGTGATTAATGTTTCAGGTCATCGAATGAGTACTGCAGAAATTGAACAAACGGTAATATCTCATTCAGAAATATCTGATGCTGCATCCATTGCAATACCTGATGAAATAACGGGTGAGGCAATTGTAGTATTTTTTGTAACAGATAACAAAACTGTAACTAATTTAGAAATTGAAGTCTCAAACCATATTTCGAAAAAAATTGGAAAAATTGCAAAACCAAAATTTGTTTTTCAATTATCTGATTTGCCAAAAACTAGAACTGGTAAAATTATGAGGAGGTTGTTGAAATCAAAATTATTGGGAAATAATTTAGGCGATATTTCGTCACTTGAGAATCCCCATGTTTTAGATGAAATACCAAAAATTGGTTGATAAAATCTAACTTGTTGATACTTTCTTTTTTACGCTTTGTGTAATAATTAAAATTTCATTATATGAAATATTGCGATTCGTGGTTGATCAACAAGTACAAGATATCGAGATGCCTGAGAACCTTAAACTAAATACATTTTTACAAGAATTCCATTCAGACTGCACTCATCCAGAATGTAGATTTGGATTTTATGGTTTTGCGTTTGGTCAATCCCCTTTTCCAGTACCACAACTAATTCAAGAGGCATTGATTAAAAATGCAAACAAAGGGCATTATGCAGCAGTACCAGGTATTCCCCAATTAAGACATGCAATTTCAAAATATAACAAACACTATTTTAGAATGGATATAGCTCCTGAACGAATCTATGTAGGTCCAGGAACTAAAGAATTAATTTTTAATCTTTTAGAAATTTTACACGGTACAGTTATTCTCCCAACACCAGCATGGTTGGGTTATTTACCACAAATTAGATTTTTGAAGAAAAATTTTCATATGTTGCCTTCTCGTTCAGATGGAAAAATCGCTCCAAATGATCTTAAACGATTAGCATTGAGATTACAAGACAGACAAAAAATTCTAATTCTTAACAATCCTCATAATCCAACTGGACTTCTTTACAATAAATTGGAATTGGAAGAAATTGCCGAAGTTTGCCGTGAATTAAACATTACAATAATTTCTGATGAAATTTATGCTCAAACCACTTATGATTTCTCTAAATTTATCAGCATGGGAAAAATTTACCCTGAAGGAACTTTTGTAACAAACGGATTATCAAAATCTCATGCTGCTGGAGGATATAGATTAGGATATGTAATATTTCCACAACATGCAGTTGATCTAAAAGCACAATTCAAAAAAATTCTTGCAACAGAATACACTGCAGTATCTACTCCAATACAACATGCTGCAATTGCGGGTTTTGAAATCAGTCATGAAATGGATGAATATTTCAAAATTACAAGAGATATTCATAAAATTATGGGAGAGTATACGTACAATACATTAACTGCAATTGATGGGATAAAAGCCACAAAACCAGAGGCCACATTTTATCTCTTGGCTGATTTTAATGCATATTCTCCAGAATTACAAAAAGCAAAAATTACTACATCTCAAAAATTATCTGAAGCATTAATTGTTCATCCATATCACACTGCAATAGTAGGGGGAGATAGTTTAGTTTTAGAAAGGACTGATTTCAGTGCAAGAATTGCTTATGTCGATTATGATGGTTCCAAGGTTTTTGATGCATATAAGACACAGGCTCCAAAATCTTATTCAGAAAAAGTGGAATTTGTACAAAAGAACGCGCCCAAAGTGGTTGCAGGGTTGACTATGCTTGAAAAATTCTTTGAGTCACTCAAAAAAGATACAGTTGATGAATTAATGTTAATGAAATCTAATCTCAAAATTCCTAACTGAATTTTTTAAATTTTCAATTACTTTAAAAAAGAAATTATTAATTTTTTCTTTTTCTTAATTTGCTGTGTGACCATTGGTAAAAATGCACCAACATCTGATACTATTCCTAATGCTTGCCATGTACCTCTATCCATAAGTTTTGTAACTGTTGGTTGACTGATATCAATTACTATTACTTTAACATCCGCTGGAAGCATGTTTCCTGTTGCAATGGAATGAAGCATTGTAGAAATCATTATCACCATACTAGCATCTTTTAGAATTTTTTTATATTCTCTTTGTGCTTCTGCAACATCTGTAATTACATCTGGTAATGGGCCATCATCCCTAATTGAACCTGCTAAAACAAATGGAACATTATTCTTTACACATTCATACATTATTCCTTTAGTTAATTTTTTAGTTTTTACCATATTTGAGATTGAACCTGCTTTGAAAACTGCATTAATTGTATCCATATGATTTCTATGTCCATGATATGCTAAAGTTGCATCATGAACATTCATTCCTAATGATGTTCCTAATGTAGCATATTCAATATCATGAACCGCAAGAGCATTTCCTGCTAAAACTCCATCAATGTACCCTGATTTGATTAATTCAGATACTGCATCATCTGCACCTGTATGAACAATTGCTGGCCCTCCAACTATGACAATTTTTCCACCTTTCTTTTTTGTTTTGTAAATATCATCTGCAACTTTTTTTGCTATATGTTGTGTTGGTCTTTCACTAGAACTTGAACTATTCATAAATTCAAATACATTTGCACCGTCTCTTGGACGTTCAGGTGGAGTAATTTTCACACCATCTTCACCCACAATAATTTGGTCTCCTTTTTTGACATCTCTCACTGGAACACAAAATGCATTATTTCCTTTAACGACAATGCATTTATCCATCATTGTATTTTCTACCTGGATCCATTTTCCTTTATGGAAAACTTGTGTACGATTATTTGTTGTACTGTAAAAATTTTCAGGCATAACACAATTTTTTGGGGACTTCTTTAATGTGACCTCATTTTGAGATTTTGAAACTGCACCTTCACGGTATACCATTTTTAAAATTATATTCAAATGATTTTGATCTTTTCCTGTGATTTCTAACCGTGCATAAGACTGATCTTTTTTTCTTTTTCCAATGTCTATTTCTTTTACTTGAAATTCCCCCTTCAAATCCATAATTTGATCAAAAATTTTAGTTAAAATTGAAGAATCAATAATATGACCTTTGACTTCTATATCTTGAGAAAATTTACCCATTTTATTGATCTCCACATTATGATAACTAAAGCTTTACGTTTAATTTTAAGGCTAAACGGGAAGAATAACTTTACCTTCAAATTTTTGGATGTTGTCAGATTCAAATATTTTCTCTAGATTTTCTTTTTGTTGTTTTGTTACTCCTTGAACAATTGTTTTTGAAGCACCTGTGTTGTCAACTAATGCAAGAATGTATCCACTGTTATCAGTTAATACAAAACCTGCAGATTCATCAACAAATGCATACAAATTTTCCTCACCTACAGGTTCCCAGACATTTGATTTAGTATCAACTAAGGCCAATGCAGGCATTGCTTTCCCATCTGTAAGTTTGTTTAGATATTCTCTTGATTCGGCAACTCTTTTCTGACCTTTTTTCAGTGCTTGAAAATACTGCATATTTTTCAAATTATCTAATTGTTATAAAAACAATATTGCCTCAAAAGATAGTTATAGAATCTCCATTTATGGTAATTTGTGCCTCTAACAAATAATGTCATAATCAAATTAAATGAAATAACTACCATGATTGAAAATAAAGATAATTTGTCTGAATCAGATGTAGATGAAATAAAAATCATATTCAAAAATTTAGTTGAAAACAACGAAAGATATGATGTAGATGAAATTGAATCCTGGTTTGAAAATGAAGGTAGTTGGAAGGTTAAAGAATCAAGAATAAGAATTGTAAATTTATCGAATTATATTCAAGATAAATATCAACAAACTGCTCATCTGAGAGTAATTTCAGACGATGATTGTAGTTGTGGAAATTAAGTTTCTAATTGTTCCAATAATCGACTAACAATTTTTGAATTTTCTGTTCTTTGAGCGAGAATATCTTCTAATTTTTTTTCATTTTTATTTTCTTTTACAATTAATTGAAAATACTCATCATCTAAATTGTTGTTAGTTTGTAATCTCTTAACTACCTCAAACAATATTCCAATAACCTGTTTTTGTGCATCAATTAACTCATCTTTACTTCTCTCGGACATAGTTATTCATCATTAATGATTTGTATAAATAATTCTTTTAATTGTGGGTCATCGATTTCTTTTTTTGCAGACTCAAAAAAGGATTCAAGTTTATCTTTATCATATCCATTTTTTTGATATATTTTTGCTTGAAGTACCATCTCTATTTTATCAATTTGATGAATTAGTTTTGCCTCAGGTGAGATATTATCTTGATATTCAAACCAAATTTCTAAATATTTAGATTTGATAGATTCAGGTAAATTTTTTATAATTTTTTTAAATGCATCATTTTCAAGTTTTTTCTTGGATTCTTTATCAATTTGTTCTGGAGTTAAATCACCAATTAGTGATTCTGCCAAATCATGTAATAGAGCTATTTTTAATATTTTTTCAGAATTCAAATGTCTCAAATCAGAAATTACCATACACATTATAGCCATAGAGTAAGAATGGTCTGAAACAGATTCAGGGTTACTGACAGATAATTTATCTATCCAACCTTGCCGTGGAATATTTTTTAAATTTACAGAATTTTTGAAAAAGTCAAGAATCATCTTAGTTATTACTTTTCGAACGACATAATAATTAATTCTATTATGGAATAATATTGAAAATTTATTCAAAAACTGGAGATGATGGGAACACTGAACTACAAGGAAATTACAGAATTTCAAAATCACATCAAAGAATAATATCGTCTGGTGCTATAGATGAAGCAAATTCTGCATTAGGGATTGTTTTATCCAATTCATTAGAAAATAACATTTCAGAGATCTTGATTCAAATTCAAAATGAATTATTTTTAGTAGGATCAGACCTTTCAAATCCTAATCTTAATGATATGAAAAATAGAGTGTCATTAGAAATGGTTACACAGTTAGAAAACAATATAGATAAATTTGAATCCGATCTTGAACCTTTAACTAATTTTATTTTACCAGGAGGAGATCCTGTTGCTGCACAATTACATCATGTTCGAACGATTGTTAGAAGAGCAGAAACTCAAGTTGTTCTACTAAGTGAAAAAGATGAAATTAATTCAAATTGCATTAAATATCTAAATCGCTTATCTGATTTACTTTTTGTTGTATGTAGATTAATCAATAAACAAAAAGGTAGAGAAGATATTCTTTGGAAGATCTAAAAAGACAAACTTTAATTCCTCAGCAATGTGATTTTTTTATGTGCCGAGGTAGCTCAGCCTGGAAGAGCACCACGCTGAAGACGTGGCTGTCGCTTGTTCAAATCATGCCCTCGGCACCTTCAAAGTTCTAAGAACCCTCCCTAAATTTGGGAATGATCATGCTTATCTAAACCAAAAAACCCATTTCATTTATTGAGTAAATCCGAGATCCATGTTTATTGTAAAATATGTAATAAAAAAGTAAAAGCTCTAATTTTATCAAAACATGAAAAACAATTTGATGATGAATCTAAAAAATACAAGAGATTTGGAATGGTCAGAATCATTCAACATGATTCAGGATTCAGAAAAAAATGTTCTAATACTTCTCAAATTAAAGCATTAGTCGAATCTGACACAACTGATGAAAATGGTGTAATGAATTAAGAATTTATACAAAATTTGTGCCTAATTCTGTAATTTCAATATTATTAATTCACAAGTATTTCTAAATTATTTCAAATCCTGGAAATTTGATTTATTAAAATTGCAAACATTTTAGATAATTTAGTTAAAAAATTATTCTACAAAATCTTTAAAAATAAGGTAAACAGTATTTTTTCGATATTCATGGCTGAAAAGAAAACAACAAAAGCTAAAACAACAAAAGCTAAAACAACAAAAGCTAAAACAACAA
>CAZEFL010000014.1:32931-38808 GCA_964511485.1 uncultured Nitrosopumilaceae archaeon
AAAAGCTAAAACAACAAAAGCTAAAACAACAAAAGCTAAAACAACAAAAGCTAAAACAACAAAAGCTAAAGGCAAAAAAATAAAGGATGAGCCAATGGAGGATGGCGGCATAGTAATTGTCGACGATGATATAGAAATTGATCAAGAAAAAATCAATGAAGAAAGAAGAGCATATCTAGAAGAAGCTAGATCTCAAGAAGCATCAGACTAGAAATCTTTATCATAATGATTGGCGTATTGAATTTATGCGTGCTTTGTGTTTAATTACAGTAAAACCAGGAAAGGTTGATTCAGTCGTTGAAATTTTAAAAAAGAAGCGAAAAATTGTGAAAAAAATCATGGTCGTTACAGGAAGAGCAGACATTAGTGCTTTTTTACAAGGTAATATTGACGAGATAAATCATATGGTAATTGATTTTAAAAAAATTAAGGATATTGTAAATACTGAAACATTGATTGAAGTGGAGGTAAATTTAGGTTGGTAAGGGCGATAATTTTAGTAAAATCTCCGAAAAAACTAATTGCTGCAAGATTACGTAAAATTGAATTTGTTGTAGATTCTTTTCCAACAAGTGGCCAATTTGATGCAATTGCAGTAATTGAGGTTAAAGAACTAGGGGGAATAAAAGACATAGCTACACAAATTCATAAAATTAATGGTGTTGATAGAACCGAAACAATGGTTGAAGTTCAATGAAAATGATTTAAACAACTTCTAGGAAAGGATTTCATGAATATTAAAAAAGTTGGAAATGTGATTTTAGCCGTAAAAGATTTAGATAAATCTATAAAATTTTACAATGAAATAATTGGTTTACCAATTAGAAACCAAAGACGTAGTTGGGTTGATTTAGGCACTGGTGGTGCTTTGTTGAGTTTACACCCTGCATCTCTTACTGCACAACATAGTGGCAGTTCTATTGAAAATGGAATAACTATAGGATTTCTTGTAGGGGATGTAAAATCAGCTTTAGAAGAACTAAAAGATAAAGGTGTAACCATTTATCGAGATATTGTTGAAAAAGATTCGGGAAGAAATGCTATTATTTCAGATCCTGATGATTATTTGATTTCTTTATTTGAACCAATTTTTGACGATAAAGAACAACAAACTGGTGGATACCATGGATTTACCCCTGCCTAGATAATTTTTTTAATTGAAGAAATTATTTTTTCCAAATTTTTTGCCTTTTTGTTAATTGATACATAGTATGTAATGTTACTTTTTTGTAATATTACAATTGTAATTTTTTGATGATGTAAAGTAACATGTTCAAGCTTTCCAAGAGATGCTGTAGAATCTTTTCGCATAGTCATTAGAGTAGATAAAATAAAAAATTCATTTTTTATTTGTTCTGATTTTAATAATGGTTTTAATTTTGGATTGATAATTCCGGTTAATGTTCTACCATAAAGATTAATGACACCTGCATATCGCACGTTGCTAGAAATTTTTAAAATTTCTTGACATTGTTTTTTGTATTTGTTTATGATTTCTTTCCATTTTTCAGCAGGAGTTTTTACCACATTAAAAATTGTTATTTGAAATTAATAAGGATTCTTGTAACCAAAATTAAAAATATTTTCGGACAAATACTAATGCTTTTTTGAGTTTGATTCTTTGTCTAATTTTTTCTTTAATTCTAAATTTTCTTTAAGCAATTTGTCATTTTCAGTCTTCAAAGTATTAACAGAGTTTTGTCGATTATACAATGGATGTCCAGGTGGAATGATGGCGGTATCCATAGATAATAACCCTGAAGCATATTGTTGATACATTTGTTGAAAACCCTGAAGTTTCTGATTAATTGTATCTGTATATGGTGAGAATTGCTCTCTTAATGGATTCTCATAAATTTTGAACATAGGATGTGAACGTCCTGGAGGCAATCTAGGAAATTGAAATGCCATATGAGGAATATTTGGATTCATACCGTAAAGGTTCTGCAAGTGTCTATTTACTTCAGTATCCATGAAATTCTTCTAGATTCACTATATTTCTGCCTTACTTTAGGTGTTTAATGTACTATCTAGTAAAATCGTAGTCATTTTAACTCAATTTCAGCTGATCGCAGATCCTTATAGAGTCCAGTTTTAGATCGCAATTACATATGATAGAATCAAAAAAGTCATGTATGAAATGTAAAAAAGAGATCATGGAGAAAGATCTTCATAAAATTATAATTTATGTTGTTCAAAAAAAATTTACTGAGCATCATTATGAACACATAGAATGTCCTGAGAAATTTACTATTTAAAAAATATAAAATTTTAGAGAATCTCAGAATAAATAATATGTAAAATCAATCTTTGTGTTCAAACACTTCGTAAATATCTCCCGTTAATCTTGAACGATACTTCCATTCTTCTTTTGTCCAAACTATTTGATTGAATTCTTTTTGTAAAGATGGATGTAGTCTTTGGAATACATCTCCTCCAATTAAAATTTGGTTAGGTTTTGCCATACCTTGAATTTTTGATGCAATATTCATTACAGGGCCCATCAAATCGACCTGAGAATTTTTTACATCTGCACCATATCGGACTACGAAATTTTGTCCAAAATCAAGTCCTATTTTTACTTTCAAATCTGGGTAATCATATTGATCAAGAATTGGATTGATTCCTTTTTCTATTACGGATATCATAGATTTTGCAGCCCCTACAGCGTTATCAGAAGCAAGTAATCCATTTTCTTCTGCATCAAAATATCCAATAACTGCATCACCTACAAATTTTAACACATAACCATGATGTTGTCTAATTACCGATGCCATTTCTTGAGCAAATGAACTAATTATAATTGCAATTCTTTCCCCAGGCATTTCCAAAGTCATCATGGTGGAACCTACCAAATCCACATACAAGACAACCATGTTTAATTTTGAAAAAACATTTTTTCTTAAAAATTCATCAGATTCATCTACAACACCTGAATATTCATAACCTTTTTTGAGAGCACCCCATACTCGCTTTTGAGTTTCTAAGATCATATTTTCTGAATCTAATGTTTCACCTACAGGCTTACTGAGTAGCATATCAACTACAGAATGATTGTCATCTGATGAGTCATCAGATTGCTTTTTTGATTCGTTAATTTCTGTCATTTTTACCTCTTTAGTCTAAAGGGAAGTCAATTCCACAATTAAGACATTTCCCTCTATTTCCACGATAATGTTCATTGTAATACTCAATTATTTTTCCCTTACACATTTTACACATGATCTTAGAATTTTTCAAATCTATACAAAATTCTATCAGATATTATTTAATATGTAATTTTTCAAATTGTTTTTTAATCATTAATACGTATAGTAATTATGACACGAACACAAAGAAGAAGAGATACGGCTCATCCAACCAGGGATGGTAAACACAACCCAATTTGTATTGATCCTGATTGTAAAGATTGTTCCTAAGTATGAAATAATAGATTTCATACCTATATTTTGTTTTTAGTTTGTATCACATAACCAAAATTGTATTTCAGGATTACTGAAGGTTTAAGGAGAACAATAATTTCTTATTTTTTGTGCGTTTAGGTACAAGATCACCCAATGAATTTATTCAAACATTAAATAGACAAAATGAATCAATACAAAAAACATTTATCGAGAAAATAACAAATTTGACAAAAATGGCAGATGTTAAAGTAATGATGGGAGATGCCACAGTAACTGAACAAAAAACATTTGATCCAAAATTAATTTCAGACTATTTCCAAAAAATTAGTAAAAATCTCAAAGATTGGTCGCTACAAGAAGTGTCTGTTTCAAATAATGAGGATCTCAGACGAATTTTTACAAAATTTGAAATCAAGGAAGGTAATTATATGATTTCAGGGCATATTTCAATTCAATTTCATGTTTTATTATACTACAAACCAGAACAACGAGTGATTGATTGTCAAAAAGAGTTATCAAAAATTATTGATTTGACAAAAAACAGAGAGCAAGAACTTTCAGACAATAGTGATCAATTAGTCTTAAACAAATTAAAAGAATTAGGATACAAAGATTTTGATCATCAAAAATTGTTTGAAGTTTTTTATGAAAACGATGAATTACGTGAAAAAATTTTTGAGGAAATTGAAAAGGATGCTGGAACAGATTTTAAAGAATTATCGAATAAAAAAACTAAATTATTTAATGAATTAGATACTTTTTTGGTTGAAACTTATCAAATAGTTCCAGTATTAATTGATGATACCAGATTAGTTGCTGGTGAAGAAGGATGTTTGTGCTCATTTGATTTGGAATTTATAAAAAATGGTAACAAAGAAGGGATTTTCGATCCAAGGAAATTATCAGACATAACTAAAGAAAAAATTTCAAAACGTTTAGACGAAATTGAAACAACAATAAAATCATAAACAAACCTCCAGATAACCAAAAAATGAGAATATTTCTCAAAGGGGAGATTTGGCTACCGGGATTATTTTGAAGGATAAAAATGTCTTATTTAGCCATTCCTAAAAATTTACGCATAAAATTTGACAAAATCTGTAAATTTTCTATAGAAGAAGTCAAATACATGGTTTTACAATCAACATTTCCAATGAATCCGTCATATGATGAAATACTAAAAGCTAATTCCCTGCGAGGAAATGAAATCAAAAAAACTCCTTTGATTCATTCCTCTACATTTAGTAGCCTAACAGAATCAGATTTGTATTTGAAAGCAGAATTCAGACAAAGAACAGGTTCGTTTAAAATTAGAGGGGCATATTATAAAATAAAATTATTATCAGATGAAGAAAAAAAACGAGGCGTTGTTGCAGCATCTGCAGGAAATCATGCTCAAGGAGTTGCTTTTGCGTCTGCTTTAGAAAAAATTCCATGTACAATTGTAATGCCAAAAAATGCATCACCTGCGAAAGTTTCTGCAACTAAAGGTTATGGTGCAAATGTTATACTTGAAGGAGTAAACTATGATGAATCATCATCAAAAGCTAAAGAAATTGCAAAGAAAACAGGAGCTACAATAATTCACGCATTTGATGATCCTCAAATTATAGCAGCCCAGGGAGTCATAGGTTTAGAAATATTAGAACAATTGCCTGATGTGGATGAAGTATATCTTCCAATAGGAGGGGGAGGTTTGGCTGCAGGTACTTTAATTGCAATAAAAGAAAAAAATCCCAATATCAAAATTGTTGGGGTTCAATCCAGTTCATTTCCATCAATGTATGATTCAGTCAAAAATGGTTCATTAACAGAGAGTGGAGGTGAGCGAACAATTGCAGACGGAATATCTGTAAAAATGCCCGGAGAAATAACATTTTCAATCATCCATGAATTAATTGATGAGATTGTTCTTGTAAATGATTCTGAAATTACAAAGGCGATGTTTTTACTTATGGAAAGAATGAAGTTCGTTGTAGAGCCGGCAGGAGCAGTTAGTTTGGCATATTTAATTTCAAAAAAACCTGCACCAGGAAAAAAAGTCGTAGCAGTATTGGCAGGAGGAAATGTAGACATGTATCTTCTAGGACAAATAGTTGACAAAGGATTGGCAGCAATGGGTAGATTACTAGTAATATCAATGGAATTACCTGACAGACCAGGAATTTTCAAAGAAATTGTTGATGAAATTGCTTTGGCTAATGTAAATATCGTAGAAGTATTACACGATAGACTAACTTCAAAAGTACATGCAGGTTCAGTAACAGTTACTCTCAGTCTTGAGACCCAAGGAAAAGAACAAGCTGATAAATTAATTGAGAAACTAAAAGAAAAAAATATTCAATTTTCATTGTTAACTTAATTGATTTGGAAATTTAGATGATCTAGTTGTAATTGGGTCTAATGGAAGAACTGGATTTGATAAATTACTCCTAGGAAGTGTTGCCAATGGAGTATCTCAAAAAATCAAATG
>CAZEFL010000015.1:0-34200 GCA_964511485.1 uncultured Nitrosopumilaceae archaeon
ATTGAATTGTCATCTGTATTGATTGCTGCACCAGTTACCATTCCACCTGAAATATCATATGGTATACAGTTACCGTCTGCAGATACTTCATTTGAAGCACAATCTGCTGCTGGTTCTGATGGTGTACCTTGTGCAACTCCACCGGTTAATTCTACTGTAACTTTGTCAGATAGACTGCCATAGTTTACATTAATGGTGTATGTTCCATCATATTTCCACAATCCTCCAGCTGTATTGAAAGTTGTTTTAAATGCTCCACTATCTGATACATTGACTTGATCAATTGTAACGATAGAGTTCATTGAATTAACAACAGTAATTGTTGCTGGAACGTTTCCTGGAATTACATTTGCTACTTGACCACTAATTGTAATTGTGTCATCGTGACTATATGCTGTGTTATCTGCTTCAACCAATAATGGTATGTCAGAAGTTGCATATGCTGAAGATACAGTCATGGTGCCAACAATTGCCAATGCGGCTAATAACATCAATGATGTGTTGTTGTTCATCTTAACAAAGCCCCGTATGTTCTCTATTTATAATTATATAAAAATGAAAAAAAGGTTGTAATTTTAGTATCTTGGAATAATGCTAAGTCTTGATTTTGAAGAGATTGCAATTATTGAGATAATTGCTACTGCTAAAATCATGGCTGCAATTGTACCAAATTCTGGAACTACTAGACCATCTAGTATGTCAACTTCTACAGAATCTTTGAATGCTGCTGCATTTCCTTGTTGGGCTACCACTGTGTACCATCCATCTTGTGACCATAATGGACCTCCGATTACAATATCTGTGGCAAAGTCTCCGTTAGATCCTGGTCTGAGTTGATCGATGCTAACTATGTTTCCATTAGGTGATGTTACAGTTATTGTGACATCCTCGTTGGTTTTAGTTGTGTGTCCTGTTATACCAATTGTGTCTGATCCCTCTACAGCACTTGCTGTGATGGATAAACCACTTTCTTCTGCTGCGGCTGCTGCTTCTGCTGCTTCTGCGTCAACTATTAGACTAGAGTCACTTGCTGTTGCTTCTGCAGCTACACCACCATTTACTTCAATAGATAATTCTATTGTGTACAATGAAGAAGATCCTTGTTGTGCGGTTATGGTGTATGCACCATCTTGTTTCCAATTGGAACAGTTGAACTCTGTACCAAAGATACCATCTGCATCTGGTGTTACTTGATCAACAGCTACTACATTAGCACCATCTGGTGTTCGAACTGTAAATGTAACATCTGTTAAACCAGATGCAGTTTCTCCACTAACTGAGATATTTGATCCCTCTGCTGTTGCAGTTAATGACATTCCTGCATCAGCTGCAAAAACATTTTGGTTAACCGAAGTTACCGACATTAACGCTACTGCCATAAGGGCTATCCCCATCAGTCGTGTTGAATTGTTAAAATTCATTCTAACACAAATTTACTTATTTACTATTTATGTATATATGTAAAAATAGAAAAGGTTGTAATCTCAGAATTTTGGAGTAATAATCATTATTGATTGTTATTTTTAGAAATGTTCTATGGTTGTAATTGTCTATTTTCCATTATTTTTGTAGATTCCGTAAAAATATTGTAACAAAAAAGAAAAATCAAAGCTTTTCAACGAATTTCAGATTAGATATATATTAACCTGAGCGTGAAATTTTGACAGTTTGTGTGTTTTCATTACTATTACATTTAATGTTCTTCGTGGGGGTTTTGTAAATGGCAGCTAAGAAAAAACAAATTCTAGTTCCTGATCATGTTTATGTCCCAAAACATGAGATTATTTCAAAACAAGAAGCTGAAGATGTCTTAAAAAAATATAATTGTAAACCAACTGAATTACCATTAATCTTTGTTAACGATCCTGCAATTTTGGGACTTGGTGTAAAACCTGGTGATATGATTAAAATCACTAGAGATAGCCCTACTGCAGGTACTAGTCTCTATTATCGATATGTGGTGGAAGTCTAATGACCGATTCATCGAATAAACGCTGGCCTGTAATTCAGGACATTCTTAAACGAGAAGGTATTGCACGTCAACATCTCAACTCTTTTGATGAATTTTTAGAAAGAGGTTTACAAAGTATTGTAAATGAAGTAGGACAAATCGATGTTGAAAACGCAGAATATCCATACAAAATTCAACTTGGTAAAATTAAACTTCAACAACCAAGAATGATGGAACTTGATGGTTCTATTACTCACATTACTCCAGCTGAAGCAAGATTGAGAAATGTTTCTTATTCTGCACCAGTAATGATGGAAGCAAGTGTTGTAGAAGATGGAAAAATTTTAGAATCTAGATTTGTTCATATTGGTGATGTACCAGTAATGGCAAAATCAAATGCATGTATTTTAAACAATTTCTCAACTCAAAAATTAATTGAACATGGTGAAGACCCAAATGATCCTGGAGGTTATTTTATCATCAATGGTTCTGAACGAGTAATTGTTGGATTGGAAGATCTTTCATACAACAAAATTATCGTAGATAGAGAAACAGTAGGCGGAAATATTGTTTTCAAAGCTAAAGTATATTCTTCAATTGTTGGATATCGTGCAAAATTAGAACTTGTCATGAAAAATGATGGATTAATTGTTGCACGAATTCCTGGTTCTCCTGTTGATATTCCTGTTGTTACTTTGATGAGAGCACTTGGATTGGAATCTGATAGAGAAATTGCAGCAGCAGTTTCACTTGTTGATGAACTTCAAGATGAATTAGAAGGCTCTTTTGAAAAAGCAGGTGATGTTCCAACTGCAAAAGATGCTATTGTTTACATCAGTAAAAGAATTGCACCTGGAATGTTAGAAGAATTTCAGATTAAACGTGCTGAGACTTTACTTGATTGGGGTTTGTTACCTCACTTAGGAAAACATCCTGAAAACAGAAAAGAAAAAGCTCAATTTTTGGGAGAGGCTGCTTGTAAATTATTAGAATTAAAACTTGGTTGGATTAAACCTGATGATAAAGATCATTATGGAAATAAAGTAATCAAATTTGCAGGACAAATGTTAGCAGATTTGTTTAGAACTGCATTTAGAAATCTTGTTAGAGATATGAAATATCAATTAGAAAGATCAGGACAAAAACGTGGAATTAATGCAGTAGCTGCTGCCATCCGTCCGGGAATTATTACTGATAAACTAAACAATGCAATCGCTACAGGAAATTGGGGACGAGGTCGTGTTGGTGTAACCCAATTACTTGATAGAACAAACTATCTTTCAACTATTAGTCATCTTAGAAGAATTCAATCCCCACTTAGTAGAACTCAACCAAACTTTGAAGCAAGAGATTTACACGCAACACACTTTGGAAGAATTTGTCCAAGTGAAACCCCTGAGGGTTCAAACTGTGGACTAGTCAAAAACTTGGCTCTTTCTGGAATTATATCTGTAAATGTGCCCTCTGAAGAAATTGTGGAAAAACTCTTTGATCTTGGAACTGTGCATTTCTTTGATGCAAAAGAAGATTTGAAAAAAGATGGAACTAGAATTTTTGTTGATGGACGTTTAATTGGATATTATAAAATCGGTGAAGAACTAGCTGAGTCATTAAGAGATCTTAGACGAGATTCTAAAATTCATCCACATGTTGGGGTATCTTTTCATAAATCTGATATCGAAGGTTCAACTAGAAGACTATACGTAAATTGCAATGCTGGACGAGTTTTGCGACCATTAATAATTATCAAAGATAACAAACCACTTCTTACTCAAGAATTATTAGATAAAATTTCTAAAAAATTAGTTTCATGGACTGATCTTTTGAGAATGGGTGTTATAGAAATGATTGATGCAAACGAAGAAGAAAATTGTTATGTAACATTAGATGATAAAGACACAAAGAATCATACTCACTTGGAAGTTTTCCCACCTGCAATTTTAGGTGCAGGAGCTTCTATCATTCCATATCCTGAACATAATCAATCTCCAAGAAATACATACGAATCTGCAATGGCAAAACAAAGTTTAGGATTCTCAACTCCTATGATGAATACTAGTACCTATGTTAGACAACACTTTATGCTATATCCACAAGTTCCAGCAGTCAATACAAAAGCAATGAAACTTTTGGGCTTGGAAGATAGACCTGCTGGTCAGAACTGTGTTGTTGCAGTATTACCATTTGATGGTTATAACATTGAAGATGCAATTGTACTTAGTAAAGCATCTGTAGATAGAGGATTGGGAAGAACTTTCTTCTTTAGAATTTATGATGCTGAAGCAAAACAATATCCTGGTGGAATGCGTGATAACTTTGAGATTCCAAACGCTGAAGATAATATTAGAGGTTACAAAGGAGAGCGTGCATATAGATTACTTGAGGAAGATGGTGTTGTTGCAGCAGAATCTCCAGTAAAAGGCGGAGATATTTTAATTGGTAAAACTAGTCCTCCAAGATTTATGGAAGAATATAGAGAATTTGAATCAACTGGCCCTTATAGAAGAGATACATCAATTGGTGTTAGACCATCTGAAACTGGAGTTGTAGATACAGTTGTAATGACTCAATCAAATGAAGGTGGAAAAATGTATAAGATTAGGGCAAGAGATATGAGAATTCCTGAAATTGGAGATAAATTTGCATCAAGACACGGACAGAAAGGTATACTTGGAATTTTAGCAAAAGCAGAAGACTTGCCATATACTGCAGAGGGAATGTCTCCTGATGTTTTGATTAACCCTCATGCATTCCCTTCAAGAATGACTGTTGGAATGATGATGGAATCTATTTGTGGAAAGTCTGCATCATTACGTGGAAAAAGATTTGATGGCTCTGCATTTGTTGGAGAAAAAATGGATGAAGTTAAAGAAGTAATGGATGCACATAATTTCAAATATTCTGGTAAAGAAATAATGTATGATGGAAGAACTGGAAAAGCATTTCCAGTCGAGGTCTTTATTGGTGTAGTATACTATCAAAAACTTCATCATATGGTAGCAGATAAAATTCATGCAAGAGCCCGTGGACAAGTTCAGATGTTAACTAAACAACCAACAGAAGGAAGAGCAAGAGGTGGTGGTCTAAGATTTGGAGAAATGGAAAGAGATTGTTTGATTGCTTATGGTGCTTCAATGATTTTAAAAGATAGATTACTTGACGAATCCGATAAATCTGATGTCTTTGTATGTGAAAGATGTGGTCTTGTAGCATATCATGATGTTAAACAAAGAAAATATGTCTGCAGAGTTTGTGGTGATAAAGCCAAGGTCTCTTCAGTTTCAGTAGCTTATGCGTTCAAATTATTGTTACAAGAAATGCAGAGTCTAAATGTTGCACCTAGATTGCTCATAAAGGAGAAACTCTAAGATGTCTATTCAAGCAATTAAAGCAATTGATGGAATTCGTTTTTCTGTTTGGTCTCCAACTGAAATTAGAAAGTATTCTGTTGCAGAAATTACTGCTCCTGAAACTTATGATGAAGATGGAATGCCTGTTCAAGGAGGCCTAATGGATGGAAGACTTGGAACTCTTGAACCTGGACAAAAATGTTTGACATGTGGAAATACTGCAGCAAGATGTCCTGGACATTTTGGTCATTTAGAACTTGCAGAACCAATTTTACACATTGCATTTATTGATAATATCTACAAATTATTGCAATCTACATGTCGTTCTTGTGCAAGACTAAAAGTTCCTCAAGAAGATTTACAGGTATTCAGAAATATTAAAGATAAAAAAGCAGCATACACCACAATTTCTCAAAAACGTATTCCTGAACAAATTATTGACAAAGCAAAAAAAGCAAAAGAATGTCCTCACTGTGGAAAAACACAGTATGAGTTAATCTTTACAAAACCCACAATCTTTGTAGAAAAAACAGAAATTGGTGAACATAGATTACTTCCAATTACAATTAGAGAAAGATTTTCACAAATCCTTGATGAGGACTTGGAACTTTTATCTTATGATCCTATTACTGCAAGACCAGAATGGTTTATTCTTCAAGCATTCCCTGTTCCGCCAGTAACTGTTAGACCGTCAATTATTTTAGAAACTGGAATTCGTTCTGAAGATGACTTGACACACAAAATGGTAGATATTATTAGAGTAAATCAAAGATTGAAAGAAAGTAAGGATGCTGGAACTCCCCCATTGATTGTTCAAGATTTGGTTGATCTCTTACAATATCACACAACAACATATTTTGATAATGAGGTATCTGGAATTCCGCAAGCTCATCATCGTTCTGGACGTCCTCTAAAAACATTAACTCAAAGACTCAAAGGAAAAGAAGGTAGATTTAGAGGTTCGTTATCTGGAAAAAGAGTTGACTTTTCAAGCAGAACTGTAATTTCACCTGATCCTAACTTAGATTTGTCTGAAGTTGGTGTCCCAGAAGCTGTTGCCATGAAATTGACAATTCCTGAAATTGTTACAGAATGGAATATTGAGAGAATGAGAAAATTAGTAATTAATGGACCTGAAAAATTCCCAGGTGTAAACTATATTGTTAGACCAGACGGTGTTAAAATTAGATTAGACTTTGTAGAAGATCGTTCTACAATTGCTGAAACCCTTGAGATTGGATATTTGGTAGAAAGACATCTTGCTGATGGAGATATTGTGATGTTTAACAGACAACCTTCACTTCACCAAATGTCAATCATGGCTCACTATGTTAGAGTACTTCCAGGAAAGACATTCAGATTACATCCATCTGTATGTCCACCGTATAACGCAGACTTTGATGGTGATGAGATGAATCTTCACGTTCCTCAAAGTGAAGAAGCAAGAGCAGAAGCTATCTTACTAATGAGAGTTCAAGATCAATTAATTTCTCCAAGATATGGTGGTCCAATTATTGGAGCACTAAGAGACTTTGTAACTGGTGCATATCTTCTAACTAAAGATGATACAACATTAACTGTTCAAGAATTTTCAAATCTTGCAATGCTTGGTGGTTATACTGATACATTGCCAAAACCTGGAACTAAAACTAAAGATGGAAACCCTGCATACACTGGTAAACAACTCTTCTCCTTATTCCTTCCAAAAGACTTCAGTTATGTCCTTACATCAAAGTGGTCAAAAGGAACTGGTGGAAAAGCTAAAGATGTTGTAATTAAAAATGGTGAATTGATTAGTGGTGTAATTGATAAAACTTCAATTGGTGCAGAAGAACCAGAAAGTGTTTTGCATAGAATTGCAAAAGATTATGGAAATGAAATTGGCAAGAATTTCTTAAATTCTATTTTAATTATGGTAAAACAATTCATCACACACTATGGATTCAGTTACGGTTATGGTGATCTTGAAGTTCCAGAAAAGAATGTACAACAAATTCTTGATGACATTCAAGAGACTTATGATATTGTAGATGACTTGACTGATCAATATGAAAAAGGAACTCTCAAACTTACAAGAGGTATGAAAGCTGAAGAAGCATTAGAGGCATACATTGTTAACGAGTTAGGAAAAGCAAGAGACAAAGCTGGCTCAACTGCAAATGATTCTCTCGATGATTCCAATGCTGGAAAAATTATGGCAACAACTGGTGCAAGGGGTTCATCATTAAACGTAGGTCAGATGGCAGGTGCTTTAGGCCAACAATCAAGAAGAGGAAATAGAATGAATGATGGTTATAACAATCGTGCTTTAACACATTATAAAGAAAATGATGCAAATCCTGATGCTCATGGGTTTGTAAAATCAAATTACAGAACTGGTCTTACTGCATTAGAATTCTTTTTCCATGCAATGGGTGGTCGTGAAGGTCTAGTAGATACTGCAGTTAGAACACAACAAAGTGGTTACATGCAACGTAGATTGATCAATGCATTAGAACACATTAGATTAGAATATGATGGAACAGTCAGAGATCCACACGGACATATTGTTCAATTCCTTTATGGTGAAGATGGAATCGATGTACAAAAAAGTGATCATGGTGAAGCATTTAACACTGTCCGACTAACTGAATCTCAAACCATTACTGACTCTGGAAAGAAGGCTACCAAAGAAGAAATTGAAACTTTAACTAAAAAATATACCAAGACATTCAATCCAAGACTAACAAAGAATGTATTTGATGCATTACATAAATCTGGATTAAGTAAGGCTGGTGTTGAGGCTGTATGTAAGAAAGGATTATCTCTATACAATAAAGCCAAAGTAGAACCAGGTGCTGCTGTAGGAATTGTTACTGCACAATCAATTGGCGAACCAGGTACTCAGATGACTTTGAGAACATTCCACTTTGCAGGAATTAAAGAAAGAAACGTTACATTAGGTTTGCCAAGATTAATTGAATTAGTAGATGCAAGAAAGAAACCAGTAACTCCAACTATGGATATCTATCTTGATAATGAATCAAAGAAGTCTCGAGAAAAAGCAATCGAAGTTGCAAGAAATGTTTTACAAACTAAAGTTAGTGCATTACTTGCTGATAGTGAAACTGATTATTCTACTCAAATCAAATTAATTTTAAGTGAAAATAGATTACGAGAAAGAGGTTGTTCTATATCTGAAGTTGAAGCTGCATTATCATCTAACAAAAAATTCAAGTTGGAAGTAATTGATTCACTAATTATTCTAAACCTTGTTGAGGAGTCTGATACTGCAACAGTTATTGCAATAAGAAACAAAGTTCTAAACACTACTGTAAAAGGAGTCCCAGATATTGAACGAGTTACTCTTGTTCAAAAAGATGATGAATGGGTTATTCAAACAACTGGTTCTAATATTGCTAGAGTACTTGAAGTTAAAGGAATTGATAAAACAAATGTTAGAACAAACAATGTATTTGAAATTGCAGGAACATTGGGAATTGAAGCTGCAAGAAATGCATTGATTGATGAATTAAATCATACTTTGGGAGACCAAGGATTAGAAGTTGATAATAGATACATTATGTTAGTGTCTGATTTGATGTGTTCACGTGGTTACATGCAACAAATTGGTCGTCATGGAATTGCAGGAACTAAAGACAGTGTACTTGCAAGAGCTGCATTTGAAATTACTGTTCCAACAATTGCACATGCTGCACTTGGTGGAGAAATTGAACAACTTAAAGGAATTACTGAAAATGTAATTGTAGGAAGTAACATTCCAATTGGAAGTGGTACTGTTGACCTCTACATGCAGGTAAGTAAAAAGAAAAAGGAGTAAATTTGAATTAAGGTAATTATCATGGCTGACGAAATTTCTACATTAATGATGAAAAGTAAAAATAAAAAATTACTACTTCGATTAAGAAATACTCATACTGTAACTGGAATTCTCAAAGATTTTGATATTCATATGAATTTAACATTAGAGGATGCAGAAGAAACAGCTGATGGGAACACTGAAAAAGTTGGAAAAATTTTGTTGCGCGGAGATAATATTTTGTTAATTTCCTTACCCAAAGAAGAATCTTAATTCTTTAACAAATCACTTTTTATTTGACTAATGTTTTCTTGTTTGATTTTTCATGATTCGTTCTGCCTGAATCTTCAATAAACCTATAAAGCCCTACAGAGACGATCGACTTAAGGAAAAATGAGTAAGATACTTGAAAAATCATTAAAGGATGCCCTTAAAGAGGAAAAATTAACAATGGGCACTAGACAAGTTTTGAACTCTATTAAAAATTCCAAGCTAATTGTGTTAACTCAATCGGCAAAAAAAGAAATGATTGAGAAAATTGAATCAGATGCAAAAAAGGAAAAAATACCATTAGTAAACTTTCAAGGAACTTCAGTCGCACTAGGAAGATTATGTGGCTTACAATTCAGAATTTCAACAATTTCATTTACATCAATAGATGACGCAAACGTCAAATCAATTTTAAAAGACATGGAAGCTGAGAAAGAAAATGAATAGCTGTATTGTTTTGAATGTAGATTTAAATGAGACATTTTTTGTTGGAGATAAATAGGAAATCTAATGACACAATCAATTAAACTCTCAACCGATCAAATGCGTATGATGTCATTGTTCCAAAATGTTACTGGTGCTACTGCACGTGATTGTATAGATGATGAAAAACAAAATAGAGTAATTTTTGTTGTAAATAATGGTAAGATGGGTCTTGCAATTGGTAAGGGTGGAATGCATATCAAATCATTACAAAATATTATTAAAAGAAATGTTGAACTAGTAGAATTTAATGAAGATCCTGCTAAATTTATTGCAAGTTTACTCAACCCAAAATTAATTTCTGATGTTAAAATTAACGCTCGTTTAGATGGTTCCAAACAGGCAATTGTTTTGGTGGATCCAAGAAAAAAGGGCATTGTTGTTGGGAGAGAGGGAAGAAATGCTGAGAAAGCAAGACTTCTTGCAAAAAGATATTTTGATATTAGTAGTGTTTTGATTAATAGTCCTGAAAGAGTACAAATGGAGATATAAAAATTGAGAAAATCACCTCTTGGATTATTTGCTGGTAGAGTATTAACTACTAAGAAGAAAAAACAAAGGTGGGCAATCTCTACTTACAAAAGAAGAGAACTTGGAATTGATAAAAAAGCTGATCCTCTTGGAGGTGCACCACAAGCAAGAGGCATTGTTCTAGAAAAAGTAGGTATTGCAGCAAAACAACCAAACTCTGCAATCAGAAAATGTGTTAGAGTTCAATTAATTAAAAATGGTAAAACAGTTACTGCATTTTTGCCACGAGATGGTGCTATGAACTTTATTGATGAACACGATGAAGTTCACATTCAAGGAATGGGTGCAACACAAGGTGGTGCAATGGGAGATATTCCTGGAGTTCGATTCAAAGTTTTCAAAGTTAATGGTACGTCACTTCATGAATTAGTTATTGGAAAGAAGGAGAAACCAAGGAGATAGAGATATGGCTGAAACTAAAAATTTGTTACTATTTAGAAAATGGGATTTATCTGATATTGAAGTAAAAGATCCTGGATTAAAAACTGCAATTTCTTTGAGAAAACAAGTTTTACCGTATACTTATGGTCGTTCCGCCCTTAAACGATTCAACAAAGCTGATGTTAACATTGTTGAGAGATTAATGAATAAAACAATGCATTTTGGCAAAAAATATGCAAAAAACACTGGAAGAATGACTGGTAAGAAAACCAAAGTCCTTAACACTGTAAAAACAGCATTTGATATTATTTCATTGAAGACTGGTCAAAACCCTGTTGAAGTGTTGGTAAGAGCAATAGAGTTTTCTGCACCAAATGAGGATACAACTAGAATTGTTTACGGTGGTACTGTTTACCATGTATCTGTCGATGTTGCTCCAATTAGAAGAGTTGACTTGGCTTTGAAATTTATCTCTGATGCTATCAAAGAAGCAACATTCTCAAACCCAAAACCCATTGAAGAACATATGGCCGAACAATTAATGCTTGCTGCAAATAACGATGCTTCTGCTCCTTCTGTCAAGAAGAAAAATGAGTTAGAAAGAATTGCACAAGCATCCAGATAGAACTTTTAGAAGAAAATTTTTACAGTAGCCCGAGGCAGATTCGAACTGCCGTCTCCGCCTATCCACTCTTGAGATCCAGAGGGCAGAATCCTTGACCGCTAGACTATCGGGCTACCAAAACCAATTCTAGTGTTTTAGAATATAATGATTTGCCGTATTACTTTATTCTGACTTCATGAATTGCAATTGAATAATCGCAATTTGCTTTTAATCTCATATATGGAATTAATTTGTAATGGATGGAATAGATATTTTTTTCTTTTATTATGATTCCTTTTTGTAGTAATGATGCTAATCCTCTTGAAGGAATGCTTATTGAAATATTTTTTTCTTCACATACTTTTTGTCTTTTATTTTGAAATTGTTTTAATGTAAATACAACATCATTAATTTCCAAAATTAATGGCCAAATAATCTCTGTCCATACAAATCTTCTATTTTCAGTAGCTGATGCATATTTTCCTTTTTCACTCAACATTAATAATAACTGTCTCTGATGTTATAACTTGATAGTTGTCTCAAAACGAAATTGAAGAATCTCTAAACTTGTTGGAAAAAGATTGGACTGTAGATCCAATTATACGTAAATTTATGCTAGGAAAAATTTCTGAGGTATCTGATTATCCCGTAAAAGTCAAAGATGTGGTGTTTCATGTACCTTTTCTTAATTCTGAAAAAAAATATATTTTATGGAAATGTTTTTGGCCTGATTGTCACAATTGTTGTGACCGACAAGGACGATTGCCTCTAACTTCTGATGACTTAATTACAATAGGCAAGGGATTAAAATATCAAAAAACATCTGATTTCATAAAAAATGAAACATTAACTGCAACGTATAGGGAACCTGGACCATCGGGACAAATGACTACGATGACTACTATCAATCTCAAAAGAAAAACAGATGAAACTGTATCTGATGATGGAACTCATATCTCATGTAGGTTCTTAGATGATGAAGGCGGTTGTAGCATGCATCCTGATAGACCTGGTGTGTGCTATTTGTATCCATTTTCTACATGGCTTGAAAATGAAAAAGGAGTTGCACGAGTACATGCAACATACCAATTCACGGGGGATTGTCCTGGATTTTATTTGGCAGAAAATTTAGATCAAATGAAAGATGAACTAAAGGAATATTCTAAAATAATTTATGATTATAACATGGCATCAAATAGAACAAATCGTGAAGTGTTTGGTTCAGTTAGTTTTAGTTAGGCTTTAGCCACTTTCATCAAATCTGAAATTTTAATATCCATTCCAAATCTGTCTTCATTTCTTTTCATGTATAGGAAAATTGAGATAAAGTCTGGAAGTGCTTTAAGGAAACTAAAGTCTTTGTGAATTTTTGCTCGAACAAAATTAAACACTTTGCTGTAAATTTTGTAATGTTTATCGACTGCTTTTTCATATGATTCAAAATCAGTCATGTTTTCAACAAAGATATCTACACATTGCATACTTGGGATAATTCCTTCCCCTAACAATGCATACACTGTGCCAATTGATTCTCCGACCCCAACTACTTTGCCCTTGTAAAATGGTTTACACTTATTTGGAGTTGCCAATCTAATTGGACGTCCTTTAGTTTGGAGAACTTTACCTCCATGTTTTTTTAGAAATGCATCAGTTGCTTTAATGTGGTTTTTGTTATAGTCCCCTGCACCAATATGTGCCCATTTCTCACCTAATGGGAAATACCAGAAATATCCTGACATGCCAGGAAATGGTTCAATGTAAAAATCATCATAAGGAAGACCCTTTTCATATTCAACTTTGTATTCATAAGTTGGCAAAAAGAAATCTTCTTCCATTTTTGGTAAGTACACTCTGTTAAAACCAGTACAATCAACTATCATATCATACTCTTTTTCTAATTCTTCAAGTTTTGGAGCTTTACCGTAAATAACTTTTGAATCTTTAATGAAATCTTTGATTAATGCTAGTTTATCGTATGTACACATTCCATGTAATCCAATATCGAATTTGATATCATCATTCATTTTAACATGCATATTTTTACCATCGTGAATTAGAAAATCATCAAAATTTCTACCCGTTTTCTTGCAAAATTCTCGTAACACTGGTTTGATAGTCCCCCATGCGCAAATTGAATCGTGTCTTTCTTCTACATTTCGTTCATATCCGGTTACATCATGTTCAGAATCTTTTAGTCTGGCCATTAGATATGAACCTGCAACTCCCATTCCCATCACTGCAATTTTCAAGATAATCTGCGAATTTGCTTCTCCTAATAAATACACTATCTGGCTGGTGGTTTTTAGCAACGGTAAGAGTAGAATATGTTAAATAGGAAAATCCATTATTCATAGTTAAGAAAAGGCCGTCTGTCGTCTGATAACAATTCGTTTCAGACCTTAAGATAAATCGCTGTCATCAGAAAACACTTGTTTCTGATCTTAAGTGTTGAGCTGTCATCGGACCTTTAAAGGACTGATCTTAAGCTCAAATTTGCCTTTTCGTTTCATTTATTTTGATATAGTTCTGTGGTGTATTGTGGATACTTTTAAGGCAATAACAACTCGACGAGCTATTAAGAAATTTGATAGCTCATACAAGATGAGTTCTGAAGACGTCAAATTTTTAATGGAGCATGTAATTTTGTCTCCAACTAGTTATAATCAACAAAACTGGAGATTCGTAACTGTTACTGATCAAGACATAAAAGATAAAATTTCTAAAGCTGCTAGAAATCAAGCACAACCTAAAGATGGTTCCTTGGTAATTGTTCTTTGTGGGAACATGAATGCTTGGAAAGAAGAACCATTACGTTATTGGAAAAATAATACTTTAGAAAAACAAGAACTTGTAAAAAATTCATTAGCTAAAAAATATGCAGATAGTCCACAAAACCGTCGAGATGAAGCAATTCGTTCTTGTGGATTTGCAGGGCAAACTATTATGTTGGCAGCTCGACAGATGGGGCTAGATTCTTGTCCGATGGTAGGTTTTGAATATGATGAATTGGCAGAGATCATCAAACTGCCCGAAGATCATCTTATTGTATTGATGATTGTAGTTGGTAAATCTTTGGAACCTGCTGGAGAACGTGGTGGACAATTACCCTTGAATGAAGTAGTTTTTGAGAATAATTTCTAAACATTATGACAAATTTTGTTCTGAATGTATACGCTTAAGTTTAGAATTTTTGTGGAACAATTGTGATGGATAAACGAGATGGTTTGGTCTTAGTAGGAATTTTAACTGCTGGTGCAATTGCAGTATCTTTCATGGTATTAGTTGCAAATGGAATTATCGATCATCCATTTTTGGGCATGTAGATATTCAATTAAATAAAAAAGAAAAATTGGAAATTTTTCTAAAATTCTATGATGGACCCTGCTGAAATAGAGTATTTCTGATTTTGTTGTTCTCCATGAACATCATACCAGGCGATATTCAAATGTACTTTATTTCTCAGAGCTGACTCTACTGTGATACAACTTGCTTGTCTTAATCTGTCTTGAATTGGTTTTTCTTGAACTATGTTTTCTTCAATTTGTTTTTCCATATGTTGTAATTAATAATATTGATTTAGCAACCTGAGTTAAAATTAATTTTTGATCGCTTGATCACTTTTGACTAAAAAAATTTGATTAATAATTGAAAAATTCTATTCAATTAAGATTGCAGGTTTGAATGGTCTTGCATGTTTTGCCTTCCCTTTGGGATTGTAGATGTCTTCATCTGATTCGGAATAAACTGTAATCTCTACTCCAAAGCTTTCTTTTCCTAGCTGAGTTAATTCATTAGTTAAGAAAGATTTTTCGTCAAACTCTTTTGATTCTAATTTCATTTGTCTGATTTCAGTTGGCTCGGACAAAATATCTTTGATAGTCTTTTGTACAAAGTCTGGAATTTTCTTAACGTCTGTTGTTTCAGGATTACTGATCAAATCTTTCATTATAATTCCCATGTTTGTATTTCCTGACATTACTTTTTCTAAAATGGCATGATATACTTTGGATTTGAAGGAATCAGACGTGTAAATTGTAATTTTTTGTGGAGTCATTTTAGTTACTTTGATAATATTTGCAATGTCATCAATGGTTCCTTTGAGTAATTCTTCGGATTGAATTGATGTGGAATCTACATTTTCTTTTGAGAATTTTGGCCATGCTGACTTAGATACAATACCTGAATTTCCTAGTCTTTCCCACATTTCTTCAGTTATGTATGGTGCAAATGGGGATAGCATTGCAACTCTTGTAGATATTATTTGGTGTAGTATTCCTGAAATATTTTTCCTGTTTTTGGCCTCAATTCTTTTGTGGTACCAACTCAAATCTGATTCAAATGAAAATAGAATATCGTGGAGTGCTTCTCGTAATCTCATTTTTTCAATTGCTTCAGTAACTTGTGATATCATGCTATGAGTTTTAGATAAAATCCATCTATCTTCAGCCTCCAAACCCTCGATTTTTTCTGCTTTGACTGTATTACATTCTTCTAGTAGTGATTCTAATTTACTCTGAATTCCTGAAACTGATTCCATGTTAAAATCAGCGTCTTGGAGTAGTTCTGCTGAAGATATGATTGCCAACCTAATTGGATCTGCACCATGTTCTCTGATTGCAGTTCGGAGTGGGATTATATTTCCCATGCTTTTTGACATTTTTGCGCCATCCATCATCACACTACCATTAACAACAATCTCCTGTGGCCACATTTTTTTTCCAAAGATTGCAACATGATTTAATACAAAAAATGACAAGTGGTTTTGAACAAGATCACGTCCTGAATGTCGTGAATCAACTGGATAGAAATAATTGAATTCTTTTTTCACCATTTCTATAATGTCTTCAGAAAGATTTGATGTACTTACAGCTAATTTTAGATTTCCTTTATCTAACAAAATATAATCAAAAAATTCTCGAGTTAAATTATCTGGAGTAATGGTTCCATCATTTACAAATCGAGAAATTGTATAGTATGCCATGTAAATGACACTATCTGATAATGATTCCACAATCCAATCATGATCCCATGGAAGTTTGGTTCCTAATCCTTGCTGCCTTGCACAAGCTCGTTCATGTAACCAATCGATTACTTCTTTGAATTCAGTTTTAATGTTGTTTGGTAGAATATTCATCTCATCAAAACAATTACGAGCTAGTTCTTTCCATTCTTCATCACCATAATTCAAAAACCATTGATTGTTCAATATTTTTACAACACATTCTGCACCACATCTACATCGAACTGGAGCATTTTCAAGAATTGGAAATTTTTCTAGATGGTTATTTCCTTCTAACCATACTCTGATTTTTTCTCGTCCAAACTGTACTTTCTCATTATTGAATTTATCACATTTTTCATTTAGTTTACCATCTGTGAATTCTTTGAGATACAACTCTTTTGTTGCTTCTTCTAACTTTTCATCTGATTGATTATTGACTCTCAACCTTTCACAAATCTCTTTTGCTGGATATTCTCCATATCCTTCAGTTATTATAATTGGAATGGGCTCAATTTTTGAGGCTAATTCATGATTACTAGCCTTCAAATCCATCAATGCTTGGTAGTCTTTTGGAGCATGTGCAGGCACTGACATTACCAAACCTGTGCCCATACTGGGCTCTACAAATTCAGCTGGTAATATTGGGATTTCACGTCCGTCGTGATTTTTGGCATATTTTCCAATGATTTGAGTTCCTGGAATTTCCCCAATTATTGAAACTTCTTTTTCAAAAAATTCAATTTTCTTTACACAATCTTCTGAAATAATCCAAGTTTCATTATCTACTGAAACTTTTTTGTAAATAGTATTTGGATTAACCCATAAGTTTGTAATTCCAAAAATTGTTTCAGGTCGCAGTGTTGTTACTGGAAAAATAAACTCATCTAAAACAAATTTGATAAGGAAATTCTTTTCATCAATTTTTGGTTCCATATCTCCCATTGTATCATGTTGTGATACTGGGTTTTGATCAATTGGACACCATCCAACTGGATGACTACCTTGAATGATTCTATTATTTTCTTTGAGTGTTGTAATTTGCCACTCAATAAATTTTTGATAACCTGGAACTATTGTTGTAAATTCTCTTCTCCAATCAATGGAGTAACCCATCTCAATCATTCCTGATTTAATTTCTTCATGGAAATAATCTGCAATCTTAATTGGCTCAACAAATGTTTTGATATCTTCTTCTGGTACGTGGTACACATTTCTCAATCCATCTAGAATTTCTTTTTCTCCAGCTTGAATTCTCTTTGCCATTCCTAAAACTGGTGTTCCAGTATAGTGGAATCCCATTGGAAACAATACATTGTATCCATTCATTCGATAAAATCTTGAATGAACATCAGCTAGTGTGTATGTTCTTCCATGTCCAATATGTTGTGGTGAGTTTGGATATGGATAAGCCACTGTTATGAATTTTTTTGGTTTTTCGTTTGGATTAGTTTCAAAGTCTTTTGATTCATTCCATTTACTTCTCCATTTGTTTTCAATTTCATTCCAATTAATTTCCATAACTCTTCATCCTAAAATCATTGATTTTGCTTTAGTTATTGCCTCGTCTTTTTTAGATGTGTCTTTTCCTCCACCTTGAGCAAATTTGGTATCTCCACCACCTGAACCGCCCAAAATTGAGGCTATTTCCTTAGCAATTTGTCCTGCATTTATTCCTGATTGTTCTCCTGCAAACACCATTATACGTATAGTTGGGCCTGCCTCAAAAATTCCACAAAATGCTGCCTTGTCATCTTTTGCCACCAACTTTTTTCCAAAGTTTTGGTGGAAATAATCATCATAATTTTCACTTGCAGTAAAGCAGAGTTTGCCTTTAATACTAATTTCATCTGATTCTGCTGATTCACCTGAAAGGATTTTTTCTAAAAGTATTGGAATCTTTTCTCTTGCATTTTGCTTGTTTTCTTCTCTTTGTTTTTCTATTTGCTCTTTTGCAACTGCTTCTTCTTCTTTTCTTTTGGATTCGACTTCTTGTTGTTTAACATAATCAAATGCATTTGGTCCTGATACAAATTCTAAACGAACTACTCCGTCTTGAATTCTTTTAGTCTTTGTAATTTTGATTAACTCAATATCTCCAGTTTTCTTGACATGGGTTCCACCACAAGCTTCAATATCTTTATCCTCAATTGAAACAATTCTAACTGACTTTACTGGAACAACCCCTCCTTGATAAATTCTAAATCCATACTTTTGTTCTGCAGTACCTCTGTCAAAATACTCAACAGTTACAGGATAGTTGTTTTTTATCATCTTATTTGCAGCATCTTCAATTTGTTTTACTTGCTCATCATTAAGTGAAGAGTGATGTGTAATATCCAATCTTGCGTGATCATCTTCTTTGAATGCTGAATGTTGCCAAACCCATGAACCCAAAACACTTCGAGCTGATGTGTTGATTATGTGAGTACTGGTATGATTCTTTGTTATGTTGGAACGTCTTGTTACATCTACTCTACATTGAACAGTTTCCTCCTCCTTTGGAACTCCTCCTTCAAGTTTGTGAACTATTATGTCTGCATGTTTTTCCACATCAATTACATTAAATCCTGCAATACTTCCATGGTCTGGTTCTTGCCCTCCTCCCCTAGCATAAAATGATGTTCTGTCAAGTACTACTTGATCATCAAATACTTTGAGAACTTTGGCTTCAAATTCCATTGGATCATCTTTGTAAAACAAAGTTTCAGTTTCTGGTAGTTGCTCTAGTGGTAATTCCGTAACTCCTTTTTTCTTTTCAGATTGATGCAAATCCGATAACTTGGAATAAAACGATGATGGGATTTCAGAAATTGCATCTACTTCCTTTAGGTATTCTGGAGTGATTCCATCTGATTCATAAAATGTAATGAGCTCATCTACTGTTGGCACTCCTTTCTCACGAATTTTATCTGCTTTTTTCTTCATGTGTACCTTTGACTCTTCATATCTTGAAGACTCTATCTTGAGAATCTCCTTTACATCATCCCTTTTCTCATTTAATTCTGGATAGGTATCTTTGAGATAATCAATATGTGAATCAATCAAATCATCAATGTTTAGCTTGAGATTAAGCTTGCTAATTGTTGCATTAATTCTTCTTAACATCATTCTTAGATTATATCCTCCACCAACATTACTTGGAAGTGCACCATCAGTAATTGCAAAAATCAAAGTTCGTAAATGATCTGCAATGAGATACATTCCTTCTAGTGGAATAATCATCTTGTTTAGCTGGTCATCAGTTACTTCTGCAGTTTTAATTGCATGACGTCTCACATCATTAAGATCCTCAAAGTTATCAAGTGCCTTTGCAATTTCTGTAAAGTATTTTCTTAAAATTTCTGAATCCGAATCAATTCCAATTGTGTTAAATAATTTTTCATTAATTGGACCAAAACAACAGTCATATGCAGTTGGAGTTCCCATGGTGACCCATGCAAATCGTTCAAGACCTGCTCCCATGTCAATAACTCTTTGATCAAGTGTAGTGTGTTGTCCTAATTCCCCTTGGAATTCTGTAAAAACAGCATTTCCGAGTTCTAATCCTCTCACAAAGTATTCTAGTGATGGTCCAAATGAGCCTCCTCCTGCCCATACATCTTCGACAAAAACCACTTCTTCTTTTTTAATTCCAAATTGTTCAGTCAATAATCTGTAATCCAAATCCACACATTCATCTTTCCAATACCCTTGATTATTTGGAACACTATGTTGTCCAATCATACAGAAACTTGAGAAATGTCTACCTGTTACTCCTACATTTTCTAAATCTTTGAATCTTAAACAAGTCTGTGGAACTACTAGTGGGTTTGCAGGAAATTCAAAAACAACTTTTGAACCCATTACTCTTTGAAAGTCAACAATTGATGCAATTGTAAAGTACAAGTCATCGCGCCATCTACATACAACAGGATATCTACTAACTGATGTGTGATTATTTTTTACAAAGAATTCTTCAACTTGCTGCCAAGCTTGGGTGTAATCAAACCGTTTTGTTGTTGGTGGTTCCCCAATAAATGAATAAGTGTCAATTCCATCATCAGGACATATCTCTCGTCCTGCATCTAAAGTCCAAAAGAATCTACCACACTTAGAACATGACTTTCGAACAAATCCCTGCTCTTGAAATAATTTGACATTATAGTATTTGTTAGGATCTGCTGAAAACTCCTTTAGAATCTGATTTTTATCCAATGTTGTGACTGTGATTCCCCGATATTAAGAATTGTCGATAAATGATACATTAAATATGATATACAATTTAGTCTGTTTATGTTTGGGAAAAAACCAGAACTCAAAGAAGGAACATATGTTTTTTCTACCAAAAAGAATGGAGAGTATGATGATTTTATTTTTGGCGCAGTTACTGGAGTTGATGGTAAAAAAGTAGGAATTAATGGTGTCATTGTTAATCCTGTTGGCCTCAAAAACAAACTAGCACAAGGAAAAACAGGTGAGCGTTCACGAGAAATTTTAGAAAATCCTACCCCTGATAATGTTGTTTTGGCTTTAGTGTATAGAGTTGAACATGAAAACTATGCTGGTGTAATTGATCTTGATTCTGATAAATGCGATCTTATTCCTCCAAAAGTTTTTGAAATGCTAGATGGCTGGATTCGTGAATCCCTTCCTGAATTTATCAATACAGTTTTGTCATTGCCTCCAGGGAATGAAAGAGATGAAGCTAAACGAGTCTTAAAACACCGAATGGATACTTTGGTAAACAAAAATTTGAAAAGAACTCTTTATTCCATTTGCAGAAGTCTTAAAATTCTAAACTAAAAATTCAAATTTCTAGGCATAATTTCTCTATAGTTTTATATTATGCCCTTAGAAAATCTTGGTACAATGGAATATGTTTACGCTGCTTTACTTCTTCACAAGCTAGAAAAAGAAGTTAACGAGGCAAATCTGACATCAGTTGTTAAAGCATCTGGTGCTGAAGTTAATGAAGCCCAAGTTAAATCTCTAGTTGCAGCACTAGCCGATGTAAATATTGATGATGCAGTTAAAGCCGCACCTGTAGCAGTTGCAGCCGCAGCAGCACCAGCAGCAGATGCACCAGCCGGTGGTGAAGCAAAAGAAGAAAAGAAAGAAGAACCTAAAAATGATGAAGCAGCCATGGAAGGTCTGTCTTCACTATTTGGTTAGAAAACTTTACTTTTTTCAATTTAATTTTGATCTTTATTTTTATCAATCTTAATTAGCACTACTGTTCACTTTTTATTGATTGGTTGATTTCTCATTTCCTGTAGATGGCTTTATCAGCATTTTAGATTATTTAGGAACTGTTGCTTTTGCAATAACTGGTGCGTCAAAGGCAATTGCACATAGAGCAGATATTTTTGGAATCATAGTTTTAGCTACTGTTGTGGGAGTTGCAGGTGGAATTACTCGTGATATTGTGTTTGGAAGATTTCCCACGGCCTTTTCTGATCCAATCTATGTTTGTCTAACTGCAATTACTGGCGTTGTGATGTTCTTTTTGTTTTCATATTTGAAAAAGAAGATGAACATTTGGTTGGTATTTGATGCAATTGGATTAGGTGTATTTTCAATTATTGGTGCATCAATTGCATATCAAATAGTTGGAATGAATTTTCTTCCAATGTTGTTTGGGGGAATGATTACTGCCATTGGTGGTGGAATATTACGTGATGTCTTTGTCCGAGAGATCCCAATTGTTTTTGTCAAAGAGGTTTATGCAGTAGCAAGCATTATTGGAATAGTTACTTTTTACATTGTTCTATCTACTATTGGAGATATTCAAGTGGCATCAATTATTGGAATAGTTACTGCCACTGGAATTAGATTATTGGCAATGAAGTATAATTGGAACCTTCCAAGAGTTCGTGAAACTTAAAAATCTCTAAACAATATTTGCACTAACATCAATTTTGTTAGCCATGCTATACATGGCAGGACATCGTTCTTCTGCCATCTTTAAAATCTCTTGTAGTTTTTGATTATCTGCATTTTCACTTTGGGCATCTACTTGAAAATTAATTCCTTCTGTAAGTGGTTCATCAGACAAATCAAAAGATTTTGCAAAATTGATGTTACACTGTGTTCCGACATTCAATTTTGTTAATTTTACACCTTGTTTTGCAGCAATTCCTACGAATGTACCTATAAAACAAGATGTAATTCCTGCAATACAGTAACCCATTGGCCCTAATCTATTACCTTCTCCACCTAAAAATGACGGTGAATCAATTTCTATTACTTTACTTCCTTTTTCAAAAGCAAGTTCTGTTTTAAATTGAAATTCTGAATTTGGATCTAAATTCCATTCACCTTGTAGTTTGACTGGTTTTTTTAATGTATTCTTGTCTTCTTTTCCTTTTGCTATTGTATTGGAAACTTTTTCAAGATCAACATTATTGATTTTTACCATATAACTCAAAATTTTGTAAATTTAACTATTGTATAAAGTTCTGGTTTAATATTGTTTGAAGAATTCTGTTTAAAATAAACTACTATGGGTCTATGCTGGTGTGTAATCTTTTGCTTGACCTGCAACACCTTTTGCTTGAGCATCTGCTTTTTGTAAAATTTGTTCTTTGGTTTCATCAGTCATAAATCCTGATTCAACAGATACTGAACGTGCAGATTGTGCTGCCTTGGCAAGAATTTGTGAGACGTTTTCAGCAGTAATGTATGTTGCCTCAATTGATAGGGAAACTGCTTCTTGATGTGCTTGTACAAATTCATTTCTAATTTTCTCAACATCGATTATCATTTCAGATTCTGAATACTTTAATCCGTCTTCTAATGCTGTGAAAAGTGAAATCCCTGCTTCTACTGGTTTGATATCTAATTTACCTAATAATGCTGCTAGTTTTTCGTTGATTACTCCGCCTGCTTCTACGGGTGTACTGTCCTTTGCAATCCAAATTGTTCCTTGGTCGATTTTTGTTGGGATTCCTGCTTCTTTGAATTCAGTAAGCATTGGTCCTGGAGCAATTCCTGTATTTTTTGCAGGAACTACAATATCGATACTTGCAATATCTCCACCCCTTGCAGCCATCATAATTTTATTTTTTGAAAGTAAGACATTTAGCTTGAATGGTGACATGTCTGTAAACATGAACATGATTTGTCCTTTTAATTCCCCGACCATATCTTTAATTCCTGGAACGTCTAATTGCTCAATGGCTTTTTGTGCAACTTTGTCTTTGACACATACAAATTCTACTTGACCCTTGAGAGTTTTTCTTAATGGTAAAATTTGTGTTGAACGAACTTTCGCCATCTTGATAATTGACATTACTTTGTATTTTTTTGGAAGTTCTTGTAATTGCTGAAACATTTGGGTTTTTCTTTTAGGATAAGTGGTTCTATTTTCATGCATATTTCTTCTTAACCTCTTGTACTTGTTTAATTGGTTTACCCATTGTAGTTTTTACTAAAATCCTTTTTACATTTTTCTCACCGTTTGGTAATTTTTTTTCAATAGCACTAAGAACTGCATGTGCATTAATTGCTAAATCACTATCATCCATTGTCATATCTCCAATTTTACATGCAACAGAAAGTGATGCTCTTGTTCTAACTTTGATTGATGATCTAAATCTTGACAAGAATGTGTCAATTGGTGCATTAAATGGAACTGGCGTTGGCATTTTTCCTCTAGGACCTAAAAGCTGACCCAAAGTTTTACCGACAAGTGGCATAACTTGGGTGTCTGCCAAAAAGAAATCATATTTGTTAATGAATTTTCTTGATTCTCTTTTGTTAGTTGCAAATTTATCTAATTCTTCAGTGCCAATTACAGAATCTGCATTTGCAGCTTTTGCCTTTAAACCCATATCTCCTGTGGCCATGACACAAACAGTTGCAGGTGAACTGGTTTTTGGAAGTTGAACTACTTCATTGAGGGCAAATCCTTTCTTTACATCAATATCTTTGAAATTAACGATCAACTCTATTGATTGCTTGAATTTCCTCTCTTTTGTTGAAGTTTTTGCCTCTTTTATCATTTCAGCAAATTGTGCTTCTGTAATCATTATGAACAATTTCGAGAAAGCCTACTTAAAATCGTTTAGTGGCTGGAAATTTTCTATATTCTTTATTTTAAAAAATTACATATTTTGTAAAAATAACGTGAAAATTTAATAAAAAAATTGCTTAAAGCCTACATATATTAAATCAAAACTCTGATTTTGTATCGAAGTGCACCGATTCGATGAACTTGATATGAAATTACTTTATGAATTAACGAACGATGGATCTATCTCTGTTCCTATTTTATCTAAAAAACTGAACATTAACGCTTCAGTACTTTATAGTCGAATTAAGCGATTAATGAAGAAAAAACTAATCAAAAAATTCACTATTGATATTGATGACTCTCTGTTGGGAATTGGAGTTAAAGCCTTAGTTGGTATTAACAGAGATCCAAAGTTTAAAGAATCTATTCACAAAAAATTTATGGAAACAAAAGAAGTTGTGTCTATATCTGAAATCACGGGTAGATTTGATATTGTGATAAAAGTATATGCAAAGAATTTAGAATCACTTCATAGTGTAGTAATTGAAAAAATTGGAAAAATTGAAGGAATTCAAAATACTGAAACCTTTGTAGAATTACAGAAAACCGAAAAAGAACCTGTTTACCTAATTGATTAATTGTTGAATTTTTCTAAATTTTTTCAAAAATTCTTTAATAAAATATTACTTGATTAAGAAAAATAATTTTGAATTAATTTTTTATTGGAGTTTTTCGTCCCATTTACCTTCATTGATTTCGGCAGTGATTTCTTTAGGTGTCTTTCCTTCAATTTTTACTCCTAATGCTACACATGTACCAATGATGGTTTTTGCAACTGACTTCAATGATGAAGCATAAGATTTGTCAAGCTTAGTTTTTGCAACTTTGACAATTGAATCTATTGTAACATCACCTACCCATTCAGTACCTGATGCGCCTGAACCTTTTTGAATTCCTGCTTCTTTCATGATTAATGCTGCGGCAGATGGAATACCAATTTCAATTTCATATTTTTTTGTATCACTATCTACAATTACCGTTACTGGAACTTTCATTCCCTCAAAGTCTTTGGTCTTTTCATTAATTGAATTAATGACTTCCATAATGTTGACTCCAAGTGGACCAAGTGCTGGACCTAATGGCGGACCTGCTGATGCTCCTCCTCCTGTTACAAGTGATGATATTTTTTGTTCTCCCATTATTTATTCAACTCAAAATGAAAATTTAATTCTTCCTAAGCCTCACTCGAAAGTTTTAGATAGTTTGCATCAACTGTTACTGGTAATTGATAAGCTGCATCCAATAAAACTACTGTAGCTTCTTCTTTATCTGCATCAATTCTAGTAATTGTTGCTTTCATTCCTTTGAATGGACCGCCTGTAATTTCTATAACGTTATCTACTGCTAATTGTGAAACTGTTGATTTTTTGATTAAATATCCTTCAATGTCTTTGAATTCTAGTTCTCCTCTTAATTGACCTCGAATATGTCTAACACCCTCTACTGCCATGTATGCGTCACTTGGATTGATTGCTTCAATTACAACATATCCTTTGAGTCCATCAACAAGTAAAACTGATTGAATGTTAATTTGATTGGCGTTGGCTTTAGCTTCTAATAGTCTCATTACCACTTTTTCTTGTCCTCCTGTGGTTCTAATTGCAAATAGATGTGATTTTATTTCTTCAGACAATTTTATCTACCAAATGTAACTACTGAAAAGACAAACTGAATTGTAAATCCAATGGCACCTACGCCCAAAATTCCCATTATTACTAATCTGAGATGTTGTTGATACTCATCTTTGTCAGGTTTTTTAGCCATTTTCATGGTGTTGGCCATATTCTTCAAAGTCTGCCTAGGGTTCATTGGTGGAAATTAATAAGGTGTCCTTATATTCCTTATCTCGTGGAACTCCTAATTGCATATCGAGATGACCCTGCAGGGTACAATATGGCAAAATTTCTTTCCAAAAATATGATTCAAGACGGTGAACTTTTTCGTGGCAAACAATATGATCTATTAATTATTCCGTCTCCTGCAATTTCTGCTGATTGGTTAGATGAAAAATATGATTATGATGGATTTGTATTTTTATCAAAACATGCTGCAGAATCTGGAGAATTGGCCTTAACTTGTCATAGTACTGGAAATTTTTCTGAGGCAAAATTTGGTGGAAATGACAAACAAATTGCAATACCCCACCCAAATCTACAAAAAATATATCTTAAAACTTTAAAGAAAAATCGGGATAAATTTTTAGAATTTCAAATCACAATTGAAGCAACACATCATGGTCCAACTGCCCTAAAAAAACCATGTATTTTCATTGAAATTGGAACTACTGAAAAACAATGGACTGATGTATCTTTGTGTAATTTAGTTGCGTCTTTTGTTCATCAAGTAATGTCTGAACCGATTGAAAAAAATCCTGTAGCAATATGTTTTGGTGGAACTCATTATTCTTCGAAATTCACTAAAGAATTACTTGAGGGAAAATATGCTCTTGGTACTGTAATTCCAAAACATGTACTTGATAATTTAGATGATGAATTATTCTATCATATACTTTCCCAAAATAAAATGGCCAAAACTGCACTTTTAGATTGGTCTGGATTGGGTTCAAATAAATCTAAAATAATTAATTTACTTGAATCTACGGATCTTGAGGTCATTAAACTTTGAATCTTGATGAAAAGATTTACAAAAAATTACTACAAGTTCCAAAAGGTCAAATTACAACTTATGGTGAATTGGCAAAAGCTGTTGGATTAAAAAATGGTCAAAGAGTTGTTGGAAAAGTTATGAACAAAAATTCATACCCTGTAATAATTCCTTGTCATAGGGTTGTAATGTCTACTGGAAAAATTGGTGGTTATGCTTTTGGTGAGAATATTAAAACAAATATGCTAAATGATGAAGGCATAAAAATTCAAAATGGTAAGATTGTGGATTTGAAAAATAAAATTTATAGATTCTAATCTTTTCTTTTATCTCTAATTTCATCCATTAAAGTTCTAAGATGTGCTTTGTTTCTAACTGTGTTACCTCCGACTTTTTTATACAATGTCCAGAATTCTGGATTTGTCAAATCTTTTCTATCTTTAGCAATTTTTAGCAATCGTCTTAATGCTCTAACTTTTGCAACATACACTGTTTTCTTTCCTACTCTGGCACCTTTTGTACCTTGTTTAGAACCTTGAGTTGTACCTCTTTTATTTTTCTGAGCTTTTTTGGTTTGTGCTCTACCTTTTGATGTTCCTGTAAATGATTTGATTGTAATTGTATTTGCAGTAATTAAACTACGGATATTTTCTCTAGTAATTGCATCTGCAATATCTGTTAAATGATCTGTATCAAATCTAATTCTATGAACGCCAACTCCTGTTACTCGTGATACGAGTCTTTTTTTAGCTTTAAGATTTACTACCACTTGCACTCACTCTTGCATTAAATATTTTGAACTTTTTCTCAATTGCTTTAACGACAATCTCTTTTCTTTTTTTAGTACCAACACTATGTCCAAATCTAACGCCGTCTTTTTTTGGATCTAGTTTTTCTAAATCTGAAATGTTGTAAACTAAATTATCTGTAAATCCTGATGGATGTAATCCCTTTGCATCTTTTGGTCCTCCATATCCTACTTTAACAAGACCTGGACGACCTCTGCTTTTTTGTTTCCTTTGATGGTGATCAATACCTTTTGGTTTTCTCCAATTTGTTTGAAGTCTAACATAACGCCAACTTTCTGGTCTGACAAAGTCTGGATTGTGTTCTTTGATCTCTTGTCTCTTTGCAATCAGTTCTTTGTTGATCGTCATAAAATTGGTCTTGAATTTTGAAATAAATACGTTCCTAGACTCAAAAAAATTTCAGGCAAGAAAGAGATAATAAGGAAATACAAGGCGGATCGAAATATTCATGAACAAACATGAGATAAAATCAGATATTTTTGGTGGTGTATCCTATTGACTGAAATAGTAGGTACTGCTACAACTGACAAATTTTCATTACAATTGACCGCATTTGGAATAAACCCATCCAAGGTTCACAGAAATCTTACTGTTGAACAAATGGTCAGTTATGCAGTTGATCGTAAGGAGGGAGTTGTAAATTCTACAGGCTCTCTTTCTGTTAACACTGGAAAATACACTGGACGTTCTCCTGATGATCGATTTATTGTATATGATGATAAAACTCATGATTCTATTGATTGGGGAAAAATCAATCATCAATTTCCAAGTGGAAAGTTTGAGAAAATTTTTGAAAAAATGAAAAACTTTGTTGATAATAAAGAACTTTTTGTGTTTGATGGTTTTGTAGGCGCTGATCCTGAAACTCGTTTACCAATTAGAGTGATTAATGATCATGTTTGGCAAAACATGTTTTCAAGTAATTTGTTTATTCGACCAAATAATCAAGAATTAGAAAACCATGAACCTGAATTTACTATTTTATGTATCAATGACTTTGTTACGGTTCCAGAAATTGATGGAACAAGGACTGATGTTTTTATTTTAATTGATTTAACAAGAAAAATTGTTTTGATTGGTGGAACTGAATATGCTGGGGAAATGAAAAAATCCATGTTTGGTGTAATGAACTTCTTATTGCCTGAAAAAGGAATTTTCCCAATGCATTGCTCTGCAAATGTTGGAGAGAAAGGTGACACTGCATTGTTCTTTGGTTTATCTGGCACTGGAAAAACCACTCTTTCTGCAGATCCTAACAGAAAATTAATTGGTGATGATGAACATGGTTGGTCTGATGGGGGAACTTTTAATTTTGAAGGTGGGTGTTATGCAAAATGTATTAATCTTAGTCAAGAAGCAGAACCCGAAATTTGGAATGCAATCAAACCTGGTGCACTTTTGGAAAATGTTGTCTTAAAAGACAATGTTCCAGATTATGATGATAATTCGTTAACTGAAAATACTCGTGTAGGTTATCCGTTAGATTACATTCCAGGAGCTGTAATTCCTAGTGTTGGTGGAAATCCTAGAGTGATCATATTTCTTACTGCAGATGCATTGGGAGTTTTACCACCTGTTTCTAGATTAACAAAAGAAGGTGCAATGTATCACTTTATGTCTGGATATACTAGCAAATTAGCAGGTACCGAAAGAGGGATCAAAGAACCAAAATCTGTCTTTTCTCAATGCTTTGGAGCCCCGTTCATGCCTAGACCTGCTTCTGTTTATGCAAAATTACTTGGAGAAAAAATTAATCAACACAATACTGTAGTTTATCTTGTAAATACTGGTTGGTCTGGCGGTGCATATGGTGTTGGCAAAAGAATCAAAATCAAATACAGCAGAGCAATGGTTACCGCAGCTCTTACTGGTGCTCTTGATATTGTAAAGTATAGACATGATGATCTTTTCAATTTAGATATTCCAACTGAAGTAGATGGTGTTCCTTCAGAAATTTTAGATCCAAAAAATACTTGGATTGATAAGGACTCTTACAACCTTTCAGCAAAAAAACTTGCTCAAATGTTTGTTGAAAACTTTAAGAAATTTGAAAATGTTTCAGCAGATGTCGTTAATGCTGGTCCTAAATATTCTCCATAAGATTATCTTCTTTTTAACAATCCGACAATTGCTACTAGTATGACAATTCCTGAAATTACTCCAATTTGTTTTTCTGGAATATCTATTTTTATCCTATCTACGTTATCTGAAAGTGTAGAAATTTTAATTGTGTTAAATGCATTTAATGTGGTTCCATTAACTCTAATTTTTGCATCAATCCAATATTCCCCATTTTCATAAATTTCAATTGTTGAATTTTTATTTGGTGTCATAGTTGTAGTGTATGTTTTTCCATTTTTACTATTAATTACAGAAATTTTTGCAAAACTCCATTTTTCTGGATGATTAACCTCAAAGAATAATTTTTGATTTTGTTGATTAACAAAAACTGAACCTGATGTATAGTGTAGTAAAAATGGAATAGTGTATTTTGTATTTTTGTGATTTATAATTAATTTTCCTTCATGGTCGCCAAAGTTTTTTTCATTTATATTCATCTTAATTTGCAACTTATCCCCTTCAAGAAAATATGAAAAGTCAATGAAATCTGGTCCTTCAAAAATTACTTTTAATCCATCTAAAGATCCATCAATGAGTTTCAACTCAAACTGTTTTGTAAATTCTAAATTATCTGAAGATACACTTGCAACAAAATTTGGTGGTAAAATAATCAAATTTGCATTAAAGGCGTTTCCAATATCGAGTCTTCCTGAACCTACTTCCAAAATTGAGAATTCTTGTTCATAGGCATCTGAAACAGGCATTGTAGTTGTTAACAGTAATGATTTTATCTCATGATGCTGTAATTCTGGATTTTTCTGTAACAGTAATGCTGCAGCTCCGCTTACATGTGGTGCAGCATAACTTGTTCCGCTGACTACATTATACCCTTCATAATTTTTTGTGGTATCAATATATGCCCCTGGTGCTACAATTTCTGGTTTGATATAAAATGGTGAAACAGGTCCTCTTGAACTAAAAGATGCTAGATAGTCGGGATTATAAAATAGATTCACAGATGCAGTATTTTCATTTTTTATTAATTTCATTATTTCTAGTCCCTCTTTTCTGTCGATAGATACTACTGGAATTTGTGGAGAATAATCTGGTTCTACGAATTCATGAACAAGTTCACCTAGGAAAATTCCTGGTTCATTATTATACACAATCAACGCCTTTGCCCCTGCATCAGCTGAATTTTTTTCCTTAACTGAAAAATATAATAATTCTCCTTCTACATTACTCCCTCTTTCTACAATCAGAATTGTATCTTTTGCATCAATTTTTTCAAGATCATCTATTTTTCCATAACCTCCAAAAATTATTTTTCCATTAATTGGTTCATCTATTTCTAAAGTCCCCACCATTGGCATTACAGTAAATGGTTTCTCATTAACTTCTAATGTTGCAACTAAACTTGAAGGAAGGTTGTTGTATGTTGCACCCACTGTTATAGAATTCAAATTACTTCCTGGACTGCCAATTGTTTTAAAATCTGGACCATCATTTCCGGCAGCTGTAACCACAAAAACCCCATTTTCTAATGCATGATTTACTGCACGATCAATTTTGGAATCAATTTTGTTTTCCCCTAAACTAATATTGATAATATCTGCCTTATCTTCAATTGCTTTGTCAATTGCCTTGATGATTAGTTCTGATGAAACCCCTTCTCCATCTTCAGAAACTTTGTATGCTAAAATTTTTGCTTTAGGTGCCACACCTTTTTTTTCACCATCAGCTGCAATTACTCCTGCAACCTGAGTTCCATGACCATTTGTATCTATTGGAGGCTCATTTTCTTCGATGAAGTTGAATCCTCCTATGACTTTTCCTTCTTCTCCCCAACCAAGTAAATCTGGATGAGTGAAATCTATCCCTGTGTCTATCACTGCAATTTTAATTCCTTCTCCATCAAATCCCTGAATTTTTGGAACATCTGTTCCAATAAATGGCACACTTCTATCTAGGTATGTTTGAATCCCATCATCAGTTTCTAATTGGAAAAAAATGAAACTAGATAAAAATACCATTATTAATGAAAAAATTAATACTTTCACAAATTTTCTATTTTTTTTACAAGTAAAAAGGAATTGTTTAGTAAACCAATAAATGGAATAGACATACAAAACACTTTATGGGAAAATACACACTTCCTGAAATACCATATGCTTATGATGCATTAGAACCTCATATTGATGCAAAAACAATGGAGATTCATCACACAAAACATCATCAAACATACACTGACAAATTAAATGCAGCACTTGAAACATGTCCAGCTGAAATTCAAGAAAAAGATATCATTGACATTTTGTCTGATATCAATTCAGTACCTGAGGACAAAAGAGGTGCTATTAATTTCAACGGTGGTGGTTATGATAACCACAGGTTATTTTGGAATAATATGAAACAGAATGGTGGTGGAGAACCTGGAGGATCAATTGCAGATGCAATTAATGATTCTTTTGGAAGCTTCGCTGAATTCAAAGAGAAATTCACATCTACTACTGCAGTAATTCAAGGCAGTGGTTGGGGATGGTTAGTATACAATCCTTCAACATCTAAAGTTGAATACAAATCAATGCCAAATCAAACTAGTCCAAGAACTGAAGGATTAGTACCATTATTGGGCTGTGATGTTTGGGAACATGCATACTATCTAAACTATCAAAACAAAAGACCGGTATACATTGAAGCATGGTGGAATGTAGTTAACTGGGATGAAGTAGAAAATAGGTTCTCTAAAGCAAAATAAAGACAATTCTTTATTTTTTATTTATTTTTAAATTTTTAATCTAACATCATGAATGAATTTATAACCATCTTGGCGAAGTTTGTTGTAAATGAGTGAAGAACAGGCAGAGCAATTAATGCAGCAAATGCAAATGCTTGAAACATATTTTTCAGATTTATCTCAAAGAGAACAAACATTTGTTGGTATTTTGAGAGAAACTACTTCTGCAATCCAATCCATCCAATCTCTTAATGAAAAACCTGAGTCGGAAACACTGGTTCCAATTGGAATGGGAACGTATATTCCAACAAAAATTTCATCTACTCAAAAAATTGTTTTGAATATAGGTGCAGGCATTGCTGTAGAGAAAGATTTTGCTTCTGCAATAAACTATCTTGAAGCACGAATTAAAGAAGTTGAAATTGCCTTACAGGATACTTCTGCTAAAAAACAAGATGCTGCATCCAGATTAGAGCAAGGAAAAGCACAAGTCAATCAAATGATGCAAGCTATGAAACAACCCCCTACTTCCGGATAAACCATGTTTGATAAACTTCGTAGTGCATTTTCAGATGCAGCGAAAAGTCTTGGTGAAAAAGAACTTAATGAAAAAGACATAGAGGAAATTCTTTTTGAATTAGAAATTTCATTGTTAGAGTCTGATGTTGCAATTGAGGCGATTGAGGGAATCAAAGATGAACTTAAAGAAAAATTGATTGGTTCTAGAATTGACAAAAATGAAATTGAAAAGTTTGTTAAAGATAGTTTGATTTCCAGCATCTCTTCGTTGTTTGATGAAGCAGGAACTTTTGATTTATTTGGAAAAATAAATGAGAAAAAAGAACAAGGACAGCCTTTTCTTATTTTATTTGTAGGAATTAATGGTACTGGTAAAACTACGTCATTAGCTAAAATTGCACATTTGTTACAACAAGAGAAATACTCTGTTGTGGTAGCTGCCGCCGATACTTTTAGAGCTGGTGCTATTGAGCAATTACGTGAACACACTAATCGATTAAATCTAAAACTTGTTGCCCAAAATTATAATTCTGACCCTGCAGCTGTTGCAAGAGATGCAGTATTGTATGCAAAATCACACAAAACTGATTGTGTACTAATTGATACTGCAGGGAGAATGCAAACAAGTGAAAACTTAATGCAACAAATTGCAAAAATTACCAAAGTCGTAAATCCTGATATGAAAATTTTTGTAGGTGATTCTTTAGCTGGGAATGACACTGTTAACCAAGCAAGAGAATTTTTTGAACATGTAAAATTTGATGCTTCTATTTTAACAAAAAGTGATGCTGATGCTCGAGGTGGTGCTGCATTATCTATTGTGAAAGTTACTTCTACTCCTGTTTTATTTGTTGGAGTTGGACAAGAATATTCTGATCTAAAACCTTTCGACAAGAAATCATTTCTTGAAACTGTTTTTGGTTCGTTGGATAATGTTGATTTGAAGAAAAAACCTGAACCAACACCAGAACCAACACCAGAACCAACACCAGAACCAACACCAGAACCTGAACCAACACCAGAACCTGAACCAACACCAGAACCTG
>CAZEFL010000016.1:0-27673 GCA_964511485.1 uncultured Nitrosopumilaceae archaeon
AACTGGTTTTTCTTGAACTGGTTTTTCTTGAACTGGTTTTTCTTGAACTGGTTTTGTTTCTAATTGAGCAGAAAGTTTGTTTAATTTTTCTTCCAATATAGAATCTACGTCATCATCAACAAATTTGACTTCAGGTAAATCACCGAGATAATCCAATCTTGCAATATTTTTGTCAATTCTTAAAAAATAATCTCCACCAATTCTAAATGAATTGAGTTTATTTCCTAATTTCCAAGTAGGGCCACTTCTGTAAATTGTTACATATGAAAAACCACTTCGTATGTCAGAAGATATTTTCAAACGATCAATTTCAATTCCAGGAGTTATTCCTGACTCAGTTTCACTATGTCGTTTAATTATTGAAATTTTATGATCTAAATCATAAGTTACTTCAGAAATAAGAAAATCGGCCCATTTTTTCATTACAAAAAATACTGATAATTTTCTAGTAAATAAGCCATGTCAATGAAAACAGCAATTTTGAAGAAGAATGTTTTTGAAATTAAGTATAAATATTAAAAATAGAATTATAATTGGAATAAAAAAAGCAAAATTAATGGATATATCAATTGAACCATGGAAGAAATTAGTTATTCATGAAATTATTGAATATCAATTTGATGACTGGGTAAAACAAATTGCATTTAGTACAAAATCATCAGGCGGGGGAATTCCTACAATGCAATGGACTAATGGTATCGTCTTTTCATCAGCAAATTTTCCAACAACAAATGCAACAATTGAGGAGCAGTTGAAAGGGGTGCTACATTGGTCATCCGTATCTTTTGCAATTAAAGAAAAATTTGAAAAACAAATTGTCAAAGAAAATGCGACAATTAATTTGGTAGATGTAAGTGTGAATGAAATTTTTAAAGAATTGGCGACAAATTTGAAAGATAGATCAAAATATGCAAATACTAAATCTGATAAAAGCCAATGAATACTGAAAAAGCATTAAAAAATTGTGAAGTTTGTTTAAAACAGATTAAGCAATATGATCCAGATCCATTTTATGTAAATTATTTTTTTGCAAAATATGTTGATTCTGTGAAAAAAGTATTTGACTTAATTTTTGAAGAGGCAAATAGAGATTTTGGATTATTCATTTTAGAAAAAATAACATGTGAAAAATTTTTTGAAAAAGCAAAATTAAAAAATGATCAAAAAGCAATTGAATTTTCAAAGTGGTATATAGAAAATTTTTCTCAAGAACATCAAGATCAATTTTCAAAGACAATAAAAAAAATTTGCAAATTCAAAAATGATTCAAAAAAAATGCCTGAAATTAAAATAATGATTAGACCTACAGACAGATACAAAGACGATATATGTCAACAAGTTAAAATTAATTTAAGTAATGAAAAACTTCGTTCTAAAACAGAGCTAAAAATTGAAATTAAAAGACAATTACCAATATTTTTAGAAATTACAAATCACAAGAGAAATATAAAAAAAGAACCAAAAATAAATGGCAGTCAAGTTATAGTAACTACGTTTTTAGATATTGAAGAACATAAAAATATGGAAATAGTATACACATCTGAAATTTACATACAAGTAATGAAACGATTAGTTAAAGATTCAAGAAATAAAATCAAAGAATTAACAACTAGAAAATAACTTAATCAGAAAATCCAAAAATAGGATTTTCTCTTTTAATTTTAATTATTGGCAGATATGAAAAACCATGTTCAAAACTATTTGAAAATTCAGGATCTAGTCCATGATTTCCCTGATATTTTACAAAATGTTTGTCAGGTTCAGAATCTAGATTAACGTAATTGAAATTATAGTATACTTCATCCATATCTAATGATGTAATGTATCCTAGCACCCATGATTTTTTTCTCGGTAAAGCATACAGTGTAAGATTTTGTTCATCTGGAAATTCAGGATTATATGTTAACCGTGCTAAACTTCCTAAATCTTGAACTGAGATTGGATGAAATTGATCAGATATTTCTGTAGATTTTACAGGTAATGATGAAATTTCAGATTCCATATGAATAACAGGAGCATAATGTGAGATATTTTTTGTAGAATCTACAATATTACAAATTTCTTTTCCAGAATTAATCTGATATGAGATATATCTTCCTAATTTTGGCATGGATGTATAAAAAATCAACAATGTGTTTGCAAGAGTTAAACTACTTGAAATTACTCTTGAACCATCATATTCATGTGAAAAAACTCTTTGGGGGTATTCTCTAAATGCACAAGCATATCTTGCCAAATCATCAAATCCAGATAATTCAATTAAACATTCATTCTGAGAAAGATCCATTAAAAAATATTAATCAATCATGTTTTTATTGTTTTAAAATTTGGAGATTTTTATTTTGAATAATTTTTCAAAACAACATATTGTAAATTGGGTAATTTTATGAGAACTAATGGAATTAAAAAATAAAAAAAGAAGTTATTGTATTATCTCAAAAAATTATTGAGGTTTTGGCCACATTGAACTCCAAGTTTCAGTGAATTTTTTCATCATTTCACCATAAGTATTCATCTGTTCTAATCCAGATGAGCTTAGATTCTTTTGCCAATTTTCAATAAATTGTTTAAATGTTGATGCATTAGAATCATTAAGAGCATTTTGCCAATTTGTACCAAAATCTTTGAAAGAATTTATTCCTGCATCAGTCATAGCTTTTTGCCAATTTTCTCCAAATAATTTCAGAGTTTCAGTACTAGATTCTACAGTTGCTTTTTCCCAAACTTCATTAAATTTGGATTGCATTTCATTACTAGAATTTTGGATTTGATCAAAAAGAGATTTCCAATTTTCAAGAGATTTTGTATATTCTTGCCATAATGAATCCCATTCATGATTTTTTTCTTGATCAGACATTAACTAAATACAACTTTCATTATTCTTAAATTGATCTATGAAAAATCAGAGGATTATTTTTGACGATTTTCCAAACGTTTTTCCATACGGATTTTCCCTTCATCAAACTTGATTCTATCATTATCAGTTTTAAGAGACAATTTAGCGACTTGGATGGGCATTCCATTTTCATCAAGAGCCACAAATGTGACAAAGGCAGTTCCAGTTACAGTTCTAATTCCAGTTACAATATCTTCAGCTTCTACCTTGACTTCAATTTCCATTGATGAATTATGAACATAGTTAATTCTAGCATTTAGTGAAAGGACATTTCCTACAAAAACGGGTTTAAGAAAATTTACACTATCCATGCATACGGTTACTGCATTTGATTGAGAATGTCTTTGTGCAACAATTCCCGCAACCATATCAATATGCTTTAAAATTTCACCACCAAATACATTTCCTGCAGGATTTGCATCTGTAGGAAACATTCTGACAATTACTTCAGCATGAGATTCGGAAGGATTTTTTTCACGAATATGGGAATTATCTGATGACATGATTAATCTATTTGAAATATTTCTCTAGTTTGATTTTATCGATTTTTGGAATCTTTGCTAGTTCAAATCCTTCAGGACGTTTAGAAAAAGATCTGGTTGCATCTATACCTATTTTTGCAGTTTGTAAATTTTTTTGATCACTAGAAGGATCAAGACTGGAGCCACGAACGTTTTTGATTATTATCAAGTCTTTATCTGCTTGAAATCTTGTAGACATAGCATATTCAACTGATTCTGCACTGTTAAGATCAATATCCTCATCAACAACGGTGACTTGCTTAAGTGAACGGTGCGAATCAAATGTTTTTTGAATTATTTTTTTAGGATCAGATTCACGTTTCTTTTTTATTTGCACAACTGCATGTAACCAATTACATCCACCATTAGTCATTGAAACTTGCTGTGTTTGAGAAAATGATTTTTTTAATTCTCCATTTAATTTTGATTCAATTGGCATTCCCATTAATAATCTATGTTCAGAATATCCTGATAAAACATCATGGAAAATAGGATTGTTTCTAAAATAGAGATTTTCAAGTTCAAAAATTGGTTGGATTCTTTTATGATCATATGTTTGAAGCATTTCTACCATCCATTCAGAATGTGTTTTATCACGAAGTATTTTCCCTTCCATTACAATTTCAGAACCAGATGGAACATTTAATCCTGAATAAGGAAGAGTTGCCAAAGTAAGTTTTCCACCTAAAAGGGAATTTGCAATATCGATTTCATCTTTTCCCCATTCTGCTTGATATGCACCTGCAATTGAAATTGCAGGATGAACACCAACTGTAATTGCGATTTTCAAATCTTCTCCATAATCTTTTGCATCAACAAAACATCGGTGTAAATGACGCCCTTCAACCATTCTTATGGAAAGATGAGTTTTGTCAATTGGCATCATTCGATGAAATGAGGAGTTTTGTTTTCCAGTTTCAGGATTTTTTGCGTAAGCAATAGATGATGTAATAAATGGTCCTGATTCTTTTTCGAAATGACTTACTATAGGCATAGAAAAGATGTTTTTGGACTTGTTTTCCATAAATTTTCCTGAAGAAGTTATTTTTGGGCGTTTTGCTTTTTTAATTGCAGAAATTACTTTTCCATGAATATTTTCTTCTGTTCCCCCAACTGCAAGTGCAAATCTTTTCCTAGTCCCCACCAAATTTGCAATTAACCGAAAGTTGCTTTCTTTGATATTTTCAAACAAAACGGCATTTGAACCATCAACTTTTGCAGTAATACCTGCAATCTCATATTTTGTAGAAACTTTAGTTTTTGTGGTTTTTAGTTCATTATTCTTTTTAATTTGAGAAATATATTTTCTTAAATCACTCATTCTCAATCAACTCCATAGTCTCAGTCATTAAGCCTTTTGCAACAATAGGTTCTAACTCTTTTTGAATAAAAGTTGAAACAAGCGCAACTCCTCTCATTCTAGTACTTATCCGTTCAGCAATAAGTTTTAAAAAAAGACCTTCTGTCCTAGATGGAATAATGGTAGTTGTGATAGGAGTAGGCCCAGTTGCTAATGAAGCAACCAAAGAACCAATTTTATTAGATCCTTCGGTTATAGAAACAAAGAATCCATTCTCAAATTTTTGAATATGTAAAGAAAAACTTCGACCCTCCAAATGTACCATTTTTTGGAAAAATCCATTTGGAGAGTTCAATAAGCTATGAACAAGTCTTATGCTTTTATTGCTATTGATTCATTTTTCAGGGAAGCATCAGCATCAGGGTTCTTTTTACAGTTTTTCTCGTGTTTGTCTGGATAAACAAACAATTTTTCACAGAATTGACATGCAGTTTTTTCTTTACCTTTTGCTGACAATTTGGATTTGGTGGTTTTAGCTTTTTTAGTTTTAGCTTTTGATTTTGCTTTGATAGTTACTTCTTCAACTTCTGATTTATTTTCAGCAATCGCTTGAGCTTCTATAGAATCAGCTTCAACTCTTGCACGTAATTTTGCTTTGTATTTTAGATTACGTGGTTTGGTTCTTAATCTATAACCACAACATGGACACCAAAGTCCTTCCCATTTGATGAAAATTTCACAAATTTGACATCGACGTTGTCCAGAAGCATATCTTCCAGTTCCAACAGGCTTTTGAGCCTTGTATCTTACACAAATTCCTTTACAAGTCATCTTGGTAAATGTTATAGAAATTACAGCTATATAAGGATAGATTGCTAAAAATTATGAAATTTTGATGAAAAATACGAAAATATTTGATGAAAAACTATGATCATGTATGAAAGTTATAATAAAATAGGGTAAATCTTCAATAAATTTATATAGAATCCGAAATTCGGTTTTTTTTTTGAAATTTTTACACATATCCATATAGTTGTTATACAAAAAAATTCAAGTTTTTAATGAAAATTATTAATTTCTGGCTGAGTAATTATTTTAAAGAATATTTATTTTAAATTTATTAAAAACAAAACAAAGAACACCAAGTTCCAACAGAAAATGTTATCCAGTTATAGAAAGAGGCAAAATGTTTTGGCGAAATCCATTACGTTGTGAAATATATTTTGCAGAAAGCATGTCTCGTTTCCCTCTTTGATTAAAATTTTTAATTTTTAGACTAGTTTTGTGTTCGTCAACAAATTCTAATTCAAATGAGGAGCAAAAATGAAGATTCAACAAATCTACTATTTGTGTTGCAATTTTCATATTTCCATCTCCAATTTTTATGATTTTTCTTTTTGCTCTTAAACCACCTAGAACTTCAATAATATGAAAAACCAATTTTTCGACAGATGAATTAAATGAATTTTCAATTCCTTTTCCATAATAAAAAATGGACAATCCAATTCTTTGTCCAGGATCAATTCCCATAATCAAAATTTCTTCTTCAAAATCTAGATTTAGTTTTTGCATCATCAGACCTCTTAGTACCGTTGGATGATATTCAAAAATGTCTTCATAAAGTAAAGGGATTTCACATGTTTTTGGAGATTCCTTCATAGTAGTAAGAACTAGATTTCCAGAATACTCTAAAATTTCTTCAGGAAGAATAGAATCAAAAGGTAATTTGAGGGTCTTTAGATAACTAGAAAATTTGTAATAATGTTTACCATAAACAGTTGCAATTCCAATTTGAGAATTAAGTAATGGATCCATATATTATAAAATTAAAAATATGATTTATGATTATGCTTTCAAAACAGTTGATACAACATATTTTACTGCATCATCAAAATTAGAATCAATACCAGATTGAATTTCAGACAATTTTGTCTCTCCATCTTGAACAATTTTTGCAGATTCTGCAGTTGCTTTTTCTTTAGATGCATTGATAATCACTTCAGCCTCTTTAGTAGCTATTTCTCTAGTTTTTTCTAACAAACTATCAATTTCTGTAAGAGCCTTAACTGCAAGTTGTTTTTTCATATCACCAGATTTGTCATTTAATGAGTCTAAATCATTCTCTAAACTATTCAAAGATTTGATAATTCCAGTTACTTTTGATTCAGCCATACTACTCATTATACTGATGGCTCAATGAATCCATTACTTAAATCATTCATTTTTAACTAGTTTTTAGGCACAAAATATGGAAAATTATGAAATTACGCAGAAGTGAGATTTAAAATTGCTTTTGCTAGATCGCCTTTTGCTTCTTCTAAAGCAATTCTAGCCTTTTCTTCATCAACACCAGATTGTAAACTAACTAACTGAATGTCTTCTTCAGAGAATATAGGAACTTCTAGCTCTTTCTCTTCATAACTATCAGCTGTTACTGTAAAAATTGAATTATCTTTTGCTTTCATTTCAGTGACGGAAGGTTTACTGATAATAATCTCTTTTTTGTCAGTCTTTATGATAACCTCTTGAACATTTGAAAGTTCATTCATATCAAGACCCATTTTATCCATCATTCTTCGCATTTCGCGATTTCCTCCACGCATCATAGCTGTTTTCCCTCATTACGACTTTTTAAACTATCTCTAACCTTAATTGCCACACCTCGATTAAAATCAGAAATCATCTCATACGATAAAATAGCCTTACCAACTGCAATTACTTTATTTTTGAACAAAACAGGGGTATCTCCAGATATTTGCACATTTTTTCCACATTTTATTACATGTTTACAGAACACTGACCTTCCTTCCATTACAAATGGAGCAGCATCTTGATTAATTTGAACACAGTTTTCCTTGAAAGATTTACTCTTTAGTAAGATTTGAGCAAAATGCGTACTAATTGCCAATCCTCCATCAATTCTCAAAGTACAGAGTAATTTTCCCTTATGAGAAACGGTTCTAATCCTTCCAGTTTTTCGTGAAAAAGTAATTTCAATGTCTTTTGGTAAATACTTTGAAACACCGTCCCCAAATAATGCATCAAGAGAGTTTTCAAGTTTTTGAATATGTTCCATAACATCACAAAATCTTTTCTAAATATTAGTTCAATGTAAAACCATATGGTAGATCTTAAACTATATAGATAGGATTTTTATAATTAGACTATGGATGAGCGAGAAGAAACAAGGAAAATTCAGTTTACTGGAAAATCATCATACATAGTTTCACTGCCAAAACAATGGATTGTAGAACTTGGTCTAAAACAAGGAGATCATCTCAAAATAGTTAGGAAAGATTCATCAACTTTAGAGGTATATCCATCAAAATTTGAATTACGTAATTTTAAAAAAGAAGAAGCTACAATTGAAATTAATTCGGATGAAAAATCATCTTCTATTGTTAGAAAATTAATCTCATTGTATTTTTTGGGATACAAAACAATCAATGTAAAACCAAAAGATGGTAGATTAAATCCAACTCAAAGAAATACTGTAAAAGAATCAGTTAAGCGGATGCTAATGGGTTCTGAAATAATTTCAGATTCAATTAATGGTGTTACAGTTCAAGTTTTAGTTAATCTGTTAGAGTTATCAGTAGATGGGGCATTCAAACGAATGCTACACTTAGCTAAATCAATGTCTAGTGACGCAATTTTAGCAACAAAAGAAAATAATTTAGAATTAGCTGAAGAGGTAATCAAAACAGATGATGAAGTAGACAGATTTGGATTTTATATTATTCGTCAATTAAAAATAGCAATACAAAATGAACATATGCTCAAAGAGATGGGGTTTAGAAATCCCAGAGATTGTCTTGGATACAGATTAGTTGTAAAAAATATAGAAAGAGTAGGAGATCATGCGGCCTTTATTGCAAGAGATGTAATAGAATACAAAAAAGCAATTAAAAAAGAAATTTTGGGGAAACTTCAAGATATGAATGAGTTTTGTCTTTCAGTATTAGATGATGCATGTTTGGCATTGTTCAAAGAAGATTATGATCAAGCAGAAAGAACTATTGAAAAAGCAAATGATATTGTGAAATTTGAGAGAAAAATCAGAGATTCATCAAAATCACTAAAGAATGAAGAAGAAATTTACAGGATTAGAAGGACAACTGAAAACATTAGAAGAGTTTCTGAATATGCTAGCGATATTGCAGAAATTGTATTAAATTTGAATATAGAAAAAACACTAAAAAAAACTTAATTCAATAAAACAGGTAGAATCTTTAACCGACAATAACAATAAAAAAATAGAAATAAAATGAATTCGGCAATCTTGATCACATATGATGCAGAAGATGCAGTTATTGAAGCAAAAGGGTTGTGTGATGCTGCAGGATATCAAGTCGTTCATACAATTAAACAAAAATTTCTAAAAAGGCCAAAATATGGAATTAGTGGTGGAGTTTTAGAAGAATTAGAAGAATTATCAGGAAAACTTCGACCAGATGTTATTGTTTTTGACGAAATTTTGAAGCCTAGTCAAAACTATAATCTTGCATCTGTCATACATAGAGAAATTTTAGATAGAGAAGCTTTGATTCTAGAAATTTTTGAAAGTAGATCATCTAGTGCTGAATCAAAATTACAAGTAAAATTGGCACAATTAAGATATGAAATGTCAAGAGCTAAAGAAAAAGTTCGTCTTTCAAGTATGGGAGAACAGCCCGGATTTATGGGAATAGGAAAATTCGAAGTTGATGTCTATTATAACGATATTAAACATAGAATGAAAACAGTAAGATCAAAACTTGAAAAAGCTGGAAAACAAAGAGAACTTCACAGACAAGGTAGAAAACGAATGGGGTTTAAAATAATTTCATTAGCAGGGTACACATCTGCAGGCAAAACAACATTATTTAATAAAATGACAGGTGAGACAAGAGCTCAAAGTAAAGAATTGTTTACAACTTTATCCACCACAACAAGACGAGTTACAATAAATTCAGAACCATTCTTAATATCAGATACAGTAGGATTTATCAGCAAATTACCAGCATATATGATAGATGCCTTCAAATCAACATTAGAGGAATTAGTACATGCAGATATCATAATAATTGTAATTGATGTTAATGATGCATTACTTGAATTAAAAAAAAAATTTGCGAGTTGTATGAGAACGCTAAGTGAATTAGGAGTTGAAAAAGATAGAATGGTTTATGCATTAAACAAAGAAGATTTGTTAGGACATGGGGAAATTAATAAAAAAATAGACATACTCGGTTTAACTGAAACAAAAAAATGGATTTCAGTTTCGGCAAAAACAGGAAACAATGTCAAAGATCTCAAAAAATTAATCAAAGATATTATTGAAAATCAAAATTCATACAAATCAAGAAAAGAAGGTTTTGGAGTACAAAAAAATTGGTAATTGAAGTAGTTAGAATTGGTCAACGTATAGTAAGAGATGATAGGGTTACAACTCACGTTGCATTAGTTTCAAGAGCGTTTGGCGCTAAAAAAATTTTCATGACAGAAGTTAATCCTGAAATTAAAGATACTTTAGACAAAATCAATAAAACATGGGGAGGTAATTTCAGAGTAGAATTCATTGACAAATGGAAATCAATTGTAAAAAAGAAAAAAGAAGAAAATTTTAAAATCGTTCATCTTTCAATGTATGGTGAAAACATCAATGATGTTGAAGAAAATCTTCGAAATGAAGAAAACCTACTTGTCATAGTAGGAGCTGAAAAAGTTCCAAGAGAAATTTATGAGTTGGCAGACTATAATGTCGGTGTTGGGAGTCAGCCACATTCAGAGATTAGTGCTTTGGCAATTTTGTTAGATCGTATCCAAAAGGGCAAACAATTTGAAAAGTCATTTCCAGATGCAAAAAGGAAGATAATTCCTACAAAAATGGGTAAAAATGTCCAAGTAAACGAGACAAGGGATTAATAATAGAAAATTAGGATGGATTTAAGTTGGTAGATAAATATGAAGATCCTTTTGTTAGAATCGCCTCAATGATTGGAGGAGATGAATATCTCAAAGTAGCAAGATCATTATTAAAAGCTGAAGATGCAACAGATGAAGAAATTGCAAGCTCCACAGGTCTCAGAATCAATATGGTAAGAAAAGTATTGTATGATTTGTTTGGGAAATCTCTCATTACCGGAATTAGAGTAAAAGATGAAAGAAAAGGATGGTTTGTTTACCGATGGAGAACCAGAAGAGAAGAAGTTGAACAATTCATAGAAAACCAAAAAAAGAAAATTACAGAAAGATTACAACAAAGATTAGATTTTGAAAACTTTGGTGATTTTTATCATTGCGGAAACGAAGATTGTACAAGAGTAACATTTGAAGATTCACTAGAAGGTATGTTCAAATGTCCATCATGTGGAGATGTGTTGAATCTTAAAAAGAATGATAAATCTAAAAAAGCATATGCAAAAAAAATTGATGAAATAAAAAAAGATATGCAACAAATTTTCTAATCAAAATTTATAAAATATGATAAATTAAAAAAGTGAAAAAATTGAATTAAATAAGTACGATAAATCCTACAACTAGAAAAAAAATTACAACATTTTCAACAATGGATAAAAATCAAGTATTTGAATTAGTTGAAAAACAAAACGATCTTATTCATAATGGAAAAAAGATTATGAAAAATGTAGAAATTACATTTACAATTTAGTAGAATATCTTAAAAAAAATAAAACTAAACTTGCAAAAGTTGCAACATCAAAAATGGATAAACCAATCAAAGAATCAATTGGCGAAGTTATAAAATTGGCAAATGATAGTTTATTTGGTTTGAGTATAAGATTTTGGATAAAAGATTTGTTAAAGCAGATAAAATGTCAAGAAGAATAGAATCAAGAATTGTAAGTGTAAATTATGTAGTGATTTCAGATCCTAGAATTACATTTGAAGGAATCAAACATAGTGGATTTGGAAGAGATCTTTCAATATATGGAATGCTTGAATTTATGAACCTAAAATCAGTTAGATTTTATGACAATTTAACACATCATCATTACGTAGAATAGATTTTATCCATAAAATCAAGAATTTTGGCTTGAATTTTTTGATTAAATTAATAATTAGAAAAGATTTCATGATTATTGATTGAGTTACAAGTTTTTAGATCATGCAACTGATGCAATAATTGAAGTCACAGCAAAAAACCTCAAAGAGTCATTTTCAGTAACAGCAGATGCAGTAATTAATTTAACAATAGATCAGGATAAAGTTGAAGAAAAAGATCAAAAAGTATTTTCTGCAAAAGGAAAAGATTTGAGATATCTTTTGTTTAGTTGGCTTGAAGAGATTCCATTTATTTTAATTACTGAGGGTTTTGCGATAAGTAGAATAGAATTCGAAATAATTCAAAATGAAGAGTATAAGATCAATGCAATTGCATATGGAGAAAGATTAGATGTTAAAAAACATAATTTCAAAGTTGAAATCAAAGCACCAACATTTTATGATATGGAAATTAGGCAAGAAAACGGTGTATATATGCGATTTTTGCTTGATTTGTAGTTATAATAAATTATTTTTTTGTAAAAAATTTACAGATTCTAAATTTAGTATTACAAGGTATGAATCGATAGAATTTGAATAAATTTTAAAATGTATCACGAATTTTCTGCAATATTATCTAATGAAATAAAAAAATTTCCCCGAGGTAAGTTTTAATCATAATGTTTTTTGTGAATATTTGATGGGGAAACTAAGTAGGAATCTTAGAATTTGTGGAGATTGTGGAATTGTGTATACTTCAGTGAGTTTTACAAAATACATTGATCAGTGCCCAATATGTAAATCAAGAAGATTTGAATCAATTCCACTACAAACAGATGATGAAAAAGAGTCAACATAGATTTTTTAATAGATTTAATTTTTTGAGATTTGTTGTCAGACGATCCAGAAATTGAAAAAATTAAACAAAGAAAACTTGAAGAGATGATTAAACAGCAAAATCAACCAAAAATTGAGCCTGAAATTATAGATTTGAATAATTCAAATTTTGATCAAATAATTTCCGCTGAAAATCCAACATTAGTTGATTTTTGGGCAGAATGGTGTGGTCCATGCAAATCAATGCATCCAATTTTTGAAAGTCTCTCAAAAAATTATCCAAACGTAAGATTTGCCAGAGTCAACGTAGATAATAATCAAAACATATCAATGAAATATGCAGTTCAATCAATTCCAACATTTATCATGTTCAAATCAGGACAAATTGTAGATAAAATGATGGGTGCAGTTGGAGCTCCTGGAATCAATATGATTTGTAAGAAACATTCAAGCTAGTAACCATAAATTGGTTCTTTTTCTCTTTGAATTCGAACAATTTCATTGAAAACTTCTTGTTCTTCAGAACTTAGCTTATGCATAAATTTTTTCAGAATTAATTTTGCTTCATGTGATGGAGGGAATGTATAGTAAATTTCTTCTTCAAATATTTGTCTGCCAATTGTTACGTCTTGAACAGAACATGCAACTTCGTCTCCTGTTTTTGCAGTACTTACTGTTTTTTTATCTAATTGAAGTTGATGAATATTTCCAACTTTTCGTCCAGACATATTCATAAATGGAATTTTATGTTTTAGATTTCCAACATCTATGTGAATTCCAAATACTGCAGGATTGTTATTTCTAAATACCATTCCTTTTAGAAAAGTAAATTTGGAGATTGGGGTTAATTCAGAAAATATTGCGTCTTCTTCATTTGCGCTATCTTCATCAACCCAAGCATTATAGTTGTCAATTAAACTGTAGATTACTTTATCCTCAAAGACTTTGATATGACTTGTTTCAGATTCTTCTTTTGCGTCAGGTAAAATTTTGACATTGAATGCTAAAATAATTCCCAGATGTCTATCTTTCTCTTTTATTGCTTTGGCCTCAATTACATCTCGTCTATTTACAGGACCAATGTCAGCTTTCGCAACAGGAACTTGTGAGCGTCTAAGCATTTCAAGTATAGCCTCAAGTGAACCTATTGTATCACATTTGAGAATAATTCCAGTAGTTTCCGTATCAATGAAAACAGATTTCATTTCAGATTCAATCAGTTGAGTATATTTTGTAATTTCTTCATCATTTTTTGCAACATAAAGAGTACTTCCCGGAAGAACACCTTCAAGTTCAGGTGATGCAATTTTAAGACCAGCTGCTGCATCTACTTGAGTTACAGGTTTGAATTTATCTCTAGGATCACGCATTTCATCAAGGGGTTTTGGCAATAGTAATGCTTTAGGTTTTGTGACAATAATTGAATCACGTTTTGCAACAACAATGGTGTCCTCTTTTCGAATTGAGCCGTCAATTAAAATAATATTTGCAGTTTGTCCTAATCCAATCTCATCTTTAACTTCTAAAACAATTCCACGTGGATCTTTTTCTTCTTGATTCAATTTTTTTTGAAGATATTGTTGTGTTAATCCAACCAATACAGAAAGTAGTTCAGGAATTCCCACTCCAGAACGAGCTGAAATTGGGACTATAGCTATTTCTGATTTAAAGTCCTTTACACGAAAAAATGCTTCTGATTGATATCCCAAAATAGATAAGGTCCCAACTACATCATAGATTTTTTGATCAAGATCAGTTTGAATTGATGCATCCTGTTCTTTGATTGCTTGTGTAATAAACTGGGTTTCTGATTTTCTCCAACCTGAAATTTGATCACATTTGTTTAGTGCAACAACAAATGGAACTTTTCTACTTTGTAAAATTTTCAAACTTTCATTTGTTTGTGGTTGAAACCCACGATTTACATCAACTACCAAAATTGCAATATCAGCAGCAGAACCTCCACGAGATCTTAGATTTGTAAAGACTTCGTGGCCCGGAGTATCAATAACTAAAATTCCAGGAACTTGATTTTCCGTTTGTTCAAGTTTCTTGTATAATGGACCACATGTTTCTTTAATTGTTTCAGTCGGAAGAAAGCTTGCACCAATGTGTTGTGTTATTCCCCCTGCCTCTCTACCTTGAACACCAGTGCCACGTATTCTATCTAGTAAAGATGTTTTTCCAGAGTCTACGTGACCAAGAACTGCCACTATGGGCTGACGAATTTGCAAATCAGATCACTCAAATGCTACCCTCGATTCGTGATCAAAACTGTCTTGTGAATCTGATGCATGGATAATATTTTCACTAAATCCTAATCCAAAGTCTCCTCTAATTGAACCAGGATCTGCTTCAAATGATTTTGTTGCACCAATCATAATTCTAGTGGTAGCAATTGCATTATTTCCTTCAATAATTGCAGCAACAACAGGTCCTGATGTAATGAATGATGTTAATTCGCCGAAAAATGGCTTGTCTTTATGAACACCATAGAAATTTTCTGCTTGTTCTTGAGTAAATGTAAACATCTTTAATTTTAAAAGTTTGAAACCTTTTCTCTCAAATCTAGATACAATTTCGCCAACCAAACTTCTAGATACAGCATCTGGTTTTACAATAAAAAGAGACTGTTCAGTCAATTCTAGTTCTTTCTAATTCCGCCTTTAACGTATTTCTTTGTCCACTTGTATTTTCTTGGATCACGTTTTAGCACTAGAGCATTTTTCTTACATTTTGCAGAACAGAACCATAAAACAGTTCCATCATTTTTTGCAAGCATTGTACCAGAACCTTTTGCGACTGGTCTGTTACAGAAATTACATGGTTTAACTAAAAGACTCATTCAATTCACCTATTTGATTTTCTTTGCTTCTCTCTCTGTTTCTCTTAACATTAGAATTTCTCCTAATCTAACAGAACCTTTTACATTTCTAGTAAGAATTCTGCCCTTGTCTTTTCCATTAAGTACTTTAACTCTAACTTGAATAACTTCACCAGCAATACCAGTTCGTCCAACAATTTGGATAATTTCAGATTGAACTACTTCGTCAGTAATAGTGCTCATTCTTCAGTCTTACCGCCTTTAATTTTAGCAATGGTTGACACAACTTGATCTATAATGTGTTGTGCATCACCAGCATCCAAAATTGCTGCAGCGGCAGAAGTAATGTCAATACCTAAGGAGTTACCTAATTCTTGTTTGCTTGGTACAAATGCAAATGCTGCACCTTGTTCCTCACATAGAATTGGAAGATGTGCTACTACCTCAGGTGGTTCTACATCTTCAGCAATAACAATTAGTTTACTTGTACCACGTTCAATAGCCTTTGTTGCCTCATTGGTTCCTTTTTTTACTTTGCCACTAGTAGATGCAACTCTAACGGCCTCTAAAATAGGACTTACCAAGTCTTCAGGGGTTTCAAATTTTACATAATAGGCTTTTCCCATGATAATTCTGACCCTGTATTTGGTTTTAAAAGTGTTATCTGGAAATAATTGAATTTACTTTTTGACGAAATTTAATCATTAAAGCATCTAATTTCTCTTGACTTTCAGATTCAGCATAAATTCTAATGATCGGTTCAGTTCCACTAGGTCTAATCATAACCCAATTTTTAAAATCAGTGGAAATTTTGATTCCATCTGAAACATCAGACTCTGGAAATTCTTCTTTTAGCGATGAGATCACTTTATCAACATCATTTGATGAACATTGTATCTTATCTTTTGTAGTAAAGGATGAAGGTAATTTAGAAATTTCATCAGATAATGAATTGTCAGTTGTTGCTAAAAGTTCAAGCATTAGTGCTAAAGTCATGCATCCATCTCTTACTGGATTATGCAATCCATACATGAATCCACCATTCTCTTCAAATCCAATTAATGCTTCAGTTGGAACCATTTTTCTTGAAACTTCAACACTTCCAACTTTTGTACGAATTACTTTTGAATTAAATTCATTTGCCAATACTTCAATATTAGAACCTGAATTCAAACATGTTACCACTAAAGAGTTTGGATTTTTCTTTAGGATATGTCTAGTTAATACAAGGGCAGATTTATCTCCAGTTAAAATATTTCCTTTGTTATCACAAAAAATACTTCGGTCACCATCTCCATCAAATGCAATTCCAACATCTGCATTATTTTTAATAACAGATTCCGAAAGTTCTGAAAGATTTTGGGGAGTAGGTTCAGATCCACGTCCTGGAAAAGTTCCATCGATGTTTTGATTTACAAGGAATGTTTCGCATTGTAACATTTTAGAAAAGTTTGGGGCAGATACTGCCTGTGCACCATTACCTAAATCCAAAACAACTTTGAAATGTTTTGATTCTACAAGTTTGAAATCAATTTGTGAAATAATCCCTTTTAGATAAACATCAATTGTACGCTCCTCTTTTCCAGTAATCCCTAAATTTTTAGAATTTTTTTTCCAGGTTTTTTGTAAATAGATATCTTCAATAATTAATTCATCATCACGTGAAATTTCAACCCCATCATTAGCTGCGGGTTTAATTCCATTGTATTGTGGAGGATTATGAGAGGCAGTAATCATTATTCCACCACGATATCCTAATGTCTTAACAGCAAATTCAAGACAAGGAGTTGGAATAATCCCTGCTACATTACAATTTATTCCTATAGAATTCAATGTAGAGCTAATAACTTTACAAATTAAGGGACTTGAATCTCGACCATCATATCCAATCAATATAGGTCCTTTTTCAAAATAAGTTCCAATTGCCAAAGTCATATCATGAACAAATTCTAATGTAAAATCTTCAGAAAAAACTCCACGAATTCCATTTGTTCCAAAAAACTTTGCCATGATATTATTTCAATAATAGATAAATTTGTGTTTAATGGCAAATTCTTTGCGGGAGTCGCCCAGCCTGGTCAAAGGCGTAGGGTTTAGGACCCTATCTCTCAGGAGTTCGTGGGTTCAAATCCCACCTCCCGCACCATTTTGATATCGGTGAATGATTAATAATGAGAAATAACGCAATAAACAAAGTCATGAAAAAGACGGTTGTTGGAATTACAGTTGTTGGTAAAGATAGAGAAGGAATAGTAGCTGCATTTACTAATTTTGCATTCTCAAGAGGTGGAAACATTGAGAAGGTAAATCAAAATGTAATCAAAGGTCTTTTTGGTATGTATCTAGAAGTTTCTTTCTCAAAAATTGTAGATATTAAAAAATTTGATGTTGAAATTCAAAAGTTATCTAAAAAAGAAAAGATGGATGTAAGTACACATCATGAAACAAATTCACAAAAAAATATTGCAATATTTGTTACAAAAGAACCGCTATGTCTCGAGATAATTCTAAAAAATTCAAAATCATTAAAAGGAAAAATTTCAGTAATTATAGGTACAGAAAAAACATTAGAACCATTAGCAAAAAAAGCAAAAATTCCATTTGTTGTTGTTGAAGAAAAGAATCAACAAAAAGCCGAAACAAAAATTATTGAAATATGTAAAAAATATAATATTGATTTAATTTCACTTGCTAGATATATGAGGATACTTAGTCCAAACTTTGTTTGGAGATATCCAAATAGAATTATTAATATTCATCCATCATTACTACCAGCTTTCCCAGGTGCATTAGCATATGCTCAAGCTTTTGAAAGAGGTACAAAGATTGTCGGTGTTACATCACATTATGTTACAGAGAATTTAGATCAAGGACCAATAATTTTTCAAGACTCTTTCAAAGTGGACCCAAATGATACATTAGAGAAAATAAAAGCAAAGGGCCAAAGATTAGAGGCTGAAACTCTACTTAGGGCAACAAAGATGCATTTAGAAAATAAACTTGATGTACGTTGGAGAAAAGTTCACATTAAATCAAAGTGAATTAAATGGTAGAAATTAAAGCTCAATTTGATCCAAAACTTAGAAAATTAATAAAAAATAAAAAGCAAGTTGCAGTAATTCCAATTGGCTCAATTGAGCAACATGGTGCTCATTTACCATTGTCAACAGATTCAGACATAGTTAGTGAAGTTGCAAAAAAAATATCTGAAAAGAATGGATATCTTTTACTTCCAACAATTTCTTTCGGTGTATCATTTGAACATAAACCATTTTTTAATTTAAGTATTAGAAAATCAACATTACAAATTGTTTTAATTGATTTGTGTACATCATTATTAGATAACAACATCAAAACAATTTTCATAATTAATGGACATCATGGAAATCAAAAATCAATAAACAATATTGATGTAAAATTTAAAAAAATACTAAAAAACAAACTTAAAGTTTTTCCATTTTCTTATTGGCATTTTATGGAAAGAGATTTTGATCATGCAGGATTTGTTGAGACATCATTGATGATGGCAATCTCAAAAAACCTCAAAATAAAATCAGCTAAGAAAGGTCTCATTACAGACAATATGACTCCGCAAGAAATCAAAAAAATTGCCAAATTAGCAAATAATTCATTCCCAAAAGCTACAAAAAATGGAATTTGGGGCGATCCTACAAAAGCCACAAAGAAAGAAGGACAACAAATTTTAGCCGAAATTGTCAAAAATTTAGGAAAAAAGTGTCAAACTTGTCTTACTGAGCGTATATCATAGTTACACTAGTGAAATTTTAATATAATCCCTCGATATCAAAGCCAATGAGTGAAATAGATGTCCCTTGATATGGCAGTAAAAGTATTGGATGAGAGTATCAGTCAAGTTGTTCTGATAAAACTCAAAGGAAGTAAGACAATTAGAGGTACTCTTCTTGGCTTCGACCAACACATGAACCTGCTACTCGATTCTTCAGAAGAAATTCCTACTGAAGGCGATTCTAAAAGTCTAGGAACCATTGTAGTAAGAGGAGACAATGTAGTTATGATATCTCCTCCACCAGCACAAAAATAGGTGATTCTGAATGGTAAAAGGCACAACTTCTATGGGTGGTTTTACAAAGAAAAAAGTACACATTAGATGTCGAAGATGTGGTAAAAATTCTCTTCATAAGCGTCACCATCAATGTGCAAGTTGTGGATTTCCAGAGGCTAAACGCAGAAAATATTCTTGGATTAAATGGTACACATAGATGCAAGAAATTGCTATTATTCTTAGTTCATTAGCTGGTGTAGCAACAGCGGCGGCTGTACGTAAAATGCCTAGAGACAAAAATCAGTTGCTAAGTCTAAGTGCAAGTTCACACATAAAAAGTCAAATTAATTCTCTAAAAATTGAAAAAGATATTCTTACTAAAACAATCACAAGATTATATCAAACAGATTCTGAATTTTCTGGAATTCAAAAAGACAAATTATTATTAAAATATCAACATCAATTAGGAGTAATTTTAGCTAAATTAGAAAAATTAGAGCAAGCAAGTAAACATCCAGACTTGGGTCCAGTTGGAGACGGTTTGATTACATTGATGGATCAAAAATTATCAAAACTCGATGATAGATTATATGAATTGTCATCAAAAATGTCTAGTACAAAAACCCAAACACCTGAAATTAAAGAAGAGCTTAAACAAAAAACTTCAAAATCAATCAAAGGTACATTCAACTTTGAAAAATCAAAAGATGTAAAAATTGAACCAATAGAAATTCCTGCTACTAAATCAAGACAATCATTTGAATTAACAACATTAACTAATTTTTCAAGAAAAGAACCAAAATTCCCATTATTTGGAAAAGAAGAGAAGATTGTTTCCTCAAAACCACAACCAAAAATAATTCAAACAGAATTAATCAAACCTAAAGAAGAAATTGTAAAAGGGATTGTTTCCTCAAAACCTAAAATTGAAGATAATATAGAAATCATTCAAGAATCTATTCCAAAATCAGTACCAAAAACTGAAACCAAGACTGACATAAATAAGGAAGTTGCAAAAATTACAGAACACAAAGCACTTCCAGAGCCTGAAACTAAATCAACTTCACAAGATGATGACTTTGATGATGACTTGGATAAAATCAAAGGCAATATCATGAAGGTTTTATCAAAGTTAGATCAAGCAGAGGTAGAATAATTGTCCTACGATGATGCCATCAAGGCATTATCAAATAATGCGTTAAGATTTGTTAAAGATGATTATATAATTGGGTTAGGTAGTGGTAGAGCTGCAACTGCATTAGTAAAATCACTTGCAAAATTAATCAAAGTAAAAAATTATAAAATTAAAGGAGTTCCAACATCTTTACAAATTAAGCTCATTGCAGAAAAATTGGAAATTCCATTGATAGAAGCTGATCAGGTTGATCATTTAGATATAGTTTTTGATGGTGCAGATCAAATTAATTCTCAGAAATATGTAATCAAGGGTGGAGGGGGAGCATTATTACGAGAAAATATTTTGTTTTGTCTTGCAAAAAAAGTAGTAGTCATGGCAGACAAAACAAAATTTGTGAAGAATTTTACAAGAACAGTTCCAGTAGAGATTCATCCACTTGCAAGAAATTCTGTTATTCAATCTATCAAAAAATTAGGAGGTACTGCACAATTACGCTCACTAGATAGAGGATATCCATTTTTTACAGAAAACGGGAACGTAATTTTAGATTGTGATTTTGGAATAATTAAAAATCCCAAAGTGTTGACTCAAAAAATCAAAGGGACTACAGGAGTGTTAGAGTCAGGAATATTTCTTAAAAAACCAGATGTAATTTACAGAGCAAAAGCAAATGGAAAATTTGATATTATTTAATTAGATTTAATTTTTCTTTCAACTAGTCTGCCATATCCTAATTTGCCAATAACTTCGAAGTCATCCGCAATCACTTCGCCTCTAACAATTGTTTTGACAGGCCAACCTTTCAGATTTCTTCCCTCATAGACAATATAATCAGAAAATCCTCCAAATAGGTCAGATGTTACTTTTTTTTCTTTTTTCAAATCAATCATAGTAATATCAGCATCTGAATTTTTTTCCAAAGTTCCTTTTTGAGGATACATTCCAAAAATTTTAGCAGCATTTGTGCTGGTAAATCGTACAAATTGTTCCAATGTTATTCGATTTTGATTAACGCCATCATTGAGCAATATTGGTAAAACAGTTCCAATTCCAGGAAATCCTGCTAATGCACTCCAAACATCATCTCCATCTAATTTGAGTTTTATTTGATTTGCAACATGATCAGTTCCAATAGAATCAATTCGATTTCCAGACAATGCACTCCAAACAGCTTTTCGATCATTTTCTGTTCTAATTGGGGGCATTACTTTAGCAAGATATCCATTTTGTTTTTCATAAGACAGTGTAAGATAGTGAGGACATGTTTCTACAAAAATTTTAGTTCCAAGTTTTTTTTCTTCTTCAATTTGTAATAATGCTTTTTCTGAACCAATGTGTACAAAATAAATCACACAATCATAATCTCGTCCAAATTTTGACACAGTTTTAATTGCTTTTGCTTCAAAATCAGGGGAACGACTTTCAGACCATGCAGATAATCCATCTTGTTTTTTTTCTTTTGCAGTTTTAATTCCACATCCACATGATTCATAATCTTCTGCATGAACTAATACAGGACAACCAAGAGAAGCTGCATTCTTTACTGTTTGTTCAACTATTTCATCAGTTACCTCAACTTTCGCAGGATATAGATGAGTGGAATTGGGGGGCATGTCCATGTATACATGTCCAATTTCCCCACCAAGATTCATGTAAATTTTAAAAGATGTAATTCCTTTCTGGACACAAAAATTCATCTCATTGATTTGTTGTGTGTTAAAAATAGATGCGTGTATTGCATAATCTACATAATGGTTTTGAGATGCTGAATCAAGTTGAGATTGTAATGAATTTGAAAAAGAATCTCCTAATCGAAGCATTCTCATCATAGTTGTAATTCCACCGATTGCAGCTGCATGAGATTCAGTTTTTGCAGCTTCGTTAATTGGAGAATATACTCCATAATGAACATGTGTGTCAATTGGTCCAGGAACACAAATCAATCCATTTCCATTGATTTTATGATCACATGCAGGAATATCATTTGTTAATCCTACAATTCTTCCCTCTTCAATTATGAGATTTTTATCAACTATTCCTTGGGGAAGTACAATGTGTGAATCAATAATCACAGAATCATAAGTCATTTGAAAATTTTAGTTCTTGTAGTCTATTATGCTTTAAGAAAAATTATCAATTAACGAGGATTTAGGGGAAATAATTTATGAATTTTAGATATTTCTATCTTTTTCATATTTCCTCTTTCTATCTATCCACTTGTTCAGAGAATACTCTCCGATTTTCAGCAGATTGGATAATTTCCTCGTCATAATTATTAGGGATAAATAGAATTTAAATCAATATTAGGAAATTCTTAAAATCTATTCATATTTTCATATATTATACAAACAAATGTATAGAATTATCTTTAATTGTATTTCAATTTAAAAAAAATTTATGTATTTAAAAAAATTATTTTAAGATGAATTTGTTGGAAAATAGAAATGGTGATGTCAAGTCTAGTCATATTGTCAAGAGAGGGTAATCTCTTCAATTATATTGATTCTAAGACCAAAGTATAGTCATAAAAATGACAGATAATGTATGTGATTTTTGCAAAGGAGTCGGTTCAGATTCATCAAATGTGTGCGTATATTGTAATGGAACAGGTGAATGGAATCAAGCTGCTCAAGAATACGTAAAAAACCATATTTGTCAATGTATTGTTCTTGATAGAAAATTTTGTCCGGTATGTAACAAAGCATGTCATCATGATACTTCACTAAATCCAAAACAAAAGATTGATCCAGGATATGGTGGGATGTCATCACGCGAAATTCCAACAGTTATGTAAATTACGAAAGTTTTAGAAAAAAAATAAAAACACAACTAAAAGACATTATTAGAGGGCCGGTGGTTTAGGGGTATAATGCCTCGTTCGCAACGAGGATGTCGAGGGTTCGATTCTCTCCCGGTCCACCATTTTAAATAAAATTTCAAAAATTAGCATATCTAATAATTTTATAGATGAATTTAGTTGGAATATTTTGAATTATTTCAATCTAGAAACTATTATACATTAATGAGAAATATGTGGATCATGGAAATTTTTGATGGTAAAAAGGCTGCTCAAGAATACATGTCAAAACATACCCTTGCATTTTCAACTCCAGAATTAACTCTAATGAGATTTGCATTTTGGTTAGGGGATTCAGTACCAGACCCCAAAAATGACGGAGAAGGTATTCCAAGAATGATGACATTTTTGACAGAACAAGATTTTCAACCAGTGCTAATTGATGATGATAAATATGAACCATCAGGAGCAGTCAAAAGTTCTGCTTTTGTTGGGAATGCATACAATGAAGTACAAAACAATGATAAGTTTTGTTCTGAATGTGGAACAAGTCTTTCAGATTCTGCAAAATTCTGTCCTGAATGTGGAACAACACAATAATAAAAAAAATAATTTTAGTTTTTTTTTATGCTTTAGATCCGCACTTTGTACAAAACTTTGCATTTGGTCTTAATCCTGCACCACACGAAGAACATCCATTTCCATCATTTTGTTGAATCGTTCTTTGAGGCATCATATATGGATCAGGTGATGGTAAAGTTCCAACTTCTCCAAATGCTTCTTGAGCAGATACAATTCCTGGCGGTCCACCACCAACAGGGTTTTGTGGAGAACCAGATCTTGGAGGCATTCCTCCAGGCATTCCTCCAGGATTTCCCATTCCAGGCATTAAGCCAGGAGACTGTGTATTTCCAGAATTTGTTCCAACTGATTTTTTTAATTCAAAAATAACTTTGATTGCTAAAAATTCTAGTGCAGAATATGCTACTGTATAATCACCAAGTTTTTGAAAGAATTCTTTGTCACTAATTTGACCTTTTTTGTACATATTGTTAGTATCTAAAAATGATTCATAATATCCCTGAGACTCATCAAACAAACTTTGTAGTTTGTCAAATAACATGTTTAGTGTATCCACTTCACCAAATGACATATCCTGCTTCAATTTTTGGAATATTAATTACTTTAGGCTAAAAATAAAGGCTAGAAATTCGGTATTTTCTATATTAAAGGATGTTTTTAGATAAATCTAAATTTAATTAAATAATTTAAGAAAATCTCAAAATAACATGACCAGAGAAAAAGTCAGTCTCCTTTACTTTGGAGACCATGTCTTGTATTAACTAGTTTATGTGAGCTTTTGGGCTCCCAGCTAACACCGCGAGATGTCTCTGACTCAATGTATCCTGTAAGATAGTGAATGTGTTAAAAAACCACGGTCAAAAATAATTGGGTTTTACTATAGGATTTTTTGCTATTTTTAAGAAATTTTTATAAATTTACTAGGCAGACTCGGTTTAAATATACGATATAAGATAACTTTGCGTGTTAATTAACATGGAAGGTAAAAGGTAGATCTCTAATGTCGGGTATGAATCAGAATTCTAATTGTCCAAGATGTGGGAAAAATTCTTTGTTAATGGATGATGTTACAGGAGAACAATTTTGTTCAAAATGCGGCTTTGTAATTTCTGAAAAATCACAGGAATCAGGTCCAGAATGGAGATCATTCCAAAAAGATAGTGGTTCAAATCCAGCAAGGGCAGGAGCGCCATCATCACTTACAATTCATGATATGGGATTATCTACTGTTATCAATCCTTTAAACAAAGATGCTTCAGGAAAACCACTTTCAACATCAATGAAAAGTACAATTGAAAGACTAAGAACTTGGGACAGTAGAAGTCAAGCTCATGAACCTGTTGATAGGAATCTTAGACAAGCATTAGGCGAATTAAATAAATTAAAAGATAAAGTTTCAGTTTCTGCAAATGTTTTAGAAAAAGCAGCTTACATTTACAGAAAATCATTAGAGAAAAAACTAGTAAGAGGACGTTCCATTTCTGCAATGATTGCAGCATCTCTTTATGCAGCATGTAGAGATACAGAAACTCCTAGAACACTAAAAGATATTGCTGATGCAGCAAATGTTAAACGAAAAGATATTGCTAGGTGCTATAGATTGTTACATCATGAATTAGAACTAAAAATGCCCGTAGTGGATTCTGTTCAATGTATTGCAAGAATTTCAAGTAAATTAAAGATTACAGAAAAAACAAAAAGATATGCAATCAAAGTGCTCAAAGAAGCACAAGATCGTAAAGAATCAGCTGGAAAAGATCCTATGGGTCTTGCAGCATCTGCATTGTATTTATCATGTGTAAAAAATGGGGTTTCAGTTACTCAAAGAGACATTGCAGAAGCAGCAGGAGTAACAGAGGTCACCATTAGAAATAGGTACAAGGGACTAAAAGCAGAACATTCAGAAGAATAATTAATTATTTAATTCTTAACAACATGATCTATTGAAAAGTTTTTAAAAATAAAAAATAGGTTGTAACTTATGCTAAGGCTCTATCAATCATACCTTGATATGACTCTTTAGATGCTGCACCAACTTGTTGACTAACTATTTCACCTTTGTTAAGAAGAATCAAAGTAGGAATACTAAAGACATTGTATTTTGATGCCAATTCATTAGCCTCATCAACATTAACTTTGACAAATTTTACTTTGCCATCATAGTCATTTGCCAATTCTTCAACTACTGGTCCTACCATTCTACATGGACCACACCATTCAGCCCAAAAGTCTACAAATACAGGAACTTCAGAATTAATTACATCTATTTCCCAAGTTTTTGCATCAGAAATTTCAGTTATAGCCATTATGATTTTGTTTCATAATACGTACCTAAAAACGTTAACCAGAATTTATCATGATAGAATATGAAATTTTAACATATACTTAAATGACGTTTTGGTAAATTTTTAACATGAGTTCAGAACTTAGATTAAAAAAATTAAGAGGATCAGGGGGCTACATAATGGCCAGAGTTTCAGATGAACAACAAATGAAAGGAAATCTAGGAGGTCCTGATCTATTTTTAGCACCAATTGGTAGACTAGGTGCAGAATTAATTACTAAACATTTTTGCAACACTTGTGAAAAAGAGTTTGAAGGTTCTCCGAAAATTGAATTCGAGAATCCCAACGAAGAAGTTGCCGAAAATTTAATGCTTGCTGAAAAAGGCCAGTACATTTGTAATACTTGTAATTCATCAATTGCAGAATACAGAGAGTTCAAAAAGCAAGAAGAGACCGAAGAAGTGGGAAGTGCAAAATCAATTGAGCAGGTAGAAAATACATCTCAAGTTCAATCAACATCTCAACCTACACAAGAAACAGTAACACAACCAGGTCCAGTTACTTCAATTAATTCAATTGAGGGAAGAATAGTGTATGACGAAAATGCAAACAAGGTAGGAATTGCAAAGCAGGTAGGAATTGATTCTTCACAATCCATGGTTTTAGTAATAACTCAAGACGATGGTTCTGAAGGCAGCATTCCATGGAAAAACATCAAAAAAGTTGGTGAAGTCATTCTTTTAGGAAATCCTGAAGAAACTATTCAACCAGGAAAATGTTCTTGTGGATTTGTGAATAAAGATGGGTCAAAATTCTGTGAAGAATGTGGAACTCCACTTCAATAACCAGTAAATTTAATCAATGGTATCATAGGCTAAGAAAATAATTGGTAAAAAAAGCAATTTCAAAAGGAGTAATCAAAGATATCATCATTGTAGCTATTGCAATATTAGTGATATGGATTGGTTTACAAGCATTTTTTGGAACTCAAAATCCATTTTATGTAGTTGCAAGTGGAAGTATGATTCCAGTTTTAGAAGTATATGATGTGTTAGTAATTCAGGGACATGAGCCATTTGAAGACGTTGAAATAGGCGATATCATTGTGTTTGATCGACCATCAGATCATAATAGAGTAATTGTTCATAGAGTTGTATCAATTATTGACGACGAACCTAAAACAATCAGAACACAAGGAGATGCAAATCCTAAATCAATTCCCGGGACAGATTTTCCAATTACAGAAGAAGAATATATTGGAAAGGTTGAACATGTTCTTCCACAAGTAGGATATATCACACAATTGCTAAAACCTCCTGTCAATTACATCATAATTGCAGTAGTAATTGGAATTATGATTTTAAAACAATTCTCAAAAAAGAAAAAAGAATCTACAACATTGAAAAATTTAGAAGATTCAGATGATGTTAATTCAGATGATGTTAATTCAGATGATGTTAATTCAGATGATGTTAATTCAGATGA
>CAZEFL010000016.1:27773-33114 GCA_964511485.1 uncultured Nitrosopumilaceae archaeon
TGTTAATTCAGATTCATTCAAAGAACTTTCAGATATTAACAAAATTGAAAAAGATTCAGAATATTCTGAACATGTGGAGAAATCAGATTTGGTTGTAGATGATAAAGATGAACCAGAAAATTTCAAAACTTATGAATCAAAAGAAAAAGAATAATTTTTCATAATTCATGCAAACAGGTTCACATGATGCCAAAACAGCATTCGATCGTCCTGTTTACATGGTATCATAATTTAGTCAAATTAACTAAAAAAGGATTCTCATAAATCATTAGTTTGAGATTTTAGATAATTAAAAAATTAGTTACAATAATGATCAAGTTTTCTAAATTACAGAATCTTTAGTCTTGAATACTCGTTTAAAGTACTCAGTAGATTCTTTTGGTTCTTCAATATCATTTGTGATTCCTGCCAAATGTTTTGCTAAATTCTTTTTATATCCAACTTGCATCTGCCTTTGAATCTGAATTCTTTGTGCTTGAGGGGAACCAGCTCCATGCATAGATTCAGTTAGATATCCAACTGCATTTCTGCCAAGAGTCATATTTTCAATTAATCTTAAAATTCTCATTCTATTTTCAACATCAACACCTTTTCTTCCCGCAAGATATTTTTTAAGTAGAGGTCCTGCTTCTGGATGTCTAAAATCTTTTTCAGATGGAAGAGTGACTACTAAACCACCAGCAATGTCTTGAGCTAATCTACTAATTTCATATGGGAATCGAGTAACATTATGTTTACAAACTTGTGCAAGCATATCATCATTAAGAAATACACCTGATTTCATTTTTTGTCCTTGATGTGATGAAGCAATTCCTGCTGCAAAGATTGTTTCATTTAGATGAGTCATTTCAATAATTTTGTCTTTGATGTGAGATACTTTAGGAACTCCATTATAGTCTGCAATCGTAGCAGCAGCTCCAATTAACACATCTCCAAGACCAGTTTTACAAACATAACTACGTCTATGATAACAAGTAAAACGCTCTACAAGCATTGATGCAAATTCATATTCTCCATTCATGAACACTTTGTCCCATGGAATAAACACTTTATCTAAAATTATGAGAGCCTCTTGTCCACCAAATTTTGCATTTCCATCATCAATATCACCTTCTTCCATACTTCGAGTATCACAAGATTGTCTGCCATAGATGTAAGTTACACCTTTTGCATCTGCTGGAATTGCGCCAACAATTGCCCAGTCTTTATCACTTTCAGTTAATCTGATTGTTGGCATCAAAATAATCCAATGAGAGTTTATACAACCAGTTTGATGTGCTTTAGCACCTGAAACATAGACTCCTTTTTCATCAGTTTCAACAATTCGGGTAAACAAATCAGGATCTTCTTGTTCTGATGGTCCTTTACTTCTGTCTCCTTTAGGATCAGTCATTGCGCCACCAATTACAAGATTTTCTTTTTGAACCATTTTAACAAATTCTAAAAATCTTTTATGATAATCAGTACCATGTTTTTCATCAATTTCAAACGTAGCAGAATGTAAAGCATTCATTGCATCCATTCCAACACATCTTTGGAAACATGTTCCAGTAGTTTGTCCTAATTTTCTTTGCATTTTATTTTGTAAAACTAAATCTTCAGCACTTTCTGCAATATGTAAAAATCTATTAACTTTAAGTCCAGAAAGTGATGATTCGGTTGAAGCAAGGGATTCTTCCCGTACAGCAAGATCATAAGTTTCTGCAACCGCATTAATTGATGGTCTAATGATAGGATGATCTACAGGTTCTTTTACAAGTTCACCAAAAAGGTAAATTTTGAGATCTCTCCCTCTAAGACTTTCAATATAATCATCACCAGTTCTAATTGTCTTTAACATATTAGCCATGTAATGATAATGATTTTGACGTTGTATAAATATTCTAAATATGATTATAGGGATAAGTTTTGATTAGAGACCAATTCGTACATCTAAAATTCTACATCCTTTGCCTTTTTCCATAACTAACACAGGATTCATGTCTAGTTCTTTTATTTCTGAAAAATCAGTTACTAATTGAGATAATCTCTGAATACATTCGGATAATTTTGTAATATCAGATGGTTTTTCGCCTCTTACACCCTGTAACAATTTTTGTGTTTTAATTGATGCAATCATATCATCTGCCTCGTCAGAAGTAACAGGAGCTAGCTTGAATGTAACATCCTTTAAGACTTCTACATAAATTCCTCCCATTCCAAGCATAATTACTGGTCCAAATCCAGGCTCTAATTTTGAACCAATGATTAATTCTTTTCCTCCTTTAACCATTTCAACGATTAAAACACCTTTGATCTCAGCTTTTTTGTCATATTTTTTTGCATTTTTGATAATTGTTTTGAATGCATCTTTGACTTCTTTGTCATTTGTCAAATTTACTTTAACTCCACCAGCGTCAGATTTATGAATGATTTGTGGTGATGCAATTTTCATTACAACAGGATAGCCAATTTTCTTTGCAATTTTTATTGCTTCTGTTTCATTTTTTGCAAGAGCACTTGAAGGAAGAGGTAAACCATATGCTTTTAGAACTTCCTGTCCTTCTTCTTCTAGAAGATTAGGTCTTTGTTCTTTTTTGACTTGATCAAATATTTTTTGAGCTTTAGTTTTGTTTACTTTAAATTTCGTTATTTTTCCAGATGGTGATTTAACCCAATTAGAAAATCGATTCATGGCTGCAAGAGTTCGGATTGCACCTTCTGCATATGTATAGTAAGGAACATTTCCATTAGCTAAAATTTCTCTATTTGTAATTCCTTCATCTAATCCCATTAAACTTGCAAGCATTGTTTTTTTGTATTTTTTTGACATTTCAACAATAACTTCAGCTAGTTTATCATAATCAAGAGTTCCAGAAGGAGTGCACATTGAAATTACAGAGCCAACTTTTGGATGTTGAAGTACACGATCTAAAACATTGTGGAATCGATTAAAATCAGCATCTCCAACAATATCTACAGGATTTCTAGAACTTCCCCAAGGAGGAATTACTTCATCAATTTTTTTTCTTACACTTGTAATTTCTGCCATCTTAATATTCATCTTAGAACATGCATCAGTGGAGATAATTGCAGGGCCTCCGGCATTTGAAACAATTACAAGATCACCAGTAGAGGGTAATGGTTGTTTAGAAAATGCAGTTGCATAATCAAATAATTCTTCCATTGTATCTACTCTGATTGCACCAGATTGTTTTAGAAGAGCATCATAGATTTCGTCTGAACCCATTAAGGCACCAGTATGAGACATTGCAGCCTTTGCACCTTCAGGACTACGTCCAGATTTTAGAACAAGAACAGGTTTTTTGAGTTTTTTAGTAATATTTTTACAAACTTTTAGGAATTCTTGACCATTTCCCATATCTTCAAGATACATTACAATAACTTTGGTTTGTTTGTGATTTGCAAGAATTTTTAGAATATCAACTTCACTCATTGCAGCTTTATTTCCAAGACTGATTACTGCTGAAAAGCCAATTCCTTGAGCACTTGCATCTTCAACAAGCGCAGCACAAATTGCTCCGCTTTGAGAAACAAGAGCAATTTTTCCAGATTTGGGAGTAATTTTAAGAAATGTAGAATTCATCATTGTTTTTGGATCAAGATTCATTACACCAAGACAATTTGGTCCAATAATCTGAATTTTGAATTTTTTAGCAATATCTTTTAGTTCTTGTTCACGTTTTGCGCCCTCTTCATCTACTTCTTTGAAACCAGCTGTGATTATTATGACGCCCTTGATTTTTTTCTTTCCACATTCTTCTAACACAGATGCAACCAAGGTATTTTTGATTACAATTACTGCAAGATCAATTGTTTTTGGAACATCTAAAACACTCTTGTATGCTTTTTTGGAAAAGACAGATTCCCTTGATGGACTAATTGGATAAACAGTTCCTTTGAAACCATTCAAAATATTTGAAGTGATAGTAGCCCCTACACTACCTCTCTTATCAGATGCACCAATTACTGCAATAGATTTTGGAGATAAAATGACAGATTCAGCCATATGTAAAATTCATCAAAGGATTTTGTATAATAAAGTATTCATAGGAATTTCTGATCTGTGTCTTTAACTTCCCAACATTTTTCCTGCCATATTCTCTTTTCTGGGAATCCACACTATCGAAAGATTAGAAAATTTTCCCATTATGCTCCAAGCTTCTCTAGCTAAATTTCGTAATTGCTCATTATTAATTGCAAATTCATGATTTAATTGGTTTACAGTATTTTTGGAATCACTGTAAATTATAACATCATCATTTGTATTAACAAATTTCTTTAATGCAGAAATAATTGCCATATATTCAGCCTGATTGTTTGTCAAATTAGGTTTTTTTTCATAAAACGATTCCCCCGTCTCCTTTGCAAAAAATCCATAGCCACTATTAGATCCACCAGAACCATCAACATAGATACTAACTGTCATCTTTGTATAACCTCGTCAATTTTACACTTAGATTAACTACTACCATGTAAATAATTGTTGAAATACCTTGAGACATAATTGATGCAAAATATGGATCGTAATTAATTGTAAGAAAATAATATTGTGTTATCCAACGAATGACAGTATAAATAATTTCTGCAATGCCAAGAGATGTAATTAATTTTTTAAGATCATGTTTAAGTTTTACAGTGTCGGTTTTACCAGATTCTAAACGATATTTTTTTCTGTTATCAAAATAAAATAATCCACTAAAAACAGAAAAATAAATTACATAATCTGCAATTGTAGTATATGTTGTGTTAAGATAATTTGCCTGATCTGATAACAATTGTGCAATAATTGCAGATATGGAAATTGATGCAGCAAAGGCAACCAGGATGTTTTTGTTAAGTTTTAGATATTCCTGTAACATCAATCATGCTTGTTTACTACCACATTTAACTAAAATTAACCAAAATGCTCTCAACTTCAAAATTTTTAATTATGCGTAACAAAAAGTTTTCAGACTTATTATTTAGATAATTTAAAGGCAAATAGAAACTATAAAAATACAATCAAACAAATCTCTTTGAAACAATTCATGTCACTAAACTATGATGCTCCATTATACAGACCTCCATCAGAAGCTAGATCATTAATTTTTCAAGTGACATTAGGTTGTTCATTTAATGAATGCTCTTTTTGTGATATGTATAGATCAAAAGAATATTCTGAAAAACCATGGGATGAGATCAAATCAGAAATTGATGTAATGTCAAATTATTTACCAGATACAAAAAGAATTTTCCTTGCAGATGGAGATGCATTAAATCTTGATGCAGAATATATGACAAAAATTGTGAAATATATTAAAGAGAAATTTGTAAAATTAGAAAGGATTTCATGTTATGC
>CAZEFL010000017.1:0-21701 GCA_964511485.1 uncultured Nitrosopumilaceae archaeon
GTGGATTAACAGAATTATTTAATCAGTATTAGTTGACGGTTAGCAGAATTCAATCAGTAAAAATCACAAGTCAAAAATTATTTTATAAAATTTCAAACATTTCTCTCTACTAGATCAATACAATTTCTTTTTGTGGATTTTTGAACTTTTTTCTTGTAATTGATCAATTTTTGAAATAAAGGAAGAAGAAATTTTAATTTTAGAAATTGAGTCAGCAGATAATTTTACAGTATTGGTATCTAAAGAAATGTTGGTTTTTGGAAGATTTCTATCAGCCCAAAATTTCATTACCTTATCTTCAAGTTTATAATCACGAAATCCGGCAGGGAATCTTTTTGTTATATGATTTAACAAAGTTCTGTCTTTAAAGACGGCACGTGGTTCAAATAATCTTGTTTCATCGCTGTAAACATTTTCAAATAAATTTCCAGATATTTCATCAGATAACAAATCCATTTTTGAAATTTTCCTAATTAATTCCAAAAAATGCAGAAATTCATGGGCCAGAATTGCATGAATTGTTCCCTTTAATCCATATGCAACAAGCGGTGCAGAGATTTGAATAACAACCTGAAAATTATCATCAGACATCACAGGAAGAGTCCTTGCAAATAAAATCCCATATTCATAGGAATTTGGGTTTGGAGATGTAATTACAAGAGATGGTTCAACATATGCAATAGGGTATTGAATTCCAGATGCTTTTTCAATACGATTTATCCCCTCAGTAATTATTGAAAAACGCTTTACAGTTAAATCAAAAATATCATCAGGAATAATTCCATTAAAATGTGCATCTTTAAGACGTGTTAGAGGATCCAATTACCCTTACCGTAAATTTTGAATGTAAAAAGGTTGAGTAAATTTAGGATCTTGGTTTTCCTGATTTTGCTTTCTTTCGTTTACGTATTTCAGCTCTTTGATCTGCATGTCTTTTGTGTTTACCTTTTTTTCTCATTGGCATGTAATTTTACGATATTTGACGCTAGTTAATTGTTATCATTAGATGTCTATATCAAGAAAATCAAATTCCTGACATGTACATGAAATATGAAGAATTTGAGAAATATTAGGAGTTACATCATTGCCAGTTACAAATCGCTTTATTGGTAATCCACCATCAACCTTGATAAATAAAGAAAATACGTTATCTGAATTTTTTTTGTATTTTACAGAAAAAATTTTTTTCTCAGAGCGCTTTCCAGAATTTTCATAAACAACTATAGATGTTTTGGTAAGATTTTTTAATTTTTTTAAGATTTCAGAGTCAAAGATAGATTCACTATGAATTTTAATTCCAATTGAAGAAATGAATTTGGTAGGGGTTTTCGGAAACTCGTTAATAATTTTTAAATTAATTATTTTCAAAGAATCAATAATCAAAGATTTTGTTCTCATGTTTCTTTTCAGAGGGTTTTGAATTTTTACAAAGAAAGGTCGTCCATTGCCCAACACAAGACTAGATTTATCCTCACTTCCAATCCAAGTAAACTTTGCAGTACTTCCACCTAACTTTTCAAAAATAAATTTAGAAATTAATCCTTCAACACTATCAAATTCAGAAATCCCATGAAAATTACAAATTCTACATCCTTTACCCAAACAATTATCACATGATTTTTGTTTTTGGTGAATACCTCTCAAAGTTTTGACATATCGTCCAGAAAGAATGATAGATTTTGAACGTAATTGACAAGATTCATCTTTAAGATTTACAGTAAAAGTAACTTCAGGATTTAGATTATCTACAATTTTTTTTGTTTTTTTTGAAAAAGACTTTCCCAATTCCTTTGTTATGTCTGTCTTTATTCCATCGATTCCCTTAAGTTTGTATTTTGAACGAATAAAATCATCCCGATCTATTACGGAGGGTTTAATCATAGTGCCTACACTAAATGAGTCATAAGAATAATTCAGTGATGGTTCATACATCATTTTTAAAAAATAATCTAAATTTTCAAAAATATTTTTACATATATAGCATTTTTGAGAGGTATTTTTATTCTCTTTTAGTTTTTTCCCTAATTGTTTATTTGAAGAAAGGTGAAGAGGTTTTGAAAAAAAACGTCCCAAACAATTATCACATAAATAATAATTTTTTAAAATTTGGTGTGCAATAAGAATAATTTCTTTATAATTAGACATTTTGGAATTTTCTACGTATAGTTATCCCAAACCCAGTTTCCTAAGAGTACCTTGCATCTGACGTCCTTTTGACGCTTTCATCATATTTTTAGAATTTTTATAATTTTTTAATAATTCTTTTACTTCACTTTCAGGCCAACCAGAGCCACGAGCAATTCTTTTGATGCGTGATGAATTTAATAAATCAGGATCTGCTTTTTCGCCTTTAGTCATACTTTGAATTATGTATCGCCATTTTGAAACTCGTCCTTCCATTTGATTGACTTGATCACCTTTCACCATTCCTGAAAGACCAGGCATACTATCAAGAAGCCCTTGCAAAGAACCCATCTTAGTTACCTCTTCTAACTGATAAAAAAAATCATCCATATTCATTTTCCCACTAGAAATTCTTTTCATTCTAACATCATCACCTTCATTTTCTAATCGTTTTGCTAAATCGAGTACAGCTTGAATATCACCCATCCCAAGTAAACGACCAACAAATCTAGTAGGAGAGAATTTTTCTAAATCGTCAATTCGTTCACCTGTTCCAATGTACATAATTTGTGCGCCAGTAGCTGCTGATGCAGCTAATGCTCCACCGCCTTTTGCAGAGCTGTCTAATTTTGTAATTACAACACCACCTACAGGAATTGTTTTATGAAAAGCTTCTGCCTGATTGAAACATTGTTGTCCAATAGTTCCATCAATTACAAGTAATGCCAAATCAGGGTCAGCAACCTTATTGATCCGCCCCATTTCTTCGAGCAGATCTTGTTCTTCTTTATGACGACCAGCTGTATCAATTATAATTACATCTAATGGTTGACCTTCAAAATGTTTTAATCCATTTTTTACAATATTTGGAGAATCTTTGTTATTTTCTTCACCATAAACTTCAACGTTAGATTTTTCACACATTGTTCGAAGTTGAACTAGTGCTCCAGGTCTATAGGTATCAGCGCCTACAACTCCAACTTTGTACCCTTGTCTGGTTAAAAATTTTGCAAGTTTTGAAGCAACAGTTGTTTTACCACTTCCTTGAATTCCAAGTAAAATTATTTTGTTTTGCTTTCCAGGTTTAAAATCAAATTCAGATTCATTTCCAAGTAATTTTGAGAGTTCATCATATAAAATTTTGACAATGTGATCCTTACGAGAAAGTCCAGGAGGAGGAGTTTCATTTAATGCCCTTTCCTCAAGATGTTTTGTGATTTCAAGAACAAGACGCACATTAACGTCAGATAACAATAATGCCCTTTGAACATCTTTAGAAAGTTCTTTGATTAATTCTTCGTCAATTCCTGAAGATTTTACAATTTTTTTTATTGCCTCACCTAAGCTACTCTTTAAGCCATCAAGCATTGTAATTCAACTCAGCATCCACTATTTCAAACCTTCCTCTGTATCCATCCCATTTTTTTTCGTATTGATTAATTTTAATCGAGTTTGAAAAAAGGGGGCAGTTAATTACAAAAGTTTCTGCCTCACCACCTTCAAAATTTAAATTAAATCCAAATTTATCAGATAATTGTTTCAGTACGTCAATGTCTGATTTTGAAATTAGTTTTCCTAACCATGTTTCATCAAGACCATCAGAAGATACAGTAGTCATAATAAAATCAAAATGTGAATCAACCAAATCGTTCATGTATTGTTCAGGTTCAGTATCCCATAACGGAGATATCAAGATTAAATCCAATTTCAAACATATGGACTCAAATTTTTCCTTTTGAAATTTGCTTTTAATTCCTCCATGAACTAATCCTTGAATATCAAATTTTTCTTTTGCAAGTTTTAATAAATTCTCCAATACAATTAATTCCTCATCAATTTCATCAGAAGTAGAATCAATGGTTAATTGAGGAATATTCATCACAGTTGATTGTAATTTTGTCCATTGTAGATTTGGGTGGTGCAGTAAGTGACTTTCATCAGAATTTGCAAAAACGCTTAGCAAACAAGTTACTTTATGACCTTGTTTTTGAGCAAGATGTATTGCATACATACTATCTTTTCCACCAGAAAACAAAGATGCAAGTTTCATTTTCTAAAAAATATTCAATTCAACAAACTTTTGAGATTTGTTGAAAAAGATGCTTCATTACTCATAATCCTCATCAAAAATCAGACGGCTTTTCCGCTCATCATCAGCATCCACATTAATTCTTAATGCGCATGATTTTAGTTTTATCCATTACAACCCAATATTCTACATTTTGTCCGTTTTCTAATTTTCCTTTAACTTCATCATCGATTAGACTAATATCGATTGTTTCAAAAGTTTCAGAGTCCATTACTTGAATTGTGTCACCATTAATTGAGATTATTTGACCAACTTTCTTGTTAATCATAGGAACGTGAATTTGCATACTTACAGGTCCCACATGAGGTCTTTTTTGGCCATCAAAAATTCCTTCAGCCACAATTCTTGCTTTTGCAGCTCCATGTTTTCCAGGTTTTGATGTATCATATTCTTTAATTTGACAAGGCTCACCACTTGGTTGATCAGAATGTGGTAATAGAATGTAAGACCCTATTTTCAAAGAACCAAGATCAGAAGGCTTACTCATGAAAAACAGTTTTTTGTCGAATATTAAAACTTTCTACTTTAATTGTTCAAGAACAGATAGACTCATCAAACTAGTCATTTTCAGACCTTTTCTATTTACATCACGTCTAGTTTGATCACAGTATTTTTTTACACTTTGATGACTTTTTTCACTATTAACTTCAATTATTACAATATTTTCAGAAAAAGGAAATGAAAATTTTGGAGGATTCAAACAGTAAGTATGCATCATTCCAAATCCAGCTTTTCCAATCAGATTTCGTTTTAACAACAGATCTGCAATTTCAAAAAGACCCTCATGATCATCAGGTTCTTCCATATAGTAAACAGAGATAAATTTTGTTTCTCCAGAGATAAATTTTTGAAATAATTCATCTCTGACATTAAATACAAAAGAGGTTTTTTCTTGATTATGAGTTAAAAAATCTTTTGAAATTTTTTCAGAATCTTTGAATTTTGCTAAAAGATAGTGATTTGCAATATCTTCAAAATAGAGTTTACTTTCTGTGGAAATAGTTCCAGTAACAAAAAATAGATTTTCAATATTTTTTGATTTCATCCAACTTTCTTTTAATGAAATTGATTCGTGTGAGTGTAAGTAGGGGGCACAGACATAACCAGAGTAAGAAAGTTCAAGTTCAGACATGCAATATTCGATGGGTTTAGGTATTTATGCTTATTTTAACAACATATCTTTTGAGAAATGATTAATCTAGGAACAAGGAATAATCATAAAATAAAAGATCAATAAGAAAACTACAATAGTTTTTTAATAGCAGAAAACTTTGTTTTTTTGTCCCGTGGTAGCTCAGCCTGGTAGAGCTTCCGGCTGTAGTTGTTGGCTTTAGATGGCTGACCGAAAAACAGCATATCAGGCATACAGAAACCGGGTTGTCGGTGGTTCAATTCCGCCCCGCGGGACCACAATTGTATATAAAAATGAAAAAATAATTTTAAAAATAATAAAAAAATAGACTAGTTTAAGAAAACAAAGAAGAAATCTTAAATTAAAAATCTAGGGTCTATTCTGTTTTTTTGACTTTTTGAGCTGCTGGTCCTTTTTGACCTTCGCCTATTTCAAACTCGACTTTATCGCCTTCGTTAATGAATCCGTCAACATCTGTCTTGTGAACAAATAGATCGTCTCCACCTTCTCTTTCAATAAAACCAAAGCCTTTGGTTCGGTTGAACCATTTTACGGTACCTTGTTCCATTTGATTTTGCAAAACTTGTTGACTATATTAACTAAGATATTAAAAACTAATCCAGTAACAAAATGTTAAAAATCTCTAGCAATGTGATTATTTTCTTTTAGCCATTCAACCTGAGGAAGGGTAAATCTCCAAATAATATCACCACGTTCAGATTCTTTAAAATCCCAAGGGGCAATGATCACAATATCATTATCTCTAATCCAAACTCGTCTCTTTAGTTTTCCTCTAATTCTACCACGTCTTGTGACATTATCATCACATTTTATCATGACATTTTCACCACCTAGCATTTTCAAAACACGTCCAAAGAGTTCTCCTTCTTCAGGAAGACGAATTTCTTTTAGAGCACTTTCATTTTTTACTTGACGCTTTCCCATGATAATAATTTACATGGTGCGCATATAACTCATAGGGTTCTTAAAAAATAAAAATTTGAAAAAAATACACGTAAGAGATTTTATCTACATAACAAAAAGACAACTTATGGAATTCCAATGTATTGATGAATGTTCACAATGTTGTATTGAGAGAGAATATTTCCCAAATAAGGAATTTGGAAAAATTGGGGTGCTTATTCTGCCAGAAGAAAAAGTAAGAATAGAAAAATTGGGAAAAAGTAAAAGAATTAAAATCAACATATTGCCACGAATTGGAGTTTCTGAAAAAAATAATTCTGAACCAACAAAAATTTTAGCATATCAAATGATGGGAATTGAAAAAAATGGAAATACTTGTCCCTTTTTAGATACAAAGGGGGAAAGCAAATCACCTCATGGAGGATTTCCATGTAGTATTTACAATGAAAGACCTCTTGCATGTAGAACATATCCATTAATTGAATCAGACCCCATAACACTTGATGAGAAATGTAAATTTTGTAAAGAACACAAAACTGCAAATGAGAATCTCAATAACGAAATAGAATCATTGCTAAAAATCAAAAACAAGATGACAACAGATGCTACAATAATTTGGAGATACGCCACAAAAGTAGGAGAGAAAGAAGATCAACAAATTTTACAAAATGGATGGTTTGTAGATGAATAACATTATTGTTGTAGATTCTAAAATGAGTTTATGAAATAATAGATATAATTTTTAAAATCAATTTTTAGAGGTTAAAAAATTTGTAAAAATTAAGTTATGGATTAATTACAGCACGACCAACAATTTTTCTTGCCTTAAGATCTTCTAAGGCAGTATTTGCATCAGTTAAAGAATATCGTTTAGAAATTACAGGGTTAATAGTTCCTTGTCTTGCAAGTTCCAATAATTCAACCATGTCATTAAAGTTTCCAGTGTATGCACCTTGAATTGTAATAGATTTTAACGGAATAGTAACAAGTGAAATTTCCAAAGAGCCTCCAAAGAGCCCAACTAAAACAAGATTACCTCTTTTTCGTAAAACTGCCAAACCAGTTTTTACTGTTGGGGGAGCATTAACAAAATCAACAACACTGTCAGCACCTTTATCGTTACATAATGAAAGGATTTTTTGAATGGTTTCTGGATCTTTTGAATTAACAACAAAATCTGCACCCATTTCTTTGGCAGTATCTAATTTTTTATCATCTAAGTCTACACAAATAATTTTTGCATTAGAAATGGCGTTTGCAATTTGTACTCCCATTAATCCTAATCCACCAGCTCCAACAATTACAAGGAATTCAGGAGAATTTTGATTTGCTTTTTTGATAGCAGTGTATGCAGTAAGTCCAGAACATGCAAGGGATGTTGCAGCATCTGGATCAACACCATCAAGTTTTGCTAAATATTTAGAATTAGGAATCAAAGAATAGTCAGAATACCCACCATCTTGGAAAACACCCATAGATTTTGGAGTATCACATAGATTTTCATTTCCTACTTTACATGCAGGACACTCACCACATCCAATCCAAGGGAAAACTAAAACTTGATCTCCTTGAGAAACATTAGATACTGAATCGCCAATTGCTTCAACAGTTCCAACAATTTCATGTCCAGGAGTTACAGGATATTTTACACCTCGATCTGTGACTTTCATAAATTGACCATCCCCAAGATCATATCCACCTTCCCACAAATGTAAATCACTGTGACATACACCCACAGATTGAACTTTAACTAAAACCTGATAACCTTGTGGTTGTGGAGTTTCAGAATCAGTTACTTCAAGAGGCTCATTAGGACCAACAATCCTAGCAGATTTCATAGTTACGATTTCATGATTAACAATATAAGAGTTGACTGGAAGTGAGAAAAAAATAGATTCATTAGATATTATTGAATAGAAAAATAGTATCCTTGTGAGTGAACCACAAACACCTAACAGTATTTCTCAAGAACCAGTAAATATTTTATTTAGTCCATCATCAGTAATCAAAAAAGATGTTTGGGAAATAGACCTAATTCAAATTTTGAATTTACTGATAAAGATTCTTGAAAAGACAGGCAAAAAAGATCTTAAAGTTGCAGGAATGGCAGCATTGTCATCATCATTAATTTACAGAATGAAAGTTGAAAGTATTTTTGCATTACAAAAAGCAGCAATGGAGAAAAAACCAATGCATCAAAGAACAGATGTGGATATTGAGTTAATTGATATTCCATATAGACATGAGTCAACATATCCAGTTTCACTAGATGATTTGTTGGGATTACTTCAAAATCTAATTGGTACAATTGCAAATCCCCAATCAAGAAGAAATAAACAAGTAGAGATTGAACCAATAGAAGCCCCTGACTTTCAAGAATTTTTTACTTCCCTTGAAAGCATAATTGGAAAATATGAGGATTTGGTAATGAGTAAGATTTCAAAAACAGGGTTTGGATTACTTCAAGATATCATCATAGACCTTGATCAAATAGATTCAATCAGATGTTTCTTTGCAGCATTATTTTTAGCAAGAGACCATAAAGTAGATTTGGAACAAATAGAAGACAATATCAAAATTTCTCTCATTAAAGAAAAAATAACAAACTGAACAAAAATGGAAAAAAGATTTCTAAAAATATATTTCAAAAGAGGAATAGTTATTGGCTAGGATTGAAAATATTAACGAGTCAACAGCAAGGATTGAATCAGCATTATATTCAGCAGGTAGACCACTAAAAATTGAAGATTTAATCAGAGCGTCAGGCACAGAATCTAGAACAAAAACAACAGAAATACTCAACAATATTATGAAAAAAACAAAATCTGCCTTTAAAGCACTGGAGGTAACAATACTTCCAGATGGATCATATGTTATGCAACTTAAACCAGAATACAGTTCAACTGTAAAGAAATATGCATCAAAACCAATTCTTCCAAATGCTACACTAAAGACATTGTCATACATTGCATTCCAACAACCAATTTCATCAAAGCAACTTGTTGAAACAAGGGGTTCAGGTGTTTATGCACATCTAAAAGAATTAAGACAATTAGATTTCATCAGCCATCAAAATGTAGGTAGATTGAGAATTTATACAACAACACAAAAGTTCCAAAAATATTTTGGAATCCAAGGAGATGTAGAAGATCTAAAATCAAGATTATTCTCCAAAGTAAGAAAAACCGCAAGAATGGGGCAGAGTAATCATTCACCACAAATAATTTAGAATTGGAAATTTTAATTCAAGGCTAATTTTTTGCGTTTTGTATAAATTAGAGTAATTCAGAGAGATTTCCGTGAGAAAATCAGTAGAAAATTTAGCAACAAGTAAGATCACAGGAGGACGACGTAGTCCACTTAGAATTAGAAGAAAATATGAAACTGATAGATATCCAAATGAAGCAATTAACGGAGCTCAAGTGACAATAACAAGAAGAATTAGAGGAAATAATAAAAAAACAGCTTTGAAAACAATTGATTTTGTTAATCTTGCAACAGGAGATGCAAAAGTAAAGAAAGTTAAAATCAATAAAGTTTTAGAAAATGCTACAAACAATGATTACAAAAGACGTGGAATAATTACCAAAGGTGCAATTCTAGATACAGCAGAAGGAAAATGTAGAGTTGTTTCCAAACCAGGTCAAAACGGAATAGTAAACGCAATTTTAGTAAAGGAATAAAATGAAAGATTACGAACATATCGTAATCTGGTTGGATTATTTCAATAAAAATTTAAAAAAATCAAAAGGCAGAAGGTTAGGATTAGAAAAATGTGTTTTTGATCCATCTCTGAAAGAATTAATAGATGCAACAAAATCAGCAGGATTTGAGATTACAGAATCGGATGATAAAGTAAGATTTCCAAAAAGGCCGTTCGTCAGATCTGGATATGTTGTATTGCCAAAAGGATCCTCCAAGACAATTATTCTTAACAAGATTTCGGAAAAACTTGTTTCCAAAAGGTCCAAACAATCAAAATAAAATCAAATCTAGCTCTTAGCTAAAGTAAAGTTGACAGAAGTCTATGATAACAATACCATAGTTATAATTTCTAATTGCAGGAGGTAGGCGAAATAATGCACCTAGCCGGTAGTGGCAGGGTAATTGTTCAACTGTCTAAAGAACTAGTTGAAGGACAAATACTCTGTGACAAAAAAGGTACTAGAGTTGCAAAAATAATGGAACTGATTGGTCCAGTAAAAAGGCCGTTTGCATCAGCTACACCATTAACAAATAACATCAAAAAATATGTTGGCAAAAGTGTTTTTGCGTCAGAAGAACTTCCTGTTAATTCACCAAAAAAATTTAGGAGAAGAAAAAAATGAACATACTAGAAAAACAAAACTGTCCTGAATGTCAAGCAACAGTAGTTAATGACATGCAGAATGGTGAAATCATTTGCTCTGGTTGCGGCGTAGTAGTCGATGATCAGATTGCAGATTATGGTCCAGAAACAATTAGCTCAAATCTAGAAGACAAGATGAAATTAGCAAGAGCTACAGGACAAACAACCTATTCTCAACATGATTTGGGAATAACAACTGAGATTGCAATTGGAGGAAAAGACTTTAGTGGAAAAAGAATCAACCATGACGTCGCAAATCAAATGCACAATCTCAGGAAATGGCAACAAAGAGTTAGAGTTTCATCACCAAAAGAAAGAAGACTTGCAAATGTGTTAGTCAAAATGGGCGAAACATGTGATAGTCTTGGACTTTCAAAAAACGTGTTAGAAACTGCTTCAATGATATACAGAAACTTAGATGGTCACATCGATGTAAAAGGAAAGTCGGTTGCAAGTATTACAACTGCTACAATTTACATGGCATGTAAACAATGTGACGTAGTAAGATCATTAGAAGAAATTTGCCGAGGAATTTGTCCACCAAAAGATGTAAAATCAAAAACAAAACTTGCATCTAGATACTACAGAACCATGGTAATGGAAATGGGGCAATTAGCAGCTCCGGTCGTAACCATGGACAAATACATCTCAAAGATAGCAAACACGACACAAACTGAGGTCAGAGTTGAAAGACTAGCCTTAGAAATTGCAGAGAAAACAAAAAGTAGTAATTTTGCAGATGGAAAAGCCCCAAATGGAATTGCAGCTGCATATCTGTATGTGTCATCAGTTCTTTTAGGACAGAATGTACTCCAAAGAGACGTGTCAAGTATTGCAGGAGTTACAGAAGTTACTATCAGAAACAGATGTAAAGAAATTCTAACAAACTACAAACTCAAAATTACTTTAAGACCATCTCTGGCCAGATAATACACTCCCCTCCCTCTTTTCATTTTTACATTAGGATTAGCTAAATTTCGTCGGCATTATATAGAGATGTTAAACAAAACGCAATATGGCAGTATTAGAAATAAAAGATCTTCACGTAAAAAGAGAAGGTAAAGAAATTCTCAAAGGAGTCAATCTAAAAACAGGTCCTGGAGAAATTCATGCCATCATGGGACCAAATGGTTCTGGAAAAAGTACACTAGCTTACACATTACTTGCACATCCAAAATATGAAGTCACTCAAGGTGATATTTTGTTAGATGGTGAAAGTATTTTGGATTTAACTGCAGACGAAAGAGCAAAGAAAGGATTATTTTTAGGATTTCAATACCCAACAGAAGTTTCAGGAGTAGGATTTTCTCATTTTCTTAGAACAGCTTACAATTCTTTAAGTAAAGCACTTGAAGGTGATGACAGGGAAGTATTCATCACTGTAAGAGAATTTCAGAAATATCTTAAAGAGAATTTAGAAAAAGTTGGATTAAAAGAGGAATTTCTTTCAAGATATCTTAACGAAGGGTTTTCTGGAGGAGAGAAAAAACGAGCAGAAGTATTACAAATGGCAGTATTAAAACCAAAAATTTCAATTTTGGATGAACCAGATTCGGGTTTAGATATTGATGCAGTTCAATCAGTGGCTCAAGCAATAAGCAAGGTTTCAGGAAAAGATGCAACAGTAATTATAATTACTCACTATGCAAGAATTCTAAAATTCTTAGACAAATTAGATTTTGTACACGTGTTTGCTAGAGGTCAAGTATTGAAAACAGGCGATGCATCACTTGCAGATAAACTAGAATCAGAAGGTTATGAATGGGCCTTAGAACAATCAGCATAATCAAATTTAAACATAGAAAATTTTCTAATACTAATGATTTACAAAGTTCAAGTTGGGTTTTCTAAAGATATTCTAGAAATAAAAGAAAATATAATTCACATAGGAATTAAATCAAAACCAATCAAAGGCGAAGCAAATAAAGAAATGATTAAAAAAATTGCAAAACATTTTGGAATATCAACTGCACTAATTCAGATAAAATCAGGAAATAAATCAAAAGAAAAAATCATTGAAATTCTTCAATAGGAATCAAGTTTTTTGTTTAAATAGGGTTTTAAAATTAAACTTTGCATGTCAGAAAACAACGAACAATACTATTTTAATTTCTCATTTTTTAAAATTGACCCAAAATGGAGATGGATGGCGGATTTAGCAAAAGAAGAATCAGCAAAAGAAGTGGAAAACATTATTGGTAATTCAGGAATAATGTTCAGATCATATTCCAATTTAGGGTTAAGAGATGATGCTGATTTTTTGTTTTGGTTTGCTGCAAAAACAGTAGAAGAAATTCAGATAGTGATAGAGAAATTATACAAAACAGTTTTTGGAAAATACATCATTCCATCAATGACGTATTTGTCATGTACACGACCATCAATCTATGTTCAAGGAGCAAGAAAAGAACATGGTTTTCTGACAGGAATGGAGCCAAAAAAACATGTGGTTGTCTATCCATTTACAAAAACAAGAGAATGGTATCTTTTAGGAAAAGAGAAACGCCAGGAAATAATGGATGAACATATCGAAGTCAGTAAAAAATATCCACAAGTAATTCTCAATACAACGTATTCTTTTGGAATTCATGATGAGGACTTTATGTTAGCTTTTGAAGTAGATGAGATCAGAGACTTTCAAGATCTCATTATGGATTTAAGAGAAACAGAAGTATCAAAATATGTTAAAAATGATATTCCAATGATTGTCAGCGTCAAAAAAGACATAATTCCTTTAATTGTAAGTTTAGGATAAATCTCAAAAAACTACCATTAATTAACAAAAATTAGTTTATTCTTAAAATTAGCGTCCTAAAATTGCAAATCTCGGATAAACATAAATGATGAAATTTCAGATATTCAATAAATCAAGGAGATTATGAAGATGAAATACAAGAAACTAGGGAAGAGTGGAATTGAAGTATCAGAGATCGGATTTGGAGCATGGAGTATTGCTCTTGATTGGTGGGGAAAAAAAATCGAAGAAGATGAAGCTAAAAGAATGCTAAAAAAAGCATATGATTTAGGAATAAACTATTTTGAAACTGCAGATATGTATGGAAAAGGAAAAAGTGAGAAACTCATTGGAGAAGTATTCAAAGGAATGAGGGATGAGGTAGTAATTTCAACAAAATACGGATATGATTTTTCAAATGTAGAGCAAATTGGCCATACAGAATTACCACAAAACTATGAACCAGCATATACAAGAAAAGCACTTGATGCAAGTTTAGAAAGACTGCAAACAGATTACATTGATTCATTAGGATTACATAATCCAAAATTAAAACATCTTCGAAATGATTCAACATTTGAAACAATTGATGAATTAGTCAAAGAGGGGAAAATCAAAGCAGCTCAAGTTGCATTAGGTCCTGCAATTGGATGGACACAAGAAGGGTTAGAGGCAATGGACAGACAAAGTGTGTCGTCAGTACAAACAGTTTACAATATTCTTGAACAAACACCAGGAAATGAATTAATTGATAAAGCAGAGAAACAAGACGTAGGAATTTTAGTTAGAGTACCAGATGCATCAGGAATTTTAACTGGAAAAGTAAAAGCAGATACAGTAATTCCTAGCAATGATCATAGAAAAGACAGGAAAGCAGAATGGAGAAAATCTGCATTAGAAAAAGTAGAACAATTCAGACCTATTGCCGAACGCAATGGATTAAACATTACAGAATTTGCGATTAAGTTTATCTTATCAAAAAACAAAATTGCATCAGTTTTGCCCACAGTTGTGAGTGAAGAAGAAATTGAAATGTTTACAGCAATTTCAGATGGCAAATATCTTAGCTCATCAGATATGAAAGAGATTGATGAACTATACAATTCATGGCCAACATACGAGTTAAAGGCTACACTTCAAACAAATTAGTTTGTAAATGGATAGACAAATAGACACTCAAAAAACTTTAGAAATTATAGAAAAAATGAGACTTGCCAAAATTGGCGAATATAAAAAATGGAAATCAATTATTAAAAAAATCAACAACAATGAGCGTCTAAATCTATTTCAAACAGAATATTTTTCAAATATGACAAGAATCTACAAAAATTCTAACATCACAAATAGAAGTAAAATTTACCATACAAAATTATCAGATTTAGATGAAAAACCACCATGTAAAGAATGTGGAAAAAATTCTGAATTTTATTGCAACATGAATGATCAGTATTTTTGTACAGTTCACATTGTAGGTCATGATGATAATGAACGATAGTTATTTTGAAAGAGGTTTTTCTAATGAAAATTTATCTTCAATAAAATATTGCACACGTGTCTTTTTGAATTCACGTTCACTAAATAAAATAGTATAATCAGCAACATCAATTTGATTTTGTATTGTTTTTGCAACATCACCTGCTTCATCATGAGATTTACAATGAATCATTGAAAAAACATTGTAAGGCCAATCTGGATATGATGGTCTTTGATAACAATGACTAACTTGTGGGAACGCACCTAATTTTGCACCTACCTCGTTGATACGCTCATCAGGAACTTTCCAAACAATCATTCCATTTGCAACAAAGCCTACATCCCTATGTCTTAGAATTGCAGCATATCTTCGAATAACTGCAATGCTTTCATAATAACGAGTTTTTTCAAATAATTGATCCTCAGTGATGCCAAGTGCCTCAGCAGATTTTAAAAAAGGTTTATCAACAATGTCTAGATCTTTTTGTAATTCACGAACATATTTCTTGTCTTCATCAGTAGCAACGAAATCAACTTGAATAGTTTTTTTCTTCTCCTCAGAAGGTTTGATTTCTTGTTTTTTGTTTTCATTCATATCTAATTTAACACCAATTTTGAACATCTGAATTGTTGGAAGCATTCGTGTTGCTTGAACTCCAAGAAGTTTTGAAAATTTGTCAACTTCAGTTTTAACATTTGTGCCAGGAGGAGTTGCAATAGTAAACCACAAATTGAAATTGTGTTTTCTTTCATAATTATGACTAACACCCGGATGATTATTTATGATATTTGCAACATCTACTAATTTATCTGAGTCAACTTTCATTGCCACCAAAGAAGATTTGTAACCAAGTTTTCTTGTATCAAAAATTGCACTAAGTTGCCTTATTACTCCTGCAGATTTCAAAGTGATTAGTTTTTCTTTAATTATTTCAGGCGATACATTGAATTTTTTTGCCAGTTCATGGAAAGGCATTGAAACTAGAGGGAATCGCCATTGAATTTCATTTAGAAGATCCTTATCCATATCATCTAAAACGGTCAATAATCATCACGATTGTGTTTTCAATTAAAAATGTAACTAGATTTTACCCAGATAATTTGAATACATAAATAGAAATCGACATCTTTTTGATCGATGATAATTAATCTAAATCTACAAGGCAAAATTGTCATTATCATCGGAGGTGGAAGAGAAGCACAAAAAAGAATCAATTCGTTACTAAAACAAGACTGTAAAATCATAGTGATAAGCGATTCAATAAATGCTCAAATTTCTAGATTATCTAAAACAAAAAAAATTACACTGATAAAACAAAAAATTCGAAATACAAAATTTATTTCAGAATTTAAACCAAACATTGTCATTACAACCACTAATGATAACAAAATGAATCAAAAAATCATCAACAAAGCAAAAAGAAAAAATATTCTGGCATATAGTTCAGATAATCCTGAAGACAGTGATTTTTCTAATCCAGCAATCATTGATTTTGAAAAAATGATTCAAATTGCAATTTTTACGGGAGGTAAAAGTCCAGTAATGGCAAAAAAACTTAAAGAAAGATCAGAAATAGTATTTAAAAAAATTATCACCAAAGAAGATATTGTTCAGATTAAAATTCAAAAGATCGCAAGAAAACTAGCAAAAGAAACTATTTCAACACAGATTCAAAGAAAAGAATATCTTCATAAAATTATGATTGATAATGAGATTAAACAGTTAATAGCAGACAATCAGGCAAAAAAAGCTGAAAAGCGAGCAATTACAATATTGAGGAATTGGAAATGAATCAAAATATCATCAATGCACGTGTAACTTTTCGTAATGCACCAATCCATATTCTTGAACAATTTACAATAAAGGATGTTGAAAAGGCATATGAGCAATTTAAGAATAATTCAGAATTAGAGGAATGTGTAATCATTCAAACATGCAATAGAATTGAATTATTTGGAAAATCAAAAAACCAGGATTTTGAAAAAATCAAAAAAATATGGGCTTCAATTACGGGACTTGAAGAAGAAATAGTTAATGATAATTTAGAATGGGTTGAAAATCAGAAAGCATTACATCATCTATTAAAATTAACATCAGGATTAGACTCCATGGTTTTGGGAGAGGAGCAGATTTTAGGTCAGATTAAAAAATCAATATCTTCAGCTAGAGAAGCAAAAGCATCAGGCCAACATCTCAATACTTTGTTTGATAAAGCAATCAGAATGGGGACTAGAATTAGAAATTCTAGTGGAATTGGTAAAGGAGGGATTTCAGTAGGATCTATGGCAGTAAAACTTGCAGAAGAAAATATTGATGATTTAAAAACAAAAAAAGTTTTGTTGATTGGTACCGGAGAAGTATCCACATTAGTTGCAAAATCATTACAAAAACGTGGGTATGCGTTTAATGTTACAAGTAGAACAATTGGAAGATCACAAACATTTTGTGAAACAATGGGAGGAGAGCCAGTTAAATTTGAAGATGTTCTTTCAGGATTTGAAAATTATGATTTGATTTTTGTTGCAACAACTGCACCATACTTTCTTGTTACGTATGAAAGAATCATAACAGCAATGAAAGATAAATCCAATGGAATGATGATTTTAGATTTATCAAATCCAAGAACAGTAGATGAGAAAGTTGCAACAATTGCAGGAATAAAATTAATGAATCTAGATCAAATTGCAGAAATGGTAGAAAAGAACATGAATGCAAGATTAAACAAGGTAAAAACCATTGAAAATATAATTAACGAGGAAGTAGTTGTATTAGAAGCCTCAATGAAAAGATTAGAAGCAGAACCACTCGTAAAAGATGTTTTCAAAAATATCGAGACTCTCAGAGAAAAGGAATTACAAAAAGCACTTCAAATGTTGGATGAAACAGATGAGAAAAAGATCAGAATTATTGAGGAATTAACAAAAGCCGTAGTAGAAAGTATTGTTTCAACTCCAATGAACAATATTAGAAAGGCATCAGAACAAGGAAAACCAGACATTATAGAACTTGCAAGTAAGCTTTTTGACTATAAAAAACAGAATAAGACAGATTAAGATTATATTTTACCAAAGAGAATTTTGAATATGTCATTTCCTACAAAACGTCTTCGTAGAATAAGAACTTCTGAAAAAATGAGGGATTTGATCCAACAGACAAGATTATCATCAAAAGATTTCATTTGTCCAGTATTTGTTCAAGAAGATCTCAAAACTAGAATCAAAGTGGAATCAATGACAGAAATTGAAAGACTTCCAATGGATGACATAAATGACGAAGTAGGAACAATTAGTGATTTAGGAATTCCTGCAATTATGCTTTTTGGAATTCCAACAAAAAAAGATGAAGCAGGAACTTCTGCATTTGACGATAGTGGAATTGTTCAAAAAACAATTTCTCAGATTAGGAAAAATTTTGGAGATAAAATAGTAATAATGGCAGATGTTTGTCTATGTCAATTTACATCTACAGGTCATTGTGGAATTATTCAAGGAAATAAAATTGATAATGATACTAGTTTAGACACACTTGCAAAAATTGCAGTCAGTCAAGCAAAGGCAGGAGTAGATACAGTTTCACCGTCTGCAATGATGGATGGTCAAGTTGCAGCTATTAGAAAAGCACTTGATGATGAAGGGTTTACGGATGTTTCAATTATGTCACACTCTGCAAAACATCGTTCAAATTTTTATGCACCCTTTAGAGATGCTGCAGAATGTGCACCAAAATTTGGAGACAGGAAAACATATCAAGTTCCATATACAAATGCCAGAGAAGCTATGATGGAAATTGAATCAGACATTAACGAAGGAGTAGATATTGTAATGGTAAAACCAGCATTATCTTATTTGGATATCATCGCAGAAACAAGGAAAAAATTCAATGTTCCAGTTGCAGCATACAGTGTTTCAGGAGAATATGCATTAGTAAAAGCTGCAGCTCAATTAGGATATGTAAATGAAGACAACATTACATCAGAGATATTGACATCAATTAAAAGAGCAGGTGCAGATATGATGGTCACATATTTTGCAAAATCAGCTGCAAGATTTATTCAACAATCATGAGAAACGACGAACGTTTTGAGATTCAAAGGGCATTTGATTTATTGCCACATGTAACAGGTTCAAGCTGGGCAGTCATTTGGTTTAGAATGAAAGGAATCAAAAAACCAACACGTGAGGAATACAGGGGGAAAACATTAGAATATTTTGAAAAAATTAATCCTATTTTTGATTCATATCCAAAAGATGAAGAATTTGCAGCAATTAACAAGTATATTGAATTTAGAAAAAATGATGAATATAAAAAAATTAAATCAGGGGAAAATAAAGAAGTGGAAACACGTTATGACAGATATATTGATTATGGGTAAAATTTTCTCATTACTACAAAAAAAAATTTAAAATTAAGGTTTTTTTATTTTGGACCCTAGACACATTACAAAATTTCTTGTTCAAATTGTTTTAAAAACTCCTTCAGAATTTTAGTTCTTTTTTTTGCTTCATTCTTTCCAGATTGTGTATTCATAAAAGATTCAAGTTTGAATAATTTTTCAAAGAAATGATCCACAGTCCAAATTTTATCATCAGGACTTCTTTTTTTACAAAAAGGGTCTTCAGAGTTGTAAAAAGGTCTTTTCAATGAACCACCAGTAGCAAATACTCTTGCAATTCCTATCGCACCCAAAGCATCCAATCTATCAGCATCTTGAAGAATTTTACCCTCAATAGTTTTAGGAATTTTCTTTTGAGAAAAACTATGATCACAAATTGCATCTAAAATAACGATAATTTCTTCATCAGTAAAATGGTATTTTTTAAGAATAATTTTTGCTTTTTTTGCACTATCAATTGAAGAATTTTTTGAACGTTTACCTGATTTTGGATAAGAAACTATATCATGAAGCAATACAGCACTTAAAACTAATTTTTTATTTGCTTTTTCATTTTTTAATATTTTTTGAGCATTGCGATATACTCTCATAACATGTCCAAAATCATGAGCAGAATCATTTTCAATTATTTTTCTTACATCATTTTTAATAGATTCGAGGATGGACATTTAAAATCTCCAAATTTTTGGTTTTACAAATTTAATTTTTCTTTCAGTAATTAACGTAGTCCAATTAATTGATGCAAATAAAATTATCACTCCAATACCAATTCCATCGATTAATAAAATTCCAGTTAAACGATCTTCAAATATTTCTAAAAAAGGTTTCAAAACAGCATTACCGAAATAAATCATAATAATATAAGAGATAACTCTACCAAACCAAAATCCCACATAGATCCCAATACTTTTGGCACGCATTAATCCATAAGTAATGAATAGCATATTACTTGGTAAAGGAGTTGCTGCAAACAGAAATGATGCAATTATGTAACCATATCTTTTTTTGTTCAAATAATTTCCAATGATGTCAAGATTAGATTTTTGTTCTTCTCCAACAAATTTTCTAAATAATCCACTAATTTTTTTAAGAAAATATCGTCCAATAGTTGCACCTGTTGCTCCAACAACCGCTAGGAAAAAAATATTCAAATTTGGATCAAGTAAGTAAAATGATGTTAAAACAATCCAGCTAGGAGGCATCAAAATTGGAGATATATTGACTCCAATTAGAACAAGGAAAATTCCAAAATATGAAAATTCTCCAAAAATTTCAAAAATGTCCAACATATTTCTAAAATCATTTCATGAAATTTGTTTCTAAACCCTTGGATTTTTTGATAGTCATGAAAAAGCGTAGTTCTGATCTAAAAAATTGCAAGAATTACATATTTTTTGAAACAATGATCAAGTATTGTAAAAAAATGGAACAATTGTTCAATATCTTTATAAGCAATTTACGCTTAAAATGATTGTGACAACTGAATCATGGAAATGTTTTAGGTGTAATTTGACATTCAAAGAGGAAAAAGTTGCAGATATGCATAAAGAAATTTCTACCCACTCAGTAACTAAAATAAAATCAATTGTTGTATAATTTTTAAAAATTTTACAGATTATAGTTTTAATTGGATAAAGTGCAGAGGGTGGGATTTGAACCCACGAACTCCTGAGAGAAGGGATTTCCTATTTTGAGGATCTTGAGTCCCTCTCGGTTGACCGGGCTTCGATACCTCTGCAATGATTTTCAATATAGACCGATATTTCTCAATTACTATTTTTAAAAAATCTGAATAAATGTTCCACAGTTTAAGAATTTTTTTAACAAAGCTTTTAATCGTACTAATTTTCTCAAAAATACATGGCAGAATTCATACCAATTTCACAAGCAAAAAAAATGCGTAGTGGAGTTAATGCTAAAGCCGAAGTTAAAAGCAAAGGAGATCCAAGAACTGTAAATCTCAAAAGTGGAGGGACAGTTGATGTCTGTGATGCAATAATAGCTGATGGTGAAACAGAAGATGATCAAATGAAATTGACATTGTGGGGGGATGACATCAAGGCAGTAAATGTCGGCGATGTTGTAGTCATTACAAATGGATATACCAATGAGTTCAAAGGAGAAGTATCCTTAACAAAAGGTAAATTTGGTCAAATGGAAATAAATCCTCAATAATCTCTTTTATTATTTTGATAATTTTTTAAATACATCAAGAATACAAAGATACCAATTATAGATACGATTATGCCTAAAAGTATCAATACACCAGAAATTGTAATGTGAAAATTATTTTCATAGTAGAAGAATTAGACATAATACAAAAATTATCAAACCACGTTTATTCGTTATAAAAAATGGAAAATAATCCCACTTTAATATTGAACACTAAAGTATTAAAAAAATAATCATTTAACTTTCTTTGCTGGTTTTCTTTTAGCTGCTTTCTTTTTTGCTGCAGTTTTCTTTGCTGGTTTTCTTTTAGC
>CAZEFL010000017.1:21801-29998 GCA_964511485.1 uncultured Nitrosopumilaceae archaeon
TTCTTTTAGCTGCTTTCTTTTTTGCTGCAGTTTTCTTTGCTGGTTTTCTTTTAGCTGCTTTCTTTTTTGCTGCAGTTTTCTTTGCTGGTTTTCTTTTAGCAGCTTTGGCTTTAGCTGCCCTAGCAGCTTTGGCTTTAGCTGCCCTAGCAGCTTTGGCTTTAGCTGCTTTTCGTTGTTTTGCTAATAATTCCTTAAGTTTAGCAAATGCTTTATCTAAAATTTTCTTAGCAGATTCTTCTGCTTTTGTTTTTCTATCAAAATCTTGTAATAATTTTTCAGCAGCTTTATGACTAGAAGTAATTGTTTCCCTCAAAGAAGGCTTTGATTTTAATTGATTTTGAATTTTTCCAGAAAGAGTAGATTTAAGTCCAGAGTACTGAGCAACGTCAGTAGCAATTTTTTTGGCAGTTTTTTGTCTGCTTTTAATCTCAGAAACTAATTCATCAACATGCCCAAGTAATGAACGTAATCGGTCCTCAATACTCAGTTTTTCTTCAGGATTTTCAGAAAATTCAATTTCTTGTTTCATTTGTTCGATTTCATCTTTTTCTCTAGATAGTCGGTCTTCAGCAGATTGGACCAATCTTTCAATACTTTCCAACTGAGATGTTTTTTGAGTAAGAATTTCAGAGATAGAAGAAATTTCTGCTCGTTCTGATTCGATCTTTTTTTCAATTGAACGCAATCCGGAAATTGAACGTCTTTCAGTAGAACGTTCTTGTTTAAGTTGTTTTTCTACTTTTTTTCGAAGTTTTGTTATGTCGTTTTTCTTTTGACGTAATGTTTTCACAAGTTTTTCTAGTGATGACAATAACTCAATCAGGGCTGAAGGTCGGTTAAGTAGGTAATATGATCATGATTTGACTTTCAAGTTAAGAAAATTAACCATCCTTGATCGCAAAAATCATTTTTTTAAAAAATATTAGTTAAGAGATTTTAAAGACATCATGGATTTTCATCCAAAAGAACTACCAATTTTAAAAACATTTGATCTAAAAGATGAACAAGATGCAATAGAAGCAGTAGAAGAAATGGTAAAAATTGGATTTGAGGGAAAAAAAGAAGGATTCAAAGTATTGATGCCAAAAGAAACAAAGCTTGCAAAAAGAATTGGATATACAGTCACAACAGGAATTACACAGGGATTAAGACAAGAAAATAAAATTCGAGACATAAAGTATTGGACATATCATCATGATGAACAACATTTTGCAATTGTTTTGATCAGTAATACAGTTTTAACTGAATTAGGTTTTTGATTTTTCAAATATTTTGTATAGTTTTGTTCTTTGAGCCATTACACCTGCAAGCATAACTCCAATAACAGCTCCACCAATTACATCCATTGGATAATGTTGTAAAACATAGATTCGACTAATAGAAATCATCACAGGGTAAAGAAACATCAAATATGCTCCACGAGGAAATCTATCAGATAATGCATATCCTAAGATTATTCCAATTATCATAGCTCTTGCTGCATGTCCTGATGGATATGATGCGTCAAAACCACCTTCACAAAACAATGCAAAGGTATCACGGCTAATTGTTACAGGAAAAGGAGTGCCATCATATTCAAAATCAGGTCGTTCTCTATCAACTCCACATTTGATATATCCAGTAAGCAAAGTAGCAAGAACAATCAATATCATTAAAGTGATTCCAACTCTACGAGTTTTTGGAATAATTAGTATTAAAATTCCAAATATCAACATGTTAAAGACATCCCCACTTTCATTCACAGTCTGCATAAAGAAATCAAGAGACGGATGGCCTACATTTTCAGAAAAAAACAATACAATAGTTTGATCAAAATTGTCAGTTATTCCAGAATGAACAATTGCAGTAAGAACTAGAAACAAAATAGTCAATAAGACAAATGAACGTGACCTAATATCAAAAAACCAATTTTGCAATTAATTAAACCTCAAGTACTTGTCTTTTAATTTTTGTCAATAGATAAGTTTTGTAAATAAAAATTATAGATTAAAAAAGAAATTGATAAAAAATCTGATCGGCTAAAGAATTTAACCAAGTGAATAATAGAAAAGTTGTGAAGGTACTCACATTAGATGATTTTGAACTAAAAGGCAAAACTGTTTTTTTGAGAGTGGATATGAATTGTCCAATTGATCCAGAGACAATGGAGATTTTAGGTACTAAAAGAATAGAAGAAACAATTGAAACTTTAGAATCATTAAAAGAAGCAAAAGTTGTTGTTGCATCTCATCAAGGAAGAGTTGGAAATAAGGATTATACTGGAATGAACAAACATGCAGAAGTTCTAGAAAAATTAATGAATAAAAAAATCAAATACGTAGAAGACACAATTGGTGAAGCAGCGCAAGAAGCAATTAAAAATTTAGAAAATGGAGATATTTTACTTTTAGACAATCTCAGATTATGTGCAGAAGAGAATTATGAATTTTCACCAGGAAATGCAGCTAAAACAATAATGGTAACTCGGTTATCGAAATTGTTTGATCTTTGTGTTTTAGATTCATTTCCCAGCGCTCATAGATCACATCCATCAATAATTGGATTCCCCCAAGTTTTACCGGCATGTGCAGGAAGAATTGTTGAAAGAGAAGTCAGAAATTTAGATGAAATTATGACGGTAGCAAAAGCACCTCACGTAATTGTACTCGGAGGCTCCAAAGTTCCAGACAGACTAGAGGCAATTAAATTACTTATTCAAAATGGTCGAGCAGATCATGTCCTGTTAACTGGATTGATTGGAAATGTGTTTATGCGTGCACAAGCTAGAATCAAATCCTCACTCGAGATAAAAAGAGAAGAGGAAGTTGTTGCAAAAGCTCATTCTTTAATTGGAGAATATCCAGATGTATTTGCTACACCAGTAGATATTGCAATTGACAAAGATGGTGAAAGAGTAGAAATGGATGTTAGAGAAATTGGCAAAGGTGATAAAATTTTCGATCTAGGTCCAAAAACCATAGAGTATTATTCAAAATTAATTTCAGGTGCAGGAACAGTATTTATCAGTGGACCCGCAGGATTTTTTGAAAAAGAGAATTTCAGTTATGGAACAAATGAATTGTTAAATTCTGTTGCAAACTCCATGGCAACAACAATTGTTAGTGGGGGTCATTTGACAACAGCACTAAAACAACAAGGACTAGCAGATAAAATCAATCATATCAGTACTGCAGGAGGAGCATTAGTTCTTTATCTTACAGGAGAAAAACTACCAATGATTAGTGCATTAGAAGATGCTGCAATAAAATATAGAACTAAATAGAAGATTTACAAGAACGATTCGGACATTTCCGAGCCTCAGAAGATCCAAGACAAATTTCAAGGTTACAAGAATTACAATAGAGTTTCTCAACAGATTCAAAAAGTTTCATCCAAATAGTTGTAAAGTTTTGGGCGATATTTCTAGCAAGACCCGAATCACACAATTCATTAAAAAATGATTCAAGATCATCGATTATCCATGAGGGGTCAATATCATTTCCTTCTTTGATTATTTCAAAAATTTGATCATTTGAAAATCTAGAATCAACATCATTGAATTTTTCAAAGATGATTTTTCGGATTTGAAGTTCAATAGGAATTTTAGGAGTAAAATCACTCATACTAATACAGATTTGCAGCCTCATCTTTTAGTTTATCCATATCTTGAGTGTCATCCAAATGTTTTCCAAGATAGGTGTAAAGGGCAGATTTTAGAACCTTCAGCGATAATAATGCACATTTAATTCGAACCGCCTGTAGATGTTCAAGACCTAATTCACTCAACACATCATTTTTTTCAATTTTTCGAACATCATCAAGGCTTTTGCCTTTAGTTATCTCAGTCAGTACAGAAGAACAAGCCATACAAATTGCACATCCTCTTCCATGAAATTTGATATCAGTTACAATATTCTCATCAATTTTCATATCAATATCAATACTATCACCACATAGAGGATTAGAATCATGAAAAGTAACATCATGGTTTTCAATTTTCCCAAAGTTTATTGGATTTCTAGAATAATCTACGATTATTTCATGATAAATATCCGCATTGCTGCTCATAATTTAAACACCTTTGCCACTATATTTAATGAATTAACTAATACGTCAATTTCTGTTTTAGTATTGTAAATGTAAAAGCTGGCTCTAGATGTCGCAGCAACATTTAGTCGCTCCATCAATACTTGTGCACAATGATGTCCGGATCTTACAGCAATTCCTTCTTCATCAATTATTTGTGCAACATCATGAGGATGAACATCTGCAAAATTAAATGAAATAACACCACCCCGTTTTGAAATATCTTTTGTTCCATAGATATGCAATCCCCTAACTTGAGATAATTTTTCAATTGCATATTTTGTTAACTCAATTTCATGTTGACGAATATTGTCCATTCCAATTTTTGTAAGATAGTCAATTGCAGCACCAAGCCCTACAACATCTGCAATATTCGGAGTTCCAGCTTCAAATTTGTATGGTAAATCATTCCAAGTTGTCTCATATTTGTGAACTTCTCTAATCATATCACCACCACCATGAAATGGACTCATTGTTTCAAGCACTTGTTTCTTTACCCACAAAATTCCAATTCCTGTAGGACCAAGCATTTTATGACCAGAAAATGCAAAGAAGTCACAACCTAATTTTTCAAGATCAACTTTCATGTGAGGTACAGCTTGTGCACCATCAATTAGTGTAAGAACACCTGCAGCTTTACATTTTTCAATTATTTTTTGTGCATCAGTAATTGTTCCAAGAACATTGGACATTAAACTGAAAGTAACAAGTTTGACTTTCCCAGTTGCAAGGATTTTATCAAGTTCATTTAAAATTAACTCACCATTATCGTCCATTCCAATGTATTCTAGTTTAGCACCTTTTTCTTGAGTCAATAATTGCCAAGGTACAATATTAGAATGATGTTCATACTCAGTAGTAACAATTATGTCACCTTCTTTAATGTGAGGTCGACCCCAAGCATATGCAACTAAATTAATTGCCTCAGTAGTTCCTCTAACAAAAATTATTTCTTGACGGTTTTGAACATTTATAAAATTAGCAATTTTATCTCTAGTTTTCTCATATGCTTCAGTTGCTTCTTCAGCTAAAGCATATACTGCTCGGTGAATATTTGCATTATGGTTCTGATAATAATCAGTGATAGAATCAATCACTTGATTTGGTTTTTGAGTTGTTGATGCATTATCAAGATACACAAGTGGTTTGCCATCTCTAACTTTTCTTTTAAGAATTGGAAAATCTTTTCGAATATTTTCAAATAGTGATTCAGAACTTTGCAACGTTAAACCTCCACGTAAATCTCGTTATCATCTATTTTAACATTATAAACAGACAGAGGGGTTTCAGCAGGAAGATTTTGAGGACATCCATCTTCTAAATTAAAAACAGAGAGATGTAATGGACATCTTACTCCTTCATCACTTAGAATTCCAGTAGAGAGATCAGCATCGGCATGAGTACAAATTAGATCAGTTGCATGGATTTTGCCTTTTTGATTCACTATCAAAATTTTCTTCTCATTATGATTGAATCCGAAGAGTTGGCCTTCTTGTACCTGTTCAAAATTGCATGCCTTAATCCATTCAGACAAAAAAATCACCTATACTTGTAGTGTTGTTCTACTTCAGAATCTTCATTGTATCTAGTTTCTTCAATTTCAACAAACTTAGCTAGTTCCTCATCAGTATTAATAGAAAGTTCACGATTATCCCATTTGGATTCAATAAGATATGCAATCCAGGCTCTTACTTGGAATGACATTTTTCTTGAAAGAGGTTCTAAGAATCCCTCAACAATAGTTCTCTCAGCTTCTTCATGACTAAGACACCTAGATTTAAGATAGAAAATTTGTTCTTCATCAATTTGTGCAACAGATGCAGAATGAGTAGCCTTTACATCATTTGTGAAAATTTCTAAGCCAGGAATTGCATCAGATTTTGCATCTTTATCTAAAAGAATTGAACGTCCAGACAAAAATGAATTTGATTTTGCAGCATTTTCTTTGATTCTAATCATTCCTTTAAAAAGAGATTTGGATTTGTTTCTGAGAATTGATTTTTCAACTACTCGTCCTTCAGTTTCTCTATTTTCATGATTAACATTAGTTTGAATGTCAAATGATTGTTCATTATTTCCAAAGATTACTTCTGAATCATTAGATGATGCGCCAGGTCCATTAAGAAAATATTCAATTTTATATCGAGACAACATAGAACCAAATAAACCTGAATACCAATTTACTTTAGCATCTTGTGCCAAATCTGTTCGTCTTGTTGAAAAAGTAACTGCATTTTGGTCCATCATCTGTAAAGTAGTGAAATCCAATTGTGCATTTGCAGCAAGATTTGTGTTTAGCAATTCAAGATATGCTTGCTGAGATTCAATTTTTGGGGAATACAGTTCTTGAACAATTGTTGCCTTACTGCTTTCATCTGCAAAAACAATATTTCTAGAAATTGTTGAATGACCATCTTCAGATAAACATGTCAAAAAGTAAATTGGTTTATCCACAACTAAATCATGCGGAATGTGGATGAATATGCCTGAATTAAAGGCAGCATTGTTTAGTGCTGTAAATTTATCATCTTTGGAATTTGATGATTCTAATGCTTTTTTTACAAGTTCAAAATTATTTTTAATTGCATCAGTTATGGATGAGATTATCAATCCTTTAGACTTTAGTTCATCGGAGATATTGATTTTATGAGTATTTGTTCCAATTTGAATTATACATGTTTCATTTTCCAACTCTCCCAATCTTTTTTCAAGAAAACTTGGAATACTTTGTGTAGTGGATAAAGATAAAGATACTTTGTTAGGATCCATTTTTTTTGCATCAGTGTATTTATTGTAAAGAGGAGATGTTTCAATTGGGAGACTATCATAAATGGATAGTGAATTTTTCCTATACTCTTTAAGCCAATCAGGATCGTTTCCAGATGAGGAAATCTCATCAATATGACTAGTAGATAATTTGGAAAGAGTTTCTTGAGACATATTTAATCATCACAATAGACTATCCGACAGAATCATCCATTTCTAGTTTGATAAGTCTGTTTAGTTCAACTGCATATTCCATGGGCAATTCTTTTGTAAATGGTTCCATGAATCCATTTACAATTAATGATAATGATTCTTCTTCAGTAAAACCTCTACTCATAAGATAAAATATTTGTTCATCGCCAATTTTCCCAACTGTTGCTTCGTGAGTAATTGTTGCATCTTCTTGATTAATTTCCATGTATGGATAAGTATCAGTCTTTGACGTATCATCCATAAGTAATGCATCACATCGTACAGTAGATTTTACACCAGTAGCACCCTTAGCCACATGTAACATTCCTCGATAAGTAGAACGTCCATCCCGTCTACTGACAGATTTTGATGTAACTTTAGAAGTTGTGTTTGGCGCCAAATGAACCATTTTTGCACCTGTATCTTGATGTTGTCCCTGTCCTGCAAAAGCAATAGAGAGTGTTTCACCATATGCACGTTCACCCATAAGATAAACTCCAGGATATTTCATAGTTAACTTGCTACCAATGTTTCCATCAATCCATTCAACAGTAGCACCTTCATAGGCATAAGCTCGTTTAGTAACCAAATTGTAAACATCATTACTCCAATTTTGAATTGTGGTGTATCTCAATTTTGCATCTTTATGTGCAACTAATTCAACAACTGCAGAATGTAAAGATTCTGAAGAGTATACAGGAGCAGTACAACCTTCAATATAATGTACTTCTGCACCTTCATCTACAATAATCAATGTTCTTTCAAACTGACCAATATTTTCTGCATTAATTCTAAAATATGCTTGTAATGGCATGTCAACTTTGACACCAGGTGGAACGTAAATGAAGGACCCTCCACTCCAAACTGCACTGTTTAATGCTGCGAATTTGTTATCCTCGGGAGGAATAATTTTACCAAAATATTTTTTGAATAATTCTGGATGTTCTTTTAAAGCGGCATCAGTATCTAAAAACAGAACTCCTTGTTTTGCTAAATCTTCTCTCAGACTATGATACACAACTTCAGATTCATATTGTGCACCGACACCAGCTAAGAATTTTTTCTCTGCTTCAGGGATTCCAAGTTTTTCAAACGTATTTTTTACATTTTCGGGTACATCATCCCAATTTTTTTCAGTTTTATCAGACGCTTTTGCATAATAGTAAATATTTTG
>CAZEFL010000018.1:0-28978 GCA_964511485.1 uncultured Nitrosopumilaceae archaeon
AAAGACTTCAATTAAGGCTAGCAATTAAATTTTTAATCTAAAACGAAGAAATAGAAAATATTGAGATTAAGTATTGTTGTTCTTTTTGGAGTTTTGATTGTAGGTGGAATTGTAATTTCGTTAGGATTTATTACAACTCAAGAATTAATTGAAATCCCAATAATTTCTAATCAATATGAGAATTTAGAGAAATACAAAAATAAATTAGAAAAAATTATTCTATATAATCAAGAAATCTTAAAAGATCTTGAAAATCAAATTAAAAACTCTGACAATGTTCATCTAGAACAAGTTAACGAAGAGATTGAACTAATGAATAGCGTAATTACTGAAAATAAAGCAGAACTTGAGCAGATAATCCAAAAATTATCCCAAATGAAATCTAACCCTTAATCGACATTCAAAATTCATTAAATTATTTCTAAATTCATATAGTTATTAAAAAAATCATATTTGTTGGAAACTCATCAAAAATTAACAATCATTGGAGTTATTTTTTTAGCAATTACATTGTTGATTAATTACTATCATCAGACAGATCATCCTAATGTGGGATTTAATTATGCATATATTCCTGGTATCATAATGTTGGTAGCTTTTGCGATTAGTTTTGTAATGTTTACAAAAGATAGAATTAAAGAATAATAATTTTATAATTTTAAACTATTTTGATGATTTTCTTTTTAATTTGATAGATCAAATTTGTTAAGTTATGTCTATGAAGTTCCTGTAAGATTATAAGCAATTAGTGGATCTTGCGTATATGCCTGGAGATGAGATTGAAGTACCAAAAGAATTAAGAGAATTTATGTTAGAAGGAGCAGAGGAAACATTTCTTGGTCAAAAGAATGGAGCACAAAAACAATACCGTTATGGCAATTTACACATTAGAGAATATAATGAAAAATTTTTAGTTCATACTGATAGAATAGATCCTAGAAAAGATCCGATTGGGCATTTAGTTCATGATGCTCCTGAAATTTTAATTGGTTTGGCATGTGCTATATTTGGTGGTTCACAAATCACAAAAAAATTTCTAAAGAAAAAATCAAAGAAAACAATTTTTGTTTCTAGTTTGATTACATCAATTATTTCAGGGTACATGGGATATACGGCAACTAAAAAAATAAGAAATTCGTTGGAGTAAATGTAATGTCTACTGTTAGAACAATTCATGTGCTTCTCAAACTTTTACCTTCAATCTTTGCTTTACGTGGAGATAGAAAAAAATGGATTAATCAAAAAGAAAATGAAGTTAATTTAGAGCAATTCAGAAAAAATGCTCAGAAAGTTCTAAACACATTCATTTCGTTAGGTCCAGTTTACATAAAATTGGGACAATGGCTTTCTTCTAGAGCTGATATTTTGCCACAGCCTTATTTGGAAGAACTTGCCAAACTTCAAGATCGTGTACCTTCATCATCTTTTGACAAAGTAAAACCAATAATTGAAAAAGATCTTGGACCAATTAATGAAAAATTTGACGAGATTGACACTAATTCAATTTCGGGTGCATCCCTTGGTCAAGTTTATCGAGGAACAATTTCTGGGCAACAAATTGTTATCAAAGTAAAAAGACCTGGAATAGAAAAAGTTGTATCAAAAGATCTTAAAGTCTTAAAAAAAATCCTCCCTTTGGCATTAAGATTTGTTGATCCTAATTTACGCTATTCTGCAAAAGCAATGCTTTCTCAATTTATTGAAACTATTCATGAAGAGATGGATTATACGATTGAATCTAAAAACCTTAAAAAAATTAAGAATGATATGAAAAATCAGAATAATGTAATTGTGCCTTCAGTTTTTGATGAATATTCATCAAAAAATGTTCTAACAATGGAATATCTTCCTGGAATAAAAGTAACAAATGTAGATGCCCTTGAAAAGAAAGGAATTGACCGAGAGAAATTAGTAATTGATGTTCATAAGGTCTTTTTTACAATGCTTCTGAAGCATTCCATTTTTCATGCAGATCCTCATCCTGGAAACATTTCAGTGACTGATGATGGGAAACTTATTTTGTATGACTATGGAATGGTTGGACGAATAAATAATGAAACACGATTCAAACTAATCCGTCTTTATCTTGCACTAGTTGAAAAAAATCCTTCCAGAGTTGTTAATGCAATGAATGAACTTGGTATGTTAACTCCTGGATACAATCGGATGGTTATTGAAAAAGGAATTGAACTTTCAATTCGTTCTATGCATGGGAATAAACCCGATGAAATGGAAGTTCAAAGTTTAATGGAACTTGCAAATCAAACAATGAGTAAATTCCCATTTATGTTGCCAAAAAATTTGGCATTATACATGAGAATGGCATCAATTATTGAAGGAATATACAAAACACATGATGTTGATTTCAAGTTTGTCAAAGTTTTAAAAAATATTCTTGAAGAAGAAAATTTGATACCAAGGGCATATGTTGAAGAATTAAAAATCTCATTTGACAATTTTATAAAATCAATTGATTATGCAATAAGAATGGGCCCTGAAATGAAAAAATTTATGGATGAAACACAAATTTTTATGAAAAAAAGAAAACCAATGGTATTACTTAGTGGAAGTATTTTTGCTTCTGCAATTTTTATTGGTTCTGCATTTTTATTTCAATTAAATGAATCCCTTGGTTTTGTTGGATTGATAAGTTCTGGACTGATAATGGCAGTTTCTGCATTATTTAGGAAACATTAATTTTTATTCAATTGAAATATTTTTTCCTTTTTTAACAATAGGAATAATTAATGTTAAAATACCATTTTCATATTTTGCAGATTCAATTTTTTCTTCCCCCTGGTTTACATCGATTGGAAGTCTAATTTTTTTATCAATGATATTAGGTCTTTGATTTGTAATTAATGATTCAGCTTCTTTTTCTTCAATTACTTTTTGTGCTTTAATTGAAAGGATGTCTCCGTTTAAAGTCAATTCAATATCTTTTTTGGAAAATCCTGGAATATCAATCACAATTTTGAGATTATTTTCATTTAGGAACATGTCAATTGGAGGTAAAACAAATTCATAAAATTCTCTTGACTTATTTCCAATTTCTTTGATTACTTCTTTAACAAGCCCCATTTCGAGTTTAATGTAAATTTTTTAGTTATAAATCTTATAGATTTTAACTACAATTTTTTAAAATTTCTTTGTTTCAGATTTGAACAAATATTTTCAAACACTACTATTCAGATTAATGTGAATATTTTTTAGGCATGATTTTTGTCTGAAAAAATTGATTACCGATAATTAATAAAAATCAAACATGATAGATTTTTAATCGATTAATTTCTCTGTTTTGATGACTTATGATAATTGTTATTGAAGGTGGGGATCAAGCTGGAAAACTTACTCAATCAACATTACTTGAAAAGGCTCTAAAAAAAAGAAAGATCAAAACTAAATTATTCCATTTTCCTGATTATTCCACTCCTATAGGAAAAGAAATCAGAAAATACCTAGATGGAAAACGAAAATTTCCTCCTCAAACAATTCATTGTCTCTTGGCAGCAAATAGATGGGAAAAGTTAAACCAAATTTTAGAGGCACAAGAAAAAAATTCTGTTTTAATAATGAATAGATATTATCATTCTAACTTAATTTATGGATTAGCAAACGGGATGAAACAAAAATGGCTTGAGAATTTAGATAATGGTCTTCCAAAATCTGATTTGGTGATTTTACTTGATGTTACACAAAAAGAATCATTTCATAGGCAAAAAACACATAGAGACAGGTTTGAAAAAAATGAAGAATTTCTAAGAAAAATTTCTAAAATATATCGAAGAATTGCAAAGAAAAAACATTGGAAAATAATTGATGCATCTAAAAGTAAACAAGAAGTACATGAAGAAATCATGAAGACATTTTCAAAGAAAATAGGAATATGAAAAAAAACTATTTAGATATTATTGATCCAATTCATGATTTTATTCGTGTATACGAACATGAATTATCTATTATTGACAATCCTATTTTCCAAAGATTAAGACGAATTAGACAACTTTCTGGTGCTCATTTAACATATCCGGCAGCTCAACATACAAGATTTGAACACTCATTGGGAGTTATGCATATTGCTAGTCAAGCAGGTCATGCATTATATGAAAAAGGAATTGTAAAATCAGATGACATTGAAATTCTTCGATTATCTGGTCTCTTACATGATATAGGTCATGGTCCCTTCTCTCATCTTTTTGAAGAAATAATTCAAGAAAAAAAAATATCCCATGAAGATTTTGGTAAAGAAATTATTTTAAAATCTGACATTGGTGATAATTTATCAAAAAGTGGTTTTAATAAAAAACTCATTACAAAAATTGCATTTGGAGATTCAAAGTTTCAATATCTAAATGAAATAGTTTCAGGTGCATTAAGTGCAGATATGATGGATTACTTACTAAGAGATGGTTATTTTACAGGTGCAGAACATGCCAAAATTGATCATAAACGAATCACACAATCCCTTGATGTACACATGAAAAAATTAGCGTTGGAACGTTCTGCATTATACTCTTTTGAATCAATGATGCATTCTAGATATCAGATGTTCAAAGCAGTATATTTTCACAAAACTGTTAGAGCCGCAGAAGTAATGTTACTTGAGGCATTAAGATTATCTGATGATGAGTTTGGATTTAGTACTTTTAATCTGAATGAATTTGTCAATCTGACTGATGAATACGTTTTATCGTCTCTTTTATCATCCAAATCTTCTAAACTAAAACATGCTAGACAATTTGCTTTAGACTATCAAAACAGAAAATTACTAAAATGTGTATTTGAAAGAATATTGACTAGTAGAACAGGTCTAAAAAAAACACGAACTGATGAATTAAGAAAGACAATCTCCAAAAAATCCAAAGTCAACGAAAATGAAATTTTTGTTGATAGTTCTGTTACTCCATCAATTCCACTTGCTCCTTCAAAAAATGAGTCAAAATCTATAATTTTGATTTCAAATGAGAATGGGAAATCCTTTGCAAAAGAGATGTCTATTTCAGAAATACCTGTAGTTTCAGCAATTTCAGGATTTATGAATATTCTTAGAATCTATACTCATGAAAAGAACAGGAAAAAAGTTGAAATTGCCGCAAAATCTATCATTGGTGGTCTAAAATGAAAAAAAGAATTGTAATAAAATTATCGGGAAGAATTTTTGGAACGGATAATGTCCAAGTGTTAAAAGATTATGCTACATTTCTAGTAAAAATCAGTAAAATTTGTCAACCAATAATTATTGCAGGTGGTGGAAATATTGCAAGACATTACATTTCTCACGCAAGGTCATCTGGTGCTGATGAATCCACTCTTGATGAACTTGGAATTGAGATTTCTAGACTAAATGCAAAATTATTGATTTATGCATTGGGAAATAAAGCATATTCACATCCACCAACTACTCTTCAAGAAGTTCGTCATGCTGTGGATGATGGTTTGATAGTTATTGCAGGTGGTTTACATCCTGGTCAAAGTACTAATGGAACTGCTGCATTAATTGCAGAAAAAATCAAAGCTGAACAATTTCTAAATGCCACTGATGTTGATGGGGTTTATGATATGGATCCTAACAAATTCAAAAAGGCAAAAAAATTCAAACAAATTGAGTTAAAAAATCTGAAAAATATTTTAGTTCATGAAGATTCTGTTGCAGGAGGGTATGATTTAATGGATATTGTTGCCCTGAAAATAATTGAACGCTCAAAAATTAAAACAAGAATTTTAAAAGCAAGTCCTGCAATTATTGAAAAAGCCATTAAAGGTGGTAATGTGGGAACTGAGATTGTCATTCAATCAAAATAATTTTTTTAACCTTTAATTTTGAATTGTAGGTCTTGATTCAGACCAAATTTGAATTTCTTTTTTTGGATACTCATCCATTCCTGATTCTCGTAATTTTTTGAAAATTGATAATGCTTCCTCTTTTTCCATTGCTTTTGACTGAGCTTTTGTAAATCCATCTTTATCTACAATTATTGCAACAAATCCATCTGGAGAATTGATTACTGCTGTAAATTCTTCTTCTCCTACCGGTTGAAAATTCCCATCAATTTTTTTGGTAGTTAATGTTAACATAGCAAATCCTGCTATATCGAACATTTTCATTTGTGATTTATTTGCTATTTGCTTTCCTTTTTGAACTGCTTGAAAATATTGCATGAATTTTGCTTCCTCCAATGGTATAATAACTATCTCAACATTTAAGAAATCAGGAGATTTTGAAATATTATGAATTCTAAAATATTTGTGGGTGTTGCAGTTGCAGTACTTGCTGCTATATTGGGTGGAATTCTTTTAATGGGACCTACAATGATTGTAGCGCCTCAAGATAACATTTCTGGACCTCCAAATGTTCCTCAAATAGAACCTCTTAAAGTTGAATTAGTGGAAGTCTCTGTTGATAAAATTACAGAACGAAATGCATCAATTAAAGTAGCATTTGAAATTATCAATCCAAATCCTCGTGCTGTAATTGTTCAAACAATGGATTATCAATTATACGAATCAAGTTATTCAGATTCTGTCCAAATTGCAGGTGGTGAAATAGGAAGTAGACCTGTGGGAATGGTTGAATTTGGATCTGATTACTATGTTCTTCTTGGAAATAATTCCATTATTCTAAAAGAAACTATTGTTTTGAAAGGTTCAGAAAATACTCCTGAATTGTGGGCAACCCTAAGATCTGATGATCCGACCTGGAGAGTAACTGGTGATGTATTTTACAATCTAAGCTCTATGACAAGTGGACAAGAAAATGAGATCCATTTCGAATTTTTCACAAATCATCAATAGTATCATAAAATCAAAAAATTATGATATATTGTTTTTAGAGAAAAAATATTGGCAAAGTTATAAAAGCCCGTAAATTGATTTTTTAACATTATGGCAGAAGCAGGTATGGCCGCTTATGGCGCAACAGTTGGAGTCGCAATAGCACTAGCAGTAGTGTGTTTCGCTCTTCGTGGTAAAGGACACCCAGAACCACTAGATTAACCCAAAGGAATTTTTCCTTTACAATATTTTTAATTTTTCTACTCTGAATCTTTTTTACCCATTCCCATCATTTCTGCTAGGGACAATTGTTTTGAGTTTTTCTTTTTCATAAAGCATTTTTCATAATATTGACAATCAGAACACTCAGTTGATGGTTCTAAGATAGGCGTTTTTTGTTCTTTTAGAAGATCATTAAGAACTCTAACTCTTCTTACTACTTCTTCGAACATCTTTTTGTTTCGAGTTAACGAAAAAGTTGTTTCTTTTCTATCTCCTGTAATGTAAACAATAATTCCATCGGTTTTATCATATATCCACATACATGCATTTAGATACAAAACATCATTTGCATAAGGATTTTCTAACTCATTTGTTGCTGCTCTAAATAATAAAATTGAATCATCTACTAACATGTCAACTTGGCCTTTTAATTTGATATCATCAATTTCAAAATTCTTAGGATCACTTCCATATTGTAATTTTCTAAGTAATCCTGAAAGAAGTTCATTGAATCCTCTCCTTTCAATTTCTTGAGGTTCAATTCTATCAAAATATGAACGTCTTAAACATTGGACTACTTCTTGAAGATGAATAGTCTGAATGTCTTTGGCATCTATGTTGATTTGTAATTCTTTACCAATCGAATCCACTGCATTTTTAATTATAGTCCGAAAATCTCTATCTCCCATCATGATAATTTACCTTAAATCTAGTTCAATATAGGTTAATTTAAGATATTATCTAGATATTTGGCAATTCTATTTGAAAATGCAAGAATAACAAAATGAGTACCAAATCCCAAAATTGCTGCTAATGGAAGATTTCCCACACCATAAAAAATCCCTAAAAATACTCCTAATGACGGCAAAGCAAAGATTAATGCCATTATGATGCTAACCCAATTAGTTAGAATATCAATTGATACCTTATTTTTTTTAGTAGGAGATTCACCCATGTTTTTTCTAGATTATTCTGAAGCTAAAATCAATTTTGACATTGTAATTTCAGATGATATTTTTTGTTCAACTGCATAAGCAATTGCTCCAATATTTCTTACCTCATAAGCTGTAAGTTTTGTAATTCCAACTAATGTTGATAAACTAAACATTTTCGTAAAAGAATTTAATGATGCTTGATAAATTGCAAGTTCAAATGATCTTTCAAATTCAGCAATTGCATCTAATTCATTATCAACTTCAGGAACTAAATCTTTGTATTTTGTATTGGTGAGTTCATTAAACACATCATTTACTGTTTCAGCTGACATCATTCTTCCAAGTAGTTCTTTTGCAACTGGAGATTGAATAATTACCATATCTTGAATTTGCTGTTCGTCAAGATTCCAAAACTTTCCTCTAATTACACTTAGAATATTATAAAAATCAACATCCATTCCGATTAATCTATTTGCATCAATATCTCCAGATTTGAGTGCTTTAACAAGACGTGTAAATAGAATCTTGTCAAAATATGTATCAAAGACTTGAATATTTTTAGTATCATTGTACAAAGCTGCTGCTTTTGTAATTTCTTCACCAAATTCCATTTGATTTAAAATTGCAATAGTTTCTTCCAAATCTTTTGCAACAAGTGCTTTAATTGCAGTATCTCTTTGTTTGATAAGTTCTTCAGCACAAAGATTTACGTATGTTTCAATCTCCTCTTGAGGTTTTCCCAAAACCTTTCCTTTGAGAATTTGTTTTAAATTGGAAATTATGAATTTCAAATAATAAGCATCTAAAATTTTAGATTCTCCTGCAGTTTTTGCTATACTATAATGAGTTTTTGCTAGATGACATCTAAGGGCAGATTCGATAGAATTAGACGTATAAGGCTTTTCTACTTCAGACACTGCTTCTGAAAAAGATGTATTCTTAATTCTAGTAATTAATTCATCCAAGTCTCTTGATTCTGCAAGTGTCTGAAAATCAGACCTTGTGAGTAATTTACCTCTCTTACTATATGCTTTAACAGAAGCAAATACATTCTTAGAACCTCCCATTTCGATCAAACTTCAAAAAACAACTGATTTTAATGTTTGGCGTTCTATTTCTTGGAACAAATTCTATACAATACCGTCTAAAAATTTTATTACATTCTCTCTATCTTTTTTAGAGAATTTAGCAAATGCTGTAAGAACTTCTTTTTGAATAATCAAGGACTCATCTTCAATATCTTTCAATTTTGAGAGATCAAATGGAAGTAATTCCTTAATTTTATCATTACAAAAAGCCTTGACATATTTTTGAAAAATTGAATATGTAAAATTGGGACTAGTCTGTAAAAGAGTTAATAGATTTTTTTCGTATTCTTTTTCGGATGGTTCAGATATTGAAAAAAACTGTTTTAACAACGCTTCCCTGTTTTTTTCCTCACTTATTGATAGTGCAATTAAAAGACCTTTTTTTGTCAAGTGATAGTAAGGGATTCCAAGTTCTTGAAGTGCTTTTGGACCTCTTTTCATTGGTAATCTTCCATATTCCTCGGCAATTTTCATTGGAATTAAAATTTCATCCAGATCGCGAAAAATCCCTGAATAGATATTTTTCCATGCTACTCCATTCTTTTTTGCAATTCTTTGAGAGATCCCAGTTCTTGTTTTTTCAACATAATTGACGTTACTGGCAAGAATTGTGATGATCGCTCTTTGTCTATTTGCTTCTCCTGTTAAACCACTACCTTTTGTCTTGAATGTATCAAAAATTGCTAATTTCGTGTCTGATTTTACCATAATTCACACCTAGTTAACATGATTTTCATATTTTATGTTACTATCTTAATGTAATGAAATATAATTATTTACTTTTTTGATGATTTGAAATCATTAACCCTTTAATACTTTCCAAAATCGAGAAAATTAATGAATTCTACGAACTACAAGTATGCTCTATTACTTGTAGCCGCAGTATCTATCACAGCAGCAGGTGCTATGTCACAAGCATATGCACAAAGTGTTGATGATGGAATGGACGGATACGTCAATGGAACCAGTGGTATCTACACTGGTAATCCAAACGAATGTTGGTATGACAGTGATGGCGAAGGTGCCATGATGCCTTGTCTTGTAGACACAGGTGATATGGCCTGGATGCTTACCGCAACGTCATTAGTTCTCTTCATGTCACCGGGAGTCGGTTTCTTTTATGGCGGTTTAGCCAGATCAAAGAACATCGTCAATGTACTTGGTATGACCTTAATTGTTATGGGTCTTATGTCAGTACAATGGGTGCTATGGGGTTACTCACTCGCATTTGGAGGTATTGATAATGACGCAAATATGTTCATGGGTAATCTAGACTATGTTGGTTTCAACATGGTATCGGCTTGGGCCCCTCTTGGTGAGGTAGGTCCATGTGCGGATACTTGGTCTGCAGCTTATCAAATGAATGAGATGAAGGACGGAGACTATTGTAGTCAAGGTTGGCCTGGTACTGTACCACACCAACTATTTGCAATGTTCCAAGCAACCTTCGCAGTTATTACACCAGTTCTTATTATTGGTGGTTTGATTGACAGAATCAAATTCAGTGCATTAATGGTATTCGTACTCTTATGGGGTACCTTCGTTTATGATCCAATAGCACATTGGGTCTGGGGAGGAGGCTACATAGGAGGAGGTGCAATTGACCTTGATCCAGATCTATCACCATCGTACGCGCTTGACTTTGCTGGTGGTACTGTAGTACACATTTCTTCAGGATTTGCAGCGTTGGCTGGAGCCTTAGTCCTTGGTAGACGACTTGGATATGGCAAAGTGCCAATGGAACCACACAATATCCCATTAGTAGTCCTGGGAGCAGGAATACTCTGGTTTGGATGGTTTGGTTTCAATGCAGGTAGTGAAGTAATGGTAGACGGCATTACCGTAAGTGCATGGACTGTTACAAATACCGCAACTGGTATGGCCGCAGTTACTTGGGTGCTCATGTCTTGGGCACATACAGGAAAACCAAGTATTGTTGGTGCTGCATCAGGTGCAGTATCAGGATTGGTAGCAATCACACCAGCTTCAGGTTGGGTAGGTCCAATGGCTTCAATTATAATCGGTATTGCAGCTGGTACAATTTGTTATGCAGCAGTAGCATTCAAAAATTCACGCAAATGGGATGACGCATTAGATGTATGGGGAGTACACGGAATGGGTGGTCTTACTGGTGCAATTTTGACTGGTACACTAGCTAGTCCTCATGTATGGGATACTGGAGACGGTATTGGTGCATGGACTGGAACTGCAGAAGGAATGGAACAGCAAGCAATCAGCATCATCGGTGCTGCAATATCAATAGGCTATGCCTTTGGTGTTACAATTATAATCCTTAAGGTAATGGATGCCGTTTGGCCTGGCGGAATCAGAGTCACTCCAAAAGAAGAGGAGATTGGTCTCGATTTGGCACAGCATGGCGAAAGAGCATACGTAAACGAATAGGAAAAAATCCTTTTCTTTTCTTTTTATTTAGATATCTTTTTGCCAAAGGCTATACACAATTTTTAGCATTTTGTAATCAAATTATTATTTTTTGAAAAAACAAATGAATTTAGATTTGATAAAATAATTAAAATCATGTTAATTTCTACAACTGAACTAAACACAATTTTACATGATCCAAATATCGTTTTAGCTGATACTCGCTCCTTCAAAGAATATTCTAAAGGCCATATTCCAGGTGCTGTACATTTGGATTTATTTGCATTTCATTGGATTGATACAACTAAGGAAGGAATTGAAAATTTCAATAATCAAACATGTAATCTCCTTTCATTTCTTGGGGTGACCCCTGAAAAAAAAGTCATATTTTATGATTCTGTATCTGGAATGCTTGCAGCAAGAGGAGTTTGGATGTTGATGTATTTTTCACATCAAAATGTATTACTTCTAGATGGAGGGATAACAAAATGGCAAAAAGAACATTTCCCACTCGAGACAAAACCAAATGGTTTCAAACCCTCAAAATTTTCAGGTAAAATTAATCCAAACATTATTTCTGGATTTGAATACATTAGAGATAATTTGGAAAATACAATCATCCTTGATGCTCGTTCTACTGGAGAATATGATGGGAGCATAATTCGTGCTGCTCATGCTGGACATATTCCAAATTCAATCAATATTGATTGGAATCAAAATCTCCAAGATGATGGAACTTTCAAAAATAATAATGAATTATCAAAAATGTATAATTTTTCAAAAGATACTGAAATTATCACTTACTGCCAAGGTGCATATCGTGCTGCAAACACATTTCTAGTTTTAAAAAAACTTGGATTCACAAACATTAGAGTTTATCTTGGTTCTTGGGGTGAATGGGGTAATAGATTAGAATTACCAGTTGAAAGTTAATGATACATTATTTAATTCAAATTTAATAACTTGAAAATATGAATTTGTATACAATCTTTTTGATATTGGGATTGATAACACTATCTTTTTCTATTACATTTTTTGATGATGCATTTGGTTCTCTTCGTGATTCACAAAATTATATCCAAATAGATCAAACAAATGAATATTCTAATTATATCCATTTTCAACCAGAGTGGAAAAGCTATCCTAAAAATCTCATCATTGATGTTTCAACCTCTTGGGAACGTTTGATAGTTTCTAATGAAGATGAAAAATCAGATATTTCAAAACATGGAGCAAAACAGAAAAAAAACATACTACAATATGTTAACAGTAAACCTGTTGTTGTGGTAAACCATGATTATATGGATTGCCAATCACAATGGTTTCATGGTGTAAAGACTAGTCTAGATTTTGTTGGTAACCACCTTGAATTATTTCTGGAAAACAAATCTATTCTAAATACTCAATATTCAAATGAATCCCAGAAACAAAAATTGCAAGATGGATTTGCACAGTTTATTCCAATATGTACATCAAAAGATTCAACAAATTACAAATATTCAGTATCGATAAATGATAAATCTATTGGATTTGATGTATATTTTGTTCCATCATATGTACAACAATGGTATTACTTCTTGTATTCTGACAATTTTGAGTATTATTTAGATGAAGGATGTTCTGGAAATAATTTTCAAAAATTCTCAGGTACATGCATGAATGTTGATAAAAATGCAGGATTACTTGTAGTGATCCCTGATGATCTTAAAAGACCCTATACCAAAATTTCGATAAAACTAACTGAAATCTGAATTAAATATATTTACTTTGAAAGAATTTTTATCGAAAACCAAAAATGTAAAAATCTAATATATGGATAATCTTGGAAATTATTTTTTCATATCTAAAAAAATTATTTAGGAAAAAATTAAGTGCTAAGTGACATGGCAAAAACTATTCCAAATCCTAACATTACAACTGCAGGAATTATGGTCATGATGGCTTCTTTTGACATAAACTTATCATTTCATTCTTAGTATTAATTGTTAATATTTTTCATCACAAATGAAATTTTTCTTATTTTTAAAATTTTATTATTTTTTATTCTTCCAAGAGTATGTGTTGTAAACTCTTTCTGGAACTAATTGTTTGAATGGTTGAGCACCACCATCATACCACTTTGTAAAGAATTCATAGAGGTGAAGTCTTAGAGACTGAATATACACAATCAATCCTTCAATCATCATAATTCCAATTTGCCCTCCAATAATGAGTACCATTGCCATTGGTGAACTTAGTCCACCTAATGATTCAAAGGCCTGGTTAACTGTAAGTAGAAGTGCTGCATGCACAAGTAACATAATTCCTATTCGAGCATAACTAATTGTGTGTGCTAAACATTCGATAGTTTTTCCAAGGAAGACTTCCATTATTACACTCACCATATCTCCACCATCTTCAGGATGATGTTTGTTATGCTTTATTCCGCCAATAATCATTAGAACAATTGATACAAGTATCATAATTACTGCAACTCTAACAACTAACCATACTACTGCCCATTCTCCAACAAGTACAGTTACCCAAGGAACTTCTTCTGCATGACTCATGGAATACATATTCATAACATCATATCCAGAACCAATTGCTCCCATCATTACTCCAAATACTCCTAACCACATGAACAAATTGGGAATAGCTTCAAAGAACAATGTGTTCTTTTCACCTTTTTTCCAGAAGCCCCAAATTCGTAATCCAAAAGCCCATGCTAGATGGATAACTCCTATGAATATTGATACTTTGAGAATCATAATTACTTGATCAAATGTTAATTCAGCAACACTGATAGATCCAATCAACCATGATACTGGATGAAGTAGTCCACCTTCATGTAACAAAACTTCAAATCCTGCCAAATGATCTAAATGGAAACCAAATGCCTCTCCTTGAAAAATACCTGCTAGCGCACCCGCTCCACCAGACATTGCAAGTAACATTCCCCATCTTGATAATGATCCTTGTCCTTTGAATTTGAATAACAAACCTAATCCCATTAATAATAATCCGTGACCTACATCTGCAAACATCAATCCATAAAATATAGGCCACATTAGTGCAATCATCCAAGTAGGATCAAATTCTCCTCGTTTAGGAATTCCTTGACTGCTTGTAATTACTTCGTATGTTTTAACCCATTTTGGATTATCCAAATAAACTGGTAAATTAGTAATTGTTTCTTCATCTTTAATTTCTTCAGTAATTGATGTCCATTCATTTGTGACTTCTTTGAATTTTTTCTCCATTTTTTTTGGAATGTATCCTTGAATAACTGCAAAATTTTTGGTGCCTCCTGGTTTACGTAAAGTTTCAAGTACTTCTTTTGCTACAAATGCATTTTCATGAATTACAAGAACTTCACCACGTATTTTTTTTGTAATTGATGCTAATTCTTTTAAATTAGATTTTTGTTTTTCTGAAAATTCTTTGATTTTTGCTTCTGCTAAAGAAAATGCTTCACTTGGAATTTGAGGAAATTCTTTAGGAATACTAAATGGATTAGCATTTACTGCTCTCATAACTTTGAGAATCTTATCAGAATCATCAATTCCAGAAATTATAATAATTGCAGATTTTTCTTTAGACTCTAAATCATATTTGAAAATTGGAATTCCTTCTAATGTTCGCTCAATCTCACCATAATCTGAAGTGTTTATGACAAAAAGATTCGAATAAAAATAATTCATTGCTCCAAAACCACTTAAATCAATTTTTAGTTTATTTGCAACTTGAAGTGTTTCTTTTAATGATTTGAATTCCTCTAGTGAATGATTAATTTTTGAATTTGCTTCTAATAATTTTGCTGCATCAGTAACCCCTTGTGGAGTTTTTTCTAATTCTGCAATCATATTTTCAATTTCATCAACATCATACTTTTTCTTTTTAAAGACTGTTCCTTTGAAAAGAATCTCCATAATTCCTACTCGAATAGGAATATTCAATCCTTTTATGATATCTTCAATGAATTGGTATGTTTTTTGTATTCGTAAAAGAAGATCATCAATTTCGGGTGTAACTGTTTCATTTTCCATCTCCATTTTATGAAACCACTCAAATTCAGTTAAACGTGAGATTGCTTTTGGAGATTCAGTTCTGGGGAGAATCACACTTCCCATTAAAAGTTCGGCTACAGTCACAATTGAATCGGCAATAATTACATATTAATATCATTCTAAGTTCGCAACCATTTGTTACAGATCTTACCTTTTTTTCGTCAAAACATTAAAATTCATTATTCAAAGTGAACACACCATTGACATCAAATTCACAATTAGAACAGGCAATTGATAAAATCTTAACCAAAACCCAAAATAATATTCTCTCTGAAATTGAATCAGCACTTACTGATTCACAACAAAATCTTGATGATTCTATTCCTAAATTAGAAAGTGAATTCGATAAAATTATCTCAGACGGCAAAAAAGAGGCTGAAAAAATTGAAAAACAGATCGTTGGTGGTGCCGATATTGAGGCTAGAAATAAACAATTAATGGCATTAGAAGAGTCTGTTGACAAAGTTTTCTCAAAAGCACTTGAACAAATTTCAAATGCTGATCGCAGCGGTGATTACTCAAATTTAATTAAAACTCTCTTAACTGAATCAACTCAAGTTTTAGGAACTTCAGAGATTACAGTTTTAACAAATACTAAAGACAAACAAGTAGTACAATCAGTACTATCTCAATTCCCTGGTTCTGAATTATCTTCTGAAACAATTGATTGTCTAGGTGGAATTATTGCAAAATCAAAAGACGGGGCAATGACATTTGATAATACAATTGATGCAAGAATTGATCGTCTGAAGCCTTTAATTAGGAAAGGAATTGCTGTTAAATTCGGAGTAGCAGAATAAGATGGCAGCACAAGGTAGAATTGTTTGGGTAAGTGGACCTGCAGTAAGAGCAGACGGAATGTCTGAAGCTAAAATGTATGAAACTGTAACTGTTGGTAACTCAAAATTAGTAGGTGAAGTAATTAGATTAACTGGAGATGTAGCATTTATCCAAGTTTATGAATCAACAAGTGGACTTAAACCAGGTGAACCTGTAATTGGTACTGGAAATCCACTTAGTGTTTTGTTAGGTCCTGGAATCATTGGACAACTCTATGATGGAATTCAAAGACCACTAAGAGAACTTTCCAAAGCATCTGGCTCATTCATTGGTAGAGGTATCACAACAACTCCTGTAGATATGACTAAAAAATATCATTTTGTCCCAACAGTAAGTAATGGTGATGAAGTTTCAGCAGGAAATGTTATTGGAACTGTACAAGAAACTGATCTTATTGACCACTCTATTATGGTTCCACCAGAGCACAAAGGTGGAATTATTTCAAACCTTGTTTCTGAAGGAGATTATGATTTAGAGACTGTTTTAGCAACAACTGAAAAAGACGGTCAAAATATTGAACTAAAAATGTATCACAAATGGCCTGTAAGAAAGCCACGTCCTTACAAGAATAGATATGATCCAACTGTTCCACTATTAACAGGACAACGTGTAATTGATACATTCTTCCCAATTGCAAAAGGAGGAACTGGTTCAATTCCTGGAGCATTTGGAACAGGAAAGACCGTTACATTACACCAAATTGCAAAATGGGCAAATTCTCAAGTTGTAGTCTACATTGGTTGTGGTGAAAGAGGAAATGAGATGACAGAAGTTCTTGTTGAATTCCCACACCTCAAAGATCCACGTAGTGGAAAACCACTTATGGATAGAACAGTTCTTGTTGCAAATACTAGTAACATGCCAGTAGCCGCTAGAGAAGCAAGTATCTACACAGGTGTAACAATTGCAGAATATTATAGAGATATGGGTAAAGATGTTGTATTAGTAGCCGATTCTACAAGTAGATGGGCTGAAGCACTCAGAGAAATGAGTGGTAGATTAGAAGAGATGCCTGCAGAAGAAGGTTATCCATCATACCTTGCATCAAGATTAGCAGAATTTTATGAAAGAGCAGGCAGAGTTAGAGCAACTGGTAGTCCAGACCGTGATGGCTCTGTTACATTAATTGGTGCTGTATCTCCATCAGGCGGTGACTTTACAGAACCGGTAACAACACATACAATGAGATTTATCAAAACTTTCTGGGCTTTAGATGCAAAACTAGCATACTCCAGACATTATCCATCAATTAATTGGATGAATAGTTATTCTGGTTATCTTGCAGACATTGCAAAATGGTGGGGAGAAAACATCAGTGAAGATTGGTTTAATCTTAGAAGTGAAGTTTATGGAGTCTTACAAAGAGAAGATACACTAAAAGAAATTGTTAGACTTTTAGGACCTGAAGCATTACCTGATGAAGAAAAATTAATTCTTGAGGTTGCAAGAATGATTAAGATTGGTCTCTTACAACAAAATTCATTTGATGATGTTGATACTTTTTGCAGTCCAGAAAAACAATTCAAATTAATGAAATTACTAGTTGACTTTTACAAGAAAGGACAACAAGCAATCAAAGAAGGTGCAGCATTAAATGATATTCGTGAAATGTCTAGTGTTACTTCTATTCTTAAAGCAAGAATGGATATCAAAGATGATGAGATGCCAAAACTTGATCAACTTGATGTTGATATGCAAGCAGAATTCAAATCAATTACAGGAGTGAAAGTATCAAATTGACAACTGAAGGCGGAGTTCAATATAGTAAGATTGCAGAAATCAAAGGTCCACTAGTAATTGTTGATGATGTTGACAATGCAGCATTTGATGAATTAGTTGAAATTGAAACTACTGATGGTGAAAGAAGATTAGGAAAAGTTCTTGAAGTTGGAAATGGTAAAGCAATTGTCCAAGTCTTTGAAGGAACAACTGGATTATCTATTGCAGCAACTAATGCAAAATTTGTTGGCAAAGTAATGGAAATGCCAGTTTCAAAAGAAGTACTTGGAAGAGTCTTTGATGGATTAGGTAGACCAAAAGATGGACTTCCAGATCCAATTGCTGATAAATTTATTGATATTAATGGTGAACCAATGAATCCAGAACAACGTGAATATCCAAAAGATTTCATTCAAACTGGTGTATCTGTAATTGATGGAATGATTACTCTAGTAAGAGGACAAAAACTTCCAATCTTTTCAGGTTCTGGTATGTCTCACAATCTCTTAGCAGCACAAATTGCAAGACAAGCAAGTGTAGTTGGAACAACTGATGACTTTGCTGTGGTCTTTGCAGCAATTGGTGTGCAATACAGTGAAGCAGAATATTTCAGACGAAGTCTAGAAGAATCTGGTGCACTAAAGAGAAGCGTTCTATTTCTAAATACAGCAGATGATCCTGCAATTGAAAGAATCATTACTCCTCGTGTGGCTTTAACTGTCGCTGAATATTTGGCATTTGAATTAGGAATGCATGTTCTGGTAATTCTTACAGATATGACAAACTATGCTGAAGCACTAAGAGAAATTAGTGCAGCAAGAGAAGAAGTTCCTGGAAGAAAAGGTTATCCTGGATATCTTTACACTGACCTTTCAACAATATATGAAAGAGCAGGAAAACTAAATGGAAGAAAAGGTAGTGTTACACAAGTTCCAATCTTGTCAATGCCCTCTGATGATATTACTCACCCAATTCCTGATCTTACTGGTTACATTACAGAAGGACAAATTGTACTTGGTAGAGACTTGTTCAGACAAGGAGTTTATCCTCCAGTCAATATCTTGATGAGTCTTAGTAGATTAATGAAAGATGGAATTGGTGAAGGAAGTACAAGAGCAGATCATGGTGAAATTTCTAATCAGGTTTATGATGCATATTCTAGAGCACAAGAAGTCAGAGCACTTGCAGGTATTGTAGGTAAAGCAGGATTAACTGAAATTGATTTGAAATACATGGATGTAGGTGATGTCTTTGAAAATGAGTTCCTTAAACAGGCAACTGATGAGAATAGAACCATTGAAGAAACACTTGGTGTATTATGGAAGATTGTCTCAAAATTACCAAAGAATGAAATTACTAAAATCAAAGATAAATACGTAGACCAATATTATCAGGAAGAGTAGCAAAATGTCATTTGGACAAAATGTTGCTGCCACAAAAATTGAACTTTTCAAATACAAAAAGTCTAGTCAAGTAGCAGTAATGGTTCAGAAAATTTTAGATGACAAACGTAAAGTTCTCTTAAAAAATATTGAAGAAATGATTGATGAAGCTTCTAAAGCAAGAGGTGGAATTTGGGATCCTTTACAAGATATTTACAAATCAGTCAATGAAGCATATTTAGCATTAGGAACTGCTACTGTAGATTCTGTAGCAGCATCGACACCTCCTGTAATGGAAGTAGAAGTTAATGTACGTAGAGTTGTTGATGTAAAGATACCTGCACTTTCTGTAACTGAGAAAGATACAAAATCAATGCCTTATGGATTTGCAGATACAAACTCATCAATTGATAGAGCAGCAAAACAAATCAAAGAATTACTTCCAAAAATTTGTAAAGCAGCAGAATATGAAAATTCTATTTTTAGTCTTGCAAAAGCATTAGAAAAAACTCAAAAACTACTAAATGCACTAGAAAACGTAATTATTCCTCAATATCAACAAAAAATTAGATTCATTGTTGCAACTCTTGAAGAGAGAGAAAGAGAAGAATTCGCAAAGTTAAAAAAAGTCAAAGCAAAGATGGAAAGTAGATAATTATGCCAAAAGAAGAAATAAAAAAATTAGTTGAAAATTCAAAAAAAGAATTAGACACAGATCACGAAAATTTCAAAAAATCTATTCAAGATGAATTGACCTCTTTAAAGAAAAAAACTTTAGATCAAATTTAAAGTTCTAATATTTTTAAAGAAATTTTTTTATTCATATTTTATCATCATGATTTAAATAAGGAATTATGTCGAAAATTGAATATGAAACCGGTAGTTTTACTGTTATCATTTGCCGCTGTTGCATTAATGGCAGCAGGTCTTACTGACGTTGCATTTGCTGAAGAAGAAGTTGCAACTGGTGGAATGAGTGATGGCTCCAAATTAATTGGTGCTGGTATAGCATTTGGTGTTGCAGCAGGTGGTGCAGGTGTTGGTTTGGGCCAAGTAGGTGCAGCCGGTCTTGCAGTTATCAGTGAAAATCCAGCTTTACAATCAAAGGTATTCATCTTCGTAGGTATGGTCGAGTCAATCGCTATCTATGGTATAGTCATGATGTTTATCATCTTAGGACAATAGTTCTAACAAATTTTTTAATTTTTGAATTTCTTTTTTAATTATATTTCAGCTGGTTTACATCTAAAACCCTTGAACAATATCTGCACTTGAGAACTCTTCCTTCTTTGTCAATTACATCCATAATGGATTCAATGTGTTCTGTACTGTTTGTAATACAATCAGGATTTGAGCATCGGAAAATTCTATCTATTTCATTTGGTAATGATACTCTTCGCTTCTCAACTAATTTGTAATCTTTTATCATGTTGATTGTGGCTTTTGGGGCAATAACTGCAAGTTTGTTTGTATCATCATCTTTTAGAAATCTGTTTTCAATCTTGATAATGTCTTTTTTCTTGAATTTTCCACTTGGCATATTCAAGGCAATTGTGATTAAACCCCCATCTGCACCATCTATTCGTAATGCATTAAGGACTTGTAGGCCTTTTCCTTCATCGATATGGTCAATTACTGTACCTTCTTTGATTCGTCGAACCATTAGTTCGGACTGTTCCATCAGAATACTTTGTATAGTGACCTGTATATATTATTGAAAGAATGAACGAATTTTACCAACAAGATATTATCTCAATAAAGGACTATTCTAAAGAAAAACTGGAAAAAATCTTTACATCAACTGACAAAATAATGGATCTAAATCCAGCAGATAGACGAGAAATATGTAAAGGTAAAACATTAGGATATTTGTTTTATGAGCCAAGTACAAGAACTCGTCTTAGTTTTGATTCTGCAATGGCATCTATTGGTGGAAACTCATTAGGAATTTCTAACATCTCTTCGTCCTCAACTCAAAAAGGAGAAAGTCTTGCGGATACTGTAAAAATTATGTCAATTTATTCAGATGCTCTTATCTTACGACATACTTTGGATGGTTCTAGTAGATTTGCAGCTGAAGTTTCAGAAAAACCTGTTATTAATGCAGGTAGTGGAACTGAAGAACATCCCACTCAAGCAATTCAAGACTTGTTTACAATTAAAAAAGAAAAGAAAAAGATTGACGGTTTAAAGATTGGAATTGTTGGTGATCTAAAGTATGGACGAACTGTTTATTCTTTGTTACACGGACTTGGAAATTATGATGTAGATGTTCGTTTAATTTCTCCAGAGTCTCTAAAAATTAGAACTGATTCAGTTTATGAAATTAAAAAGAAATTAGAGTTTACTGAATCTACAAACATTGAAGAACATATTGACGAACTTGATGTTCTTTATGTAACTCGAATCCAGAAAGAAAGATTTCCTGATGAAGAAGAGTATCTTAAAGTCAAAGGAAGTTATGTTGTAGGATTGGATTTACTAAAACAAATGAAAAATGATTCAATAATTTTACATCCTCTTCCAAGAATAGATGAAATCTCTCCTGATGTTGATAAAACAAAAAATGCAAAATACTTTAAACAAGCTGAATATGGAAAACACACTCGTGCAGCATTATTAGGTTTAACACTAAACGAAAATGGATTTTAATTTTTAAAATCCGTATCCCATATATCTAAAGACATTTCAATATGATTGCTTGACAGAAACAAAAACGATTCCAATCTTTCCTTTAGACTTAGTTTTATTTCCTAGACAATCACTTCCACTTCGAGTATTTGAGCCTAGATACAAACAGTTAGTTGATGATTGTATGTTGGGTGATGGACAATTTGGTGTGTGTCTAATTGATGAAAATAATTCAGTAAATGGTTGGAATTCCCCCAAATTAATTGGAACAATTGCCAAAATTACAGAATGTAAAGATGTTGAACTTGATGGGTTGCAATTACACATTGAGACTATTGGCAGAAATTCATTTAAAATCAAAAAAATAATTTCTCCATCAATCCCTCAACCTGAAAATTATGATCCTCTTTCAGTAGAGGGACATCAACAAGTATCTGAAATACATGAAAAAATTGGAACAGCAAAGAAAATGTATATTCAAGCTGAAGTTGAAATGATTCCAGAAATTGATGAAAATATTTCATTAGAACAATGGGAACAATTAGTACAATTATGGAAAAAGAAAATTATTGCACAAGCATTACCTCAAGTTGTTGAATCCAATGCATTAGATCATGTTTTGGAACAATATTATCTGCTCACAGATTCCCCGATGATTGATTATGTTTATTCTCTTGCAGCACTTGGAGCAAAAATTCCAAACGAACTCCAACCAATCCTTGAGGCTACAAATATGGGTGATTTAATTCAAAAAGTTGAAAAATTACTCACAATATAATAGTCCTATTTGTAAACTTGAAACAATAATGTCTTTATCAAAATTTGTAGTTTTTGCAATGATAATTTGTTTATTGTTTCCTGCAAGTAGTGTTTATGGTCATGGTTTAGGAATTGAAACAATTTCTTCAATTAATGTTCAAGGAAAAAATTTGTCTGTAACAGTTGAAATGCCCATGTATTTTGAAAATGAGCAAGAACAACTTACAATTACTGCTATTGAAAATACTACTGGCGAAACTGCAAAAAATGTCACATTTCTCATTGGACTATTTCATAATGATGAAATGATTTTTAGAAATTATTTTTTCACTGATGATGGGATTTTACCAATTAAAATTAAACCAACACAAGAAGAAGAAATTACAATTCATGGTCAACAAGACTCTCTACTTGGAGCCTGGCATGGAACTGATTCAAAGCCTCTGGAAATTACAGGCCCTTTGTTTGAATCCGGCGGATTGTATACTTTTGAGATTGAAATAAGAACAATTGATGAACCTACTAACATTATTGAAAATTCTGGAATCTATAATGCTGATTTGAGTATTGTTGATACTACCACTTTCATGCAAAAGGATTCTGAAAACAAGGACGTAAAATTTCGTTTAAAATCCTATTTTGATTCTATTTCTAATTTTGTATATGATCATAAAACAAAGAAAGTACAATTTGAAATGCCATTTGATTGGAGTGAAAAACAAATGTCACATGTTTCTGTTGTACATGTAGAATCACATTTCCCAAAAGACTTTGTTGAATTTTTATCTCCTAGTTATTCAGGATATGTAAATGGAATTGAACTCTTCAAGTCTTCAGTATCTGTTGATGATTATACTGAAGAAGATGAAAGAATAGTTCATTTTGTTTTGTTACAAGATCATTTAAGATTTTTGAAAAATGAAATGAGAAACTCAGGTGAATCATTACCTGATAATATGGTGTTTACATTATCTGCCAGTGAGGACATTGCATTTCCTTTAGAAGCATATACAAAAAGTGAGGACTTTAAAGTTAATTTATCCTGGGATCCATTAGAAGTAAAATCTGGAATTAGCACGAACTTTATTTTTACAATTAGGGATGCAAGAACAAACGAACCATTAAGAAGTTCTGATTACACATTTGTAATAATTCAAAATGGAAATGAAATTAATCGTACAAATGGATTAGCACAAGTTGGGGGAGAGTTTGAAAAATTTACATTTGCTGAGGATCAAACAGGGCCAACAATAATTAAATTTGAAAATATTAGAAATACAGGACAAGAAACTGAATTTGGTTTAGTTGTTACATCTGGATCTAAAACATCCTCTGGTGTACAAGAAATTTCTGAAGAACCTACAGAAAATGGGGGAGGTTGTCTCATAGCTACTGCCACTTACGGTAGTGAAATGGCAACTGAAGTTCAACAATTAAGAGAACTAAGAGATAACACACTACTACAAACAGAATCAGGTACAAGCTTTATGAGCACATTCAATGATGTTTACTATTCATTCTCACCAATAATAGCTGACATGGAGCGAGAGAATCCAGTCTTCAAGGAAATGGTTAAACTTGCAATTACCCCCATGATTTCCAGTTTATCCATACTCAACTATGTTGATATGAATTCTGAAAGTTCAGTATTGGGGTATGGAATTAGCTTGATCCTACTTAATTTGGGAATGTATTTGGGAATCCCAATATTTGGAATTTTAAAGATATATCATCTTAGAAAAAATTAAATTTATTTCTGAAATTCCAGTGACGTTTTTATGTGACATGGCAAGTAATCCAGCTAATGAAGACTAAAGCAATTAGCTCATTCTTTGTATTATTTGCTATTGCAGCAGGTATTGTCGCAATGACACCAGCTGCATTTGCAGATCACGCAGAAGTATTAGTTGTACCAACACAAGGTTCTGGAGCTCCAGGATGTGAAGAAGTGGAATACGGATGCTATATTCCAGGAACTGCAACAGTAGATCTTGGTGGAGTAGTAATATTCTCAAACACTGATTCCGCAGCACACACATTCTCAGCAGGAACTGCAGCTGGTGGTCCAACTGGTGAATTTGATACATCAATGATAATGGCAGGACAATCATACGAATGGACTGCAGATGTTCTTGGTGAAATTGATTATTTCTGTATGGTTCATCCTTGGATGACCGGTTTGATCATTGTACAAGAAGCAGAAGCTGAAGAAGATCATGCAGCTGAAGAAGATCATGCAGCTGAAGAAGATCATGCAGCTGAAATGGACATGACACATTCCGATGAAGAATTAATGGTAGAGATATCATCAAATTCTGCAGATGCAGGTGAAATGCTAGCAATTGATGTTACATTCACAACAATGTCCGGAGAAAGTGTAGCACACATTAACTATGACATCAAAGCCACTCAAAATGGTGAAGTTGTTTTAGATGATGCAGATGTTCATGATCATGATGGTATTGTAGAACATACAACAGCACCATTACCAGAAGCAACATCCGATGATTCCCCAGTAGAAATTGAAGTAATTTTCAATGGATATGGAATGCCAGGAGATGAGAAAACTGGACCAATTGGTCAAGTAGCTGTCAAACAAGTTGTCCCAGAATTTGGAACAATTGCAATGATGATACTAGCTGTTGCAATCATAAGCATTGTCGCAGTAACTGCAAAATCTAGAGTGATTCCAAGATTTTAGGAATTCTCTTTTTATTTTCTTTTTATTAAAGAAATTATCGCCAAGATAATAGCTGCTGCAGCAATTGATAATCCAAATACGGCAAAGTCATAAGCTGCTCCATCATCTGATGTAACTTCAGTTTCACCAGACTTTAGTTTAGAAACATCTTGTTGTAAAGAAGAAATAGCATTTTTTAGTGCACCAATGTCAGCGTTTCCATTACTACTGGTAGGAGGAAAATCCAATACAGCAGTTGGTTCTACATCTTCAACTGGAATTTTGACATCTACTAAAGTTCCACGAATGTCCCCTTTTAGTTCAACCATGTAAGTTCCAGTTTTAGTGGGTATGATTGATGAAAAATAATACCCAGGTCGAACATCAGAATTAATATCAAGTTTTTTTGTAGCACCTCCAAACATTACAGTTGCATCAACATTTTTGAAAACACTAGTAATCCCCTTAAAGGAACCTTCAACATCACCGGATTCAGTGATTTTCAGAACTAGATCATTTCGGATTCCAACTACAGGAGGCTCAACTGCCCAACCTGCTTCAATTTCATATTGTTCCACATGAACAGTTGTATGTGCAAAAGAAGGGACCATCATACCAACTGAAAACAATAAACCAATAATGCCAAAAAGTGCTATATTCACAAATATCATTTCATGTCAACATGTTATTATCTTTACGTGGATTGGTACAAAGATCGAATTAATGAAAATTGTTTAAATTGTCAATAATGACCTGAAAATCAAATGCAAAAATTTCTGATTTTGTTATTGGTCATCTCATTTATCTCGATTCCATTTGCTTCTGCACATCCATTTACAGAAGAAACTATTCCAAATCTAACATCTAATGCACCATCTGGAACTACTGAAATAATTGTATTTTTTTCAGAACCTGTTGACATCAATTTCAGTGAACTCAAAGTATTTGATGCAAACGGAGATCAAATCGATAACAAAGACACAGAATATTACAAAGGAGAATTATCTCTTATTGTTACAACACCTCCATTAGAAGATGGAATTTTTACAGTATCCACAAAAGTTCTTTCCAAAGTTGATGGACATCTTGTTCCAGATGCATTTTTGTTTGCAATAGGTGATGTCATTATTGATCCATCTTTATTTGACAAAGAAAAACCATCAGAATTAATTTATCTACCTGAAGCTGGTGCAAGATTTCCAGGGCTTGTAGGGCAAACAATTGTGTTAGGAGCAGTGATTGCTTCGCTCATGATTTGGGGGACACAAAATAAACAATCCATTAAAGAGGAATTGGAAAAAATTGAAGGCCTTCATCATGGAAAATTTATGTCAATAACAGGAATTGGACTTGGATTAATTTTCATCTCAGACATTTTGATGATTGTGGTACAGACAGTAAGATTAGAAACATCACCATTACTTACAATCCAAACAGATTTTGGAAATATTTGGATAATACGAATGGTAATTACAATTATTTTGTTGGGAATTTGGTTTTGGTTAGATAGGAAAAAAGTCCTCTCAAAGAAAAATCAAATTCCACTATTGGTGGTATCATTGATATTAATTGCAACTACAAGTTTAATCGGACATGGTGCTGCTAGTGGTGAGACACCCGCATTAGTATTAGATTACATACATAATTTGGTTGCAGCAGTATGGATTGGTGGAATATTTTATTTTGCATTTACATTATTACCAATATTTTCACAACTTAAAGAATCAAACAGAGAAAAGATGAGTCTATTACTTATTCCAAGATTTTCAATTGCATTTACCATTGCAATAGGAATAGTGATTATCACAGGACCAATTCTAATGTGGTTCATAGAAAGTGATATTGGACTAATTACAGAATCAGTTTACGGCCAATTAATAATTCTCAAAATTGTAATTGCGTCTATTATGATCTCACTGGGAGGATTTTTCCAGTTCAAAATACAAAGAAACGCTGAAAAGAATTTCAAGTCAGGTAAAATTTCAGTTCATAAAAAACTAAAGAAAACACTCAAGGCAGATGTAGTATTAGGAGTTGTTATTCTTGGAGTAGTGGCACTACTAACTAATGGTACATTACCTGCAGGTGAAATTCAAAAAGTTGATGCACAAGAAATTGTGTATGGTTTTAGAACAATAGAATTTACTGAAAATACAAAATTCGATATCAATATTTCACCATTTTCTAGTGGTGCAAATACAATTCTAATAAAGATAAGTGACTTTGAAGGAAAACCATTACAGGATTCAAACCAACTCAAAGTAAAGCTATCAAATCCATCAAAAAATATTTCGCCAATTGAAGTTCCAATGGAGATCATTAAACAAAGTGAAGATAGACCAACTGAATTTCAAGGAGAATTAACATTTGGATTTTCAGGTGAATGGCTAGTTGAGATTGAATCTCAAAGGACTGAAAATGCAAATGAATCAAAAATATTGAACTTACTAGTTAAACCAAGACTATCTAATATCCAAACCCAAATTGTAGAGTATGAATTTCCTGAAGATGCAAAGCCTTTGTTCCCATTATATGATGGAAAAGATTCTATTTGGATTAGTGATGCATCCGCACCACGGTTATGGCAATTTTCATTAGAAACACAAGAGTTTTCATCTTATTCATTTGATGGGTTAACTACCACATTTCTTACACAAGACAACATGGGAAGAATATGGTTTACAGATACTGCAAGAAATCAAATTGGGTTCATAGATAATGAAACGAAACAAATTACAACAAAAACTATTCCAAAACTAGATCCGGTAATTTCAAAAAATACACCACTATTCATCAAAGCAGATTTTAATGGAAATATTTGGGTAAGTATAATCAACAAAGATAGAATTGTAAAATATAATCCAGAAAATGAAGAATTTGAAGAAATCATATTTTCAGGAAGAGAGAATCTACCATTTGCTCTAGCACTTGATGATGAGGGTAAAATGTGGTTTACAACTACAGGTACTGGAAAAATTGGATATATTAATCCCAAAGATAACAAAATAACTCAATTTTCGAGTGAACCTCCATTAGAAAGTCCAGAAGCTTTACTCTTTGATAATGATGGAAATATTTGGATTGCTGAACATACAGGCTTGGCTATAACCAAATTCAACCCAGCTTTGGAAACATTTGAAAGAATTTCAGTACCTGACAAAGATGCACTCCCATTTGGAATGACATTTGACAAATATGATAATGTGTGGTTTGCACAGCATACCATTGACAGTATTGGAGTGTATGATCCAGATAACAATGATTTGATTGAAGTTCCAGTTCCAACTGAAACATCATTTGTGCAATTTATGACATCAGATGACAAAAATAATGTATGGTTTGTAGAACAACAATCAAACAAACTTGCAACAGTAAATATTATAGAAATTCCAGTTGTAGCATCACAGTTACAAACTACAAAGAACTTTGAATTGAAATATACAGAGATTGCATCACCATTAATGGCATTAGGAATAATTGCAACATCATTATTTTTTGTTAAAAGTATTCATGATAAAAG
>CAZEFL010000019.1:0-2715 GCA_964511485.1 uncultured Nitrosopumilaceae archaeon
GATGATGGAGAGTAATTTCCCAATAAAACTAGGCCAGAGGTAGTAATTTTTGTAGAATCAGATTCAGGATTTCTAGTCATAATTTGTAGGTGTTCCGGAGATAAAATATTTGCAAGTTCAATCATTTCTGTTTTTGTCTTAACAATTGCAATAAATCCATTATTTTTTAGACTAGATTTTACAATTTTTCCTCGTTTAATTTTTGGCAATAGTTCTGAAATATTTTGAGATATTGACTTTGCTAATTTTTCAGAAATGGTAATACAATAACAAAATGTGTCAGATGAATGCTCAGATTGGGAGATTAAATCAAGTGCAATATATTTTGGATCAGCTGATGAATCTGCAATAATTCCAAGTTCAGTGGGTCCTGCAAGCATATCAATTCCCGTACTATCACTTACCAAAGATTTTGCTGCAGTTACAAATGCACCACCAGGTCCTATAATTTTATCAACTGAAGAAATTGATTTTGTACCATAAGATAATGCAGCAATTGCTTGTGCACCACCTATCTTGTAAATTTCATCAGCACCAGAAATTTTTGCAGCAACTATAGTTAATGGATCAATTTTTCCCTTGCTATTTGGCGGGGAGACTGCTACAATTCTTTTAACTCCTGCAGTTTTTGCAGGAACTATTGACATTACAGCAGAGCTAGGATATTTTGCCAGTCCACCAGGGATATAGCATCCAACACTTGCAATTGGGATGAATTTCTTTGAGATTTTAATTCCGTCATGATTGATGTTTTTATTTTTTAACAGTGATTTTAATGCCGATTCAGTTTTTTGTACTCTAGATTTTGCCTGACGTATTGCAGAAATTTCTGATTTTGAAACAGCAGAAAATGCAGATTTTATCTCAGCTTCAGATACGCGTAAAGATGAAATTGTTGCACCACTGAATTTTTTCTCATATTGTCGTATAGATTTATCACCATTTTTTTTGACATTATTAAGAATAGATTCAACGATTTTCTTGTTTTTTTGAGGCTGTTTTGGAATTACAGATGCAGCAAATGATTGAAGATTAGTTACTTTGATTGTTTTTATCAATTTTCCTCATCACGCTTTATCTCCTCAAGTTCTAAGATTTGTCTTGGTTCATGAACTACCAATCCTTGAGCAATCTTTCTCAGTTTAGGGATAAGTTTGTGATATTCTTCTTTTTTAATTACAGTGTTTACTCCAAACCAACCATCCTCACTTAATGGAGATATTGTTGGTCTTTTCAGAGAAGGCATCTGAGATAGCAATTTCTTTAGATTTTTCTCCTCGACATTTAGATAGATATGGAGATATTTACGACCAATAACTGCACCTTTCATTAGAGTTACAATATCGAAAATTTTCTCACGTTTTTTTGGATCTTTTAATGATTTTTTATTTACAATCAGGTGGGCAGTTGAAGTAAGGACTTCATCTACAATTTTTAGTTTATTTTGTTTTAGAGTAGTTCCAGTTTCAGTTACATCCATTATTGCATCAACATCCTCAGGCGGTTTTGCTTCAGTTGCGCCAAAGGATAGATGAATTTGAACATCTTTATTGCTGCCCATTCTCATCCACGGAGTAACAATTAGTGGATCTTTTGAGCCATAATATTTTTTATAAGATTTTAGTTGTTTTAGGAATTTAGATGCAGTAGTTAGATATTCAGAGGATATTCGAAGTGTCTTTTTCTTTTTTCCATAATCTGCAACCATTCCATCAAGATTTTTGTAACGATATTTGTCAGGAAATGCAATTACTAGTCGAATTTTTCCATATTCTAAATCTAAAATTGGTTCAACATCTGAATTTGTTTCTCCTACCCAATCTTTTCCAGTAATCCCAACATCATACAGTCCTTCTGCAACTAATGTGGGAATCTCTTGAGGACGAAGCATTTTGACTATTATACTTGGATCATCCAAGTAAACTCGATAAGTTCTACTTTTACGATTAACTCTAGTCCAAGACTTTTCTAATAGCTTGAATGTAGCATCTTCTAAACTTCCCTTAGGTATTGCAAATTTCACATCAGACATTTTCAATTTTTTTGTACTTTGGTCATATAATAGCATAATTAAATTTGATCAAGTAATTCTTTTGCCTTTTCAAGTGAAATATTTTTTTGTTCAATCATTTTTTGAACAATTTCATCAATTTGTTCAGATGTAGCACCAGCTGCTGCTGCCAGATTTCTAGCATGTAACCGCATGTGTCCCTTTTGAATTCCTTCAGTTGAAAGTGCTCTAATTGCACTGTAATTTTGAGCAAGGCCAGTTGCAGTCATTACACATGCAAGTTCTTGTGCAGATTCTGCGCCAAGAATTTTTGTACATACTTTAGCCACAGGATGAACATTTGCAATTCCACCTACAATTCCAACAGAAAGAGGGATTTCAAGTTCGCCTATCAAATTACCATCACTGTCTTTACTCCATTTACTCAAAGAACGATATTGCCCAGATTTTGCAGCATATGCGTTGGCTGCAGATTCAATTGCACGACTATCCTGACCTACTGCATTAGCAACAGCTATGGTTCCATTCATAATTCCTTTATTATGAGTTACAGCTCTATACACATCATTATCAGCAAACTCAAATGCCAAAATAATATTGTCAACTACTTGTTCTCCTCCAACTGCCTCTTTTTCAAATACTGCACTAGCTTTGACCATTCGTCTAGTAGAATAATTTGATAAAATTCTCAGTAATGTTTTCCC
>CAZEFL010000019.1:2815-28301 GCA_964511485.1 uncultured Nitrosopumilaceae archaeon
TACCTTAAACCCGCCTTTAATTCGTGCAACTTTTGCACCTTTTGATGCTGCAGCAATAACGGATGGTTCTTCAATTACCATTGGAATAACATAATCTTTATCGTTAATTTTGAAATTTGTTGCAACACCTAATGGAAGTGAGAATGTACCAATTGCATTTTCTACCATCTTATCTGCTTTATCAAATGAAATTCCCCCATTGTTATTTTCCAAAGTATCCAGATCATCTTTTGATAAATTTGAAAAGGCTGCAACAATATCCAGTCTTTCTTTTCTCGATTTTTCAAAAAACTTTGAAATTGATGAATCAATCATTTTATTTTATTATCCTCAATAGTTTATCATCAGTACTGTCCGGAAAACCTTTTCCATCAGTATTTGATGTAATTACATAAAGATAGCCATCATTACTCTCCACCACATCTCTAACACGACCAATTCCACTTAAAATTGATTTTTGAGAACTCAATCCTTCCTCAAAATCTAACTGATATAGATTTGATGCTCTCATAGATGCTAAAATGAATGGATAATCAAAATCAATTTCATCACCATAATAAAATAAAATTCCACCTGGTTCAATACTTGGATCATAACACAAAATAGCATCCTCAAAATTTACATCACCCGAACATTCTACTTGAGGCCAACCATAATTTTTCCCAGATAAAATTAGATTAATTTCGTCATTTTTTTCTGGACCAAATTCTGCAACATACAAATTTCCCTCATCATCCCAAGTCATTCCTTGTGGATTTCTAAATCCTAATGCATAAACTGGAGAATCAACAAATGGATTATCATCAGGAATTGTTCCATCATCATTTAGTCTAAGAATTTTCCCAGATAAAGAATCAAGATCTTGAGGCAAATGAGATGCATCAAATGTAGTACCTGTACCCACAAATAATTTTCCATCAGGACTAAATTTTAAAAATCCACCATTTGTAAACGAGGAACCTGGAATTTTATCAAATATTGTTTTTGCATCTTGTAATTTATTTTCATATTCGGTAATTTGGATGATTTTATTCCATAGTTCTCCATTTTCCTGATATGTTAAAAAAACATAGACAAAATGATTATTATTAAAATCAGGATGTAATGCAATTCCAATTAGTCCACCATCAAAAACATCAGCTGTTCTAAATGTAGCTAATGGTGAATCAAGTAAAAGATTATTTTCAATAATTCTGATTTGTCCCTCTTGCTCTGTAACAAAAATTCGGTCATCAGCAACTGCTATAGCTCGAGGTTTTTTGAGGTTTTCAGCCAAAATTTTTACAGAATCATTTTCAGAATTTGTAGCAGGTGAAGGTAACGGAATTGGATCAGTAGGAGATGTTAAAACAAATACTGAAAATATTATAGCGCCAACTATTGCAATGATTTGGATTTTTTTGTCCATGAAAAGAGAATCTTTTGAAATCCTATTAATTACTTTAAAAATTTGATAAAGCGTATATACGGCAAATCATCTTTTATCGATCAGCGGGGTGGGGAAGCCAGGTCATCCCGGCGGGCTCATAACCCGCAGTTCAGTAGTTCAAATCTACTCCCCGCTACTTTCCATATACATGAAACCAAGATAAAGACGCATCAAATTTTGTAGACTTGTTAGTTCTTCCTAGTCTCTGCACAGGTCTAGACAGATGTCTGTGAGCAGAAATTTTTGGAAGATAAAGTTGTTTTTTGATTTTTCTTGAAACCTCAACAATCATTTTTTTGGGATTTTTTTTCCCACAACGTACACATTGAAATCCTTGATTTTGGCCCTTAGATTTCATTTTTTTATTACATTTTTTACACAGGGGATTTGTTTTAGAATAATTTTTTTCAAGAGAAATAATTTTGATGTATTCTAAATTAATTATCCTAGGGAAATTTTTGGATGCTTTTCTAACTCCTCCTCCAACTTGTATTGTATCTCCCTTGATTAAATTTGAGGCAACACTTAGCATTCCAGTGGGTTTGTAAACTGCACACCAAAATTCATAATTCTCAGAAATAATTTTAAAAAAAACATGTCCTCCTTTTACAATTTTTGGAGAGTTTGATACAATCCCAGTAATATTTCCCGAAGCATAAGGTTTCATTGTTTGATGATTCAATTTATTTTTCAAATGATCACCAGTTCCTTGATTAGATTTGAATATCATGTAACCATCTAGTTTTTCATCACTTTGAATCATCTTAGTTGCATAAACTAATGAATCCACATTTTCTCCCCTAATACCATAAAAAACAGGATCAGGTCCATGAGGAGCAATTAAGATTTTGCCTTTTTTTGTGTCAAAACTGTTAAACGTATTTGGAAATGTATTTTCTTGCATTGTTTTTACACTTTGTGTAGAAATTTTTCTTTTTTTTCCAAATTTTGGTTTTTTACGATAACTCAAAAGTTCCAATGTATGATCTTTGAAATCATAACCAATTGCACCAATTGCACCAACTAGTCCTTGACCATTTCCTTGGTAGAAGAATTCAAGATTATTTTTTTTAGCAAATATTTTTGCATTTTTACGATTAATTAATTGCCATAAAGCTAGATTGCTAAAATCAGTAAATTCTGAAGGGATTAGATCATTTTGAAAAAACACCAAGCCAGGATTTGCACCATTTTTAGTGTCAGAATATTTTGAAACAAGGTTTATAATTTGATTTTTTATTTTAGATGGATTACTAGTTTTTATTTTTATAGAAACAGCTCCATTTCCTCGTGTTTTCCATGGAATGTTGGGATTAAATCGAATTAGCCTTGGGAAATCAAGAAATTCAGTTTTTTGTTTTTGGAGTAAATCAACGATTTTGTAGGCAAGAAAAGTAGTACACATTCCTTTAGGAGAGTCAGTATCATCAAAACCAATGTTGAGGGTTGTTTCCTGCGTCATAATTGATTAAAACTGCTCAGACATTTTTAGTTGTTGTAGTGTTCAGTTGATTTAAATTAATAAAATGATGTCCCAAGCTAAATTGATCATTATAGATGAGGAACGGATTTTCAAAGAAATTGAAGAGAAAGATCCTGCATCAGTTTCATTAAATGGACCTGATGGTATTTTGCCACAAGTTCAAGAGACGGCTATTAAAATTTCTGAGAAATTTGGAATCCCAACTTATGTTCTAGCAGATACAACATGGGGAACTTGTGATATGAATTCTATGGGCTCAAAAGTTCTTGGGGCAGATATTCAATTCAATATTGGACATACAATTAACACAGAAGTATATGAAAAGAATTTGATTTTAATTGATGCGTTTGATGATGTTGTATTTGATAGTGTTGCGAAAAAATGTACAGAATTATTAAAGGGAAAAACTATTTCGCTAGTTACAGATAGTCAACATTTACAACAAGTTGCCAAAGTTGAAAAAATTTTTGTAGAAAATGGAATTACAGTAAAGATTGGAAAAGGTAAAGGACAATTAAATGATGGTCAAGTGTTTGGTTGTGAATTTTATCCTGCAACAGAATTAAAAAAAGAAGTTGACGCCTATGTATTTTTAGGACAAAGTAATTTTCATGCATCAGGTATTGCATTATCCACTAATTTACCAACATACATTTTAGATCCTTACTTTAATGAAGTAAGAGAAATTTCAGAATTTGCTCAAAAATTAAAAAAGAAGGCAACTCTTGCAATTTTCAAAGCAGCTGAAGCAAAATCATTTGGAGTGATTGTGGGATTAAAGGAAGGTCAATTGTCCAAAGTATTTGCTTTAAAAATTAAAAAAGATTTAGAAAAAGAAGGGAAAAAAGTTCAATTGTTTGCGTTAACTGATATAACAAATGATAGATTAAAAAATCTCAAAGGTATTGATGCATTCATTCAAGTTGCTTGCCCAAGAATTTCTACAGATAATCAATTTGATAAGCCAGTTTTATCTACACCACAAGCAAATGCACTTCTTAAAATTTTAAGAAAAGAGAGTATTGAAGGGTATTTTGAAATCCCTCATTGGTTATAGTTAGATGATTAATTTTTGAATCTGTCATAATTCATCACATATTGGGTTTGATCAAAATTTTTCCAAAAAGCCCTGTTCCTTTTAGCATTTTTGTATGAGCATTTACTGCTTGTTCTAATGAGTAAACTGAATCAATAATAGATTTGATTTTACCTTGAGACATCCAGTATAGACCTTGTTCTAGTTCTGCTCTAGTCCCTTGAGTTGAGCCCAAAATATTGATTCCTTTAAAGAAAATATGGCGTAAATCAGTTTTTGCATCATAACCAGTTGTTGCACCAGTGGTTACAATTGTTCCACCATAATTTAGTAATGTCAATTCCTTGTTCCAATGAGTTCCACCAATATGCTCAAAAATTACATCAACTCCAGGGGCATCGCCAAGAGGTTTTGGAATTTTTTTTGCAATTGATCTAACTTGTTTATGCCAATCATCATCTCTATGATTTACAGCATAATCAGAACCTAATTCCAATAATTTGTCTAATTTGTCAGGACTTGCAGTTGCAATAACAGTACATCCAAAAAGTTTTGCAATTTGAATTCCATAAGTTCCAATACCAGAACTGCCACCCATCACCAATACTATTTGTCCAGGGATAATTTTTGCTCTGCCAACTAACATATGCCATGATGTTAACAATGTCATTGATGCAGCTGCTGCATCATCATATGATACATTGTCAGGAATTTTTACGACATTAACTTCTGGAAGATGAGTAAATTCACAATAACCACCCCAAAGTGGACCTGTTTCAAATCCCCAAATTGAACGCTTTTTACAATCATATTCTCGTCCATCAGTGCAGGCTTTACAAACTCGACAAGACATATTTCCATGAGATACAACTCGGTCTCCAACTTTGATATTTTTAACATCACTTCCAACTGCAGTTACCTCACCTGCAGCATCAGTTCCAGAAATATGTGGAAGAGGGATTGCCAATGGTTTTCCCCTCATACCCCAAATATCATCATAATTTGATGCAGCAGTAATTACCTTGAAAACTACTTCATTTGATTTTGGTTCAGGAATAGGAATATCCTTGATTTGCAAGATTTTTGAGAAATCATCGTCTTCAGTATATTTTTCATATACTAATGCCTTCATGATTTTTTTCAGATTTTTGAAGATATATGATTTGCCAAGACAAAATTAACCATAAACAATTATAATCATAAAAACAAAATTCTTCATTATGTCTGAAAATACAATATTTCCAGGTGACAAAATAGCATCTATTGAAGAATATGAAGCTGGAGATAATACTTTTGATGATGGAGATATGGTTCGTGCAGCTACAGTAGGTGAAAAAGACATGAATAAAACAACACGTACTATTAGTATCAAACATCCAAAACTTCTATCAATTCCAAAAGTAGGAGACGTGATTATTGGAACAGTTGCAGCAGTAATGTCATCAATGATTGCAGTATCAATTGATTACATCAATGGTGAACCTACCACATCTAAAGTAGAATGTGTATGTGGAACACGAAATTTAAGAATCAGAAATGTAGCATTGGTTAATGATATTGTTGCACTAAAAATTATCAATCATCTTAATGGAACAATTCATGCGGCAATTAGTGAACCAGAATTGGGAATCATATTTACAAAGTGTAGAAAATGTGGAGGTAAAGTTGTTTCAATGAGAGATGCAATAAAATGTATAGAATGTTCATGGATTGATGAAAGAAAACTTTCTACAAATTTTGGCAAAAACAATTTTGTTAAATTGAGAGAATAAAAATGACAAGTATTTCGTTCCAAGGTGAACGAGGTGCATATAGTGAAGCTGCAGCAAAAATATTTTTTGACAATATTGAAACCATACCATTTGCAACATTTGCGGAAATTTTAGAAAGTACATCAAAAGGAAATTCAGAATATTCAATTTTGCCTGTAGAAAATTCATTAGAAGGAAGTGTTGGTGAAAGTTATGATCTACTTTATTCAACATCACTAAATGTAATTGGAGAAATTTATCACAGAGTTGAACATTGTTTAATTGGAACAGGAAGATTAGAAGATGTAGATACAGTTTATTCACATCCACAAGCATTAGGTCAATGTAGAAAATTTATTGAAGAACATAACATGAAAACAATTCCAGCATATGATACTGCAGGTAGTGTAAAAATTATCAAAGAATTAAACAAAAAAAATTGTGCGTGTATTGCCAGTAAAACATCATCATCAATTTACAACATGCCTATAATTTCTGAAAACATTGCAAACAACCTAAATAATTATACAAGATTTTTGATATTATCTAAAAAAGAATCAACACAATCAGGAAATGATAAAACATCAATTATTTTTTCCATCAAACATGAGCCAGGATCATTATTTAGAATTATAGAAAATTTCCACAGAAATAATGTGAATCTTACAAAAATCGAATCAAGACCTACAAAATCCAACACATGGGAATATAATTTCTATGTAGATTTTGAAGGTAATGCAAAAAATTCTAAAATTTCAGAAATGTTAGAAAAAATTAAACATGAATCATTATTTATGAAAATTTTAGGATCCTATCCTTCAGCAAAATTAAGCTAAAAGCCTTTAGGTTTTCTTAAAGTAAAACCCATACTAAATCCAATAATTATCACACCAGATGTAATTACCATTAGATCAAATGTAAATCCAATTGGATTAGGAGTTTGTTTAGTAATTGCTGAAACTTCCAATTCTTTATTTCCAGTATTTTGAATCAAAACTTTGGAATCACCATCTTCCAAATGAATCCATTCTAATTCTAATTCATTTTTGTACGAAGTGTTAGGAATCTGCTTTCCATCTCCAGGACTTTGAAGTTTTAGATCAAATGTTTCACCAGAAATTTTTAATAATTGAGGAGCATTTGCAGGTGCAGGAATTGTTAGACTAACAGAATTTCCCAAACCCACACTGAAATTTTCAGTAACATCAACTGAAGGGCCAATTTGAGAAAATAAGGAATATGCACCAAGTGAAATTATTATAATTCCTATAACAAATCCAAGAATCGTTCTTCTAGATAACACAATTCATGAATTTCATATACTGTTTAAAAAATTAGCGAAATGTGGTTATAACTACATCAAAGAAACATCATGAGGCTGACTTTCTGCAAATCCAGCTCTTGACATTTTGATAAACTCTGCATTTTCCTGCATTTGAGAGATTGTGTGGGCTCCACAATAACTCAATCCAGAGCGAACACCGCCTGAAAGTTGTTTTAAGATATCAACTACTGTTCCTTTGTATGGGACCATAGCCTCAACTCCTTCTGCTACATAATCATTAAGATCATCATCAAATGAAAATGACCCTGTTTCCTTAGATTTTCTACCAATTGATGCAGCAAGGGATGCCATTCCACGGTAAACCTTGAATCGTTTTCCATTTTTAGTCAAAACTGTGCCAGGAGATTCATCAGTTCCACCAAGCATACTGCCTACCATTACAGATGAAGCTCCAGAAGCCAATGCCTTTGTTGCATCACCAGAAGTTCGAGTTCCACCATCAGAAATTATTGGTACACCATAGTCATTACCAATTTTTGCACAATCCATTACAGCAGTTAATTGAGGAACACCAGAACCAGTAATTACTCGAGTTATACAAATAGAACCAGAACCTACTCCAACTTTAACCGCATCTACTCCTGCTTTGATTAAATCTTCAGCGCCTTGAGCTGTTGCAATGTTTCCTGCAATTAACTCACAATCTGGAAATGCTTTTTTAATATTACGAACTGTACTGATTGCATTTTCACTATGTCCATGTGCAATATCAACAACAAGCACATCAGTACCTGCTTCTAAAAGAGATTCACTTCTTTCTAAAAAGTCACCTTTTACACCAACTGCAGCTCCAACAAGAGGTCTTCCTTTCTTATCCTTAGAGGCATTTGGAAAATCTGTATTGTTTGTAATATCTTTACTTGTGATTAAACCTTTGATGATTCCCGAATCATCAACAATTGGTAATTTCTCAACTCTGTGTTTATGTAAAATTTCTTTGGCCTCATCTAATGTTACTCCAGGTTTGGCAGTTACAACATCTTTTGTCATAATGTCATTAATTGTTCCACTCGTATTTGCAAACAACAAATCACGTTCAGTTACTATTCCAACTAATTTAGAATCAGAATCAACAACTAAGAGACCAGAAACTTCTTTATCTTCTGCATAATCTTGAGCATCCTTAATCGATTTTTCTTGATTAATAGAATATGGGTTTTCAATCATTACACTGCCTGAACGTTTTACTTTTAGAACTTCATTTGCTTGTTCTTCAATTGTCAAAAATCTATGAACAATTCCAATTCCACCAGCACGAGCCATGGCTACAGCCATTGAAGATTCAGTAACTGTATCCATATTTGCACTCACAAATGGAATGTTAATGGAGATATTTCGAGATAATTTTGTGCCTAGATCGGTTTGACTTCTACTTGTAATATCTGAATATTTGGGTACTAGTAAAACATCATCAAAAGTTAATCCTTCTTTGAATTCCAATGAAACCTTGTATTGAAAGTTTGGGATTAATTATAAGCCTTTACGTTATTTTGAGAGATTTGAAGCTATAATGATCGAATCTCTTGTGGCGCCTACATTATGGGTACGAATAATGTCTGCACCATTAATCACAGAAATAGATTCTGCTGCTATCGAACCAAATAATCGATCAGTAGGATTTTCTAATCCTAAAATATTTCCAATAAAGGATTTATTTGAAACTGAAACTAAGATAGGAAAATTTTGTTTTATCGATTTTAGATTTTGGATTATAGTAAGATCTCTTTTAACCCAATCTGATTTAATTTTTGTAAAAAATGGACCTTGACCAGTTTTTCTAAAAAATCCAATTGCAGGATCTAAAATAATTTTTTTATTAGGGATACATGATTTTTTAGCAATTTTCAAACTTTCCCTAAGAAGTCTTTTTGTAGAAACAACATCATTTCCAGAGACGGTTTTAGAATCATATGCACATAAAATCAAAGAAGGGGAAAAATCAGAGATGACATCTTGCATTTTGTTATCAAATTTTAATCCTGAAATATCATTAATTATTTCCACTCCATGTTCTAAAGCAATTCTAGCAACATTAGATCTACATGTATCAACAGAAATAGGTAAATTTGAAAAATTTTGAATTATTTTAATCGCATTAATGATTCGTTTAATTTCAGTTTTTTCAGAAACTCTTGTAGAAATATAGGGAGCAGTAGACATTCCTCCAACATCAATAAAATCAGCACCATCACTTTCCATCTGTTTTACCGAATTTTTAATATCATTTTTGCTAAGATGAATGGATTTTTTATAAAATGATTCAGGACTAGTGTTAAGAATACCCATTATACGTACAGGATTTTTGCCACCAACACCTACATTTGCTATTTTAGTCACATAGTTTATCAAAAACTAATACAATTTGAGTCATATGATGATTTCAGGATGGAAGAAAAAATATTCAGATATTTTAAAGGAATTCAAATATAGTGAAAATAAAGATAAAGAATCAGCCATAATTTTAGATTCAATATTAAAAAAATCAAAGGTAAATGAAAAAATTTCCAGCCTAATTAAAGACAAATCAGTTTTTGTAATTGGATCAGGTCCTTCACTATCAACTGCAATCCCAAAATTAAAAAAATTAAAAAAATCAGTAAAAATTGCAGCTGATAGTTCAATTAAACCCCTTGTAGAAAATGGAATAATTCCAGATATTGTAATTACAGATTTGGATGGAGATGAAAAAACTTTAGAGAAAATTTCCAAAAAATCAATTTTTGTGATTCATGCACATGGTGATAATATTGAAAAATTAGAATTTTCCAAAAAATTCAAAAAAGCTATTGGAACTACTCAATCAAATCCATTTAATAAAATACACAATTTTGGAGGATTTACAGATGGAGATAGAGGGGTTTTTTTAGCAAGTAATTTTGGTGCAAAAAAAATTGTTTTGTTTGGAATGGATTTTGGAGAAAGAATTGGAAAGTTTTCAAATACAAAAAAATCAGAAAGAGGAATTAAATTAATGAAATTAAATAAAGGAAAATCACTTTTAGAATGGCTAGCAACTAGAACAAAGTCAGAGCTATTTACCACATCTAAAGCAATTAAAGGATTTAAAAAAATTCCATACAAAAATGTGGATATTATAATTACCTAGAATGCATTTAATACCCATCATACATTAATCAAATTATGAAATTTTCAGAGAAACAAGTTAAAGATATTGTTGCTTTGAAAGAAAGTTTGATCGAACAAATTGATAGACATCAAGAATCTATAGAAACATTAGAAAAAAATATCACAGTGTTAAACTCATTTCTTATAGATTCAAGTTTTACAAAGGCTTCTCAATTAAAAACAAAAGTTGAAATTCAAAAAGAGCCCGAGATAACAAAAAAACTAGAAATGAATTCAATTCCAATTAAAAGAGGAAATGATGGTAAAATAATTGCCAATGCATTCATCACACCAGAACAAGTTTCAATAGTTTTAGATAATGAAGTGGAAATAAGTGCAGACACGCCTCCATTCAAGTCATTTTTCTTAGATAGAATAATTGGAGAAATGAAAAAAAAAGACTATGTAGAAGCAGAAAATGGAAAGATTCAGAAAGAATCCATTATTGACTATATCATTAACAAAAGTGGCTCAGATCTTAGAGAGATAATTATCAAAAATTATAGGCAAAAAGAAAGAGTTAATGAATTAATTAATACCGCAGGATGGTCATTAACACGAATGTTGGAAAACATCAACAAGTGATAACATGGATAAAATAGTAGTTTTAGATTTTGGTTCGCAGTATAGTCATTTAATCTGTAGGAGGATTAGAGAATTTTCAGTTTATGCAGAACTTGTGCCTTTCGATATCAGTTTTGAAGAATTGCAAAAATTAAATCCAAAAGGGATAATTTTTTCTGGCGGTCCATCAAGTGTATATAGTTCAGATGCACCCTTTCCAGAGAGTAAAATTTTTGATATGAATTTACCATTACTTGGAATTTGTTATGGACATCAATTAATTGTAAACAAGTATGGAGGTAAAGTAAAAAGAGCAAACAAAGAATATGGTTCATCAATACTTACAATTGATAATAATAAAGATCTTCTAAGTGATGTAGGAGAATCAGTAAGGGCATGGATGAGTCATGGTGATGAAGCAGAAGAAATTCCACCAGGATTTCAAGTAATAGGACATACTGAAGCAGCAAAAGCTGCAGCAATTGCATCAAAAGAAAAGTCAGTTTATGGAATTCAATTTCATCCCGAGGTTGTTCATACAGAACAAGGAGCAGAAATTCTCAAGAATTTTGTCTTAAAGGTTTGCCAGGCAGAACCAAATTGGACCATGGATGGATTCATAGATTCAGCAGTTGAAAAAATTTCAAAAATTGAAGGAAATGTACTATGCGGAGTAAGTGGAGGAATTGATTCCACAGTAGCAGCATTATTAATTCACAAAGCAATAGGAGACAGACTAAAGTGTGTTTTTGTAAATAATGGTTTGTTAAGATTAAACGAAGAAACAGAAATTGAAGAAATGTTCAAAGAAAATTTCAAAGTGAATTTTACAACAGTTGATGCAGCAGATGAATTCATTGGAAAACTAGAGGGGGTAGAAGATCCTGAGAGAAAAAGAATGATTGTGGGAGAAGAATTTGTTCGTGTTTTCACTGAATTTGCTGAAAAAAATGGACCTTTCAAATGGTTAGCTCAAGGTACGCTTTATCCAGATGTTATTGAAAGTGGGGTTTCAAAAGGTCCAGCGGCTGTAATAAAATCACATCATAATGTAGGAGGATTACCTGACTGGCTTAATTTGGAGATTTTAGAACCATTAAGAGAATTATACAAAGATGAAGTAAGAAGTATTGCAAAAATTCTAAAAGTTCCAGAGAATCTTTTCATGCGACATCCATTTCCAGGTCCAGGGCTTGCAGTTAGAATAATCGGGGAAGTAACACCGAAAAAACTGCAGATTTCTAAAGTTGCAAGTAAAATTGTGGAGGAGGAACTAATTGAAGCAGGTTTGTATGGTAAAATATGGCAAGCATATGCTGCCGTAGGTGATGATAGAGCAGTAGGAGTGGTTGGAGACGAACGAAGATATGGAAACATAGTTATGATTAGAGTAGTAGATTCAATTGACGCAATGACTGCAGATTGGAGTAGATTATCACATAGTATTTTAGAGAAAATGAGTAATAGAATTACAAATGAAATTGAAGACGTTACGTGGGTTACGTATACTATTTCAAGTAAACCTCCTGCAACCATTGAGCCACAGTAGTGATGAATTTGGAATACGAAAAAATTTGTGATGAAATTTTAGCATGTGATGAAAAAATTCGATATGTAGCTGTGTATGATTTTGGGGAATTGACAGATAAAATTCGACCAGGATTAAAACCTCATTTAACTAGAGAAGAAACCGTTATGTCATTATCCCAAGCAGTGTATAGATGGTCTACACGTAAAAAAACAACAGAGAAGATTGGAAAACCTGTTTTTGCATTAGCAAGATATGAGAAGATTTTTCGAATTACATTACCGATCAAAGGTGCAGGATTAATTTTGGTATCTACAGAATTAGAAATCAACATGAATGAACTGGTTGACAAGATTTTAAAAATTAAAAATCAGTATTGGGAAATTTGAATAATTAATTTAATAGAGCTGCACCAAATACTCCAGCAGAGTCACCTAATTTATTTTTGAGAATAGGAGTTTCAATCAAATCTGAAAACACTTTTTCATATACTGATTTTTTTCCTTCAGTATACAAGAAATCAATATTTGACAAACCACCTCCAAGAACAATTACATCAGGATCTAAAATATCAATCACATTAGCAAGGCCATATCCAAAATTCTCTAAAAATTCATATTTCCATTTTTGACTAATTTTATCATCAAGGTTAGAAATAATCTCAGGCATCAATTGTGACTTTCCAGTTAGTTCAAACCATCGTTTTTCTAATGAAGGTCCACTGATGTAGGTCTCAACACAACCAGTTTTTCCACAATAACAAGGATTTCCATTACGATGTAATGTATGATGTCCCCATTCACCACTAATGTTAGTTCTGCCAGAATGAAGCTTTCCATTAATTACAATTGCACCACCTACTCCAGTTCCCATAATCACACCAAAAACTAAACCATAATCTTTTGTTACACCCATTTTAGATTCAGCCATTGCAAAACAATTAGCATCATTTTCAATCAGAATTTTTTTCTCCAATTTTTTTTCTAAATCTTTTTTGAATGGTTTTCCAATTAGACATTGAGTATTACTATTTTTTATCAAACCAGTTTGTTTAGAAATTGCACCAGGAGTACATACTCCTAAAGAAAAATCAGAAATATTTTCAGAATGTTCTAAAACTAAAGAAGATATTGAATCAATTATCTTAAAATAATCGGATCGAGGAGTTTGAATTCTTTTTTGTTGAAGTATATTTAGATTTTCATCTAATAACACAGATTCAATTTTTGTTCCACCTAAATCAATACCAATCCTAAACAATAATGATTTATGAAAAATTGAATGCTTAAGTTTTAGCCCATTGGAGGCATACCGCCACCACCTGGAGCACCAGACACGGCAATTACATCATCGATTCTAAGAATCATACATGCTGCCTCAGTTGCAGATTTGATAATTTGTTCTTTAACTGCAATTGGTTCTACAACATCAATTGCTAACATATCAGCAATCTTAGTATTTTTAGCATCAATTCCAGTCCATTTACGACCTTGGTTTTGTTTTGCTCGTAAAGTAGCCATAGTGTCAATTGGATCCATTCCTGCATTTTCAGCAATTGTCAATGGAATAATTTCTAATGCTTCAGCATATTTTTTAATTGCAAGTTGCTCTCTTCCATCAAAATTATCAGCCCAATCTTTGAGTTGTGAGGCTGCATATGATTCAGGTGCACCGCCACCTGCAACAATTTCAGGTTTTTCAATTACATCTTTTACAACCATTAAAGAATCGTGAATAGAACGATCAACTTCATCAATTACTCGTTGTGAACCACCACGAATTAACATTGTAACTGATTGTGGATGTTTACAACCTTCAATGAAGACCCATTTATCAGATTCAACTTTCTTTTGTTGTGCCAAATCTGCAGCACCAAGATCTTTTTCAGATAAATCATCTAAATTACTTATAACACGTCCACCAGTTGCTTTGGAAAGTTTAATCATATCACTTTCCTTCACACGTCTTATTGCCATTATACCATGTTTAGCAAGATAATGTTGAGCAATATCATCAATACCTTTTTGACAAATTAAGACATTAACACCAATATCATGTAGTTTATCGACCATTGTTTTTAACATCCTATTTTCTTCTTCTAAGAACATCTGCATTTGAGTAGGATCAGTAATTCTAATCTCAGAACTCATTTCAGTTTTTTCAATTTCTAATGCGGAATTGATTAATGCAATTTTTGCTTTTTGAATTTTTGTTGGCATTCCACTGTGAACAATTTCTTTATCTAAAACAATTCCTTTAATGATTTGAGTGTCTTGAATAGAACCACCGGATTTCTTTTCAACTTTGATATTTTCAAGATCAACTGAAAAATCTTCACCTTTATTAGTTACAATACTTAGAATTGCATCAACTACAATTTTTGATAAAATACCACTGTCTTCAGAAATTAATTTTGATTGCATGCTGGTTGTAGCAATTTTAAGAAGGGATTCTCGGTCATCAGGTTTAATTTTCTTTGATAATTCTGAGTAAATTTCAAGTGTTTTTTCTGCTGCTGCTTGAAAACCTTCAATGATTACTGATGAATGGACTTCTTTTTTTAGAAGATCTTCTGCTTTAGCTAATAATGTCCCTCCAAAGACAACTGAAGAGGTTGTACCATCACCTACTTCATTATCAACAGTTTTAGAAATTTCAACAATCATTTTTGCTGCTGGGTGCTGAACATCAATTTCTTTTAGAATGGTTGCCCCATCATTTGTTATTGTTACATCACCTAAAGAATCAACTAACATTTTATCGAGACCACGAGGTCCAAGACTACTTTTAACTAAATCAGCTACTAATTTTGCTGCTGCAATATTGTTTTGTTGTGCATCTTTTCCTTTTTGTTGTAATGCACTCTCTTTGAGAACTAAAACAGGTCCATTTGGTCCTTGTTGGATTGATGCCATTAAGATTCAATCCTCCAAATCCCCCTTTTTAACATTGCTTAGTTGATCGGTGGAATGTACCTTCTTTTTTTCACATCAACAATTCCACTTGAGAGAATTCGGACAGAAGGTAGTGCCAAAAAAGGCAAAAACAGAGGAATAAGATGAGGTTTAGAAAATTTACAGCCTAAATCCACAATCGTATTATTGATTTTTTCAAAATTAGATGAAACTTTTTCAAAAGAATCAGTAGATACAATTCCTGCAAATTGTAAGGGCAATGATGCAAGAATTTTTCCAGATTTTACTACAACTAGTCCTCCCTGATTTTTAATCAAGTGATTAGACGCAATTGTCATATCAGAATCATTTGAGCCTATTACAATCAAATCATTTTCATGAAAACTCCATGTAGATGCAAAAGCGCCTATGTCCGCACCAAAATTTTCAAGAAATCCGATCGAATGCCTATTTGTTCCATGAATTCTATCAAAGGCTGCAACTTTCCAGATATCAGAATCTAAAGAGGCAAGAATATGTCCATCTTTTGAAGAAAGTTCTGATAAACCAATCTTTGTAATAATTTCAGTTTGCATATTGATAGTGTTTGCAAGAACGTCTTTCTTTTTTGATTTTATGAAAAAATCATTTTTTGAGAAATTTTTTAGTTTAACAGTTTTTTTAATCCATGGTGAAATAGGTTTTTTCTTAATTGGGTTAACAAAAATTCCATTTGAAATAATGAGTTTTCCTCCAACAAAGACTTGATTTGGTTTAAATGATTTCAAATCATTGAAAATTAAAATATCTGCTAATTTTCCAGGTGCAATTCCACCCAAATCTTTTCCCATATTATAGTAATCAAAATTATTTTTTGATGCCATAGTAATTGCATCAATTGGTTTTAGACCTACTTTGATAGATTCTCTAATACAATGATCAATGTGGCCAAATTTTGAAATATCTAAAGGATCAAGACCATCAGAACAAAACATTAGTCGATTAAGATAAGTTCCATGGGATAAAACACGTGGAATAATTTCTTTCAAATCACGTCGAATAGAACCTTCTCTAATCATCACCCACATTCCAAGACGTAATCGCTCTAACACTTGATCAAAATTGATTGGTTCGTGACATGAAAGAATACCAGATGAAATGTAAGCATTAAGTTTTTTTTCACTGGCACCAGCAGTATGTCCATTAATAATACAATCACATTCTAACATTGCAGAAAGTGATTTCATTGTTTTAGATTCCCGAAGAGTTACCTTAGTCCATGAAAAAACTTCTCCCAAACCAAGAACGTGAGGATGTTTCACAGCTAATTTTTCCTGTGCTAAAGTTAAGGATTTGCTATTACTAAATTTTGCATCAACTGGAAGACCACCAGGAACTACTTGAAAAATTCTAATAGGTAAATTTTCACCTAGTTTAAGAAATTCTTGAAATCCTTTGTAGCCACCCACACTTACTACATCAATAGGATCTGAAAAAAGAGAAGTAACACCACAGAGAAGTGCTTTTTTTGCAAATTCAGAAGGGAGAACAAATTGATCAATATGTAAGTGAGGGTCTGCAAAACCAGGACCGACATATTTGTTTTTTACATCAATAATTTTGGTTTTTGGACCAATTGTATGTGAAGCGTCAGGACCAACATATGCAATTCTGTCACCAATTATTACAATCTGAATTTTTGAAATTATCTCTCTAGTATAAACAGATAATAGATTACAATTTTTTAAAACAAGATCGGCTTTTTTATCACCCATTGCCACAGAATTCAAAGAAGAGATCGAATTGGCTAGGCTCGAAGTCACGCCTTTTTATTAGATTTTGCGCCTATTATAGATTCAATGCTTAAATTACGGGTCAAGAGGTTTTGTTGATATGAACATACCTAAGGTGATCAGAAAGTATTGTGCTAAATGTAAAGTGCATACCGAACAAAAGGTCTCCATTTACAAGGCTGGGAAAAGACGAGGTTCAGCAAGAGGCGAACGTCGACATGCTGAACGTAAAAAGGGATACGGTGGACAAAAATTCCCAAAATTAGCAAAACCAGCCAAAGTTACTAAGAAAGTTACTCCTATTATGACATGCACTGTATGTAAAAAGAAATACAATAAAAAAGGTGTAAGAATTAAGAAATTCGAGTTGGTTGCAGTATGAAAAAAGATCACATCGAAATTCCAAAACCTTCTAGTAAGTTTCAGAATGTTAATTGTGATGAATGCGGTGAGTTACAAGTAGTTTATTCTCATGCATCAACATTAATTGCATGTAATTCTTGTGGCAACACACTTGCAGAAGCAACAGGATCCAAAGCAAAGATAAATGGTAAAATCTCAGGTAGTGCTGAGTAAAGCATAGTCTTTTTTTGTATTTAGATTAAACGCAATTTTCTTATCATTAATTATAATATAATTTTCATCTAGATTTTCAAGTGAAGGAATTTTTTTAGAATTAATTAAAGAAATTCCAGTGTAATGACATTTCTGATTTTCAAAAGTTACAGAATAATCAGATGTAAATCCAATTGAAGTTAAAAAATTGTCAGTGACAAGAATGCTAGTCCAAATTTTTTGGGAATTGTATTGCTTAACAATTTTTTGAATTACTTCCACATCTAACAAAGGTAGATCACCAGATGTAACTAATACATCATCATCAATTGTTTTAAGAATTGAATTAAGATCTTCTACATAACCTATTCCAGATGAATCATAAATATCAATTTTTTTTTCTTGTAAAAGTTTTTTTGTTTTAGGTGAATTTGGACTAGTGATTGCTAAAATTTTTGAAAAACAATTTGAATTTTTCAATGAATCAATTACTTGAAGAATAATAGGTTTTTTGTGTATTAGTAATAATTTCTCATCATTAAAATTCATACGAGTACCTTTACCGCCTGCCATTACAAGTCCAATCATATTGACACAAACACCATCAATGAAGTTAATCGAGTTAATTCATTTGTAGCACCAAGGACATCTCCAGTAATTCCACCAAAACTACGAGTAGATATGGCTAGAAGGAAAATGGTTACAGTTACGGTAACACCTAGCATTATCAAACCGGTAGATTCCCCAATTATTGCTACTGGTATTAACATAATTATGAATGCGGCAGTAAGTTTTTTCTTGTCTTTCATAATTTTTACAAAAGGTGAATTTGAGCCTAATGATGCAGAATTACCTAAACTTGCCATCAATACCATTGAAAACTTGGCTAAAATTTCACTAATCAAAATTGCTTTAAATAAATCAAATCCACTAGTCAGAGAAATAGTAATTATTAAACCAATAATGTACAAAACAATTCCTACAATTCCAGCAGAGCCAGTAGAAAGATCTTTCATTGCTTTAATTTTTTTATCTTGACTTCCTTTCACCATAAGTCCATCAGCAAAATCAGCTAAACCATCCGCATGATGAATTCCAGTAACAATTGCAATAGATGCAACAACCAACAAACTAACTAACAAAGGATCTAAAAAGAAGGATAATCCAAAACCAAATGAGCCGATTAAGAGTCCGATTATAATTCCAACAATAGGAAAAATATACATGTATTTTGCAATGTTTTCCAAAGTTGCATTAGATGATGGGAATATTGTTAGAAATGAAAAAACAGAACCAATTTCTTTAAGCATGAATCCACCATCCAATAAATGATAAAACAGTAATTATTGGAATTGTGATTATTCCAAAGAAAAGAATTGAAGTTAATTTCATAATTGCAATTGCAGAAAAAACATGTTCTTTTGTTAGAATAGTTTCAACATTACCCAAGCTATAATGTTCTAATTTTTCAAATTTTGTTTCAAGAGCTCCAGCAAGTGCAGCCATAGGGTATCCAGCGTTAGGACTTTCAGTTTTTCTCCCATCACGTAACATAATTTTGTAAGATTCTTTCCAATTATTTTGTAAAATGGCAGCAGAGAGAATCATTACCAATCCAGTTAGTCGAGATGGGATATAATTTAAAATTGTGTCACAAGTTGCTGTAAACCAACCTATATTTTTGAAAATATCTGTTTTATAGCCAATCATAGAATCTGCAGTATTAACTACCCTGTATACAAATGCACCAAATATACCAAAAATAGCATAATAAAACAGAGGACCAGTTACTCCATCAACAGTATTTTCACTAATACTCTCAAGAACGCCTGAAATAACATGATTTCTATCTAGATTTTTGGTGTTTCTCTTAACAATCATAGATAGATTTACTCGTGCAGACTCCAAGTTGTCATGTTCTAAAGAATCCATCACAGCCAAAGCATAACGTTCCATTCCTCTAATAGCTATTGTAGTTTTAAGTAAAATGGTTCCAACAAGAATAGAAACAATCATTGTAATCCAATCAACAGTAATCAATAAAATTCCTAAATCTAAAATTGAAAGTAAAGTTATTACAATTCCTGTAGGAATCAAAACCAAAAAAAATCCTGAAAATTTTTCAACATTTGAATTATGATTTTTAGCTAATGGGGTTAGTTTTGAAATTATAATTCCAATCCATGCAGTTGGGTGATATTTATTCTTAGGATCTCCAAATACTAAATCCAATCCTATTGCAAATCCAATAATTACAATAGATTCTAAAATCATTTAATCATCTTCTCTATTGTTTTAAGATCTAAGTTATTTTTTACTATTTTTGCTAATTTGTCTAGTTCTCTATCAATTTTAGAAATATTATTTTTTGTCCATTTAATTTCTTTTGGCTTGACATTTAGGGAATCTTCTTCAGGTAAATTCGTCTTGAACATAGGAATTGTTCCCAAAACAGGAATTTTTGTTATTCGTTTAATTTTTCTAAATCCAGGTTTTAAGACATCTAGATCTCCACGAAATTTATTCAATACAAATCCCTTGACAAGTTTTTGATAATTTTTTTCAATTAAAGTCATTGTTCCTGTAAGACTTGCAAAAGAACCACCTTTGTCAATATCAGATACTAATAAAACAGAAGCATTTGCTTTTTGAGCAATTTGCATATTTGCAATATCAAATTTTTGTAAATTAATTTCAGCTGGAGAACCTGCACCCTCTAAAATCACTAAATCATAATTTTTCTTTAATCGAAGTAAAGAATCTGTTGCTACTGTGATTCCTTTTGTTTTAACAAATTTTGAATAGTAATCTTTTGCATGCATTTTTTTGAAATATTTACCATTAAGATAGATTGCACTATAGTAATTTCCTAATGGTTTGAGCATTATTGGATTAAGATCAGGTTCAATTTTACATCTAGCAGCCATTGCCTGAATTACCTGGGCACGAGAAATTTCAAAATCAGGCGCCACATAACCAAAATTGGACATGTTTTGAGATTTGAAAGGTACCACATTGACTCCTTTATCTGAAAAAATCCTACATAATGCTGCAACCAGTGTTGTTTTACCAACACCCGAAGCAGTTCCTTGAATCATCAAAGATTTCATGCTATTGTCTCCAATGCTTTAACTAATTTTAGATTGTCTTTATGAGATTTGATTGCAATTCGAATATAATGATTGTTTAAACCACGAAAGTTTTTGCAATCTCTAATCAAGATTTTATGTTTTAGTAATTGTTTTTGAATTTTTGTAGAATTTTGTTTTGTTTTAATTAAAATAAAATTGGTTACAGATTCTTGACATTCAAATCCCTTGATTATGTTAATTTTCTTTTTAAGAAAAACATATTCTTTTTTAATTATCGATTTTGATTTTGCAATATGAGATTTATTTTTAATTGCGATAATTCCTGCTTCTTGAGCTAAAACGCTTACACTCCAAGGAATTTTTGTTTTTTGTAAAATATCAATCATTTGTTTTGAACCCACCCCATATCCAATTCTAATTCCTGCTAAACCAAATGATTTTGTTAGAGATCTCAATACAAATAGATTATCATATTTTTTGATTAAATTTAATACAGATTGATTTGATTGGGGAACCAATTCAATAAAACATTCATCAACAAAAACAAAACATGATTTTTTCTGTGCAATTAAAATAATTTTAGATAATTGTGCTTTTGATAAAATGGTTCCAGTAGGATTATTTGGATTACAAACAAATACGCATCCATTAGTTGGAATTTTAGAAATAAATGAATCTAAATTTTTAGACAAGTTCATTGTTTTGAAAAAAGAAATTTTACAATCTGCAAGTTTTGTTGCAGCTTCATATTCACCAAATGTTGGCACATGAATTAAAATTTGTTTTTTGGATAAAAAAGCATGACAAAAATTATAGATTATCTCAATCGCCCCATTTCCAACAACAATATTTGATTTAGGTAATCGGGTGAATTTTTTGAGATCAGACCTTAATGAAGTGGATAATAAATCAGGGTAAAGAGACATGGAATCTAATCTTTTTTTCAAAATTTCCTTGACTCTTACAGGGATCCCCATAGGACCAACATTCGAACTATAATCAATAATTTCAGGATCTAGATTAGATATTGAAAATTTACCGCCGTGTATAACAGGATAATGTCTTGAAATAGCATTTTTTGTTCTTATTTTCACAGTTCTAAATAGAATTGGTGGATTTAGTATGTTGTGATGATTCAGAAAACGATTATTAATTGAAGTCATAATAACTCAAATTATGAGTAAAAAAAGAGTGGCAATAATAGGAGTCACAGGTGCTGTTGGACAAGAATTTGTTCAATCTTTAGAAAATCATCCATGGTTTGAGGTTACTCAAATAGCAGCTTCGGAGCGTTCAGCTGGAAAAAATTATCTGGATGCAATCAAAGATGCCAATGGAATTGTTGCTTGGGATGTAGGTGGAGAGATTCCGGAATATATCAAATCAATGACTGTAAAAAAAATTGATGAGTTAGATGTGTCACAATTAGATTTAGTATTTTCAGCCGTAGAATCGGTAGCTGCAAGAGATATTGAAACCAAAATGGCAGCTGATTTACCAGTAATTTCAACTAGTTCAGCTTATAGATATGAAGATGATGTACCAATTCTAATTCCTGGAATTAATGATGAACAGACTGAGTTATTAGAAATTCAAAAGAAAAACAGAAATTGGAAGGGATGGGTGGCACCACTTCCTAATTGTACAACAACAGGCTTAGCAATCACATTAAAACCACTATTAGAAAAATATGGTGCAAAAAAAGTTATGATGACATCAATGCAAGCAATTTCTGGAGGAGGAAAATCAGGTGTATCTGCAATGGGAATTACGGATAACATCATACCATACATTCCAAAAGAAGAAGGAAAAGTAAGAATAGAAACAAGAAAGATCCTAGGGAAATTAAAAGATGGTAAGATTGAAGATGCAGATATTAAGATTAGTTGTACTTGTACTAGAGTTCCAGTGATAGACGGGCATACTGAATCTGTTTTTGTAGAAACAAATGAAGACATCGACCCAAATCAAGCAAAAGAAACCTATGATCAATGCAACAAAGAAATTTCTGTAACAGGATTACCATCAGCTCCAGAAAAATATTATGCATTTCATGAAGACCCAACAAGACCTCAACCAAGAATGGAAAGAACAGTAGGAGATGGAATGACTACAACAATTGGAAGAGTTGAGAAAGAAGAGTTGTTTGATCATGGACTCAAATACATGTTATTCTCACATAACAAGAAAATGGGTTCAGCAAAAGGAGCAGTACTACTAGCAGAAATGTTATACAAAAAAGACAAGATTTAGATAATTTTTTTGTAATTTTTACAATAATAACTTTATAAGATCCAGAAATCTAGAACGAATTAGGTGTTTTAAATGACAAAAGTAGATACTTTAGACTTGCAAATTTTATCAGAACTGTCAAACGATGCATCAATTTCAGTTCCACGTTTATCAAAAAAGATAGATGTTAATTCTTCAGTGGTTTATTCAAGAATTAAAAGATTAGTTAAAAAAAAATTAATTGAACGTTACACAATTGTTGTTAATGATTCAGAATTAGGGTATGAGGTTAAGGCTCTAACTGGAATTAATGTGAATTCAAAAAAACGGGATCACATTATTGAAGAACTTTTTAAAATAGATGGAGTTAGAGAAGTTGCAGAAGTAACAGGCAGATTTGACATTTTGGTGACAATGTATTCAAAATCACTAGATCAAATGCATAAGATAGTTTCTGAACGTATTGGCAGAATTGATGGAATTCAATCTTCTGAATCATTTATTGAAATGAAATCACGTACAAAAGCAATACCATATATGGCATCAAAAGGTAATGACTAAAATTGCAAAAACAAAAATCAGAATCTCGAATTGCAGTATATTATGAATTAACAAAACCAAAAATTTGGTATTTGTTGGTATTTACAGCATTTGGTGCAGCACTCACGGCATCCCATATTTATGAAATTGAAATATCTCCTGCAACTTGGTTGTTGATGTTATTTTCAGTTGCAGCAGGATCTGCAGCTGCTAATACTTTAACAAATTATCATGATAGAGATATTGATGCCATAATGGAAAGAACAAAAGGTAGACCACTTCCATCAAAACGAATATCTCCTGCAGAAAAAGCTAGGAATTTCGGATTAGTTTTAGCTGGAATTTCATTAGTGTTGGCATTAAGCATTTCTTTCACAACCACATTAGAACAAGGAGTATGGGCAACAGCATTCATTGCATTTGGATTGCTAAACAATGTTCTAGTTTACTCTTATGGATTAAAAAGGAATTCACGTACAAATATTATTTTAGGAGGATTATGTGGAGGTTCACCTCCAATGATCGGATGGGTAGCTGTTACAATGACAGATTTATGGACAATGGGTCTTGCAATGGCAGGACTGGTTTTCATATGGATTCCAATGCATATTTGGGCATTGACACTACATTTCAAAGAAGATTACAATAAAGTTAATGTTCCAATGTTGACTGCTGTTCAATCTGAAAAAACATCTGCAAGAGCCATTGCAGGCTCTACTGTTGTAATGGTATTATTTTCAATTGCGCCATTTTTCATAACAACTGAAAACGGTGAAGAAATGGTCAGTGACGTATATCTATGGACTGCAATTGCATCAGGAGCACTGATGGTTGGATTATCAATATGGGTAATTTTCAAACCAATTGAAAAAGCTTCATGGACTTTGTTTAAATTCTCTAGTCCTTACTTGGCAGTATTATTTATTGCATTAATGGTAGACTCGGCATTATAAGATACTACTATCACTATCAAGACTGTTAAGTTCTTTAGTAATTTTTGAATGGTTTTCAACTAAAGTCTCTAGTTCTTGTTGTAATTCACTAGAATTCCATTTAAGATCTATGAGTGATACAAGTTTGGCAATGATATTCCATTGAAGATTGTTTTGATCATCGATTAATTTTAAAAATCGTGCTCCCTTTTCGTCATCATCCATATTGTGTCTAAAAACATGCAATGATAAAAATCTAGTAGAGGGTAATTACATAATTTCAAAGTTTTATTAACAAAAATTGTTTATTTTTCATATTGCAATGTAGTATTTCAGAATGTAAGTTAAAAGCTAAAAAAACAGTAGAAATTAGCTTTAGAGAAACTCGAAATCTTTGTCAAAAGCATCTAGAATTATTTTCAAACAAAGATATGAAATATTTTCCAAATTTTACCAAAGCATCAAATTTTCTCAAAACGTGAAAAAATTTTGGAAATCTTTGAAAGATTTAACATGTAGCATTTTGAAATAAAAATATGGCTGCTAAAAGAAAAAATTCTTTGATGGATGAGGCACAAAAAATTGAAAATGAATTGAAGGAATTGAAAGGAAAGACAAAGCAAGTAAAAAAGAAAGCCACTAAACCTAAAAAACAAGTAAAAACATCAACAAAAAAATCAGAATTTGATAAATCATGGAAAGAATACAATTTAGCACTAAATGGATGGAAAGAATCTCTAGCACAATGGCAAAAAGCTACAAATGAAACTTTAATGACATATCATGATGCATGTCAAAAAGCAATGGAATCAGATGCAGAATTATTAAAAAAAGTCAGTACAAGTTGGGAAAACACATGGGATGAAATTGGTCCAGAATATATGAAACAACAAACAAAAATGATTGAAAATATTTTCAAAGAGACTAACATAAAGTCAGTGAAAAAATTCAATGATCAATGGGAAAAATTTCTTACAACATCAGGAGACGATTCCATTATCGCATATCAAGAAGCCATAAAAAGATTCAATCAAGCATGGCAATCAAATCAAATGTGATATTTTAATCAAAAGATATTTTATTATTTTTCCATTTTTACAATTCGAAAAACTTTACAATTACAAACAGAACAAAACCTTTTGGTTGTTTTTTTAGATGCTATTTTTTGGTTGTTTTTTTAGATGCT
>CAZEFL010000020.1:0-12561 GCA_964511485.1 uncultured Nitrosopumilaceae archaeon
ATCATCTAATGGAATAGGTACACCCCAAGTAATATCCCGAGTAATATCCCAGTCAATCAGTCCAGATTTAATCCAATTCTGAACATATTTTTTTACATCTTTTTGAAGATGCTCATTTTCTTCTAGCCATTTAGATAACGGGCCCCCAAAGTTTTTGAGTTTAAAGAAATAATGAGTTGTTTTTTCTTTTGTTGGAGGCGCACCACAAAGGGAGCATTTAGGATTAATAATTTCTTCAGGCACACGACCACAACTCTCACAAAGATCAGAATATTGATCTTCAGCCTTACAATATGGGCAAGATCCTTTAACATATCGGTCAGGCAAAAATTTATCATCATTTTTACAATAAAATTGAATTATTTCTCGTTCATAGATATGTCCAGCATCATTTAATTTTTTGAATACATCCTGAACAAATTCAATATTTTCTGAAGAACTTGTCTTGTAGAAATAATCAAACCCAATGTTAAATGCAGAAAAATCTTCATAATCTCGTTTATTCCAGTGAGCGACATAGTCTGAGGGAGTTTTTCCTTGTTTTTCAGATTGAATTAAAATTGGAGTTCCAAAATCATCAGAAGCACAAACATAGTAAGCCTCAACCCCGTTTTGTTTTAAGAATCTAGTAGTGACATCAGCAGGAAGATATGTAGATGCTACATGTCCCAGATGAATTTCACCATTTGCATATGGTAATGCACTTGTAATGATAGCTCTTTTGTTCATTAGATATTCACAAGAAGAATACTTAGGTTAAGAAGTTTTACCAGTTGTTTGCATATTTTACTTGTTCCGGAGTAAGTTTATCAATTTTAACATCCATTGCTTTCAGTGCATCAACTGCAATTTGGATATCAATTTCTTTTGGAACATCAATAATTTTATTTTCCATTTTTTTGTGATTTTTCAGGATATACAAAACAGATAAAATTTGATTTGAAAATGATTGTGCCATTACTTCTGGAGGATGACCTTCTGCAGATACCAAATTGGCAAGACGTCCTTGTCCAATCAAGTAAACTTTTCTCCCATTTTTCAATGTACATTCATCAAGAGTCGGTCTGACTTCTTTGACAGATTTTGATTTTTTTAGTAAGAATTCGCTATCAATTTCAACATCAAAATGACCAACATTTCCCATAATTGCACCATCTTTCATCTTCAAAATGTGTTCTTTTCTAATTACGCTAGTCATTCCAGTACATGTGATAAACATATCACCAATTTTTGCAGCTTGTGACATTGGCATTACTTCAAATCCGTCCATGTGTGCCTCTAGTGCTTTAACAGGATCTACTTCAGTTACAATTACTTTTGAACCCATTCCATTACATCTTGATGCAACACCACGTCCAACCCAACCATAACCAACAACTACAACTCGTTTAGATGCCATTAGTAAATTCATGGCACGTAGATAACCATCAATAGTACTTTGACCAGTACCATATCTATTATCAAACATATGTTTTGTATAAGCCTCATTAACTAAAATCACTGGATAACGTAGTTTACCCTGATTTTCTACAGCTCTTATTCTAGTAACACCTGCAGTGGTTTCTTCAGTTGCACCCAAAATTTCCAGATCTTTGAATCTTTTATCAAAGTGAGCTTTAATGTTCATGTCAGCACCATCATCAGTTAGAATAGTTGGTTTGTGTTTCAATACCTGATCAATACACCAATCATAATCTTTGACAGACTGTCCATGCCACGAATAAACATGAATGCCTTGCGATGCCAAAAATGCTGCAATGTTATCTTGTGTGGTTAATGGGTTTCCACCACAACAAGCAACTGTAGCACCAAGTTCTTTTGCACCCATCAATAAAACAGATGTTTCTTTTGTAATATGAAGACAAAATCCAAGAGTTATTCCTTTGAGAGGTTTTGATTTTTTAAATCGATTAATTGTATTATCTAAAATTTGCATATGAGATCTAGCCCATTCATAAGATAGTTTTCCTTCTTTGATCAATTTTGGACTGGATTTTACTTTACTCAATAAAATTAGTGAATTATTTGGGTATAAAATCGTATCATGCGAATGTACATAAATGACAAAAGTTTTCATCAATTATTGACCTGGAAAAAAATTGCTGAAAAAGGAGATATCGAGGAAGGCAAAGGTAAAGCATTCAAGATTGACGAAAAGCAGATTGCCATTTTTAATCAAGATGGATATCATGCAATGGATGATCTATGTGTTCATCAAGATGGTTCAATCGCCCCAGGAAAATTAGATGGAGATATTGTAGAGTGTCCATTACATTTTTGGCATTATAATATTAAAACAGGTGAACTTACAGATTATCTCAAAGATGTGAAACTTGAGACATACTCAGTAGAAACCAGAGATGACGGGATTTACATAGATATTTAGAGACTAAAAATCAGATTTCTTAAAATCAAGATTAGGCACAATTTTTATTCTAACGTTTTCTGAAAATTAATTATTGAATCAAGATATTATTAGTGAAATTCAAAATCAAGATTATTCAAAAATTACTGATACAATTGAAAAATTTCTAGTTGAAAAAATTGAGAAAACGAATGCTAAAGGTGTAATTTTGGGATTAAGTGGAGGAATTGATTCAGCAGTCATAGCATACATTTGTAAAAGAAATCTAAAAGAAAAAACACTTGCATTAATTATGCCAGATACTGAAATTACACCAAAATCAGAAACAGAAGATGCATTGAAAATGATTTCTTTAACAGGAATAGACTACAAACTAATTGACATCAATCCAATTGTAAAAGAGTATTCAATGTATCTCGAACCAAATGCAAAATCAAAAGGGAATTTACGAGCAAGGATTAGAACAAATATTTTGTACTACTATGCAAATTCTAAAAATTATCTGGTTTTAGGGTCAAGTGATAAAAGTGAAAACATGATCGGATATTTTACAAAACATGGAGATGGGGCATCAGACATTACACCGATAATTTCACTATACAAATTACAAGTAAGAGAAATTGCAAAGTATTTGGGAGTTCCAATCAACGTAATATCAAAAAAGAGCAGCCCTCATCTATGGAAAGATCATGAGGCTGAAAATGAGTTAGGAGTTTCTTATGAAGAGATAGATTCCATTTTGTATTGTTTATTTGAAAAGAAATTATCCATTGAAGAAACTGAAAAAATCACATTAATTGAAAAATCAAAAATCCAAAAAATACACGAATTAAACTATAAAAGCGAGCATAAAAGATTATTGGCACAAAAACCAGGTGTAAATTAAGAATGAAAATTCAAGACACACTATCAAATATAGAGCAAAAAGTAGACACAGCAAAGAAAATCAAAATTTATCTTTGCGGTGTAACAGTTTATGATGAATCACATATAGGACATGCAAGAACAATTATTGTTTTTGATGTATTAAGAAAATTTTTAGAATCAAAAGGGGTCGAAATTGAGCTTGTTCAAAACTTTACAGATGTAGATGATAAAATTATCAACCGTGCTAATTCCGAAAACACAACAGCGGAAAAAATTAGTTCCAGATACATTGAAAATTATTTTAGAGATTTTGACAAACTAAATGTAAAACGTGCAACAAATTATCCCAAAGCAACAGAACACATTGATGATATTATCAAATTTATTGAAAAATTGATTGAAAAACAAATGGCATATCCTTCAAAAAATGGAGTATATTTTTCAGTCTTAAAATTTCCAGAATACGGGAAATTATCAAAAAAGAAAATTGATGAATTACAATCAGGTTCAAGAATAGAAATTGATGAATCAAAAACAGACCCTCTAGATTTTGCAGTATGGAAGTTTTCAGAAATGGACCCAGTATGGGAAAGTCCATGGGGAAAAGGGAGACCAGGATGGCACATCGAATGTTCTGCAATGAGTGTAAAGTATTTGGGAGAAAATTTCGATATTCATGGAGGTGGACGAGATCTTATATTTCCCCATCATGAAAATGAGATTGCACAATCTGAAGCATGCACAAATTCACCTTTTGCAAAAATTTGGATGCATGTTGGAATGGTTACAATTAGCGGGGAAAAAATGTCAAAATCATCAGGCAACACAAAATCAATCAAGCATGTTCTAGAAAATTGGGGACCAAATATCATTAGACTATTTTGTTTATCAGGACACTATTCCAAAGTAATAGATTATTCCGAAGAGATACTTTATGAAAATCTCATAAAATGGAGACAAGTTGAAACATGTTACTATGAATTAATTCATGCAACTAGTAACAAACAAGAAGAAATTGCTGAAAATATTAAAAAAATTGGTGTGGAATTTGATAATGCATTAGAAGATGACTTTAATACACATTTGGCATTATCGGCATTTTTTCAACTAGTAAAAGAAACAAACAGATTAGCAGCTGAAGAGAAATTAGGAAAAAATGAATCAGAAATTATCAAAAAAGAATTTGAAAGAATGTTAATAATTTTAGGATTAAACATTCCAGAAATGACAGAAGATAAAAAACAGGAGATAGATAATTTAATTTCAAGCAGGGAAAAATTTAGAAAAGAAAAACAATTTGAAGATGCAGATAAAATTCGAGATAAAATCAATGAAATGAATATAGAATTAATTGATCATAAAGAGAGGACAATTTGGATGAAAAAAGAAAATATCAACGCTGAAAAATAGTTTTTATAAAAAAACAAATGTGTACCAATACACTTCTAAAACGAGGCAATGAACAAATTTCATAAATTTTTAAAGTAATAGATTTTCCAGATGAGAAAACTAATGTTTGCATCCAATTCTAAAAATATTTCTTCATTCTCTAAATCATTTTTATAAAAAATCTCAAGAATATAATAAAACATAATTTCATTGTGATTTTCTGAAGATCTTAAATATCATAATATTAGAGGATATGAATGAGTAATGAAAATTTCAATTATTCCTTAATCAAAGTTGAGGACATTATGGCAAAGACACTAATCTCCGTTAATCCCTCAACAACAGCCTTCCAGGTAGCAAAAATGATGGAACAAGGTAGAATAGGAGCAATAATTGTGCAAGAAAATAAAATCCCCATAGGCATAGTTACAGATAGAGATTATGCAACAAAAATTGCAGCAGAAAAGCTCTCATTTGATACTACAGTTGAAAAAATAATGTCACATCCATTAATTTCAATTAGCCATTCTGAATCAATTTTAGCTGCTGCAGAATTAATGAGTAATAAAAAAATTAGAAAACTTGCAGTTTCCAACAATGGTTCAATAGTTGGAATTATCACCTCTACTGATTTAGTAAATCAACTTGCTCTAACTTCAAGCATGTAAGAATTCTTTAGACATTTCATACAATTTCAAAAATACCAAGTATGATTTTTTATTTTCAAAAATTCAAAAAAATGTTAATTAAATTTAGATGAATTATTCATATGCCTAAAAAAATTAGGGTAGTCTAATTAGTTGCATCTAATTTTCGGGGTGTTTAATAGAACCAAAAAATAAAATAAAATATGAATTTGTGGAGTAAGTTTTGGAATTGGTATGAAAACAAAATACTAGGAAGTATTATCATTATTGCAGTAATACAATTTATTCAAATACCCCACATGGTATGGAATGCAGATTTAATGTTGGAGGCAGGGGTTGTTGCCAGAGTACATCCAATAATTGATTGGTTCCTATATGGAGTTGATTTAATTGAAATAATTTCAATTATCAATGTAGGTATGATTATGTTTAGTTTAATTAAAAAAAGACATAATGCAAAAAAACAAGAAACAAAAACTAGCAATAAAAATTAGTTAGTCTTTTGCATCCCAAATTACTCGTTGTGGGAATGGAATTTCAATTCCTCCTTTATCTAACGCACGTTTTATTGTAGTAAGAAGAATAGGTTGAGTTTTACTCCAATCATCACGTGGATGCCAAACTAAAACTTGAATGTTCACACTAGAATCACCTAATTCTTCCACTCTAAATTCAGGTTCAGGGATGTGAAGAACAAATGGCATTGTTACTAGAATTTCATTTTTTATTACAGAAATTGCATTTTCAATATCATCTTTGTATGAAATTCCAACCATTGCGTCAGCACGTCTTACAGTGGATATGGTAAGTGAGCGAATATTAGATGTGAAAAATTTCTCATTAGGAATTCTAATTACGGTACCATCAAATTTTCTAATTTTACTAGAAAAAGTTCCGATATCTAGAAGGGTTCCAGAAATTCCCATATCAGGCAATTCAATGGTATCACCATGTTTTGCAGGTTTTTCAAAAATTAAGAAAACACCAGAAATCAAATTAGAAACAACAGATTGTGTTGCAAATCCAATGACTACTGCAAATATCCCACCTGCAACCATAATTCCAGATAGATCAATTCCTTGACTTGATGTGAATCCCAAAAAGGAAATCACTATAATTCCAAAATAAATTAATTTACTAAGATTTTTTGCAGTATCTTTAGGTAATGTCGGAGCATAATATTTGTGGAACAATAATTTTGCAATTTTTGCAATAATAATTCCACCTGCCATTATTATGCCACCAATTAACAAAGAGAGGACTGTTAATTCTCCAACAATTTGCATTTCAGATAAACTCTGAAGTAATTCTAAAGGCATTATTCTAATTCCATCTCCATACTAGTACTAACAGTTGTGTCTTCCCAAGTAGGGGATTTAGTCCAATCAGTCTCCACTGCAATAGTTTTCACATCAACAATATTCACAACAGCCCGTTTTTTCAAAGTTATTTTAATTCCATCAATTATTGTTTTAGATTCATCATAGTAAAGGGAATTATCTGTGATAGGAAAAACTACTTTGTCAATAGTTTGCCCAGATGACAAAGTATTTTCTAAAATTATTTTTAATACCCCCTCAATGTAAGAAATAGAATCACCATAATCAGTAGCTAAAGATACTTGAGAATATTTACATAAAGTTCCGGTATCAGGGGAGCCATACAAACCAAATCTTGAATTCAGAGAATTGCAAGTTACCCAATCAAGGGATTCATGATTAGAACCATTAATTAAAAAAATACCAATTTCAATAGGACAATGAACAAAAATACTTGCAGCTGAATTTTCACTAAGATAGATTTCTTTATCAAATTTTAAGAAAACATAACCAGTTCGTCTTGCAGGATGATTTAATGGTCGAATAGGGGCCAATTCAATTTTAATTTCATTTGACTTTACAGGAATCATTTTTTCAACAATATTTCCTTCAGAGTCTACTCTAAAATATGAAAAGGCATTATCACTTATTTTTTGAAATTTAATCTCAGTATTTGGAAGAAATAGTTCAAGATTATCATTTAGATCATATATTCCATAACTTGAAAAATTATTTTCAGAATCATTATTCATTATTTTCATTTTTATAATCTAAATCTAGAATTTATGCTCTCTTATTGGAATAGATCAAAAAATCAAAAACTAGAAAAAATCAGATAAAGTTTTTTGTCTCATTAATGTCAAAATATCTCCATGAGATAACCATTCAGATTTGCTGATACTCATTTTTTGAGATGCAAAATGTAAAGCATCATCAAAATTGTCAAAAAGAGTAGGATTTTGCTTCATTGCCTCACGAATCCCTTCCCGAACTTGCCAAACACCCACAGGAATTGCATATTCAGGCCTAATTTCTCTCAAAATTATCACACCTGACTGAATTTTACATTTATTCAAATACTCTAAAACACCTAATTTTGCAGCAAAATATGCACCTGCAATTGCTGGAGGATGATCAATTCCTCGAGCATCCTCAAAATCAGAACCAAATCCCATTATACCATTAGAATACCAAGCTTCAATCATTTCATAAATCCATCGATGTGGAAACAGAACAATTGAAAAAATATTTCCTAAATGAGAATAAGAGAACACCTTGCATGTATCAATTAAATCATAATCTAAAATATCATCTACTAGAGATTTTGAAATTATATCATCAGTAGCTGTTATGCTCCATTTAGTTGGAACTAATTTTCTTTTTTGTCCCAACATCCCAATACTAAAACATTTTTGAATTTTGGAGATATCAATTCCAGAATTATATAAATTCAATACAGCGTCTTGTGCCTTCAAATCTTTATCATAAAATATTTTTTCAATAGATCTAACAGAAGAAGTACTAGAAAATTTTGCAGATTTTATTTCACCAGCAGGTCCAAAAGGAGCACTTTCACCATCAATAGAAATTTTTGAAGAAGGTGGTTTTTCAAACACTAAATCAGAATCGGTAGGTTGTGAAGACATAGTAACCTCTTGAAGATTTTCAATGTAACGTCCTTCTGTTTGATTAATAGATATTTTTTGAGTACCACGAACCAAATTTAATCTAAAATTAACAATTTCTTCTAAAGATTTTCCTTTCCAATTTTCAGGACTATCAAGCAAGCTTGTATCACCATGAACTGGAGGAACCATCGGACCAACAAAGACTTTAGGATAATCATAAGATCCAACAAAAACCGATGGAGGGCTAGTTCCACTAATTGAATCAGATGAAAACAAATTGCCATATTTTGATAGCGATTCATGCCATTTTGCTAAAATTGAATTTCGAATATCCTGAGAGCCAGAATGCATCAAAATTTATGCCTAAATTAAGACTATTAATCTGCCTGATCAATGAAATTGACGATTAGTGAATAATGTTATTGAGAAGGGGCAGGCTCTCTTTCATGTCCACAACTAGGGCAAGTATCTTTTTCTTCAAAAAATTCTTTTCCACAATTTCTACAAGATTGAGGTTTCATGAAATAGATAACGATGACATCGAATTTAAGAACTTGGAATGATGAATCAGGACCAGTAAAACCATCATAAAAGATTCAAATGAATTTTATTTTTTTGCAGCACTGACTAAAGATACAACATCTCTATCTCTTAATTGATAATCAATAGGCAATCTCAGATTATATCTTAAATCTTTTCCATATAGTAGTCCTTTTGCCAAATCAGTATGAATTTCCTTTGCAAGATCGTTTATTGTGGAACCATCTTTTAACAAGACTAAATCAGGTAAAATTCTCCCTTTTTTATCAGCAAGATTTTTTTCATCTGCAACTGGATACACAGAATTCATCTTCAATAATTTGAATACTGCAACATTGATTGCAAATTGAACACCTGTTCTCATATATTCTCCCATAATGCCTTTTTTGATAAAATTTAATGCGTTGTTTTGTTTTTCATTGAGTTCATTAGGTTTGAGTATTTTAAATTCTTCAGAACCTGGAGAATATTTTATTAGACCTTTTTGTTCTGCACGTCTTAGACTAAATTCACTATCTCCACTCACAGGAATCACAATAGTATCATTATATCGTTCTCTTAATCTAGCAAAATTTTTATCTGCACCTTCAACGTCAATTTTATTTGCCACAATCAAAGTAGGTTTTGAAATTTTTCTAAGGTATGATGCAAATTTTTTAGTATCAACCATATCAAAATTCTCAAAATCTTTTTCTTCTAATTCAGTTTCTAAAAGAGTTTTTTTGACATTGTTTTTAGTTACACCAACACCTCGATAAAGGTCAGTTATGGCATCAACAATTCCTGAACCAGTTCGAATTAGTTTTGATATTTTATCTCTATTTCCTTCTATGATTTTCTGATACCATAAAATCAACTCTTCTTCAATATCTGCAAAATCAGATAATGGATCACCATTTCCAGTTTCAGTGATTTTGCCAGTTGAATCTATGCCTCCTGAAGCATCAACTACATGAAGAAGTGCATCAGATTGCGCAGCAATAGATAAAAATTGATTTCCAAGACCTTTGCCTTTCCAAGCATCTTTAATCAAACCAGGTAAGTCAATCAGTTCAATTGGGATGTATCTCCATCCATCAACACATTTTGAATTACGAGGATTATCATGAATTTTAAATTCTGAATGAACACAAAGCGAAATAGCATGTCCAACTCCATAAATTGGAGATGTGGTGGTAAAAGGATATGAAGAGATTTCGCCAGAAGATAAAGTTGCAGAATTAAAAAAAGTTGTTTTCCCAGTATTTGTTTTACCGATTAAACCTAGTTTGATGGACATGAAATAATTAACAGAACAAAATATTTATCTCTGCCTAGAAATGAGAAGAATTTTCTGTTTTAATTTTTTCCAAGGTTTGATGTAATTCTTTTAAAGCCCATTCAATATCTGAAAAATCCTCCTTAGATAATATTGATTTCCATTTTTCTAAAACAGTGTTTGATATTTCTGAACAATTGTAAAGTATATTCCAAAATGGATGATGTTCAGCAGTGGTATAAGCTAACTCAGTTACATCATTTAATCCATTTTGTGCTCTTGCCAAAGAGGTTATTTTTTCGCCAAAAATTTTAACAATATCGTTTTCAAGATCTTTTTCAATTTTCAGAGGAGTGTTTAGATGCTCATGTTTTTTTGCTAATTCAAGTAAATCGTGATAAAAATTTTCAAAGTCTGTCATGTTAATTCAATCTTTGATGTTCTGCTAACATACATCTATTAAAAACAACATCAATTCCTTCCCTTTTTGCTAATTCTTCAGCTTCAGGGTTATGGATTCCTTCTTGTAACCAAATTACTTTAGGCTTTTTCTTTATTGCATCTTTTACAAAAGGCAAAACATCTTCTGAAGGTCTAAAGATATCTACAATATCAATAGGTTCAGAAATTTCAGATATTGAACTATAGCATTTTTTCCCCAGTATTTCATCAGTAGTAGGATTAACAGGAGTAATCTCATATCCATTGTCAGAGAGGTATTTAGGCACATAATGAGCAGCTTTTGATAAATTTTTAGACATTCCAATAACGGTGACTTTAGATAATGAGAGAATTTTACGAATTTGTTCATCAGAATGATCATCTTGTTCCATGGAAGGCATTCAAATACGAAGAATATAATTTTTGAATTTTAATCAAACAAAGGATATTTTAGAAGTAGAAAATAATTAAAGAACATGATTTCAGAATCTAAGGAACTAATTGTTTTAGGAGCAATTAAACATGGAATTAAAAAATTTGACAAAATCCAAAAAATTACTCAGATTGAACCAAACGAACTTAATTCAATTTTAGAACAGCTTGAAAATAATGGATTCATTCAAGTGGAAGAAAAGAAAGGGTTGTTTGGAAGAAAAATTGAAATGACATCAACTGAAAAAGGTTCCAAAGAAGTAGATGAGCAAATTCACAAACTCCAAATAAAATGGGGGCAAATGGCAACAATTTACAAAACGGGGGATAAAGAGAAATTAAAACAGCAAATGGATGAGAATAAATCATTTTTTCCCATGATGATATTTTTTGGAGTTATGGATATGATGATGTTTTCAATGATGTTTGGTATGATGGGTATGCCAATGACAGATTATGTTCCAGCAGAAAGTATGCCTGAAGGAGGAGATCCAGGAATGGATGATGGAGGCATAGATGATGGAGGATTTGATTTTGATATTGGGTTCTAGTGTGTATTTTATACTTGATATTTAAACAAGAAATGATTGATTTACAATTCATCTGATAATCCAGGATTGATAAAGGTACTTACATTTCTACAAACACACAATACAGAATATTTATCAGGTCAGGATTTGAGTGATGTGTTAAGAATCAGCAGAGTTGCGATATGGAAACATATTAAGAAAATTCAAGAATTAGGATACACTGTAGAATCAAAACAAAAATTAGGATACAAACTAACATCAAACTCAAATTTACTTTTGCCTTGGGAGATTACATCAGGATTAAAAACTAAAGTTATAGGTAAACAAGCCTACTTTTTTGATTCAATTGATTCCACACAGACTCAGGCATTAAAAATGGCTAAAGAGCAAGATAACAACGGAGTTGTAATTATTGCTGAAAAACAAACTGGAGGAAAAGGGAGATCTGGAAGAAAATGGGTTTCTCCAAAAGGAGGGATTTGGTTTTCAATCATTTTACATCCAAGATTCGATATTTCAATAACAACATTGTTTCCAATTGCATCAGCTTTGGCATTATCAATTGCTTTAGAAAAGACATTGAATGTCACACCAGAACTGAAATGGCCAAATGATCTAACAATCAAAGGAAAAAAAATTGCAGGGATGTTAGTTGATGTGGCATTAGAATCAAATAAAATTGAAAATTTGGTATTAGGGGTAGGAATAAATTTTGATGTAGATGTGAAACAAATCGAAAAAGAACTCAAGGGCACATCCAATTTTTATGGATTAGCATCATTAAGTGATCAAAAAAAGAAAATAAAGCCAATTCAGTTGATTCAATCATTTTTAGTAGAATTAGAAAAAATTTATGAGTTATTAGAAACTAAGCAAACAAGAAAAATTGTCTCAGAATGGACAAAAAGATCATCAACAATTGGAAAAAATGTAGAATTAAACACAATTGATGGAGAAATAAAAGGTAAAGCCATTAGAATTGATGAAGATGGGGCATTAGTGATATCAAAAAATAAAACTAATCATAGAGTCATTGCAGGAGACATCATTCATCTATCAAAATAGATTATTTTTTTGATTTAGATTTGGGTTTAGATTTGGGTTTAGATTTGGGTTTAGATTTGGGTTTAGATTTGGGTTTAGAT
>CAZEFL010000020.1:12661-24712 GCA_964511485.1 uncultured Nitrosopumilaceae archaeon
TTGGGTTTAAAAAGCATAGAAGATTGTTCTTTCAAAATATCTTTTAGATCTAACTGAATATCAAAAACAGTTTCAAGTAATTCTTCCAAAGATTCAGAATATTGCACATATACAGAAATTAATTCAGTTTTTTTCTGATTAGTTTTTGAAAGGAATTCATTTCTGCGCAACAAATTTGAAGAGTTAATTAATTCAGGAGTGTCAGAAATAGAATCACCAAGTTGATTTAATTCAAACTGATGTTGTTGTATTTTTTTTCGTAAATCATAAATTATTTCACCTACACCAATTTCTGTCAATATAAAAACACCTAACGGTAAGTGAATTAAAGATTTTCTAAATTATGAATTAAAATCATATGTTTTAACATATTCATGAACAGTATAAGATAAAAACATACTAAATCAAATTTATTCAGATGAAAAATTATCTGAAAAAAGTTTCTTGTGCTGTATTCATTATTTTGTTAAGTTCAGCTAGCATCACTGGAACATCATATGCACAAATAAATTCAGAAAAAATGAAATTCAATGAAGCTAAAGAGTATGTGCATAATGGAGAGTATAGACAGGCAATTGGGATTTACAATGAAATTTTAGAAAATACCCCAAATGATATCTTGGCTTTAAAAATGAAAGGAGTAGTACAAATTAATCAAGGAAATTATACAAAAGCATTAGAACAGTTCTATAAAATTTTACAATTAATGCCAAATGATACGATTGCACTTACAGGAATGGGTATTGGATTTGGATATTTGGGAGAATATCAAGAATCCATGAGTTATTTTGAGAAAGCAGACAAAATAAAACTAAATGATACAGTGATTAAAAATTACAAAAAATTTGTGGATTCAGTTATAACAAAATATCCCTACACTCCAACAAAAAAGCCTGCAGGATTAGAAGAAGAGTACATCACATCAATTCCAAATTGGATCAAACAAATTGCTAAATGGTGGTCAGTAAAACAAATTGATGATTCAGAATTTGTTTCAGTATTACGATATCTAATTAATAATAAGATTATCCAAATCCCACCTGTAATTATTCAAGAAGAAACAGAACAAAGAATTCCCGAATGGTTAAGGAACAACGCAAGTTGGTGGGCTGATGATTTAATTGATGATGATTCATTTATTCAAGGAATTCAATATTTGATAGAAAAAGGTACAATGTCAGTTAAGATTCAAGAAAAATCGCAGAAAAAATTAGACCATGAATTCTTTTTATTCAAAAAATATCTCAGAGATATTTCAAATAACATGTCAAAAGAAAAAAGATACATTGAATTTCCAAATCCTAGTCAAGATGTCATAAAAAAATTTCTCAGGGATTACACCAAATGGAATTTTGAAGATGAGGTAAAAAAGGCATCAGAAAGATTTCCGGATCCAACATATGAGATTATAGATGAAACATACATTATTCATTACAAGGTATTTATCAACGAACAACCAACTGGACTACCGTTAGATCATGTCGACACATTAAAAAATTCTTTTTTGTTTTGGGAAGAACAAAAACTCAAAACCAATGATCAAAAAGCTAAAATGAAATTTGAAATAACAAATTCAAAACAAGATGCAAATGTCTGGGTCACATGGGTGGTAAGAAATATCGGAGAAGGAGTTCTAGGACACGCACATCTTGGAAAAGGAGTTGTCGAAGTTACGTTAGGAGATTACAGATGTGATGGGAGTTTTCAGCTTTACAACATTGAAAGTGTAGAAACTATCATGACACATGAATTAGGACATTCTATAGGGTTGAAGCACAATACAGAAAGAACCAACATCATGTATCCATCATATTCTCCATCATATGCTTACTGCATTTTAGAGTGAAATCAAAAAAAATAATTCAATTAAATAAAATTAGCTCAACCTACATACAATTAACCATTAGGAAGTTAGTAAAATCAATATTAGTATAAAAGATAATTCAAAAATTGTATGCTTAAAAATGCAACAACAACAAGTCCAAAATGTCCATCGTGTTTGAATACAAAGATTGTCACAGATCAAAATACAGGGGAGTTATTTTGTAGTAAGTGTGGATTAGTATTAACAGATAAGATAACAGATACAGGTGCAGAATGGCGCTCGTTTTCAAGTGATGAAGGAAACAAAGCAAGAACAGGTGCGGGAACCTCAATTAGAATGCACGATATGGGATTATCAACAGTCATTGGTGCAGCAAACAAAGATTCAACAGGAAAACCGTTATCAGCAAGTGTAAAAAGTTCAATTGAAAGATTAAGAACTTGGGATAGTAGAAGCCAAGCAAATTCATCATCTGATAGAAATCTCAGACAAGCACTAAATGAAATGGACAAACTAAAAGATAAACTTGCATTAAATGATGCAGTAATTGAGAAAGCAGCTTACATTTACAGAAAAGCCATGGAAAGAAAACTAGTAAGAGGACGTTCAATTCAAGGGTTAGTTGCAGCATGTCTTTATGCATCATGTAGAAATACTGAGACACCTAGAACATTAGATGATATTTCTCAAGGAATGAACATTAGAAGAAAAGATGTTGCAAGATGTTATAGATTACTTTTCAGAGAACTTGAATTAAAAATGCCAGTAGTAGACCCAGTCAAAGGAATTTCAAGAATTGCAAGCATTGCAGGATTGAGTGAAAAATGTAAGCGTAATGCAATTACAATGCTCAATAAAGCAAAAAAATTAGGCGCAGTTGCAGGAAAAGACCCAATGGGCATAGCAGCAGCAGCATTATATCTTTCTTGTATTAGTATAGGAGAATCAAAGTCACAAAAAGAAATATCTCAAGCATCAGGAGTTACAGAAGTTACAATCAGAAATAGATGTGCAGGATTAAGAAAAATTATAGATGTATAAATATTATTTTTTATACCTTTGAAATTCTAGTTTATCCCAAGGAAAAACCACATATGCATCATTGATTGTTTTTTTAGCAAAAATCAAATTTTTGGGATATTTTTTCCCACGCCTTGCAAACAAGGTAACAAAAACTAGTTTTGATGGGGAATTCACTTTTGATAAAATTTTTTCAAAAGTTTTTCCAGAATCAAAAATATCATCTACAAACAAAGAATCAGAAGTAATTTTTCTTTTATCTACAAGAATAGTTTCAATACCTAAATGATCAGCAAGTAAACGTGAAGGAATTAATCCACCTCTGCTCAGAGTTGTTATACTTGAAAAAGATCTATCTAATTTAGAAATTTTTTTAGAAAGTATCTTCATCATAGAATCTATTTCATTCCAACTTACATCTTGCCCTAAAGACATAATTCATACTAAAAGTAATGGAATTAAGTTGTTATGATTAGAATGTCTTTGTAGGGGATTTTTTAAGTGATTCAACTAGTTTTAAAATTTTAAATGCTAGTTTACTAAAATCTACCTCTTTTTCAGAAGACACCAACAAAACATCATCATTAGATAATGGAAAACTCATCACAATTACTTTCTCTCTGTAGGAGATTGAGAAATGAACTTGTCCAAACTCCTTATCAAACTCATGTCTCATCTTAACACGTAAAGCAAGTTCCATGAACATCATCTCATCTTGTTTTTGATCTTCTAATGAAAACAATCCATCTTTCATTCCACCTGCCAAAAGATGTCCTCTACTATTGATGAATCTAGCAGAACGCATCTTTACATTTAATTTAATTATTTTTTTGCAGATAGTTTCAAGTTTCACAACATCGTCCATAGGTCTAATTAAATAAACGAACTATTTATTGCGATCTGAATTTACTGATATCTGTGACATCGCAATCCCCTAAAGAAACAACTGACTATTACAAACACTTATCGTTATTTTGGACAGATATCATGCATTTGATGGCAAGTAAACCTCAAGCATTAACATCAATTGGACCAATGAGAGCATTTACATCAAATTCAAAAAAAATATCGACTGAACTTATTGAAATAAATGAATTATTAAGAGAATTTAATCAATATTATTCAGCATACTACAAACAGCTTGCAGAAACGTGGAATATTGCTCAAAAAAAAGTGAATCAAAAATCACAAAAAGTACCCCAAGACGTAGAACAAATAGATTCAATGAAAAGAATATGGTTAGACATATTTGATAATGATTTTACAGAATTATTTGATTCAGGGAAATTTGGTGAAAACTATGGAAAACTAGTTTCCAAAGAATTAGAATTAACAAAGCATTGGAATAATATCACAAATGTAATTTTACAATCAGTAAATTTACCAAGTAAAGAAGAGATTGACGAGGTTTACAAAGAAATACATTCTCTTAAAAAAAGAGTTACAAAATTAGAATTGGAATTAAAGAAAAAAAGGAAATCTAAAAATGCAAACTGAGTCAAACATAGATCCAAAAATAATTGAACAGATTTTAAAATTCAGTAAAAATGTAATGGAAGCACCAAAATTAGTTTCTGCGCCTGATGAAATCAGTTTAGAAGTTACACCATATGATGTAGTTCAAGAAATTGATAAAACAAGATTATTGCACTATACACCACTAACAGACAAACAACACAAAACACCGTTACTCATTTCATATGCTTTGATTAATCGATTTCACATACTAGATATTCATCCAGAAAAAAGTTGGGTTCGAAATTTACTTGAACAAGGATTTGACGTGTACATGTTAGACTGGGGAACACCAACAAGTATGGACAAATATTTGGATTTTGATGATTATGTAAATGGGTATTTGGATAATTATATAGAATATATCAAAAATGAATCAGCTAATGAAAAAATTTCACTTCAAGGATATTGCACAGGTGCAACTATTGCAACAGCATATACAACATTGCATCCTGAAAGTATCAAAAACTATATCGCAACAGCACCAGTAATTGATGGGTGGAGAGATACCACAGTAATCAGCAATCTTGCAAAACATATGGATGTAGACAAGATGGTAGATACTATAGGCAATATGCCTCCAGAATTCATGTATTATTGTTTTTCAGTATTAAAACCGTTTGAACAAGGCATAGAAAAATATGTGAATTTTTTCAAAAATATTGAAAATAAAAAATTTGTAGATAATTTCCTCAGAGTTGAAAAATGGTTAGGCGACACACCACCAATTCCAGGAGAATTATTCAAACAATGGATTAAAGATATCTATCAAGAAAATTTGTTAATTCAAAACAAGATGTTTGTAGGAGGTCAACGCATAGATTTGAAAAAAATTGATATGCCAGTATTTACACAAATAGCAGTTGGAGATCATTTAGTGTCTCCCGAATGCAGTATGCCTCTTCATTACGCCATTGGAAGTGAAGATAAAACACTTAGAATGTATCCAACAGGACATGTGGGAATGATTGCAAGTTCATTATCACAGAAAAAGGTATTACCTGAGCTTGGCAAATGGTTACTTGAAAGATCATAAAATAAGAAAAAAGTAATTTACGGTTAATTTTTCTTTGATGTGAAAGCAGAAATCCAGGAATTTAGAATATTTTGGTTTAGTTCAGTAAATGATTTTGCATTATCATTAAAGGTTTTGATGTTTTGTTGTGTTGCATCAAGAGTTACAAGAGCAACTTGGTTCTGAATCGATGTTGTTTTTGCAATGTCTTCAACAGTATTTTGAATTACTTTAATTGCAGTTTCAGGAATATTTGTAACGACACCTGTTTTTCTTGCATATTCTTTTTGTAATGCTACTGAAGAATCTATAACGTTTTCATAAGCTTGTATGAATTCCTGCTGTACATTTGTAATTGATTGATGATATCGAGGAACAGAACTTCTAATACTTTTAAAGAATTTATTTACATTTTCTTGATATATAGAAAATAGATCTTTTGGTTTTTTTTGTTCAATTTTATTCAATTTTAAGACCTCTTAGATTTTGATTTTTTTGCAATTGGAAAAACAATAACTTGTACTAAATCACCTTCGCCTAACTCAAGTGCATTTCGTTCTGCTTCTGGAATTGAAATTCTGCCATTACTTCCCACAGTAGTTTTGTATGCACCCCAATTCATAAAAGATGGAAGCATTTGTCCAAGACTAAACATTGTTTCCATACTTTTGTTTTGCACAGATGCCATATTTTCCATCATATTTGATTGAGCTTGTTTAGTGTTTTCAGATACTTCTTTGAGGGTATCCAAAGGATTGAATTTTTTTGCAGGCTGATTTGTCATTAATGAACCAAAACTTTTCATAAATTCAGATTGAGCATTACCACTTTTTTTAATCCATTCCTTGAACATTTCTGTTGGATCATATGGGTTACTATTACCACTCATTGGTGTTGGTAGTAAATTTTAAGCATTTAAATGATTCTAAGATGAATTTAAAAATTCTAGAACCTTAGAAGCAAAAGAAGACGGATCTTGAACATATGGAGTGTGTCCAATTCCATCCATCTTGAAAAATGTACAATTCTCAATAGATTCAACAAATTCATCTGCATGTTTTATTGGAATTACAGGATCATTTGAACCCCAAACAATCATTGTGGGAACAGTTATGGAATGGAGTTTTTCTGTAATTACTTTTGCATTTTTTAATCCAAGAATTGTAGACATGAAAGCAAGTTTTGCGTTAGGTAATTTCATTCGCTTTACGAAACCGTCTATAATTTCAGGGGGAGGACTTTTTCCTGAATTTTCCATCATTTCAAATGCACTTTTTGCATTTTGTTCATTTGGATACAATGCAGCCATAATGTATGCATCAAGTGCAGGTGTAGATTGTTTCATTATTCCAGAAGGAGAAACAAGAATAAGTTTTTCGATATTTTTTGGATGCTCTACAGCATATTCAGCAGAAATTTGCCCACCCAAAGAGGATCCAATAATAATGGGCTTTTTGACATTAATAGAATCAAGGAATTTTTGTAAAAATTTTGAAAAAAAATCAATGGTGTAATCTGTCAGAGGTTTATCGCTAAAACCGAATCCGATAAGATCAGGGATAATTACATGGAATGATTTTTCAAAATAAGGGATTACTTTTTCCCATCTTTCAGCAGATGCGCCTAATCCATGAATTAATACAAGTGTTTTTGTAGAATCTCCTGATTCTAAATAACGGATCTTATTATCATCTATTTGGACAAATTTTTCATCCACGCTTGAAGCTTCAAATGGGTTTATAGATAAGTTTTGGTGATTTTTCCGATCAGAAAAATATTTTGGTTTTTAAGTATTTGCAAAATTAATGTAATTATCTTTTTTAATATCAAAAATAATAAAAATATATGATTAAAAAGAAGATTTCAAAGATTCTGGTTCCTCTAGATGGTTCAAAAAATTCCGTAAGAGGTATGGAAATGGCAATTAGTCTTGCCAAGCAATGTGATGCAGTAATAACAGGAGTGTATTCAATTTATGCACCACCACATTCAGAATTCAGAGGAATTGGTTCAGTTGAAAAGGCATTCAATTTAAAAATAAAAGAGTTTATGAGAGATGCAAAAAATCTAGCTGAAAAAAACGGAATTAAATTCAAAGAGAGATTAATGCGAGGAGATATCGGTTACAACATAATCAAATTTGCACATGGGAAAGAAAAGTTTGATATGATAGTTATGGGGTCACGTGGAAGAAGTTCTGCAAAAGAAGTATTTTTCGGAAGTGTATCAAATTATGTAATACATACATCAAAGATTCCAGTTTTAATTGTCAAGTGATTTTATGACAATCCATGTTTTTTGAAATATTTTTGATGATATTCTTCAGCTTCATAAAATGTTGGAGCAGGAACAATTTGAGTAATTATAGGATTATCAAAAATTCCAGATGAATTCAAAGTTTGTTTAGAATTTTCGGCAGTTTCTTTTTGTTTTTCATCATGATAAAAAATGGCTGAACGGTATTGAATTCCAACATCAGGTCCTTGACGATTCAAGGTTGTAGGGTTATGATTTTTCCAAAACACATCAAGTAAGTCTTCAAAAGAAATTTCATTCGGATCATATTCCACTTGTACTGCTTCTGCATGTCCTGTTTTATCAGTACAAACTTCTTCATATGTAGGATTAGGAAGTTGTCCTCCTATGTAACCTACCTTAGTAGATGAAACTCCATTTGTCTTACTAAAAATATCATCAACATGCCAAAAACAGCCTGCACCAAATGTTGCTTTCAATTTAATAGATTTCAACATTTGTTAGATTAAAACTATTTGTTAGATTAAAAATCAAGAAGCAAAAAATAATTATTTGACATTGGTGAAAATCTCAACAACTTTTCTTGCCAAGTTTTCAATGTTAGCAGTAGGTTCAGCTGAGATTAGTAACAAAATCTGAGTGATTGGGAACGGGAAACTTACCAAAACAGCCTTGTCACGTCTTGCAGCTAGATAGTTAATAGGACCCAAACTTTCATCGTATTCTTTCCTAATAGATGCTTTTGAAACAAATTCTAAAAATGATTGTAATCGAGTCTCATCACCTTCATGAGGGGCAAGACCTTCTTTGAATCCGCCTGCAATTAATTGACCATCTTTATCTACGATTCCAGCAAAACGTATTTCAGATTCTTCAAGTAATTGAGTGCATTTTTGAGCATACAAATTATTTTGTTCAGACATTATGTAAAATTCAATATATCAAAATAAAAACTTAGCCTATGATTTGACAAAAAATTACTCTAAATGACATTTCAATAACACATAGTCAATAATTTTTTCTTCTGATGCTTTTTTCATTTTTTGTATAGACTGAAAAAGAATTGATTCAACATATGACGGATAATGTTCCAAAATAGATTTTTTTAATTTTTTTCTATGTTCAGTGTAATAATCAGCTAATGGATCATATACAGATGAACCAATTAATTTTTCTTCAGAAATAACAAAACCAGCTAAATTTACAAGATTACGAACCTGTTCAAGAACATAATGTTCAGAAGACCACGTAAATTTCAAAATGCCCAACTTGGCAATAGATGAAGAATTCAAAGTTACAGGAATTGCTAAAACTAATAATCCAGAATCAATTAAAACTCGTTTTGATTCAGAAAGAAACTCTGAAAGAGGTTTGAAATGCTGTGCTGATTCTAATGCCAAAACTCTATCAACAGAATTATCAGCAAAAGGCAATCCAGTAGAAGAAGAATTAATAGATTCAATTTGCGATTGTCTGCCAGAATAAAGTTGGGAATAATTGATATTAACACAATTTATGGATAAATTTTCAAATTTCTCTTTCCAATATAGTGCAGGGCCAGATAATCCACTACCAACATCAAGAATTTGTTTTGCTGAACTGAGTTCTGCCAAATTTGCAAAATAAGAACATAAGTTTTTTTGAGCAGATATAGGGTCAATGTTATCATCATCCCAGAAACCAAAATTTAGCATATTTCCACCTGTTGCAATCTGCATAACAGGAGACAATGCACTGTAAAGATTTACTACATCTTTTTCATTACGACGAAAAGTCCATAAAAAAACATCAAGGGGGTTAATTGTGACCAAAAATAATTTCAAATATTATTAGGAGTAGGGATATTAATTTCTAATCTTGTTTAGGTAACAGTTTCTATTAGTTTGAATATTTTAGAAATGATTGCACAAAATAACTGAAAAAATCAGATAAAAAAGAATGAAGTTCTAAGGGAGTCCTTCAGAATCTTCAGCACAATGTTTGTGAACCCATTGATCATTATTATTTTTTGAGATCTCCTTACCAGGTTGGATTTTATCACCACAAGATGTGCAAGATGTTGCAAATTTTGCTTTCATAAATTATCAATATCATCTGCAAATATATCAACTGGGTTTGAATTGATGTTGACTAATAATTAACATATTTTATTAATTTAAAAATAGAAGACACAGAATATGGATGATTCAAATATTTCAAAGATCATACTTGCAAAATGGTCAGACAGATTTTTAGCATGGTTAATTGATTTTATGATAATTTCATTGATTTCAACTATAATCATTTTTGGATTATTTGGAACAATTAACTACGAATTAGGAGAGGGTTTTTGGGCAGAAAATTCACAGTACATTCCAACTAGTGTAATTTTCTCAGGGTACTGGATTATTCTAGAATACAAAACAGGTCAAAGCATAGGAAAGAAAATTATGAAATTAAAAATAACAGACATCAATGGAGACAAGCCCAGTTTAAAGGGGGTGTTGATTAGTAGTTTAGGTAAGGCATTTTTGCTTCCATTTGATTTGGCCTTAGGCATGATTTTGACTAATGAAAAGCGTCAAAGAATTTTCAATCGATTAGGAGACACATTAGTTATAAAAATAAAAACATCAGAAGAAGAATCAGAAACAAGATATATCAAAGATTAATTTTGTCAGATTTTCTTAGACAGTTACTTTGAAGAATTAACCAATAGATCTATTAGCAAGATGAAGTATTTTGATAATTGATGTCAGAAAATAAAAAATGGTGGACAGACATGCCAAATGAACTTCAAAAAGACATTGAATCTGAAGAATAGCTGAATGTAAAAAAAAATTAATAGTTTGTCGATATATTATTTGGTAACGAGGGAATGCTGTTAATTGCAGAACAGATTGACAGAGTATAATGGATTTTTTTCCACTCAATTCCTCGTTGTGTTGTTAATAGTGATGTTAATCAATTTTTAAAAAAATAAAATCTCAGTTTTGTTCTGAGATAACATTCAAGGTCATACTGGTTTTGATGTGGGGCAGTGATCTAATTGCCTTCGTAATCACAGTTTCCAAAGAAGCATAATCAGGAGATTCTATTTTACATAAAACATCATAGAATCCAAATACAACATCAGCTTCCTTTATTTCTGGAATTTGACTCAGGCTTTTTAGTACTGCATATTCTTCACCTTTTTCAGTATGAATTACCACATAAGCTTGAGAAGAATTTTTTCCAAGCATTGCGTTGACAAGTTTATCAGCAGGTTCGAATAAATCCTCACATTCAGAACGAGTCAAGGTCATCGTAGAATGTATTTGAGGCATTTTACGGATGGAACTAGTGACAATGTTTTGGATTCCATCCTCATCATCATCGGATTCTACTTTTGCCAAGATGTCATAGAGACCAAAGGTACCATGAGACTCAGTGACGCCGTCGATTGCATTCAATGTAGAAATAACATTTTTTTCTGCACCTAAATCACAATTCATCAAGACGTATGCTTTTGCCAATTATATCACCGATTATTCTTGTCCCTGAATTCCCATCAATGTTAGTGTAGAACGAATTTTTGGGATTTTTCGAATCTTCCATGTAATCGTCTCACGTAATGACTCTACCAAATTAGATTCAACCTTGGCCAAGATGTCATATGCTCCAAAGGTACCATGTACTTCCTTGACACCTTCAATTGATTTTAGTTCTGAAATTACTGTTTCTTCAGAACCAAGCTCACAGTTTATGAGAACATAAGCTGCTGCCATTAGGGGATGACTCCTATTTTCATAGATATAATATTTTGTTGATACATATAAGTAATAATCTAAATTTTTTAAATAATTGTGATATAATAATAAATAATACTTAATGAATGTTAACTAAAATAATAGATTTGTAAAAAAAATTTATCATTTATTTAAAATAAAAAATTTTTAAAATAATTCGAGAAAAATTTAAGAATATTCAATATGATTTGTCGTGTAATATGTGAAAACCTAGTTTACACTAGGGAGTGATTAAAATGAAATCATCGTACAAGTCGTGTATATTCCCACTTAGATGATTGAAAATGATCATCGCGCATAGTCTCTATGTAAGTGGCTGAACCGTTATGTTGGTCTATTAGTAAAGGCTGGCTCATCACTCGCCGAAGCTTGTGATCTACACCACCTTCCTATCAACGCAGTCTTCTGCTGCCGACCTTCATCTTACGAAAGAATAACTTGTCTCGGGATAGGATTCGTGCTTAGATGCTTTCAGCACTTAGCCTAAACGGCTTAGCTGCCCGGCCTGCCTTATCAGACAACCGGTAAACCAGTGGCCACGCTGCTCTGTTCCTCTCGTACTAGGAGCAACTTCCCCTCAGTTATTCACGCTTCCATTAGGCAGAGACCGACCTGTCTCACGACGGTCTAAACCCAGCTCATGTTCCCTTTTA
>CAZEFL010000021.1:0-24351 GCA_964511485.1 uncultured Nitrosopumilaceae archaeon
ACCTGAACCAACACCAGAACCTGAACCAACACCAGAACCTGAACCAACACCAGAAAATTCATCAGAAAATACTGTTTTGGATTCTAAACCTATCGAAGAACGTAATGTGATTTTTGTCGGAACAAAACCCATTATGACATATGTCTCAGCAACTTTAACTCAACTTTCAACAAGACCGACTGTTACGATAAAAGCTAGAGGAAAAAGAATTACTCAAGCAGTTGATGTCTCTCAGATGATTTTGAAAAGAATGGACTCTGTTGGGTATGTTATTAGTGATGTCCGAATTTCATCTGATTCCCTTACTTCTCAAGACGGGAAGCAACGTAATGTTTCTAATATGGAAATTGATATTTCGAAAAACTAATGTGATAAATTTTAGATATATTTAATGAAAAATTTCAATTAGAAATGTTATCCCAAAATAAATTAACATAATACTTAACCCTCCCATAAATATTTTGTAAATATTATTTGAAATAATTTTTTTACTTTTTGATGCAAGAAAAGAAACTACTCCTAACCACGCAAAATCCATCCAAATATGTAAAACAAAAACAATTAGTATTCCTGCAAATGCCCAAATCATCATTGCATCTGAAATTAATTTGAATCCTATTGTTAACCACCAAATTATAAAAAATGGATTCAATACACTTAGCAAAATCCCTGTGATTAATGGGCCTTGTTTTGAATTGAAATTAATTGATTCATTTTTTCTAAATAATGATTTGATTTGAATTGCTGCAAATACAAAAAGTGTGATTGCTCCAAAAATAGAAATGACTGTTCTAAATTCTGGAAATGATTCTAAAGAAAAAACCCCAATTCCTAATAAAATAACTAATGGAAATTCTACAATTGTATGGCCTATGGCCATTTTGACTCCTGATTTTGTGCCTTGTTTTAACCCATACACCAAATTTGCTGCAAAAAGAGGGCCTGGAGCCATGACTCCTGATGCTGAAACAATGATTACTAATGCTGAAAATTCTAAAAACTGCATTCTATTGTGAATTATTTATTATTCTAAAATAAACATGATTCCAAAAAATCTATCTGTACATTGAATCTCTGAGATGTTTAGTCTCTTCTTCTGTTTCTTTGATCATGACTTCTGCCTTTTCAGCTTCCTGTTGTAGTGATGAAATATTGCATGAAACTCCTGGAATTAATTTGGATATTGCAGCACAAAGTTGTGCACTTGATTTAAAATCTGGACCTTTTCCATCACTTTGAAAAATTAGAACAATTACATCTTGCCCAATCAAATTTCCTTCATTTAACAACGTTCCTGGAATCCCTGGTACTGTCCCGTGTTCTAATACTCTCAAACCTGCCTCTTTGATTTTATTTCTGGCAGATTCAGTACTGCCAATCCCAATCATTTCCTCATTACCTTCTGATAATTTTATAGCAATACTGCTAATGATTAATCCAATTTTGTGCTCTTGTGCCCATTCTAACATTACTTTAGCTGTCATTTTGTGTAATGTCTGATCAAGTGTAAGGTATGACAAAAATATCGCTATTTTTGATTCTTCATTAATGAAAATTCTTGATGGGTAATTTGGTTTTCCATCTTTTATGACGCTGATTGGCGGAAAACTATCTGAATCAACTATTCCTGCAAGTTTGAATTGTGATGTTTTTACCATTGATTCAGATGCGATAGCACTACTGAATCCAGCCGATGGAAACCCGTCAATGAGGAAACCTTTTTCTAAATTCATTGATTCAAATTCTTTAATCTTTATTTTAGAACCCATTGAATAATTCTAATTTTAATTAGATAATAATTTTTATCTATTTTTTTAATTTAGATAGGAGTGCTGCATAAATAAATGGCAATATTGTTGTCACCTCTGCATGCAATGTTGATTGTTTTGCTTTTTGAGTAACTTTTCCCCATGAAATTGCCTCTCTAACTAATGCCCCACTTAGACTACCATCAAATTCTTGAGCAGTTGTAATGTAAAATGCATAATCTAATCCTTCTCTGTATTGATTCCACCATAGTGTGTGGTGCTTTGAAATCCCTCCTCCAATCATAAATGCACCTGATTTTTCTGCTTTGAAAATCAGTCCTGATAATAGATTTGCATCTCCTATAATGTTTAGTTTGAAATCACTATGACTCTGTGTGAACATCCAAATTTGACTACCTACTGCGCCATCCATTATTCCTGGAACAACTACATCAATGTCATTTTTGTATGCCCAATAAAGAAATGAATCCTCACCCAAATGTTTTCCAATCATTTTACAAATATCTGCAGTTGTCATCTCCCTGACCCCTTTTTGATATTCCTCTTCAAGAAATGCACTCATCTTTTCTTCAATAAGTGGGCCATAACTGTCCATTGGAACTAAAACATTTCCCAATCTATGAATATCTTGATCTGCTAATTCATTATCGTCCATTGTAAATGATCCTTCCTTGTAGTGTGAGAAATGTCTTGCAATATCATGATCTAATGCACCACATGTTGTGAGTACTACATCAAACCATTTGTTTTTCATCATATCTTTGATAATCCCCCGTAATCCTGTTGAAACTACTGCTCCAACAAATGAGATGAATTTGAGACATTGTTTATCTGGAATCATTTCTGATAGAATCTCTAGTCCTGTTGATAGATTTACTGATTCAAATCCTCCTGATTGTGACAACTCTTCAAAAATTTTTTCAAATGTGATGTCTGAATCAATTTGAATATCTTTGACTGGACGACCTGGCTCTATCATTACTTGAATTGTCGTCGTCAAGTATAAAATTCTGCCTTAATTGATTCACTTTTTTACTTCCTCTAAGAAAACTTTAAACCAACCAAATAATACCAACTTTCGAATGTCAGAAAGAATCAAAGTTGGTTTGGTTGGTATTGGCAATTGCTTCTCAGGTTTAATTCAAGGAATTGAATACTATAGAAAAAACCCTACCCAGGAAGTTACTGGAATTATCCACGATAAATTATCAGGTTATGGTATTCATGATATTGATTTTGTTTGTGGTTTTGATGTTGGTGAGAACAAAGTTGGAAAACCCCTTCATGAAGCAATCTATGCATTCCCAAACATGGTTGATTGGATTCCAAAAGATGAATTGCCAAAAACTGATGCTAAAATTTATGAAAGTCCAATTTTAGATGGAGTTGGTTTATGGGTAGAAAACAGAATCAAACCCATTGATAATCCAAAATCTGTAGAACAAATCACTGAAGAAGTAAAACAAGTAATCAAAGATACTGGAGTTGAGATAATTGTTTCTTATTTGCCTGTAGGTTCTGATAAAGTGACTGAATTCTGGGCACAGATTTGTCTTGATACTAATACTGCATTTGTTAATTGTATTCCTTCATTTATCGCATCGGATGAAACATGGGCAAAAAAATTCTCAGAAAAAAATATTCCTTGTATTGGTGATGATATTAAAGGACAAGTAGGAGCTACAATTGTTCATAGAACTTTAGCTAAACTATGTAATGATAGAGGAACAAAAATTGAAAAAACATACCAAATCAATGTGGGGGGAAACACTGATTTCTTAAACATGAAAGAACAAGATCGACTTGTTTCAAAGAAAATTTCTAAAACTGAAAGTGTTCAGAGTCAATTAAATGAAAGACTGGATGATGATCAAATTTATGTTGGACCTTCTGATTTTATTCCATTTTTAGGAAATACCAAATTAATGTTTATGAGAATTGAGGGACGTCAATGGGCAAACATTCCTTACAATATGGAAGTTCGTCTAGAAGTTGATGATAAGGCAAATTCTGCAGGAATTGTAATTGATGCAATTAGATTAGCAAGAATCGCCCTTGATAGAGGCGTTGGTGGACCAATCAAACCTGCAAGTGCATATTTGATGAAACATCCTATTGAACAAACATCTGATGTTAAAGCAAAAGCTGAATGTGAAAAGTTTGTTGCAGGCGAATAGTCATTGAAACTTATTTGAATCTGAAAATCTCTTTTTTCTACTCTCTTCGTATTTGTCAAGTACAAATTCTTTAGTTACTTGACTTTCTCCTTCCAATTTTGTAATTTTGGTTGTAACTACTTTATTGTTTTCAACTAAATCTACAATCATACTGTTTCCTCCAAATTTATGATTCTCTACATTTGCTGCAAGAATAGGTATTCTGTTTTCAAGTGCTCTCACTTGAACATACATTTGCCAAGGTTCTATCCCTCTTCGAACAATTCTACTTGGTGATAATAATATCTGAGCTCCTTTTTTGGCTAATGTGTTTGCTACATCTGGAAATACCATATCATAGCAAATCACCACTCCAAATTTACAAGCAGTATTGAAAATTTTAGCCTCTTTTCCGGGTTTTACTGTATCTTTTTCATAGTCAAATGGATGAATTTTCTCTTGTTTTCCAATAAATTCCCCTTCAGGACCAATAATTGGTGAAATAATCGAAGTTTTTCCATCTGAAATTTCATAAAATGCTCCTGGGATGATAGTCATGGCAAAATCTTTTGCAATTTTCTTAAATTCTGAAAACTCGGAATCAAAATCTACACTCTCATTGTTCTTTAACCATTGTTCTGGCAGGCATACAATCTCTGTCTCTTTTTTACCTAATTTCCTTAATTTTTCTGAAACATGAGAAATTCCTTTTTGATTTGTGTTGTAAGAAACAGTTTGAATTAATCCTAATTTTGTCATACATTTTGACTCATTAATTGCTAATTATAGTTAGGCACAATTGAAGCGATCATTTTATTCGTTCAAAAATTTTTGATGGTCACCATTACGAAAAATATCATAACAAAACAAGAAAAATTAAGCAATAGTGTCAACTAAACTTGTTAACCATCGATTATCATCCCTATTGTAAAATTATCATCATTGGTTCATGTAAAAAAAGTAGAGATCTTTGGTTTCAAATCATTTGGATTTAAAAATACCACTGTTCAATTTGAACCTGGACTTGTTTCTATTTCTGGCCCAAATGGTTCAGGTAAAAGTAACATCTTAGATGCTATAATTTTTGCAATGGGCGAGAATAAACCAAAAGTCATGCGAGTAGATCGACTACGATCTCTAATTCATGATATTGAGGGTGCAAATAGACGTGGACCCAAAATGGCGAGATCTAGTGTTCACTTTGATAATTCTGATAGAAAAATCCCTGTTGATTCTGACACTGTTGAGATCACAAGAGAAATGGATTCTAATGGTGAAAATACATACTATCTAAACAAAAAGAAAACCAATCGAAGTCATATTCTTGATTTATTGGATATGGCAAATGCTGGTCTAGGACAACTAAATGCAGTTCAACAAGGAACTGTAACTAGAATTTCAGAATTTACTTCTGAAGAAAAAAGAAAAACAATTGAGGATTTAATTGGATTATCTTCATTTGATGATAAAAAAACTGAATCAATGAAGCAACTAGAAGAAGCTGATAGACGATTAGAGATTGCAATGGCAAAAATGGGTGAGATTAAAAATAGAATTGATGATTTGGAGGAAGAAAGAAATCAGAAACTCCGTCATGATATCGTTGAACGTGAATTAAATCGATATCGGGCAATTGCAGCTGCAAATAAAATGAAAATAATTTCTGCCCAAAAAACTTCTAAAGAAACTACTTTACATGCGATGACTTGTGAAATTACCTCTTTTGGTGCTGAAAGAACTACATTAAGAACAGAAATTGACTCTTTAGAATCTGAAAAATCAAAATTAATGGATAAAGCTAATGATTTCAACCAATCTAAAGCTGCATTGGATTCAGAAATAAGTGCCGCAATGGAACAATATGAAATTGATAATACTGCAATATCTGCATCAAAGAAAAGATTAGAACAAATTAATTTTAGAATTCCTGAGATTAAAACTGAATTACAATCTATTGATTCTGCTAGAAGTGGAATTGATTTAGAAATTCAGAAAATAAAAGAATCTCTTTTAGAAACTACTGAAAAGAAAAATAATATCAATAAAACTGTGGAGGAAATTGATTCTAAAAGAAACCAAGTACTTGCTGAACAATCAAAAGCTGCTTCAAAAAAATCTGAAATTGATACAAAAATTAAAACTCTTACCACTCAACTTAATGATTCAAAATTAAAACTTTCAAAAATTCAACATGAAACAAATGAATCTAAAAATAAAATTAATGCAAATGCTGAAAGATTTGCCGAATTAAATACTGCTATATCTGAATTGTCTGATTCTAAAACTAAATTAGAATCTTTGATGAATAATAATAATTCAACAATTGTTGAATTAAAATTAAGAATTCAAAAACTTCAAGACAAAAAATCAAAAATAACTAATGATTTAGAAGAATGGAATTTGATTTTAGAAAAATCAAGCAAAGCTGCAACACATTATGAATCAAAAATTAAAACAGTAAAAGGATACATGCATGAGGATTATTCAGTTGCAAAATTAAAAGAAGATGCAGACAAACTTGGCATTGAAGGATTAGTCTATGAAATGGTTTCATGGGAAAAAAAATATGAACGACCTATGATGGCAGTAAGTTCAGATTGGATTAAAGCAATAGTTGTTAAAGATTTTGCAACATTGCTTGGAATTGCAGAAATTGCTAGAAGTAAAAAATTGCATAAACTGAAAATTATCCCTATGGATTCAATTCCTAAATTTCAAATCACTTTACCTAAAACATCTGGTGTAATTGGTATACTTGCTGACTATGTTTCTTGTAATTCGAGATATTCTGCACTCAAAACATTCCTATTTGGAAATGTTATTCTTACTGAAACACGTGAGGCAGCTTATGATATCTCTCAATCCGGTTACAAGGCAGTAACTTTGGATGGTGAATACTTTGAAGCAAAAGGTGGTACAGTTGTTATTGATATAAATTCAAAAATTTCAAAACTAACAAAATTGATTTCTATGAGTAGTGAAATTGATGTTTTACTGCAATCAAATACCTTGATCAAAAAATACACGTTAAAACAAAAACATTCTTTGAAAAAAATAGATACCAGTATTCAATCATATGTTCAAAGACTTTCCATATCTGAAAAACAACTAACTTCTACTACTGAAAATTATTCAAATCTAAAATCTAGAATCCATTCAGCATTAGATACAAAAAAGCAATTATCTCACAGAATATCTGAATTAACTTTAAGAAATTCCACTATTGAATCTGAAAAAAGTACTATTGAGTCACATGTTGAATCATTAAATGAAAGAATTACTCTTGTGGAAGAAAATTATGCCAGTGGTGAGCAATCCCGCATTGCAAATGAATTATCTAAAATCAATCTTAAAAAAATAGACGTTGAAAAATTATACAGTACAATAATGGCTGAATACCGTGAGAAAGATTCTCAACTCACAAAAATGCAAACTCAAGACAATAGAGAAAAATCACAAATTAACCGATTAACTAACGAAAATGATGCTTTAAAATCAGAATATAATGAATTAGAAACAAAAATTCAAAATTTGGAAAAACAAAAAGAACCAAAACAAGAGATTCTTGAAAAATTACGTGAAAAAGAACAGGAATTAATTTCATCATCGGGCTCATCTGTTGTGCATCTAAAAGAATATGATGATAAACTCAAAGTACTATCTGAGCAAGACAAAAAACTTACTGGAGAAATAAATACTTTGGAGCGTAAATCTGATTCACTAAATCGTGATTTACATGATTTAGTTGAAAATGAGGCTAAATTACAACAAATACTTTCTGCATTTGGATTTGATAAAGATATGGAAACATTTGATGTTGAAACAATTGTCCAAGGATTAAGTTCCGAATTATCCTCACTAAACTCATTAAATGCAAAAGCTCCTGAAACATACTTGGACGTATCTTATGGGTATCGTTCAATGTCTGATAGAAAGAATTCTCTTGAAGAAGAACGTAACTTTATTGTCAAATTCATTGAAGATATTGAAAAAGACAAACGTCAAACATTTTTAGATGCATTTGATAAAGTTGACAAAGAAATTCGACTGATTTTCAATAAAATGACTGGTGGTAATGCTTGGTTAGAATTACAAAACGAAGATGATATTTTCAATTCTGGAATTTCATATTTGATTCAATTCCCAAATAAACCAAAAAGAGAATCTACATCAATTAGTGGCGGTGAGAAAACTTTGGCTGCAATTGTATTTGTTCTTGCTTTGCAAAAATTAAAACCATCTCCGTTTTACTTATTTGATGAAGTAGATGCACATCTTGATGCTCCAAATTCTAAAAAACTTGCAAATATTTTAGAAGAGAGATCTAAAGAGAGCCAATTCATTATGGTTTCTTTGAAAGATTCTGTAATTCAAAAAGCAAAACTGATCTATGGTGTATTCCCAAAAAATGGAGTATCACATATTGTTACATACAAAGATAAACGAATGCCTTCTGTTCGAAATAGTTAGTCCAGTTCCACAAAACATGCAGACAAATGCTCTTCTGAAATTTTCTCTAGTTTTGGTTCATTATTGCATTTATCGATAACATATGGACATCTTGCTCTAAACCTACATCCTTGATACACATCTACATCTGCATTTACTTCGTTTATTCTGATTTCTCTTTTTTTGTGCAAGTTTTTAGGATCAGGCTCTGAAATGGAATCAATTAATGCTTGAGTGTATGGGTGTTTTGGATTATGTAGAACTTGATTGATTTCACCTTCCTCTACAATTTTACCAAGATACAAAATTCCAATTCTCTGACCAAAATATCTAGCAGTTGCTAAATCATGAGTAATGTAAACAAATGAAATATTGTATTTTTTTTGCAGGTGTTGCATCAATTCTAACATTTCTGCTCTAATTGACACATCTAACATTGAAACTGGCTCATCAGCTAAGATAATTTTAGGTTTTAGTGCCAATGCTCTTGCTAAAACTACTCTCTGTCTTTGTCCTCCTGATAACATATGGGGATATTTTTTTACAATTTCTTCAGCTGGTTCTAATTTTACTTCACGTAATACTTCGATTACTCTTTTCAATCTTTCATCTTTATTTCCTTCATTGTGAATCTCAAGTGGTTCTGAAACTATATCTCCAACTTTCATTCTTGGATTAATCGAATCGTATGGATCTTGATGAATCATTTGACAATTCATTCTAATTTTCTTCAAGTTTGTTTTTTCATTATCTATCTCTTGATTTTCAAAAAAAATTTTTCCTGAATCTGGTTCAATTGATTTTAAAATTAATTTTGCAATTGTGGATTTTCCTGAACCTGACTCTCCTGCTAACACAAAAACTTCTCCTTCATTAAGAGTAAATGAAACTCCGTCTACTGCTCTGACTGTATCTGATTTTTTTCCAAAGATCCCTTTTTTTGTAAAATATTTTTTCAAATGTTCTACTCTAAGAATTTCACTCATTATCTACTGTTCAATAATGCAGTATATCAAGAAATATGATTGAGCGTAAAAATTGTAATAAGGCATTTATGTTAATTTCAGATGGATTTAATATTTGAGTGACTCTGTCCAAAAAAACCTTAATTACAAAAAATATGTAATTGACTCTAAATTACAATATTTTAAACCTCATGCAACAAAAATTGAGAAAACATTTGCAGAAGAAGTCCGTTTCAGTTTAACTAAAAATCAAAAATCAATTGCGCCAAAATTCTTTTATGATAAAAAGGGTTCTGATCTTTTTGAAAAAATTTGTTCTTTGCCTGAATATTATCCAACAAGAACCGAAATTTCAATATTGAAAAAATTACAAACTGAACTACCTAGTTTTATTGATGATTCTTTTCGTTTAGTGGAACTTGGAAGTGGAGCATCTGTCAAAACTAGGCTACTTTTGGATATTTTTACGCCCTTACAAGAAAGAATCGACTATTTTCCAATTGATATTTCTGAAATTCTGACTGAAAGCTCTGAACAATTACTTGCTGACTATGATGATCTATACATTACTGGAATTGTTGATACTTATGAAGGAGGATTGGAATTTCTCCAAAATTATGATGATAAAAAGAATTTGATATTATTTTTAGGTTCTAGTTTTGGTAATTTTTCTCCTGATGACGGATATGCATTTTTACAAAAAATTAATTCTACGATGAAGTCTGATGATCTTTTTTTGATTGGATTAGATTTAGTAAAAGACACACAAGTTTTAGAATCTGCATATAATGATTCTCAAGGTATTACTGCCAAATTCAATCTAAATGTTTTATCTAGAATAAATGATGAACTTGATGCAGATTTTGATTTGATTAATTTTAAACATCATGCAATCTATAATGAAAAAGATCAGAGAATTGAAATGTATCTGAAATCACTTGTAAATCAATCTGTCATTATTTCAAAATCTAATCTTTCATTAAATTTGAAAAAAGATGAATTAATTCACACTGAATATTCTCGTAAATTTCAAGTGTCTCAAATACGTCGATTGTTACTTAGTACTGGTTTTAAAATAAAAAATATTTGGTTAGATGATGCTGAAAATTTTTCACTATCTTTAGTATCTAAGAACTAAATATTTTCTGCACATCTGAAACCTGAAAATAACCATCTCTCATCTAATCTGAAAAAATTCCTATAGCTTGTTCTAATTGACATTTTTGGAGTTCCAAATGATCCTCCTCTCAGAACTTTTTGATTTGTAAACCATTTGTCATTATATTCATCAAACCCTGTTTTGAATCCTGGATATCCCATAAATTCTGAAGATGTCCATTCCCAAACATCTCCTATCATTTGTTGGCATTCTGATGGACTGGTTCCTTGAGGGAATGTGCCTATTTCTGTACATCCCCAAAAATTAGATTCAAGTAAATTACATTTTTCTTCTGTTGGTGATTCATTTCCCCATGGGAATTCTGTTTTTTCTTGTGTCTCCTCATTCCAACATGCTGCTTTTTCCCACTCTGCTTCTGTTGGTAGTCTTTTTCCTGCCCATTTACAATATGCCTCTGCTTCATAATAGCTAACATGATTTACAGGCTCATTTGGATTAATTTCTCTAATTCCTAAAAAGTCTCTTACATGCCATTTACCATCAATTTTTTCCCAATACATCGGAGAATTCCATTTGTTTTTCTTTACTTTTTCCCATCCGTCTGATAACCAATATTTGTATGTCTCATATCCTCCGTCTTCAACAAATTCCATGTATTGTTGATTTGTAATTGGGAAAACATCTATCTTGTAATCATTTAGGTATACTTTGTGTTCTGGAAGTTCAATGTCATAACAATAGTTTCTTCCATTATATCCTAGAGTGTATATCCCACCTCTAATGTGAACTGATTTTTTTTCAATACTATTCTGTTTTGCAATTGGATTTTTTTTAATTGGTTTGTATTGTTCTGCTAGAAGATGCTGCAAATCATATACTAAAAGTTCTTGATGCTGACATTCATGATGTAACCCCATTGTAATTAATTTCATGGAATTTTCATTCGATGACTGTGCAGCAATAAATTTTTCAACTCTTTGATTTATGATATTAAAATATTGGAAAATTTGTTCAACCGTTGGTCTTGAAACTACTCCTCGTAATCCTTTATCATGTGGAACACCAAATTGCTGATAGTACGAATTGAGATATTCTGAAAATTCTTTAGAATAAAATTCATAATTTTTATCTATTTTACTCATTATTGCTTCATAAATCCAACTAACATGACCGATATGCCATTTTGGCGGACTCATGAAAAATGCAGTTTGAACAACAAAATCATCTTTTTCTAAAGTTTTTACTAATTCTAACGTTCTACTTCTAGTCTTTTTGAATAATCCTACTAATGACTCCTGCTCTAACTCTGGATTTGAGATCATAATTGAAAAACCATATTTTTTTTGTTTATTATATTTGTGGGTAATTTTCTAATATCCTCTTGCAAAAATTGGTATTGTTTTACTTTGTTCCCCACAGTATATGCATTTTTGATTTGAATCTTCGCTGTTCCAAGGAATCACCCTAATGTCTGCCCCTGTCTCTTCTTTGATTTTTTCTTCACATTCAATTTTTCCACACCATGGGGCATTGAAGAAACCCCCTACATCAATTTTTGATTTAAATTCTGTATAATCTGAAATATTGATTGTATTTGTTTTGGCTTGATCTTTTGCATTTTTTAACATTATTTTTTGAATTTCATCCAAAATTGCAGGTATTTTTTCAATATTTGAAAACTCTAAACTTGATTTTTCACGATTGTATCTTTTTGCAATGATTACACTTTGTTTTTCAATATCTTTTGGGCCTATCTCTATTCTGATTGGGACTCCTTTAAGTTCCCAATCATTGAATTTGTATCCTGGTGATAACTCGCTTCTATCATCAACATGAATTCTGATATCTTTTGACTCTAAAATTTCTTTTATTTCTTCAACTTTTGGTAATACAGTATTTTTTCCATCATCATTTTTGTAAATTGGAACAATTACTACTTGCATTGGTGCCACTTTTGGAGGCAATACCAATCCTTTATCGTCACCATGAGCCATGATCATCGCTCCAATCAATCTCCATGAAACTCCCCATGATGTTTGCCATGCAAAATGTTCTACATTATCTTTGTCTGTAAATTTTACATCAAATGGTTTTGAAAAGTTTTGTCCTAGGAAATGGGACGTGCCCATCTGTAACGCTTTTCCATCTGGCATGATTGATTCCATAGTAGTTGTATATACTGCTCCCACGAATTTTTCCTTTTCACTTTTTTTTCCTGTTGTAACTGGAATTGCTAATTCTTCTTCTACTGTATTTTTGTAAATATCTAAAATCCTCATTACTTCTTTTTCTGCTTCTTCTTGTGTCGTGTGAACAGTATGGCCTTCTTGCCACAAAAATTCAGATGTTCTAAGAAATGGTTTTGTTGCTTTGATTTCTGCTCTTAATGCAGTATTCCAAAAATTAATTTTTAATGGAAGGTCTCTCCAACTTTGAATCCATTTGGAATACAATGTATATGCTAATGTTTCAGAAGTTGGTCTTAATGCTAATCTATCTCCCACTTCGTTTGTTCCTGAATGAGTTACCCAAAACACTTCTGGATTAAATCCTGCAAAATGTTTTTGTTCTTTACCTAATAGTGATTCTGGAATAAGAATCGGAAGAAATCCATTTCTAATTCCATTTTTTGAAAATTTCTTATCAAATGTATTTTTCAATGATTCCCAAATAGAATATCCATCTGGTCTGAGCACAATTAATCCTTTTACTGGTGCATAATCTGCAAGTTTTGCTTTTAGAACAACTTGTGTATACCATTCACTAAAATCCTCATTTTTTGATACTGTAATACCTACGTCTTCTTTTCCCAAACTAAACTTCAAAGAATCAATTTTACTAATGAGCCTTTCGTGAAAAATTTAATGTTTAAATTTTGTCTCCTTTACAGAGAACTTTACCCATTACTCTGCTTTGGAAATTTGGACACACAAAACATTGAATGAAATGAATCTGATCTTCTAAAACTGGACATTCTATGTACTCCTGTTTCATTCTTTTGAGCATTTTTGGACTGACTCCTTTTAGTTTCAATTTTCCTTTTTCGTCCATCATTCCTGATGATTTTAATTCGTCTTTGATTTCTTGTGGTAGTTTTTGTCTGCCTTCTCTTTCTAGAATTTCTACCTCAAATTTGTGTTCTAATTCATCAGTCATGTATATTGACTTGATCTACGGTATATTATTACTTACGTTTTTGATTTTAAAAGAAGTTTAAACTTTAATATTATTAGAATTTTTTTTGCAAATCAGAAATTAATTGTTGATTATTTTTGATGTAGAAGGTGTTTTGTATGATGAAGAATATTTGCCTATTCTTGCAGAGCAAATAAACAAAGAAGATGAGATTTGGGAAATTACCAAACAGGGAATTCAAGGCAAAATTAATTGGGAAGAGGGACTTCGAACAAGAGTTGCAGCTTTGAAAGGTCTAGATGAAAAAGTTTGCCAAGAAGTATCTGACTCATTACCTATTATGACTGGTGCCAAAGAAGCCTGCAGGATCTTAAAAACTGCTGGATGGAAAATCATGGCAGTCTCTGGTGGCTTTACTTTAATGATGGGTAGATTAAAAGAAGAATTGGGTTTAGATTATGTTTTCTCAAATGAATTAATTTTCAAAGATGGAAAACTTGATGGCGTAGAAATTAGTGTTGATTCAAATAAAGCAAAATCTGCAATCACAAAAATTGAAGAATGGGGTGAAAAGAAAGAAAATATTGTATGTGTAGTTGATGGTGCAAATGATGTAAAATTATTTGATATTTGTGGTTTGGGAATTGCTTATCGTGCACAAGATATTGTTAAGGACTTGGCGACAACTACTTTGGAAGAAAAAGACTTGTCTAAAATTTTGGATATAATCAATAAACACTACAAATTAGAATTAGAAACTCCATCTCCTGCATAAACAATTTTTTAGTATGTCTTTTTAGTTGTAATAATTGCAAATAATTCCAATTCACATAGAAAAAGAAATTGAACCATCTGATGATATTTCTCAACTAATCTTAAAGTCTACCCAACTAAAAGATGGCGATATATTAGTAATTGCACAAAAGATTATTTCAAAACAAGAAGGGCAAATCATTGACTTGTCTTCTATATCCCCTTCTTTGTTAGCAGAAGGAATTAGTTCTCAATATGATAAAGACCCTCGAATTGTTGAGCTGATTTTATCTGAATCCAAAAGAATTGTTAGAATGAAAAATCAAATAATGATTACTCAAACTAATCATGGATTTATTTGTGCAAATGCAGGTGTTGATGAAAGTAATGTAAAAAATGGATATGCTACATTACTTCCTAAAGATTCTGATATATCTGCTAAAATAATTCGTGAAAAAATTAAATCAAATTCAAATAAAAATGTGGCAATCATAATTTCTGATACATTTGGGCGTCCATTTAGAATGGGTCAAACTAATTGTGCAATTGGAATATCTGGATTAAATCCTCTTTTAGATTATGCTGGAACTTTAGATTCTTTTAAAAAAATTTTACGAGTGACTGAAATTGCAATTGCTGATGAATTTTCAGCAGCTGCTGAATTAGTAATGGGCAAGGCACTAAAGTGTCCTGTGGCAATTATTCGTGATTATTCTTTTGATTTTAAAGAAAATACTATATCTGAATTAATTCGTCATGAGACTGAGGATCTTTTCAAATAATTCTAATTTAAAATAGAATTTTTAAAAAACTACTCTCAAAATCATTTGTTAGCTTTACCTACCACCAATGTTAAACTCAAATAGATTTTAATATGACAAAACGCTCTCGTTGAATTAGATATTCATGTCTGAATCTGAACAAAAAAAATTAGATGCAGTAGGATTATTTTGTCCTGAACCTGTGTTTAGAACAAAAATTGAAATTGAAAGGATGCAAGTTGGTGAAATACTAACAGTTTCTGCTGATGATCCTGCAGCTGAAGATGACATTTCTAGATGGGTGACAAGAAGTGGTCATGAATTATTAGATTTATCAAAAGATGGAGATGTAATTACATTTCAAATTAAAAAGGTGAAATAATTAAACCCATGACTGTTGTTAATGATACGGATGTATTGAATCGCGTAGGTAATACTCCTCTTGTTACATTAGATTCTCTATCTCATGATGATGTGAATTATTTTGCTAAATTAGAGGGACACAATCCTTTTGGTTCTGTTAAAGATAGAGCCGCATACTGGATGATTAAAGATGGTGAAGAAAAAGGAATTTTGAAAAAGGGGGAAAGCATTATCATTGAACCAACTTCTGGAAATACTGGAATTGCCTTAACTGGAATAGCTAATTTATTGGGTTACAAAGTTGAGATTGTAATTCCTGAAAAAGTTAGTAATGAAACTAAAGACATCATTCGAAATCTTGGTGCAAAAGTTTTTGAAACAAGTGATGATTTATGTCCTAAAGTCGGTGCTGGAACTGACCAAAGTATCGCATTGGCTACGTCTATTGCATCTTCAAGACCTGAAACATATTATTCCCCAAATCAATATGCAAATGAAGCAAATTTCCGAGGACACTATGAGGGTACAGGACCTGAAATTTGGAAACAAACTGAAGGTAAAGTAACCCATTTCTTTACTGGTGTTGGTACTGGCGGTACTATTACCGGAATTGGTGCTTATCTTAAAGAAAAAAACCCTGATGTGAAAATTATTGGTTGTCAACCTCAACAAAATCATTTGATTCAAGGCTGGAGAAATTTTGAGGAATCAGCGAAACCCGACCTATTTTTAAAACGAGAAAATGTTGTTGATGATTGGGTTTCTGCAGATAATGATGAGGCATTTTCAGTTGTAAAAGAAGTCTTTGCAAAAGACAAACTCTTGATTAGTCCTTCATCAGCTGCAGTTTATGCATGTATGAAAAAATATCCTATTGATGGTGATGCATGTGTTGTTGGAATTTTTGCAGATGATGGACGAAAATTCAAAAGTGTTTATGCCACACAAAACGTAATGTCTGAAGATGAATTTGAAAATTCTCTTAAAGATGCAAAACACATGTCAGAATTGGCATATTGATTATTCTAAAATTTCTTTAATGTATTTTTCATAAAATTCTCTAAATGTTGAGTTCATATCTCTTTCAAATTGAAGACATTTGTCACTTTGTTCTATTAGTTTTTCTCCAACTCCTTTACTCCATTGACTTTTTTGTGTATCTTTTGAATCACTGATTGCTGGGTTATCTTTGATTTTTTCCATTATCTCAATTAACTCAGACCCTAATTGATGGAATTTTCCAATTCGTAAAAGAAACATTTGTGATTCTTCTTTATTGATCACATTCATCATGGAATAAATTTCATTATAATATTCCAAACCTTTTTCATTGTGTTTTTTTACTTCTGCGATTCTTTCTAACCAATATTCTTTAGATTTTTTCTTTTCAACTTTGTAACTGAATTGATTTTTTGCTAAATTCATGCCTAATTTAGCTAAAACTTCACTATGTTTTTTGATCTTTTCTTTCAACTCTGAATTCATACTCATTACTTTACATCTTAATTGATTTGAATTAAGAATTTAGATTTTTGTATTCTTTGATTTACTCCATACTTTTTTGGATTTTTTGGAATATTCCATTAAACAATTTTCACAAAAAGAATCCCATTCATCAATGTCCAATCTTTTGAAAAATTCTAATGACCATTTGTATGTGGGTTCTTCTCTATATTGAAATTGCTGAATGGTGTAAATTTCTTTTTCTTGGAATTTATTCAGGCATTTTTTGCACTGTGCATTTTTCATTCTTGTTTATCTGTAGATTCTGAAATATATTTGTCTACGTCAATTGCTGCCATACATCCAAATGCTGCAGCTGTAATTGCTTGTCTATAATTTCTGTCATGTACGTCTCCTGCAGCAAAAACTCCTTCAATATTTGTATGTGTTTTATTTTTTAAAATAATATATCCTTCATCGTCTAATTCAATTTGATTTTCAAATATTTTTGTATTTGGTGAGTGACCAATTGCAACAAATAATCCGCCAGCATCAAGCGATGTTTCTTCGTTTGTTTTTAGATTTTTTAAAACAGCTTGTTGCATCTTTTGGTCTCCTTTAATGTCTACTACTGCTGAATCCCAATGGAATTTTATTTTTTCATTATTTAATGCTCTTTCTTGCATTACTTTGCTTGCTCTTAATTCTCCACGTCTATGTACTAGATGTACAGTTGTTGCAAATTTTGTCAAGAATGTTGCTTCTTCAATTGCTGAATCTCCTCCTCCAACAACTATTATCTCTTGATTTCTAAAGAAAGGTCCATCACATGTTGCACAGTATGAAACTCCTTTTCCTCCAAAAGTTTCTTCACCTTCTAATCCTAATTTTCTTGGATTTGCACCTGTTGCGATAATTATTGCACGTCCTTCATATTCTTCAGATGCTGTTAGAACTTTGTATGGTTTATGCCTAAAATCTACGTCTACTACTTCATCATCAATAATTGTTGTACCCATTCTTTGTGACTGTTTTCTCATATCTATCATTAAATCAGGACCCATGATCCCATTTTCAAATCCTGGGTAATTTTCAACTTCTGTGGTATTTACTAATTGACCGCCTGGTAAAATTCCTGATAAAATCAAAGTATCGTAACCTGCTCTAGAACAATAAATTCCAGCAGTGTATCCTGAAGGACCTGCTCCGATAATTATTACATCAAATTTTGTTTTCTTTTTATCTGGAATTTTTGGACCTTCGTCTTTAGTTTCTAACACTGCTGCCCCAGTATCTGCTGACATCATATGGTTCATCTTTTTATTGCAATAATTTAAGTGAATATCCTTTTTCTTACTTGTTTAATTACAAGTTAAATGTAGAAAAAAATTCATTAAAAAAATATCTAACTGCTTTGTTTCTCAAAACTAATTTGACATTTTTTTGATAATTTCTAAATGTTTTTCACAAAATTTCTTATTTTCTATTTGGGTGTATAATAGATCTTTTTGCCAATGTGAGTTAAATAATCTGCAATCATTCTGATCACAAAACATTTCTCCTGTTTCTTGATACATTATTGTTTGTAGCAAGTACCCTTCTATTACTTGTGATGTACGTGAATCGTGATAATCTAAAAATTTCCCTTTATACTTTTTCTTTATCTCATCAATTCTTTCATTAGAAAAATTTGACATTAGTTCAAAATAGAACTGTTTGGGTTTTGCAGGCGCTTCAACTATTCCTGATGTTGAAATAATTGTTGGGTTAGAACTGATCAAAGCTCTTGCATGATATCTAAAATCGCTTTCATCAAATGTACAAGTTATCTTGTTTGTAAAAAAAACATGTAATGTATCAAATCTGTTCTCATTTTTTGGAATCGTTTCTGAGATGATTTCTTGAATTTTAAATCCATCATACAAAAACAACTCTTCTTGTCCAGCAGAGTCTTGATTCTTTTTTTCACATTCTATCTCTTTTATTGATGGGACATATTTTTGAAGTGGTTTTTTTAAATCAAAAATTCTTACGCTAGCAAATTTTTCAAAAATCTTATTATTTGAATACTCTAGAAAGTTTTTTCTAATTTCTACTTTAATTGGAAATGTGTCTTTGAGGAATTTTTGTAATTTTTCTATCTGAATTTCTGGTACTGTAGGTTCATTATATAGGAAAACTCTATTGATTTTCAATAAGAAAATGATTGTTTTTGTGGCTTATCTTTCTAACTCTTTGATCTTCTCTGCAGCAATTTCTGCTGCTCTTTTTCCAGAGTACAACATTGAACCAAATGTTGGTCCCATTCTTGCCAAACCATGTGTTTCAGTGACTGACATTCCTGCTGCAATTAATCCTGGATATACCTCCCCTGTTTTGTGAACTACGTGTTCTTCACCGTCATTAACATACATTGGTTGCATTCCTTTCCATTCTGCTAATCCTCTATCTACTAGTCTTTTTACTGCAACTGAATCATGACCTGATGCATCAATTAGAATTTTTGATTCAAATGCAACTGGATCAACACATGTAATGTTACGTGGCAATGCTGAAACTGGCATCCAATTAACTACAATCCCTGTAACTCTTCCATTTTTTAAAACTAAATCATCAAACTTTGTTAATTGAAGAAATTTTACACCTGCATCACATGCACCTGCAATTAATTTTGATACTGCATGTGGTCCTGGTGTTAAGTATAATCCATCTTGAACTTTTTTGTATGGGACTCCTAATTCATCCCATATTTTTTGAGCTGGTTCTCTAACTGTAACAGGATTCATCATATATCCTCCTAACCAGTAACCTCCTCCAAGGTAATTGTTTTGTTCAATTACTAGTACTTTGTAACCCATGTTTGAAAGTTCTCTACTAGCAGTTAGTCCTGCAGGACCTGCTCCAATAATTATTACATCTGATTCTGCTCTATCAATCAATACATCGTGAAATTCATTTGCAATTGCTCGTGTGATTTCAACTTCACGGACATCTGTAAATATTTTAGAGGACTGTTCTGCAATTGTTGCTTCCTGCATGTCGATATTTCGCTTTCTGAACAATTAATACTTTCCCACAATTTTGATAAATTAGCTATAACTAATTTTATTCTGATTTTGATTATTTTAAATAGAAAATAGGAAAAAAATGCACATTCCTGAAAATTTCTTTCATAAATTCCCTCTATCTCATAAATTTATATCTCAATAAAATTAATTTTATTTGTATTGACAGTATCTAATCTAAAACAAACAGCAAAACCTGTAAAACCTAAAATCAATTGGTCAAGAACCGATGAGGCAGATGATTTTGCAAAAACCGTAAAATTATTCCGTCAAGGAAAATATGATGAAGACAGTTTTAGGCGCTATAGACTTCAACACGGTGCATACGGTACTAGAATGACTAGTGATTATGCTATGGTAAGAATAAAACTCCCTGCAGGAGAAATTTACCCTCATCAATTTGAAAAAATATCTCAATTAAGTGAACAATATTCTATTGGCAATGCCCATTTTACGACTAGAGAAAGTATTCAATTACATTGGGTAATACTAGAAGACGTTTCAGAAATTCTTCGCAATCTTGCTGAAGTTGGAATGACCTCTAGAGAAGCATGTGGAAACACTGTTAGAAATGTAATGTGTAGTCCTTTAGCAGGTGTATGTTCTGATGAGAAATTCGATTCTACACCTTATGCACTTGCCACTGCAAAATTCTTTTTGAGAAATCCAATGTCTCAAGCACTTCCAAGGAAATTCAAATTTACTTTTACTTGTTGTGAAAAACATGGCATGGCAAGAATTGTTGATGTTGGATTAATTCCTCATACAAGAGAAATAGACGGAACTACTCAGAGAGGATTTAAAATTTTCCTTGGAGGCGGATTAGGAAACAAATCTTTTGTTGGTCATCTGTTAGAAGAATTTACTCCTGAAGATGATTTACTTTATACATCAATTGCAGTGATGAGACTATTTGATAGATTGGGTGATAGGGTCAATCTTGCAAGAAATAGAATGCGTTATCTTGTAAATGAAATGGGTTGGGAGAAATTCCAAAACTTGGTACTAAAAGAAAGAGCTGTTGTTAGAGCTACTCAATCTGTAATCACCAAACTTAAAGTTGATACAACCCCAAGTGAAATCCAACAACCAATAAGAATATCTGATGAGAGTGGTGAATCTGCTCCTGATGGATTTGCAAGATGGCTTAAAACAAATACTGTAAAACAAAAACAATCTGGTTATCATTCTGTGTTCATCACTCTTGAAGCTGGAGATATTACTTCAAATCAATTAACTGCAATTGCTGATATTATTCGTGATTTTTCTGCAGAAGGAAAGGCAAGAACTGGATTTGTTCAAAACGTAGCAATAAGATATGTTCATGAAGATGATTTGCCTAAAATGTATTCTAGACTTTTACTAATTGGATTGGCAAAATCTGGAGCACTAACTATGACTGCACCTATTGGTTGTTCTGGAACATCTTCTTGTAATTTGGCATTGACAAATTCTCATAGACTTGCAAAAGAAATTCAAAGAAAATTCCTTGAATTAAAACTAGATGAAGATGATGATCTTAGAGCCTCTTCAATTAAGATTAGTGGTTGTCCAAATTCATGTGGTCAACACGGTATTGCAACCATTGGATTCTTTGGAGGTGGTGCACGTGTTGGAAAAGACATGTATCCAAATTATCAAATGTCGTTAGGTGGACGCTCTGATGGTGAAGCAATGCTTGGGGAAATTTGTCTTAGAGTTCCTGCAAAAAGAGTAATTTCAGTCATTTTGAAAATTATTGAACTATTCAAAGAACACAAAAAACCTGATGATACTTTACAGTCTTGGATTCATAGAATTGTAACTAAAAATGAAGATTCTGAAATTAAATCTATTAATGATATTAAGAAAGTTTTAGAACCATTAACAATTCCTCCTACAAAAGAAGAAGATCCTGACTTTTATCTTGATTATGGTAGTGATACTAGTTATCATACAAAGACTGGCAAGGGTGAATGTGCTGCTTGACCAATTCTATTGATGTCACTACTGATGTAGATTCATTACGTTCAGAAATCCGAGACAAAAGCGTTCGAGTTATTGATGTTCGACGTGAGGCTGACTACAAACAAGATCATATTACTTCTGCTGTGAACTTGCCTTTGGCCACTCTTTTGTCTGATGATAGTCCTGAACGTGTTTTAAAACTTGTAAATTCTATGGGCATTGACGATGAAACCCGTGTTGTTGTTTATGATGATACATTTGGTGCATTAGCATCACGAGTTGCTTGGACATTGGAATATCTTGGACATTCTAATGTTTCATTACTTGAAACAACTTATGGTCATTGGAAATCTCTTGGATTGGAAAATGATTCTCAAACACCTGATATTCAAAGCAAGGATCATTCCATGACACTACAATCTAATATTTTGGCAACTTCTGATTATTTGGAAACTGCAAAAACAAGAGATGATGTGATTTTAATTGATAATCGAGAACGTCTGAACTTTTTAGAGCAACATATTCCTGGTGCAATTAGTTTGCCTTATCGAACACTTGCCTTTAATGACAAAATTCTTCGCCCAAAAGAGGATATGAAACGATTATTGGATAATCGCGGTGTTACTGAAAACTCTGAAATTATTACTTATTGTGGAAGTGTAGGAACTCTTTCTGGATTGGCATACTATGCACTCAAATCTGCCGGTCTGTCTAATGCAAAATTGTATGTTCGCTCATTCAAAGAATGGAAGAATCTTCAAAAACCTACTGAGAAACAAGAAGATGCAAGTTATTGGGACTTGTCTGCTGAATAATTAAGAAATTTCGTTTCTAAGTTTTTTAGTAATTGTTATTTCTATATTCTCAAACAACATTAACATTTTTTCTTTGTTTTCGACAATATAGTCATCTCCTCTATCCTTTAGTCTGATTTTCCATAATCTAATTTCTCTATGTTGTTCAAAGAAATTTTCTATCATTTGTTCGCCTGACTTTGTAGGATCAATGAATTCTTCAAAAATTTCAATAGTTTTTTCAGAATTATTTTCTTCAATTGATTCTTTAACTGATTGAATTGCATGACTAAGCTCTTTCAAATTTTTAATTGGCTTTGGTAATGTCTTCCTTGTAATTCCAAACAATCCTTTCTTTTCTTTACCAATTTTTTCTGCAACATTTGATGCAAGATCATATATCGGAATTTTACTTAGACCGTCACGTTTTTCATTTTGTACAAGTAACCCTTTTTCTAATAATTTTTTTAATGCAGTTTCAGCATCTATTTTATCCAAAAATGTTGTCCACACAATTGCACCTAATGTATGATACCCTTGTCTAACTGATTCTAAAACAACTACTTCTTCAATTCTTTTGAATCCTTCTTCAATTCTTACATTGACAAAATCTTTATCTCGAATTGATTTTCTAGCATTTTTCACATCAATTTCAATTGAACGTTTTAATGATTCTAAAGATTCTGGAACTTGGTTTAACAATGACAAGAAACAAGCTTTGTTGTACCATGCCATGCCATATGTTGGGTCTGATTCAATTGCTTTATCAACTGAATCTAAAGCCTGTGCATATTTTTTTTGTTCATAGTGTACTAATCCTTTAAGATTCCAAACTTCTGGATTTGTGACATCGATTTCTAAAATTTGATCATATACTCTTAATGCTTCACTATAATCATCTAGATGGAATTTTGCATATCCTAACTTTAGTAATGTCTCAACATTTTCAGGATCAATCCGTAATGCTTGTTGAAAATACACTACAGCTTCTTCTAATTTTTCATCTGCCATCAAGTTGACTCCTTTTTTAAATAATTTTTTTCGGTTGAAATCTGGATCTACTAAACTAGTCTCCTTTTTGACCTGTTTTTTTGAATCTACTCCTTCAATATCATTTGATTTTTTCCCAAATGGCTTTTTCAATAGCTCTTGGTTCATTTTCTCTAGATAAATACTAACTCCCTAAGCCTAATGTCGTTATTTTTGAATTAGAGGAGACGATCTAAATACAGAAATACTTGAAACCCACACACTCGAATATGTCCTCTCAGTCACAATTGTCGATTAAAGGATCATACCCACATAAACAATCAGGCGTATATGAGGCTAAAATTTCAATTACTGATAGTAAACCAACTGATGATGCTATAAGAAAAAAACAATTTTTATCATTATGGAGTGGTACATTTCATCTTGGTGTGAAAGATGGTGTTTTTTCACAGGTACTTGGCTCCTCCGATAACCCTCTTCCTGCATCTATTACAGAATTAGACTCTCTTTGGATTATTGCAACTGATCTTCTATCCTCACTGAATTCTGTATTTGTTCTTCCAAACCCTCTATGTATATCATCTACACCTGAAACTAAACCTGAAACTAAACCTGAAACTAAACCTGAAACTAAACCTGAA
>CAZEFL010000022.1:0-3253 GCA_964511485.1 uncultured Nitrosopumilaceae archaeon
TTTTCAAGAATTTTCACCGTATTTCACAAAAAATTCATGATACAGTTGTTGGTGCGAAAACCTATCCTATAATGCGATCACACTTTTAACTCAGATCTGATGAAAAATCGATCTATGAAAATTAGAAAAAATAACATTCAGTTATTCATCTTATTGTTTGCCGTATCCTCGCTTCTCGTTCATTCCCCGTCAGACTTTGATGCATACGCTGCAGTTGATACTTGGACTGATGCTACTACAACTGATGTAGGTAGTACGTACATGCGCGGAGTATCGATGAGTGATGCTAGTAATGGTGTAGCTGTTGGGGATTCAGGACAAATAGTATACACTACTAATGGTGGTGTTGATTGGACTGATGCTACAAGTTTGGGTAGTGCTAGTGTTCAACACCTGTATGGAGTCTCAATGGGTGATGCTAGTAACGGTGTAGCTGTTGGGAGTAATGGGGTACTGGTATTCACAACTAATGGCGGTGTTGATTGGACTGATGCTACTACAACAAATGTAGATAGTACGTACATGTGGGGTGTATCAATGGGTGATGCTAGTAATGGTGTAGCTGTGGGTAGTTTAGGACAAATAGTATACACTACTAATGGCGGTGTTGATTGGACTGATGCTACTACAACAAATGTAGGTGAGACTGCACTGGCTGGCGTATCAATGAGTGATGCTAGTAATGGTGTAGCTGTTGGGAGTAATGGGGTACTGGTATTCACAACTAATGGCGGTGTTGATTGGACTGATGCTACTACAACAAATGTAGGTGCTACTTACATGTACGGAGTATCAATGGGTGATGCTAGTAACGGTGTAGCTGTTGGGAAATTAGGAGAAATAGTATTTACAGGTTCAGCTCCATCCGAAGTTGGAACCGTATCTACGACAACTGGAAATACTCAGGTAGAATTATCCTGGAGTGCACCATCTGATAACGGTAGTGCCATCACAGATTACATCATTCAGTATTCCACTGATGATTCCAACTGGAGTACATTTGCTGACGGAACAAGTACTGGAACGACAGCCACTGTAACTGGTCTAACTAACGGCACATTGTATTATTTCCAAGTAGCAGCAGTCAATGCAAATGGAACTGGCACATATCCTGATTCAGTTAGTGATACCCCGTCAACTGCTCCATCCAAAAACAAGTGTTATGATTGCGAACCACCAAAACTAACTAAAGTTGAAATACACATCTCCTCAAGTCCGTTTGACTATGTTTGGAACTTTGATCAAGATAATCCACTTGCTATGTTAAGCAATACCATCACCCCAATTACTGCAAACCCTGGAGATGAGATTGAAATTACTTTGGATGTAATTGATGATAAATCAGTTCATCTACTTCCAACTTCTGGAATTTACACAAACTTTATGGAAAGACCAAATGACATGAATCTGTTTTTTGTAAACAACTTTGATGAAAATCATAACACCAGTACTAGTTTCTATGAATGGAATCGTAATCACGATGATGTAGCATATGATTATGCAGATACTGTTACATGGAGAAATCCTGACATCTCATATGCACAATTTCCTGAAACTACTCAAACTCCATTTGAATTACTCAATGATGAACTTGTCATAGAGCATTTTATCATTTCATTTAAAATGAAATTCGATGATCCAATGAGACCCTCTCAAGTATGGGTATCTGCTGCTGATTATTATGGACAAACCTTCAAAGTTCCACTCCCATTAACTCTGGAGATACTGGGAGACGAACCAATTGACTTTACATCTACGTTAAATCAAGAAGTCTTGGGATATTTTAACGAGCCAGTATTGCTCTCAATGTTAAATGAATGGAACCAATCTTCACAGGATGTATCTGAATTATCATCAATACTTGGAGTAAATGGTGAATTACCTCAATGGGTTGTGCCCCTTGCAATATGGACTGCAGAGGGAAAGATTACTCCAGCTGAAATGATTATTGCAATTGAGATTTTGATTAATCAGTACAGTGAATAGAAAAATAAAATTGATACTAAATTGTTAAGTCAAAGTTGTTCTTAGAATCACTATGTATTGGTTGAACACTCAGCCAATTAGCAATACTGCTAGTTGGCGTGCAAACCAATACAGTAGCTACTAGCTTGGCGCAATTAAAACCCGCCATAATTGGGGAAAATGAAGCCCTTTTCCAGTTTTATGCCTAATGGTAGACAATCTTATCTAATCCCCAATCTGATATCTTCCTAGATTGGATGATTTAGAATCTGCAGATTATATTATTCTGTCATTTGTTAATTCTGGTGTAAATACATTCAACGGTATTTTTACAAAAATTCCAAAGGCTTCTATTAAAAATTTGGATAAAAGAATCAAGAGTTTAATCAAACGTGGATACATCAAGAAATCAAGTAAAGATGGGTTCCTTACTCGTCATCTGAACCCGACAATTAGTTTGACAGAATTGGGGCAAGAAAACATCGATAACATGACCAGTGAAATCAAAGACAAATTAGAAAAATTTGGCTCAGATGATTTTGAGGTTGAGTTTTAGATTTGGTTGCAGTATTACTTCTATGAAAAGGGATTTGAAATCTTTAGAACAATTAAAGAAGAAGATGAAATTTGGAACAATGCTTATCTGAATGGGATTCATGAGTTTGTGTTATGGGGTTGTTTGATAGATTTAGTAAAACATTTGACAAGTTTGGGTATGACTTGGATGGATATGATAAAAATGGATATGATAAAAATGGATACAACAAAAATGGATATGATAAAAATGGATACAACAAAAATGGATATGATAAAAAGGGATACAACAAAAATGGATATGATAAAGATGGGTGTGACTTAGATGGATACAACAAAAATGGGTATGACAACAAGGGATACCACAAAGACGGATACAATAGTAAGGGATACAACAAAGACGGTTACAACAAAAATGGATACAACAAAAAGGGTTACAACAAAGACGGGTATGATAATCGTGGTTTTTATCTTGATGGGATTCACATTGATACAAAAATAAATTTTGATAAAGATGGATACAACAAAAAGGGTTACAACAAAGAGGGTTACAACAAAGATGGATACAACAAAAAGGGTTACAACAAAAATGGATACAACAAAAAGGGTTACAACAAAGACGGGTATGATCTAGAGGGATATGACAAAAAGGGTTACAACAAAGACGGGTATGACAGTAATGGATATGATGAAAATGGATATGACAGTAATGGATATGATGAAAATGGATATGACAGTAATGGATATGATGAAA
>CAZEFL010000022.1:3353-22390 GCA_964511485.1 uncultured Nitrosopumilaceae archaeon
TATGACAGTAATGGATATGATGAAAATGGATATGACAGTAATGGATATGATGAAAATGGATATGACAGTAATGGGCATAACAAAGACGGGTATGATAGACTTGGATATGACCACCTAGGTTACAACAAAGATGGGTACAACAAAGAAGGATACAACAAATTCAATAAAAATAAAAACGAAGTACAAAATGATTAAAAAAAGTCTTCTAATCGCATTTAATTATTCAAGGTTAAGAGGCACATCTGCATTTCCAAAGTTTTCATTAATTCTAAAGACATAGGTTTTCAAGGGATCAAATTCAAATTCAGTACCTCCATATCCTATATTGGGACCAAAAAGAATATTGAATTCTCTAGAATCTCCTGGGTTGAGTACTATTTGACCACTAGTAAAATCCATTCCTGAGTATTTGTAGGCCTTTGAACCGTCCCACACATCATAGGCGCAAATTAAAGGACTAGTGCAATTAAGCGCAGAAACTTCACTACTTACATTTTCAGCCAGCATACGAATTGTCAATATGGGTTGACCGGTAGGAGTGATCTCAAGCATGTTTCCTTCAGAATTAAGACCCTGCCAATAATAGATCATTGGACCAATCTCAAATTTTTCAGAATTTGCTTTGTATTGATTTAGTAACATTATCTTTTTGATTGGTTTTTCACAATCAATTCTTTTGTATGCTTTTTTGATCTCTGAACATTTTTCAAGTTCTGCTTCAAGTGCAATTAATGCAGAATCTGTGGTTGTAGGATCTGAGGAAATCTTTTCTTTGTGTTCTGCATTTGAGGATACAGAAACTAGTCCGATCTTCATCAAATGCTGTATTCCATTTACAAATTCATCATCAGATATTGCACCTTCTGCCCACCAACTAGCATTATTTTTAACCCAATCTGGAATACTTTCAGTGCTACTTTCTGAAACCGTTGTTGGAGGGACAATTATTATTCCATCTGAAACTAAAAATGAGATTCCTGAAAGAAATTCAGATTCAGATATTATTCCTTCTGCCCACCAACTAGCATTATTTTTAACCCAATCTGGAACTTCTGCATGTGCAGAAGATGTAATTGAAACAACTAAAAGAATTGTAATGATTGATGTGATGATTATTTTCATCAATCTAATTTTCGATTCATTGTATTTAAACTAGTGATAAATAATTAATCTAGTGGTAAAATTGTATACATTTGGGAATGATAAATGTCAAAATCTGATAATTTGGCACTATTATGAAAAGTTAGCATTAGTTATAAGATATAACAAATTAAATTGATTATGGTGTATATTCGTGCAAAGACAATACAATCTGAACAATATCTATATCTTGTCAAAAGTGTATGGGATTCAAAAAAGAATACATCCAGACAACAAACTATCAAGTACTTGGGCAAAGCATCACTTGTTGTCCGTGATGATATCCCTCTTGATTATAGAAATGACTCAAAAATATTATCGGCCCTATCCAAATATGCTCCTGATGATATTGAAAAAAGAAACAGTGCTTCAGAAAAAATAAGACAAAAATTATATAAAAAAATTATAGAAGGTGACATTCAAGAATCTTTAAAGATTTTTGAAGAATACGTTAAAATTTTTAAGACTGTGGACTTTTTTGACAAAATTCTCAAACCAGTAATGTCTAAAGTTGGAAGTGATTGGGAATCAGGGAAAATTAGTGTTGGCACGGAACATGTGGCAAGCAATATTGCACAAACGTTAGTGAAAGGTATACTCGAACAAGTTAATGTGCGCATGAAAAAAAAGAAAATTTTGATTTGTGTTCCTGTTGGTGAAGAACATCATTTAGGATGTGATGTATTAGAAACATATCTTTCTATGAATGGATTTAAAGTATTCAATATGGGAACCTCTGTTCCTACAGAATCAATACTGGATTTTATTGAGCATAATAACCCAGATGTGATATTATTGTCCATTACTATAAATGATAATCTAAAGTCTGGGCAAAGGCTGGTAAGAAAAATTAACAAAGAATCTAACGTTCCAATTCTTGTAGGAGGACTAGCAGTTCAGGGGAAAAACATACCAAAATTTGATGGGAAAATAATTGGCGATCTTTCTCTTATTGATATTAAGAAAAAAATAGGACGTGAAATTAATGGGTAGAACATGTAGAGGAATATGTGTATTTTACAAGGCTAAACCTGTTTCAAATAAGATTCGATATGAAATTGGTCAGAAACGATGTTCATATTGTGGAATATTCTTTGAAATTGAAGATGCTAGGTGTATTTGTTGCAAAGCAGTTTTGAGAACAAAAGCTAGGAAGAAGACTATAAAAAAATAATTATTATAATTGATTCTATCTGAAATCTAAAATTGAAACAGCATTAGATGAGTAAGGAGAACAAACTTAATCAACACCTTATTTTCAAGCATAGTATGGCATGGTTGAAATCTATTGTTAGTGCAATAAAGTCATACAAAGATAATATTTCTTCAAGAAGAGACTATGTTGGAGACGAGGATTAATTCTTATCAAAATCAATCATGGCACGAAAGAAAAAAGAACGTCAGAATCTAGCTTGCCATTGGCACTGTCCGTGCGATGATTGTAAAAATAATCTAGATTAAACCACTAAATTTTTGAAAACGATATTTGGAAAAAAATGAACAATTGATAAATTCTACGTGAACCTTATATTCAAAATTGCGTTAATTAATTCATGAAAATAGATATTCCATTACCATGTCCAAAATGTAATGGTAAAATGTATTCAGTAAGATATGATGCGACACTTTCAATTCTAAAAAATAGAAGTTGGCAAATTTGTAAAGAGTGTAATTTTGAAAGAAACACTGAAGAATTTAAAAAATCAATTTGTTGTGCTTGATTTAGGCACAAATTTTCTCAAAATTATTATACTACTGAGATAATAATTTGATCTCTTGCAAATCAAAATAATCCTTACATTTTTTTTCATAATTTTTTCCATCGGATTAATTACATCTACAAACGATGCATTTGCTACAGATGGCTCTGTCAAGTCAACTGTAGAGATTAATGATTCGACGGCAAACGGTCCTGACTTAACAGATAAGGATTTCTTTGGTGTCTCAGTTGCAAACATAGGTGACCTAAACGGTGATGGTGTAAATGACATGGCAGTTGGTGCACCTTATACCGATGTGCCGAATTCTGCTGATGGTACTGATTGGTGTTGTGGAGGGAATAAGCCATACGTTGACCGTGGTACTGTATTCATTTTGTTCATGAATACTGACGGCTCTGTAGAATCAACTGTAGAGATTGATGACACAACTCCAAATGGTCCTGTATTATACACTAATGATTGGTTTGGTATTTCAGTTGCAAACATGGGTGACCTGGATGGTGATGGTGTGAATGACTTGGCAGTGGGAGCAAAGAGTGATAATGGTAGCTATCATCCAGCTGCAAAAAATTTAGGTGCAGTGCATATCGTGTTCATGAATACTGACGGCTCTGTAAAATCAACTGTAGAGATTGATAACACTACTACCAATGGACCTGACCTGGACATTAAGGATTATTTTGGTAGTTCAGTTGCAAACATAGGTGACCTGGATGGTGACGGTGTGAATGATTTGGCGGCTGGAGCAACTCATGATCATACCGGTGACCATGGTGCATTACATATCATGTTCATGAATACTGACGGCTCGATAAAATCAACTGTAGAGATTAACACTGCAACACCAAATGGTCCTGTATTATGGCCAAATGACTATTTTGGTAGGTCAGTTGCAAACATAGGTGACCTGGATGGTGACGGTGTGAATGATTTGGCAGTTGGTGCAACTCATGATGATAAGGGAGGTAATAACCGTGGTGCAGTGCATATCATGTTCATGAATACTAATGGTTCTGTAAAATCATCTGAAGAGATTAACTCCACTACTCCAAACGGTCCATACTTGAACAGTTCTGATTTCTTTGGTGTCTCAGTTGCAAACATAGGTGACCTGGATGGTGACGGTGTGAATGATTTGGCAGTTGGTGCAAAAGGTGACAATGCTAAACCTGCCGGTTCCAATCGTGGTGCAGTCCATATCATGTTCATGAATACTGACGGTTCTGTAAAATCAACTGTAGAGATTAACACTGCAACACCAAATGGTCCTACACTAGCAAATACTGACATATTTGGATATGGAGTTACAGCGATGGGTGACCTGGATGATAATTGTGCTACTGACTTGGCAGTTGGTGCACCTCAGGATGATGATGGAGGTACTAATCGTGGTGCCATACACATTTTATTTCTGCAAGCAGATGCTAGAGAAAAGAATACTTGTGGAAAAAACAAGTGCTATGATTGTGAACCTCCAAGATTATTACAAGTTCAAGTTGGTATTACTTCTAACAAAAATGCCTCTGATGATTCTATGACTCATGTAATGAAAGAAGAATATGCTTGGAATTTCCCAATTAATAATCCATTATCTATGAGGAATGATGACATCACCCCAATTACTGCAAACCCTGGAGATGATATTGAAATTACTTTGAATGTAATTGATGACAAATCAGTTCATCTACTTCCAACTTCTGGAATTTACACAAATTTTATGGAACGACCCAATGACATGAATCTGTTTTTTGTAAACAACTTTGATGAAAATCATAACACCAGTACTAGTTTCTATGAATGGAATCGTAATCACGATGATGTAGCATATGATTATGCAGATACTGTTACATGGAGAAATCCTGACATCTCATATGCACAATTTCCTGAAACTACTCAAACTCCATTTGAATTACTCAATGATGAACTTGTCATAGAGCATTTTATCATTTCATTTAAAATGAAATTCGATGATCCAATGAGACCCTCTCAAGTATGGGTATCTGCTGCTGATTATTATGGACAAACCTTCAAAGTTCCACTCCCATTAACTCTGGAGATACTGGGAGACGAACCAATTGACTTTACATCTACGTTAAATCAAGAAGTCTTGGGTTACTTTAGCGAACCAGTATTGCTCTCAATGTTATATCAATGGAGTGAAACATCGGAAGATGTATCTGAATTATCATCAATACTTGGAGTAAATGGTGAATTACCTCAATGGACTGCAAATCTTGCAACATGGACAGTAGAAGAAAAGATTACTCCAGCTGAAATGATAATTGCAATTGAATATGTGATTAACAATTCTTGAAAATTGTAAAAATCTATTTCATTGAAACAACCAGCAAAGAAAAAAGCATATTTGTTTTGTTGTTGTATATTTAGGTGATGTTTCTTGACCGTATTCATGCCGGAAATGAGCTTGCAAAAAAGATGGCAGATTCAATCAAAGAAGGAACCATAATTTTAGCAATTCCACGAGGTGGAGTAATAATAGGACATCAAATTGCAACCTCTTTTAATCTAAAACTTGATGTAATTGTCTCCAAAAAACTATGCCCTCCAGGCAACCCTGAATTTGGTGTTGGTGCAATTTTGCATGATGGAACTATTTACTTGCCTGACATGTATGTGGATTATTTTACAGAAAATTCCCTAAATGATGAAATATCCAAAAAAACTACTCAAGTTCAAAATAGATTAGAAAAATATCGTGGAGACTCAAATTATAATTTTGAAGAAAAAAATATCATTTTAGTGGATGATGGTATTGCAACAGGATCTACTGTATTTGTTGTTGCAGAGTGGTTAAAGACAAAAAAGATTGCATCTTGTTCTATTGCTTCTCCGATAATTCCTTCCAATCTGTTTAAAGAACTAAAACAAAAATTTTCCAAAGTTTATGCAATAGATTTTCCAGACAGTTTTGTCTCAGTAAGTGAGTTTTATGAAAATTTTGATCAGGTTGAAGATGAAACTGTACTTGATATTTTAGCCAATTATTAGTGGATTATCCGTACATTGACTTTTCTGTAGTTTGCCCTGAGTTGTTCTGTGAGGAAAAACCACTAAAATTTGAGCGCAAAATTTTCTGAACATGCCCTGACACTCTTGCTACATTATCCCATGTACTATGAAATGAAATTCTATCTAATCCTTGTTCATCAACATGTGAGAAAATTGCCAATCCTACCACTACATCTTTGTCTTTAATCCATTGATGCCCAACATCGCAAATTGTACAAATTTGACTAGTCTCCATGATTGCTTTTGAAAATGATGGGTTTGTCATGATTAACAACTTTGAATCATCTGGAGAAAATCTCATGTTTACATTGAGATAAATTCTATCATTTCTGTTGATGTTTTTACTAATAATGACATTTGTACCTACTCTGTACTGCCATTCAATTGCCTGGCTTTTCTCCTTTATCTTCTGTGATTGATCTTCATAATTGACACTGGTGATTTTGATGAACTCTTCAACTAAGTCTTTCATTTGCTGTGATGTTTTTGCCATGAATAAGATAGTTCTCCACTCAATATATGCCTGTTACATTTTTAGAAAAAAAGAATTAATGGCTATGTCCACAACCACAGGAATCATGACCTCCATGTCCTTGTGATTCTTTTCCATCACATCTGGAACATTTGTCTGACCCCATTGGAGAAAAGAAACTAATTCCACATGATACGCATTTTTGATTTGCCATGTTGAAAATGTATAATTACTATATTTATTGAATGCGTATTTGTGCAGAAATACTATGCTGAACTTGGTTTTGCATTACCTGCTTCATTTGACTCATCATTCTTTTTAAAAACTCTGTATTCGCCAATAATTAAATCACATTTTTCACATGTGTATTGACCTCTCTCTATTAAAATTAGATTGTCTGCAACTTGTTCATTGGTATTTTGTTCTAGGTGAATCTTTGGTGGATTATCAAACTCTGTTTCACATTGATTACAATAATGCTTGAACATTTGTTCTGTCTCTAGTTTTCCAACTGGAGCCAAAAATAATTTCCCTACCCCCAAGTCTGCTTTTTTTGCTTGTTCTTCTGACAAGTCTGCGATGACGTAACCTCCAGATCCTTGAACTTTTAGTTCTACCATTTCATATTGATATTTTTGATGGCATTAAAATACTATTTGCATTTGATTTGAAAAAAAATGATGATAATTGATGAAAAATTGAAAAAAACACATAGTGTAAAATTAGGTTTTTAGATCGAGACTGTTTTTGACCATTACCCTTGAATCACCTCAAATCTAATCAATGCCCTATGAGTTGTAAAGAAGGGTTTGTTCATAATTTTGCATGGTTTGAGATTCTATCAAGCAAGAGATGTATTCATTGTGGTCATAAAGAAGACACATAGTCTGAAATTCACTCGTTACATTCTTATCTAAAATTTTTAGGGAATTTTTATGGATAAAATAAAGAACAATTCTCCTGTATTATTTTACTATAATCATTCAAAAAAATGGCTAGCAAAAATATCAAAAAATGAATCATTTCATACTCACATTGGAGTTATCAAACACTCTGATGCTATAGGAAAAGAATATGGTTCTAGATTAATCACAAACAAGGACAAGTATGTCTATGTTCTCAAACCTACAATGTTTGATTATGTAATGAAAATCCAACATGGAACTCAGATTGTTTATCCTAAAGATATTGGATATATTATTGCAAGAGCCGGAATTGGTGATGGTCAGAAAATTTTAGAAATTGGAACAGGTAGTGGTTCACTGACATCATTTGTTGCAAGTGTTGTAAAACCACGTGGTCATGTTTACACTTTTGATGTTGATGAAAATTTTATGAAAATTGCTGAAAAAAATATCAAAAAAGCTGGAATGTCAAAATATGTGACACAACACAATTTGGATTTAAAAACTGCAAAAAAAATACCATTATCCGACATGGATGTTGCCTTGATTGATTTGGGTGATCCTTGGATTGTAATTCCACAAGTAAGAAAAATGCTAAAAGGAAGTGGTTCAATTTTTGCAATTTGTCCTACAATGAATCAGCTTGAAAAATTGACTATGGCTTTAGTTGAAAATGAATTTACCGACATAGAGTCTACTGAACATATCATTCGAACCATTGAAGCTCGTGAAGGAAAAACTAGACATTCATTTCAGGGAATAGGTCATACCACGTATCTTTGTTTTGCAAGAAAGGCATTTTTTGACAGAGGCTCAAAGTCAACAAAAACAAAAACTGAAAAAACAACCAAATCCACAAAAACAAAAACTGAAAAAACAATCAAATCTTCAAAAACTGTTAAAAAAATATCCAAAAAATAGTCTCAACTATTCTGATATACTTGGAAACAAGATTTATTCAACTATTTTTTAGATTATATTGTATTGGTAACTAAAAATCTCTCAATTCCACTTGTGAAGAAATTCATCTCACCTAGAAAATCCTCTTCTAGAAAAGGTGACAATGGAATTGTCTTGGTTGTAGGTGGCAGTTACATCTATCATGGGGCTCCAATTTTGTCATCACTTGCAGCATTGCGTTGTGGAACTGATTTGGTTTACACATGTGTTCCAAAAATCAATGTTGCCCCAACTCGTGCAATTTCTCCTAATCTTATAGTAATTCCATTAGTTGATCAGAAACTTACTCGTGGTGCTGTAAACAAATTGATTGGTGCATTACCTCGAAATCTTGATTCTGCAACAATTGGAATGGGACTTGCAATTCAGGATAGAAATTCATTATTGCTTCTTGTAACATCTCTTTTGAACAGAGATGTTCGTTTATCCTTAGATGCCAGTGCATTACTACCTGAGGTTTTACCTTTGCTGAAAAACAAAAATGTTGTAGTAACCCCCCATGCCGGCGAATTCAAAAGACTATTTGGAGAATCTCCGCCAAATTCAAAAACTCAGAGAATAAAACTTGTAGAAAAAAATGCAAAAGAATATGGCATCACTATTTTACTAAAAGGTGCAACTGATATTGTTTCAAATGGCTCTACCACGTATCTTTATGAGAAAAAAACTCCTGCAATGACTGTTGGTGGAACTGGTGATGTTCTTTCAGGATTGGTTGCAGGAATGTTATCAAAGAGCAGAAATACATTAGAATCTGCTGCTGCTGCTACTTTCATTAATGGACTTGCAGGAAAAGCAACTCAAAAGAAATTGGGACTACATTTGACTTCTATGGATTTGTTAGATGAACTTCCGTATGTGATGAAGCCCTTTGATAAAATTGTGTAACTGACATGAATCCAATAAAACATGTAGATTCACACATGAATAACTTAATTTCAGATTTGCAAACTCTGATTAGACAACCAAGTGTTTCTGCAAAAAATGAAGGGATTGAAGAATGTGCAAAATTAGTACAAACATTATTGAAAAATTCTGGAATAAATTCTGAATTATTACGATTGAAAAAAGGTGTTGCCCCAATTGTTTATGGGGAAATCAAATCAAAACAAAATCCAAAAAAAACTTTAATGTTTTACAATCACTATGATGTTCAGCCTGCAGAACCTTTTGATTTATGGGAATTTCCTCCATTTAGTGCAACAAGAAAAGGCAACAAAATTTTTGGAAGAGGGGCAACTGACGATAAAGGTGAATTAATTACCCGAATCAAAGCAGTTGAGGCATGTTTGAAAACAACAGGTGATGTTCCATGTAACATCAAATTTGTTATTGAAGGTGAAGAGGAAACTGGTAGTGCTCATATTGAAGATTATTTGAAAAAATTCAAAAAGAAATTTTCTTGTGATGGTGTGATTTGGGAATTTGGATATGTGGATGCAAAAAACAGACCAATTATTGGTCTGGGGATGAAAGGATTACTGTTTGTTGAATTATCTATCCAAGAATCTATTAGAGATGCTCATTCTAGCTTGGCAGTTTTGATAAAAAATCCTGCATGGCGATTAATTGAGGCAGTTCATACACTTCGAGATTCTGATGGAAGAATTTTGATAAAAGATTGGTACAAAGATGTATTACCATTTTCAAAAAAAGATTTAGAGATAATATCTAAAGAACCATTTGATCAAAATGCTTTCAAAAAAGAATTTGGTATCAAATCTTTTGTTGGAAACAAAAAAGGATTAGATGCAAAAAAGGCCCTTGTTGGGGGTGCAACTTGTAATATTGCTGGATTTGTCTCTGGCTATACTGGTGAGGGTGCAAAAACAGTTCTTCCAGGAAGGGCACTTGTAAAAATTGATTTTAGACTAGTTCCTAAAATGAATCCCAAAAAACAAGTTATGTTGTTAAAAAAACATCTAAAATCCAAAGGATTTGGTGATATTGCAATTAAGGTGTTTCATGGTGAAGCTGCAGCACGAACCAATTCCTCTGAATCCTTTGTGTCTGATGTAAAAAATGCAGCTGACAAGGCATTTGGAAAATCTATTCTTAATGTCTCAAATGCTGGAACTGGACCTATGTACCCTTTTGTTGAAATTCTAAATGCACCTTGCATATCTGTTGGAAGCACGTACATGTTTTCAAGAATTCATTCTCCAAATGAATTTGCTAGAGTTGATTTATTGAAGAAAACTACCAAATGTATTTGCATGATTATGGAAAATTTCTCAAAATCTTAATGAATACATCTTGGGATTTTTTTAATGATTTGAGATATTGAAATTCTTCCTGGACCTGTAATCATTATCACAAGTAGTGAGCCCAAAAGAATCAAATCAAGTTCTATTCCTCCATCTCCTGTAAGACTTTGCATTCCTTTGACGTGAAATATTGCCCCTAGCATAATTATACAAAGTAGAGCCGAAGAAATTCTACTAAATACACCTGTTATGATCAAAATTCCTGGAATGACCTCAGCTAATGCAATTGGGATCTGCATTTCTGGAGGCAAACCAATGTTTGGCAAAAAGTTTCCAAATCCTGGATTGAATTTTGACATACCATGAACAATGAAAATCACTCCAATGATGGATCTTAATCCTATAAAGACCACATCATTTAGAATTTTTTCTTTGATTGCAGCAGTTGTCAATAATTTCAATACATCTTTTTGGTTAAAGAGGGTTATCCTGTTTTTTATGTGTGAGAACTTTGAAGGTTATGTAGAAAGCCCTTTATTATACTGTAAAATTATTTGAAATATGTCAATGTATATGCCAGGAGCAACTGCTGTTGGAATTACTTTTGATGGTGGTGTAGTTTTTGCTAGTGAGAAAAGGATCGCATTTGGAAATTTTCTTGTAAGCAAATCCACAAAGAAAACATTCCCTATCACTCCTAAGGTTGGTGCAACTTGTGCTGGTCTTGTAGCTGATATGCAAATTCTTTCATTACAAATTTCTGCTCTTGCTAAGATAAGAAAAATGGAACTAAAACGAGATGTTCCTCCTAACACAGTCGCAAAAATGATGTCAAATATGATGTATGAGCGACGTTACTTTCCATTGTTAACTCAGGTAATTGTAGGAGGTGTAGTTGACAAACCAATAATGTATACTCTTGATCCTCTGGGATCTGTACTTCCTGATGATTATGCAGCAGTTGGAACTGGTGCTGAAATGGCATTAGGTGTTTTAGATCCTCAATTCAAACCAAACATGAGTAAAGACGAAGCAGTTGATTTAGCAAAGAGAGCAGTTCGTTCAGCAGCCCTACGAGACTCTGCAAGTGGTGATGGTTTAGATGTACTTGTAATAACAAATGATGGTACAGAAGAATTTACTGAAGAAATAAAGTAGTTCTAATTAATCGTAAATAGTTTTTCCAGTTTCCCAAAATTTGTCTGAAATATAATGCAGATTTTTTACAATTTCTCCTTTGTCCATTGTTTCTAATTCTGCACTGGATATCATTGATTTACCTACTGCCAAAAATTTGTGTTGTGATTCTTCAACAATACAAACAAGTTGGTCCTTCTCAAATTCTGTAAATTTTTTTATTCCTGGTCTCATTACATTTGCCCCCTTACACATGAATTTGATTGCCCCCATATCCACAATGACGTTTGGAAATTTCTCCAGCATTTTAGTTTCTGATAAAAATGGCAAATAATCATCTTCAATTTTTAAAATTTTGATTCCATCACCTGTAATGATTTGTGCATCACTAGAAATTTGATGAACTTTAAGATTCTTTATTTTTGGAAGTTCGACCCCCCATTGCTCTGTAACTGTTTTTAATAGAGCATTTGTCTCGCTCTTTGAAATCAAATTTGATTTCAAATTTTTCCAATCTCTTGTCTGATATCTAACAAATCTCTTAAAATTGAACTTGCTGTTTCTGTTCCTCCTGCACCTCTACCGATAATTGTTTGAGTGCCAGAATGTTCTGATGTAAATGCAATTGCATTTAGGGTTCCATTCACGCACAGTGGATCATCATTTGATACCTCTATTGGTGAAACAACTAATTTCTTATTACATGATGCAATTAATTTCACTGAACAATTATTTTTGGTTGCTTTTTTAATGTCATCTGTTGTTACTTTTCTAATTCCTGTACAGTCGATATCTGGAAGTGTAACTTTCATTCCCATTACCCAATTTGCAAGAATTACAAGTTTTGCTGCAGCATCCAAACCATCCAAATCTAATGATTCATCTGCTTCTACGTATCCCTTACTTTGGGCGTCTTTCAGAGCACTTTCAAATGATAATCCTGTTGACATGTTTGATAAAATGTAGTTTGTTGTGCCATTTAGAATTCCTGCAAACGATGTTATTCTTTCTCCACTTAGACTATTTTTAGCATAATCCAAAATTGGTGTTCCTCCCCCTACGGTTCCACTAAATTTGAACATTACTTGGTTGTATGTGGCAAGCTCCATTAATGATGGAAATGCTAATGCAAGTGGTCCCTTATTTACTGAAATTACATGCATGCCTTTTTTCATAGCAGAAATGATGTGAGTCATTCCAGGTTCTGCATCTTTGTAGTTACTAGCAGTAGTTTCAATCAAAACATCAGCTTCGACATTTTTTAACATCTCAATTCCTGACATCGAATTTTGTGAATCTGCATAATTTTTTACTGTACCAAACTTTTTCTTTACTTCAACTAATTTACTTAATTCTAATCCTGATGAATCTACTGCACTTCCTTTACTATCAAAAACTCCTACTACTCTAGGTTTCAACCCATATTTTGCGTAGAGTTCCTCTGATCTTGAATCAAACAATTTTACTAGACTTTGACCAACTACGCCAAACCCACATAGAATAATTCTCAATTCCACTCAATCCATTTTTTTGATTTTTTTGCTGCCATTTTACTTTCCTTTAGATTTTTTAATCATTAATTATGTTTATTAATAATTTTTGAATGATGTTTCACGAATTAGTTTATCTTGTTTTATGACTGTGTATTTTCATCTTTTTCGTGTTGTAATGAAATTGAATTAATACAAAATCTATCATTTGTCGGCTTTGGACCATCATTAAATACATGACCTAAATGTGCTCCGCATTTGCTGCAATTTACTTCTGTTCTAAGCATTCCATATGATGAATCTGAAATGAACTCTATTTTTTCATCTGAAATAGGTTCCCAAAAACTTGGCCATCCTGAACCCGAGTCAAATTTTGCATTAGATGAGAATAATTCTTCTCCACAGCATACACATTTGAACACCCCTTCTAGTTTACTTTGATTATATTTTCCAGAAAATGCTGGCTCTGTTCCATGATTAATGCATATCTCAAATTGTTCAGGTGTTAATTCTTTTTTCCATTCTTCCGGAGATTTTTTAATTTTATCTGTCATGATTTGAATAATGATTTTTAGTTGTTAAAGTATTTTTTATTTTAATTTTTTTCTCTTCTCTTCTGTTCTTTTCTCTGATTCAAATCGCTCTAGATCGTATTCTTTCATATCTACAAATTTCATAATTTCACTTAATACTGGATGAACTTTATTGATTTGTTTGAACATTTGTTGAGCAACTCGTCTGTAATCTACATGTCCTTGGGGCACTGTTCGTAGTTCAATTAAATGACATGCTTCTCTGAGATTGAATTTCATAAAATATGGATAATTGTATGCAAAATTTACAACATATTGACTTTGTTCAGGAAACTTTTTCCTGATCTTTTCAAATGTTTCTTTTGTTTTGTTCATACTGTCTTTGAAATCTTTTTCAATCCCAAGAATTTTAATTTCATTTGGTATGTTATATCCATGATCTGTTGTAAGTAACTGTCTTTCCAATGTTAGTGCTCTATGTCTGTGAAAGTCTCTGAACATTCCAAAATTATTACATAAATCAAATGTATAATACACATTTTCAAATGCTCTAGATGGTCTATGACGTCTGTTTGTTCGAAGTTTTGTGAATTCTTTAATAATTTTTATTTTTTCTTGTTTTGAAATTTTCTTTACTTGTTGTAAAATATTTTGATATGATGTACTTGGTGATTGTTCATACATTATACTTGTAATAATTTTGTCAATAGAATTTTTCTCTGATTCAAAATCTACAAGTTTTGTAAATGCACCTTTTACTGGCTTTGATTTTATTTTATTTGCAGTTATTTTTCTTGTTTTATTTTTTACCTCTTTGAGATATTTTTGAAATGCTTTTCCGTATTTGTCGTCAGCTCTTCTGACAAATGATTTTATTGTAGTATCTAATTCTTTCTTAATTTTTGAGGCTAATTCTTGCTCTTCTTTGAGTTCTGAGGCTCCTAATATTGTAAGTAGATACTCAAATGCTCTTCCATTTCCAGTAATTCCAACATTTGTTAATGTTGATGCGGGCAACAATCCTCTTAGTATGTCCAGTGCTTTGGCTTTTGTTGAACCTCTGTAAATCATACTTGCAGATTTTATATCTGCCTCAATTTTTAATTTAGAAAATAATTTTTCTTTCTTATCTCTTGAATCCTTAAAACTATATTTTTCAATTGGATATTTTTCTCTAACATAATTTACCATTGGTTCAATATTTTTTGAATACACATCAAATGAAAAATTACATGTTTCTTCATACAAGTCTGCAAATTTTGAATCAGAAATTTTTTCATCTCTGTAAAATCTATATTTTCCATTTTCTTTTTTATTCCATGCAACATACCTTGATGACTTTTCTAAATATGATAACCCAATTCGTCTGTCTTCAATTTTTTTAACTGCAATATTTGATAACCCCTCAACTGCAATTTGGGCTTCTCCTAATTCTGCTACAGAGTCATCCCCATATTCTAACAATACTCTATCATAAAATTCAGAACCTCTGTTTTCATTTTTCAGAAATTCATCCAGAAAAATTTTTCTCATACTTTTGTCTGTCCTACTATATCTGGACATCAATGCACCACGATCAACTTGTCTTGGTGTAATTATTGCAAAGACATTTCGATCTGTATTTGAAAAGTGATTTGAAAGAATCTTTTTTTCTTTATTTGAAAACTCTGACAATATCTATTTGCTGTTTTTCAATTATTAATAGTCTATTTCTTTTTCCCAATTTGAATTAGATCGGGACCTTTGTCTCTGTTTTTATCTTGTCCTTTGGCTTGCCATCTTAATAGAACTTCTTTGAATGCTGCAGCATCTGCTTCATTTTCAGTATACATCAAAGATGTAACCCAATACCCTTTGTTTGCTGTTTTTCCTCCTATCGAATTCATCCAAAAATCACTTGGCAAATTTGCGATATTTTTGTTGTTTGGGTCTTTTGTGGTATCTATCCATCTGTTTGCAACAAAATTCAAAATTTGCTCCAACTCTTCTTTTTGAATCATGAGACTATTATTTTGTCTCTGAATTTTAAAATTACTCTTTTGACCTCGATTTTAAATTAGTTAAAATAATCTTACTAAAACTAAAACATTTTCTTACACTTTGTTGGTTATACAAATCTCTTAATCATTTCATATGACCCACGACGAAACCGAAATTATCGGAAAAAACGTCAAAGACATGTACGGAACATTCATGGGTAAAGTCGCAGGTACAATAACTGACATTGACGGAAGTATTCAGTCCGTTGGCATTGATTGCGGTTCTCAAGGATTACAGCAAATCCAATATGAGCAACTTGTAGTTCAAGGCGATGTTGTTATTTTTATTCCAAAATGGAGACTCGACTCACAAAGACTCATTCGTGAAAAACAATTAACTTTACGTCGTCTAAAGGCATTGATTGATATTGTTTCAGAAAATGATGACATGAAAGCAGATGCAGAAATCATTCATGAAAAATACAAGTCAAAACTTGTATCATTAGATGAAACTGAAAGTGAAATCAAAGCTAAACTTGAGGCAAGATTGACTGAGTTAGATGAACAAATGAAGTCTGCAAAAATGTTATTGTTTGATGCAAAAGTACAATTCAAGAGTAATGAAATCTCTGATGCAACATTTGATACTGTGAAATCATGCACAACTGATGTAATTGAGCATATTACACATGAAACATCTGAAATCTCAAATGTAAAGAGTAGAATTGCAGATCTTGAATTAGAAGTACAAGAAATTACTGCACCACCACAAAAAAATATCCAAGATTCAGCCGTATCATATCTGGAGACTCCTGAACCACATAATGTTGTTCAGTCAATACTTCCAGAAGCCCCAACAGAACCAATACCTGTTTCTTCAGAACAAATTAGGGCAGAACCAGTTTCTGAACCTCCACAAGAACCTGAAGTAACATTTGCATTTCCAGAACCACCCGAACAGGTGACCCCAACAACTTCAAAAAACGATAATGATAACGACTGGCTTGCAAGAATGGAAGCACAATAATTTTTTTAATTTATTTTTTTAACACTTAGAAAGATCTAATCTCATACAATTTTTAATGGCTGATTTGTATGATGTAGGTCTTGGTAATACTGACTTTGAAACAAGAAAAGAGGCTGCTTCTGATTTTGTGTCTTTTTGGGCCAATCAGGCAAAAAATCTCTTATGGTTTACTCCTTGGAATCAAACCCTTGATTGGAATCCTCCATTTGCCAGGTGGTTTACTGGAGGTACAATTAACGCCTCTTTCAACACATTAGATATTCACCAAGATACCAAATCTGAAAAAACTGCAATATTTTGGGAGGGTGAAAATGGTGAATCTCAAATTCTTACGTATGGTCATTTGTTTATTCAAGTCCAAAAATTCTCAAATGTTCTAAAATCCCTTAATGTCAAAAAGGGTGACAGGGTAACAATCTACCTTCCAATGATTCCTGAATTAGTAATTGCAATGCTTGCATGTGCTAGAATTGGAGCAACTCATACGGTTGTATTTTCTGGATTTAGTGCAATATCTATTCGAGATAGAATTGATGATTCTAAATCTAAAGTGATTATCACTGCTGATGGGGGATATAGGCGAGGTAAAGTAATTGAATTAAAACAGACTGTTGATGATGCAATTAAAGATCTTGATTTTGTAGACCACGTAATAGTTTTTGAGAGAACAAAAACTCCTATCACTTTAACTTCAAAAGATAAACTTTGGAATCATTTGATGGATAATGCCCCAACATTTTGTGATGCTGAAAAATTGCCTAGTGATCATCCTCTTTACATTTTATACACATCAGGAACTACTGGAAAACCTAAAGGTGTTTTACATGGTACTGGGGGATATCTAACTCATCTTTATTCTACTTTCAAATGGGCATTTGACATCAAAGATTCTGATGTATTTTTTTGTACAGCTGATATTGGTTGGGTAACTGGTCATAGCTATGTGGTTTATGCTCCTCTTCTTCATGGTGCAACACAAATAATGTATGAAGGTGCTCCTGATTTTCCTGACGCATCTAGGATGTGGGATATTTTACAAAAATATCGTGCTACGATTTTTTACACAACTCCTACAGCACTTCGAATGTTTATGAAATTTGGAGACGACATACCTAATTCATTTAATCTTTCATCTTTGCGACTTTTGGGAACTGTTGGTGAACCCATAAATCCTGAAGTGTGGAAATGGTATTTTAAAACAATTGGAAAAGAGAAATGCCCTATTATTGATACTTGGTGGCAAACTGAAACTGGTGGTATGTTAATTTCTCCTTTACCTGGATTAGAAACAATTCCCCTTAAACCTGGTTCTGGAACCTTGCCTATTCCAGGTGTGAATATCTCTGTAGTTGATGAAAATGGCAATGATGTTCCTACAAACACAAAGGGATATCTAATTATTAAAAATCCATGGCCTGGAATGCTTTTGACATTGTGGGGAGATGATGCAAAATACAAAGCAGTCTATTGGTCAAAGTATGAGAACTGTTACTATCCAGGGGATTATGCTCTAAAAGATGATGATGGATATCTATGGTTATTAGGTCGTGCAGATGATGTTTTAAAAGTTGCAGGACATAGAATTGGAACTGCAGAACTTGAGAGCTGTATTGTATCTCATAGTGATGTTGCAGAATCTGCTGTATGTGGAATTCCTGATGAAGTTAAAGGTGAGGTAATTATTGCATTTGTCGTTTTAAAACATAATGTAATTACAAGTACAACTGAATTGGAAAAACAGTTAATGATAAAAATTAGAAATGATGTTGGCACAATTGCATCTCCAAAACAAATCTATTTTGTTTCAAAATTGCCAAAAACACGTAGCGGTAAAATTATGAGACGATTACTAAAATCCATTGCAAATAATGAAAAAATAGGGGATGTAAGTACATTAGAAGACGGAACAGCTGTTACAGAAGTACAAAGTGTTTTTGATGAAATTCAAAAATCAATTACTGAAAAATCCTCATAGATTTCTAATTCAATTCATGTAAATTAACTAAAGATAACATATCAAACATATTTTTGAGTCCATTGTATTCTGATTTTGAATTTTCATCTAGTTGGTTGTATTCATTTTTCTTTATTTCTTCTAGTCTGAGATTTGACTCTTTGAAGAATTTTTCAAATTCTTTGATTTTTTCCTCGTTCATTTGAGATAGATCAAAAATTACTGTATTACTTCCGATCAAATTTTTATTTTCATCATATAGACTAGTTGCTTGCAATAACCCTTGAAATGTACTGCCGTCTTGTTTTTTGAAAATAATTTTTCTGTCTGTTACTTTTCCTGTTTCAAACCATGTTTTTAGAGAATCATTCATCTCTTCCCAGGCATTCTTAGGCACATGTTCGAAGATTGGCTTTCCTAAAATCTCTGATTTTGCATATCCTAGATTTGCTGCATATGTTGAATTGCAGTCAAGAATGATC
>CAZEFL010000023.1:0-6470 GCA_964511485.1 uncultured Nitrosopumilaceae archaeon
AACATCACTAGCAGTTAACGATAAAGGATCATAGTCCCCAATCAAACCTGAGACAACTACAATATCACCACTTGAATAAATTTCAGAATCAGAAGATATTGCTAATGCCGGGTTTGGGTCACTAGTTGCAAAAGCAGCACCACTAACGCCATAAGATAGAATTGAAAGAGATAACAAAGTAAATGCTAGAAATCCCATTAATTTCATTTTCATTTTGAGTCATTATTTGTGATATTTATGTTTTCAATGAAACAAAAATTGACCAGATTATTCTGAAAATACAACTTTTTTGACAAAATATTTGATTATCTAAAAATATGTTAAAACTAAAAATTTCTTTATAGTGAATTCATCAAAATTTTGTTTTACTCAAGAATGTATTACAGAAGTTCTTTGAAGAAACTTGTATTACATGATAAAGGTATTTGAAAATAGAAATGTTTGTGCAAAAAACAAAGGTTTTACAAATTTCACTTATTGCAATATTTTCAGCATTTTTAGTTGAATTAATTTTCGGGCTAGTATCAAACAGTCTTGCACTAATTACAGATAGTATTCATGCATTATTAGATTGTGTAGTAACACTTGTTTTACTTTTAGCTGCAAGAATGGCAATCAAGCCACCAGATGCAGAACATACCTACGGACATGGAAAAATTGAGTCACTAGGAGGATTAATTGGAGGAATAGCCATTTTTTTGATTGCCTGTTATTTCATTTACGAATCAATTCACAGATTTCAAAGTCCACCACCAAACATCATGCCAGGATTATTTGCAATCATAGGAGGACTCTATACAATTGGAATTGATTTTTTCAGAATAATAATTTTAAGAAGATCAATAAAAAAAATTGGAGGGGTCATACTCAAAGCTGATTATTATCATGCATTCATGGATTTAGCCTCCACATGTATTGCAATTGTGGGAATTTCTTTAGCCTCATATGGATTGTATTACGGAGACTTAGTTGCGGCGTTTATTTTAGGAGGATTATTAGTTACATTAAGTATTAAATTAATTTACAAAACCGCTCTTGATTTGACAGATATAATTTCTCCCGACATTGTAAGAAATGTTAGAGATATTGCAATTTCAACAGAAGGAGTGATCAATGCAGAACCAATTCTTATGAGAAGATCAGGTGAAACAATTTTTGCAGACATTACAATTTCATTAAGAGGAGATACTAGTTTTGATAAAGCACATGAAATAAGCAGTAATGTTGAAAAAAATGTAAAAAGTAATTTTTCAAATGCATCAATAACAATTCATTTTGAACCAAATTGGAAAGATGTACCACTTGATGCAAAAATTTTAGATCTTGTAAAAAACATAGAGGGTGTAAAAGGAGTCCATAATGTTAGTACTCATAAAACAAAAGGTAAGACATATTCAAATTTACATGTAATGGTAAATAGAGAAATGGATTTGTTAGCCGCACATAAAATTTCTGAAGTCATTGAACAAAAAATTCAAGAAAACATATCTGGAATTGAACATGCAACAATACATTTGGAGCCATTTGTTAAGATACCTGAAAATTTTAATTTAGAAGATAAAGAGACTGAAGAAAAAATTAAGAACATGTTGGAAAAATATTCAGAAATCAAAAAGATTGGTAGAATATTATCTTTGAATTTTGAAAACATATGGAAAATAGATATTGATTGTTCATTTGACAAGGATTTGTCAATTGAAAAAGTTCATGATTTGACATCAGAAATAGAACATGCCATCAGAGCAAAAATTCAAAATTCAGTTATCACAATTCATCCAGAACCAAATTAAATTAAGATACTTGTCAAATACATAACCAACATTCCTATAGAAATTCCAGAAACTACTGCGGTACTAGAGAGATTTTTGTCACCCTCTTCTCTGATCATTCTAATAATCACCACAATTACTTGAAAAATCGCCCCTGCTCCTATTGCAAGAAACACAACTGATGAGAAAGGGGAATATGAAAATCCGCCTATCCACGCACCAAATATTGCAGGAGTACCTGCAATTAACCCTAAACCTACCAGTTTTCTAATTAGAGAGCGTGTTGATGTTTTTTCTTTAGATAAAGGCCCTGCAATAGCAATTCCTTCAGTTGTATTATGTAATGTAAATCCCACAATCAAAAATGTACTAAATGCAATAGATCCCAAACCTACTGCTGCACCTATTGCAAGTCCCTCACCAAAATTATGTAAACCAATTCCTATTGCAATCATTAACCCAATTGCAAGAGGTTTTGAAAGTCGGGATAAATTGGCATTATCAATTAATTTTTGTCCTGCATAGTATAATCCAAGAAATGATAATACAGTTACGGTTACAGTAAGTAAAACACCATTGAAACTGTCAGACAGATTTTCTCCTGAAACCTCAAGTGCTTCTTCAATTGCATCAATCCCTAGGAATAATAATAATCCAGCAGTTAATGCTAAAAAGAAATGGTATTTACTTTTACTAATTCTTCGAATAAATGGAAGCCAAAGTAAACCAATCATTACAGGGATTATTCCAACATACATTCCAATAACAGCAAAAAGTCCAAATAATTCTAAATCTGGTTTTAATGCAGGAGCTGCAGCTTCAATCTCTTTTTCGAATCTTGTTCCATCTTCTATGGTAAGTCCAATTAGATAAGGTTCTGCTTCATTCCATTCAAATGGAATTCTGACAAGTGCAGTTTCATATCGCTCTAAAAATCGATCTGGTTCAATTGCTGAAGGTTGAATTCTATCATTAATGTCAGCCATTACCACTTCAACTGGAATAGGTCCTGTATTTCTTACAGTTACTTGAATTTCAGAATCTACAAAATCAACTAATTCCATTGAAATTTCAGGTAAAGGGACTCCTAAATCAAGAACATCAGAGCCAGGACCAAAAATGTATCCAGTTAAGATTATTAAAAATACAAATGGAATTATTCCGCTTGCAATCATCTTTCCTTTTGATGATTTGTGACTAACGTCCATATTCTACTTCCTCTATTTTTTGTCCTTTGTTTTCATGAGCTTGAAATATACCCACCCAACCTTTTTCTGAGAATTCAACTTTGTGAGCATGGAAAAGATAGCTGCCAGGATATTGATAACTAAATTCCATTATACCTCTTTCAGTTTGAGATAGAGTGATCATATCTGTATAAAATGAAGGAATTGTATCAGTACCAGTAGGATAGTATTCGTATAGATTTGCATGTAAATGGAAATTGTTGATGGGATCAAACTCCACCATATTTACAACATAGATTCGAATCAATTCATCAGTATTAATTTGGATTGGATGATGTTGATAATAAAATGGAATTGTATTTGCAGCATAAAAATTATTTTCAGTATCAAAGTCAGTATCAAATCCATTTAGAACCATCACCATTTCATCAGCAGGCTCTCTCCCTTCTTTTGGGTCAACAATAAAGACACCATACAATCCGTGAACAATGTGTTCTTCAAGAGGCATTATGTGACAATGATATGGATGAACACCTACAGGACCTGCCTCAAATTCATAAGTGAATTTTCCTCCATTTCCCCCAACAGGTTCAAAAACACCATCCATTTCAGACGGATGAATTCCATGGAAATGAATAGTATGTTCTCTTGAACCATTATTGGTAAAATTAATGCGTACAATATCACCCTCAGTAGCCCTTATTGTAGGACCTGGAACAGAACCATTGTACGTCCAAACATTATAAAAAACACCTGGAGAAATTTCCATCATCTTATCATCTTCTGCAACAATTGTGTATTCTCTTAATGTAGTACCATCAGGTAATGTAGAAATTTTTCCATAATCAAAATTTCTCAAATAATCCATTGGATCAAACTCCATAGTTACGCTGGTATAGAGGGGGTCTAAGATTTCACCACTGGTTCTAATTACACTTCCTGAATGTGTTAGAAAAGATTTTTCTTCAGATTGAGCACTAATTTCACCAGCATATACAAAATAAGCAATAGATATCATAAAGAAAACAGAAATTGCCACAATCATGACACTTGACCTAGATTTTGTCATTATAGATACAATTTTCTTATCTAAATCATAATATAAATTTAGACTAAGCTAATTTTCTTAGCCTAGGCTAATTTAATAATTACATACTAATATTGTATAAAAAAATTAAGTTTAAACTAAAGAGATTGAATTGTAAATTATGCAGAAAATAATATTGATGGGAGTAATTTCAGGAACACTAATTGTAATTGGTCTTATTTTATTAGCACTTGGGAATCAAGTAATTCTTGATGAAATCAGCCAAGGAAATGGAATAGTAAGTATTAATCAAGAAGTCATAATTTCTGCAGATTTTGATTCACAAGAAACATCAATTGGGATTTTTGCAATACAAGTAATGGATATTGAAGAAAATATTTTGTCTGTAAAAATATTAGATCCATCAGGTATTGAAATAAATTCCGCAAATATTTCTGATCAAACTACTGAAAAGACATTTAGTATTTTAGAAACTGGTGAATATAAATTGATTATTCAAAGTACAAGTGATGAAGAAATTCAAGTGTTTGGAGCAATAGGCCCACTTCCTGATGAAGGTAAAAAATCAATTAGTTACATCTCAGTATTGATATTAATTATCGGTATGATAGGACTTATTGGAACAGCAATTTTAAAAATCAAAAATAGAAAATGATTAATTTAGATAACTATCCATTTTTTCCAATCCACTAATTGCTTCATCAAAGTTTTCAGTATTTTCAATTAGAGAAGAAAGTTTATCAGAATTTGCTGAAATAATACATTTTTCATCATTAAAATTTTTGAAAACAAAATCATGTTCAATCAAATATGAAAGTCTTTCAAGAACTTCAGATTCAGGGACAGAAATTTGATTAGCTAAAAAGGAGCATTGTTTTTCGCCACTCTCCAGTTCTGCTAATAATGAAGAGGTAATAGGGTCAAACATACAATCAATAATTTTTTCACGATCAAATGTATCAGTCATTTTTCTAAATTTTCAGGCTTAGAAATTAAAACTTTCTGAATACAACATAACAGAATATAATTAGGAAAATGAGTATTCATTCACATGCAAAAACTTTGTAATCAAGATTCCACAGGTAAGGGTGAACATTGTTTTTGTGTTGATATTGATGCCCAACGAGGAGTTAAAAAATGCTGTAAATGCAATCAATGGAATGTTCAAGGAAATGACTGGACAGAAGATGAAGACTTTAGATAATTTGTTAACAAAATCCTAGATCGGTGTGTTTTGAAAGGAAAATACAAATTTTAACACCTAGCATGGTTTTTATCGGGGTTTCTTTGAATTTTTGAATACTTGAGCGCTCAAGAATATAGACATATTGTACGAATTGTGGGTAACGATATCCCAGGTGAAAGAAAAACAATCGTAGGGTTAACTCAAATCAAAGGTATTGGATATAATTTTGCCACAGCAATTTTAGATACTTTAAAAATTGATACTAATTCAAACATAGGAAATCTTACAGATACCAATGTTCAGGAAATTGAAAAATTAATCACAGATCCAATTAGTAGTAATTTCCCAACATGGTTCCTCAATAGAAGAAAAGATATTGAAACTGGTTCAAATTTACATTTGTTATCATCAGATATTCCATTTACATTAAGAAATGATATTGAAAGAGAAAGAATAACTGCAAGTTGGAGAGGTTATCGTCATCTTAGCGGTCTTAAAGTTAGAGGACAAAGAACCAGAACAGCAGGTAGAAAAGGTGGTGCAGTAGGTGTTGCCAAAGGCGGATTAGCAGCTCCTGTAAAGAAAGCAGGAGGAGGAGCAGTAGCAGCCCCAACAGCAGAAGCAGCCCCAACAGCAGAAGCAGCCCCAACAGCAGAAGCAGCTCCAGCGGAGAAAAAAGAATAGGTGTTTTGAATGGGAGATCCTAAATATCCACGTAAAGTTTGGAGAAAACCAAAAAGACCTCTAAACTATGAATTAAAAATGGATGAGTTGAAAACTCTCGGTACATTTGGATTAAGAACTAAAAGAGAATTATGGAAAGCACATACCGAATTGTCTCGTGTAAGACATCAAGCAAGATCATTGCTCGCATTAAGACAAGAAATTAGAGAAGAAAAAGAACCAATTTTGATGAAATCACTTACAAGAATTGGACTAGTAAGTAGTGATGCAACATTAGATGATGTACTTAATCTTAATGTTGATGATTTACTTTCACGTAGATTACAGACAATTGTTTCAAAGAAGTTAGGATTCAAAACTCCGTATCAAGCAAGACAAGCAGTTATCCATGGTCACATTATGATTGGTGAGAGAAAAATAAACATTCCATCATACACAGTTACAGTTGAAGAAGAAAATAATATTCATTTTGATCCTGAATCAAAAATTCCTGAAATACTAGAAAAAACAAAAACAGAGCCTGAAACAACAGAAGCTGCTACTGAAACAACAGAAGCTGCTACTGAAACAACAGAAGCTGCTACTGAAACAACAGA
>CAZEFL010000023.1:6570-21360 GCA_964511485.1 uncultured Nitrosopumilaceae archaeon
CTGAAACAACAGAAGCTGCTACTGAAACAACAGAAGCTGCTACTGAAACAACAGAAGCTGCTACTGAAGAAAAGAAAGAATCTACAGAATAATCAAAAAACAATCATTTAAGAAAAAATTTTAAATTATCAAATATAGTAAAAGCATATTTTCCCAATAAAATGAGATCTAGATGAATTTAAGTAAACCAAAACAAAAATTCATTGTATGAGTTGTTCTGGAGAAATAGTAGATAGTGAAGAAGATAATCTAATTCAAATAAAATCATCAGTTGTAGATCAATTAAGAAAAGCCAAATATGGGATTTCTGATCATTCTACGGTTGAATTATGTCACTGGACAAAAAAATCATTCAAGCATGAAGGGAGTTGCTACAAACACAAGTTTTATGGTATTTCAACTCATCGTTGTATGGAATTTTCCCCAGCAGGAATGCATTGTGAAAACCGTTGTGTTTATTGTTGGAGACCAATGGAATTTTACGATTCAATGAAGATGGAACCAGAGCGTGTTGCAGAGCCTGAAGCAATTTTAACAAAATTAATGGCTGAAAGAAAAAAGTTGATCAATGGGTTCTATGGAGATTCAAGAAATGACAAACAGAGGTTAGATGAATCATTGTTGCCTAGTCATTATGCAATTTCTCTTTCAGGGGAACCAACAATGTATCCAAAACTTCCAGAATTAATAAAATATCTTAATTCACTTGAAACAACAAAATCAATATTTCTTGTAACAAATGGGCAAGAACCAGATATGATTCAAAAATTACAAGATGAAGATGCATTACCAACTCAACTGTATTTATCAACAAATGCTGCAGATTATGAATCATTTTTAAAAATTAACAAACCAAAATATGATGATTCATGGGATAGATGGAATCAAACTTTAGATATGCTAAAACATTTGAAAACAAGAACTGTTCTAAGAATCACATTGATTAGAGATTATAATGATCAACAAGAAATGATTCCAGCATTTGCTGAAATGTTCAGAAAGGCAAGTCCACACTTTATTGAAATAAAATCATATATGCATATTGGGCGCTCTACAAATAGACTAGAACATTCCAATATGCTTGAAATGGAAGAAGTGAAAAAATTTAGCGAACAAGTTGCAAAACAAAGTAAAATATTTTCAATTATGGATGAAAGTATAATATCAAGAATTTCAATTTTACAAAATAATGAACGAACGATTGATCGTTGGATTCCTACTTATGCAAATACCAATTAGAAAATTTTTTTAATGCTTTGAACCTATGAGATAATTCATTTTTATTATTTAATTCGGCAAATGTTTTTTTTGAGTTTTTTGGAATAAATATTGGATCATAACCCCAGCCTTTTTCTTTTTGAGTTTTTGAAATAGTTCCATCTAATTTAGCATCAAATGATTTCAAAAATTTTTCATCACAATAAGTGATAACAGAAATAAATTTTGCAGTTCTATTTTGTTTTAAAAGATCAAGGATTCCTTTGTTCCCAATTGTTTTAAAAACATATGATGAGTAAGGACCAGGGAATCCCTTTAAAGAATTAATAAATAATCCATCATCTTCTACAATTAACGGTTTTTTGCATTTTGAAAATGCATTTTTTGCTTTGTTAGATGCAATGTCTTTAATTGAATTTGACTGTATTTCTTCTAAATCTAATTTAAAAAATCCAAGACTTATTCCAAATGAATCAAGAATTTTTTTTGCTTCTTGAAATTTATGAATATTTGAAGATACAAAAAATAGATCAAACGACTTGTGCATATCTCCCACGACTCTCAATGTCTGAAACAAGTTTTAGGATTTTAGTATAATTATTTCTTCCAACTACAGATTTGTAGCCAGAAAGGAAATTTTTCCATGCATATTTCATTATTTTTGCATGTGCACTGTTAAGAATTTCTTTAATTAATCTCAAATCTACAGCGTGATCTTCAGGTTTTATTGTATTTTGAGACAATCCAAAATCAATTACAAAAACAGTATTTTTGAACAGGATAAAATTTGATGTCGTAAGATCCCCATGCATAATTCCATTTTTGTGTAATTTTCCAACTAATTTCCCAACTTCTTTTGAGAATTCAATAATTTTTGATTCAGATAAATCATGAATTGGCTTTCCAGGAATCTCTTGCATCATAATTGATGTTTTTTGTAAATCAACAAAATAAACAAGAGGTGCGGGAATTCCAAATGACTTGATTTGAGACATTATTTGTGATTCTTTTATTGTTCGTTGTTTACGAATTTTTGAATCTAGTATAGAATTTCGGTAATTTTTGATTTTTCTAATTTTTAAAATTGCTTTTGAATTTTGCCATGAAGTCTGATAAATGTCAGCCTCTGCACCTTTTTTTATTAATTTCATTACCATTATATCTGAAAGAATTCAATAAAAGTTAATCATGGAAGATGGAGAAAAACGAATAAAACAAGAAGACTGTAGTGAAGATGGTCTAGGTATTGGAATTTTAACATTAACAAATAAGAGATTGGCATTTGATAAAACTAAAGCAAGAATAATGGATTTCTCAAAACACATGGGAGAAACAATTTTAGATATTTCACTGGATAGCATAACGAAAACATGGAAAGAAGGATTGTTGATGAAAAAAATTTGTTTTACAACAAAAACTAGTGAGGGTGAAAAAACTTACAAATTTGGAGTTTTTAACACAAAAAATTGGCTCAAAAATATTGAACAGTCAATTGAAGAATACAAAAATCAATAATCTATTTTAACTGAATCTAATCTCCAAGACTGTGTAACAAAAGTATCTTTTAGTAAAGCACTTTGTTTTACTTGAGATTCTAAAATTCCTGTCCAACAAATTTGGCTTCCACAATCTCCTGCAAATCGTAATGGAACTACAAAAAATTTGCATCCATGTCGTTTACATACATCTTTAAGCATTTCAGATAATCTTTTGTTAGCTGCAACGCCTCCTACAATCATCAATTCTTTTTTGTTTGTAAAAGACAACGCACGTTCTACGGATTCACTAATCATAGCAAAAGCAGTCTCTTGTAGAGAATAACATGCATCAATTTTACTTTTTTTTGCAACTGATTTTGTAGCAGACAATAAACCAGAAAAAGAAACATCATTTCCTTTAACTGAATAAGGCAAAGTAACATAATTTGAAGAAGTTGATGCCAATTCTTCTATATTTTTCCCGCAAGGGGAAGCAAATCCGATAGATCTTCCAAATTGATCTAATAGTTGTCCCAATGTAATATCCAGAGTTTCACCAAACACCCTCCATTGTTTGTCAAGAAATGCCAAAAGCATGGTATGACCCCCAGAAACTAAAAGAACTAAAGGATTAGATGCGCCAGTAAGCAATTTTCCTAATTCAATATGACCAATTGCATGATTTACAGGATAAATTGGAATTTTGTAAAAAGACGCCAAAGATCTTGCAACAACTGCACCAACACGTAAACAAGGTCCTAATCCAGGCCCTGCAGCGTAAGAAACAATATCTAAATCTTTGATTGAAACTTTTGCTTCTTTAAGACATTCAGATAATACTGAAGAACTGTGTTCAATATGATGACGAGATGCTTCTCGAGGATGAATTCCCTCACCACTTTCTGGACGGTAGATTTTTCTAATATCAGATAATATTTTTCCTTTCTCTCCTTTTTTTTCAATTATAGCACAAGAAAATGTATGAGCTGTACTTTCAATTCCTAAACCTAACATATTAACCCCTACTCAGAGTAGATATAATTTTGATCACATCACCATTTTTTAGTTTCTGATCACCACTGATTCGTTGTTTAGTTTTACAATCAATTGCATGCAAAAAGCCTTTTGCAATATCAGCATGAATCAAACCAGCCAGATCTTTTGCAGTGGAATCTTGCGGGAGTAATTTTGCATCAGGTAAAATAACTCCATCTTTACTAGTTAACTTTGTTTCATCCTCTACAGGAAATACAGTTATGAAATTTAATGAATCAAAGACCGCAATGTTAAGAATTTTTTGAATTCCTGTTGAAGATATTTTTGAAAACACAGATTTTACCAAATCAAGTGCTTTTTGTTGTGGAGGAGGAAGTTCTTTTCCATCAGGAATTGTAAAGTTAGAATCACCAGGGGAATAGTTAACAATTCCTGCTTTTGATGCTTTTCGTAAAAGTAATTCAGTTTCGGCACTACATGGAATTACATCATCTGAAATTTTTTTAATAATATCCAAATCTTTGCAAAGATCTGCTTTGTTTGCAGCAATAACCATAGGTTTTGTATTATTTCTTAATTCTTTAGCAAAAGTTTGGATGTCACTGTCTTTCCATTCTTTTGGATTTATAGAAATTAGACCTAATTTTTGTAACACATCTTGTACTTGATAATCTTTAATTCCCAATCCAGAAAATCGTTTTGCAATTCCATCAGTGAGTTTTGCTCTTTTCTGATCAATTTCACGAGTTATCTTATCCCATTCTCTTTTCAAAATATCTGTAAACCATTGATCAAATTCTTCCTGAACAAATGCAACATCTTCAAGAGGATCATGAGTGCCAACTGGGACAGGTTGGCCTTGAATATCGGTAGTTCCAGCAATGTCAACAACATGAATTAAAACTTCAGCTTGTCTTGCATCGTCTAAAAATTGATTTCCCAATCCTTTTCCTTCATGTGCACCAGGAACAAGTCCTGCAATGTCGATTAATTTTATTGGAATGTAACGAGTTCCATTAATACATAATTCATTTTCATGTTTGATTTCAAAATGCTTACACGCACAATCAGATTTTACATAAGCAACACCAACATTTGGTTCAATTGTAGTAAATGGAAAATTACCAGATGCTACAAGTGTTTCAGTAGCAGCTGAGAAAAATGTTGACTTTCCAACATTTGCTTTACCTAGTAATCCAATTTGCAATACAGTCAAAAATTCATTTCTACTTATTAGTATTGCAGAAATCATTTAATGTAATCCAGAAGAGTCCATAATATGTCAATAGTAATTACAGGAAATCCAGGGGTTGGAAAACATACTATTGCAGATGAAATTGCAAAAAAATTAGAATTAGAAATTATAGACATTAACAAAATTGCAAAAGAATCAGGATTATTTGAAAAAAATCAAGACGTAAACGATGTGGATGTTGAAAAACTTGGAGAAATTATCAAGATAAAAAATTCAGGGGAGAATATTACGGTAGGCCATTTGGCGCCTTATGTTTTAGAAAAAAATCAAATCAAAATTATAATTATTTTAAGAAGAAACCCATATGATTTACTTTCAGTGTATAAAGACAGAAAATACACTGATAAGAAAAGTAAAGAAAATGCAGGTAGTGAGGTTTTAGGAATAATTGCACATGATACAATAAATAAATTTCAAGAAAAATCATTTCAAATTAACATCAGTGAAAAAAGTATTGAGGAAGTAGTAAGAAAAACAATTGATGTAATTTCCAGTAATAAAGGGAGTGAAGAAGTTGATTGGCTGGATTTGGTAACAAAAAACAATGATTTCAAAAAATTTTTTGTTGATTGATTAAATAACGCTTTAAAATTCGTAATACTATTGTTTGAAATTTCTAAAACGGATTTAGCAGGTAGGATTGGTACACTTTATACTAATCATGGAAAAATTGAGACACCAGCATATGTTCCTGTAATTCATCCAGTAAAACAAACAATACCATCAAAAAAAATTCAATCTATTGGTTTTGATTTAGTAATTACTAATGCATACATTACCAGAAATAATTATGGTGATGAGGCAGTAAAAAAAGGAATTCATAAAATCATTGATTTTGACAAAGGAGTAATGACAGATTCTGGAGGGTATCAAGTTTTAGAATATGGTGATGTTGAGGTATTACCTCCAGAAATGGCAAATTTTGAAAAAGGTATAATGACAGATTTTGCAATTCCATTAGACAAACCAACAGGATTTGGAATGCCAATTAAAAAAGCCGAAGCATATGTCAAACATACTCTCAAAGTTTCAAAAAAAACATTAGAAGATAGTGAAGATAATGGGCAAATTTGGATTGGACCTATTCAAGGGGGAGAACATTTTGATCTTGTTGCAAAGTCAACTAAGAGTTTAGTAAAAATAGGTTTTAAGATGCTGGCTTTAGGAAGTCCAGTTGAATTTATGGAGTCATATGAATATAGATTATTAGCACAGATGATTGTAGCTGCAAAAAAAGAGATGCCACATTCTATTCCATTACATCTCTTTGGAGCAGGTCATCCATTAACAATTCCGTTTGCAATTGCTCTGGGATGCGATACATTTGATTCGGCATCATACATGCTATATGCCAAAGGACTCAGATACATCACAGATGATGGTACACGTAATTTATCAGAAATTTCAGTATTCCCATGTAATTGTGAAATTTGTAGTAAATACACACCTGATGAATTCCGTAAACTTGAATCAGTTGAAAAAGTCAATCAATTAGCAATTCACAATCTTTATGCAATTAAACTTGAAGTCGATAAAGTAAAACAAGCAATTCATGAAGGTAGACTTTGGGAGTATGTAATTAAAAAAGCAAGAGCACATCCCAAACTATTTGAAATGATTGATGTAATGACTGAAAATGCCGAATTTTTAGGAATTGGTACACCAAAATTCAAAGAAAAAGCTATATTTCTATTTGATAAAGAAGATCAATTCCGTCCAGAGGTCCAATCATATCATAAAATAGTTAGAAATTTCAAATCAAAGAAAAATAAAATCATAATTATCAAAGAATCAAGCACAAAACCAGGATATCTTTCTCAAAAGTATATTGGCCTAAAAAAGAAAATTAAGAACTTTGAACAATACCAAATATGTCAATACAATCCACAATTAGGATTGATCCCAATTGAAATATCAGATATTTTTCCAGCAGCTCATCATGAAACATCTAGACTAGATTTTAATCCAAAAGAATTTCCCACATTTGAGAAAACATGGAATGATTTCTTTGATAATAATGATTTTTCAGAAATCAAATATGACAAGGATGATCAATTCTTGAAATATTTTGTAAAAACTCTACCAAAAACAATCAAGCGAAAATCAGTTTTTTAGAAAAAATAAAAATAAAAATAAGTTTGTGCGAAAGATTCAGCCTTAAAGTGCTGCGTCTTCTGCCCAACCGTTGATGAAGATACCGTTTTTGTGAAGAGGTACTGGTTGTCCAGCTGTGTAATTCATTGGTCTCATCCAAAAGATTGATTTTGTTGGGCATACACCGATGCATGCACCATCAGAAATACATCTTTCTGGATAAAATACAAATGCTTTACCTCTCTTCCAGCCTTCAACAGGTTTTACTCTAAGGACATCAGGACCAAGAGTTGTACAGATTTCTACACATAGTGCACATCCGATACATCTCTGCTCATCAATGTCTGGAAGTATTGCTATTGGCATTACAACAATTACACTTCTTGTAGACTATTTAAACCATGATTGAAATTCATAACCCTGTTATGAAATTTGATCGGATAAAACATGTGCGCAACATCGAGATTAGAAATTTAAAAAACAAAAAGATAACGTGATTACACGTTTATTTTCTCATTGCATCTATTTGACCAGAAGTAACCCAGTCAAGTAGTTCTGCTGAAGAAGGATTAAGGTCTGCTTTCTTATTCATAAGATTGTTAACCCAGATCCAGTTAATTTGGTTTAGTAGCACTTTGTTTGCTTCATCACCAGCACGTGTTTTAGCAACTACGGCTTGGTCTTGAAGTGCTAACCATTCTGCGAAACTTCTTCCCATGAAAACAAAGCTTAGCTTGCACTAATTAAAGCTTTTGTAGATTATATAGTAAGAATAATGATCGGTTCGACACAGAAGGTATTAACGTCGATTAAAATTCAAAATAATTCTTGGATGTAAAAATTTTAGGGGCTGCAAATGAAGTAGGTAGATCAGGATTTTTAGTAAATTGTAATGGAACAAAACTATTACTAGATTATGGTGTAATGTTTGGAAAAAGAGGAACTCCCCCAGAATATCCAATACATGTGAAACCCAAGGATTTGGATGCAGTTATTATCACACATGCACACTTAGACCATTCAGGAAATGTTCCATCTCTTTTTGTCAGTGGAAATACTGATGTTTATGCTACACCTCCGACTTTAGATTTATCAAAAATGTTAATTGAAGATATGCTGAAAATTGAGAAAAATGCACATCCATTTGGATTACCTGAAGTAAATAATATGATGAAAAATGCCAAAGAAATTGGATTTAAACAAAAAGTCACCAAAGGAAATGCAACATTTGAATTTAGAGAATCAGGCCATGTCATTGGAGGGAGTACCGTTCTAGTTGAATCAGAGAAAAAACGTCTCTTCTATACTGGAGATATCAAAACAAATGGTTCAAGAATGTTACGAGAAATGGATTTGGACATAGGTGAAATTGATTTACTAATTACAGAATCTACTTATGCTAAAACACAACAAACCCCCAGAAAAGAATCAGAATCTCAATTGATTGAATTTGCAAATGAAGTAATGGATAGAAAAGGAATTTTATTCATACCATCATTTTCAGTTGAACGTTCTCAAGAAATGGCATGTATTTTAAGAAGTGCCAATTTCAAACACAAAATCATAATGGATGGAATGGCATTAAAAGTAAATGAGATAATGTTTAGACATCCCGAATACCTAAGAGATCCTAAAATATTTTCTGAAGCAATAAAAAGTTCAACTGCAATTAGAGAACATGCTGAAAGAAAACGTGCAATGGGCGAACCATGTGTTGTGATATCACCAGCAGGGATGTTAGTTGGTGGAAATGCAGTTTATTATTTACAACAATTAGCTTTTGACAATAAAAATGGTATTGCTTTAGTTTCATATCAAGGAGAAGGTACACCAGGGAAAAAACTACTAGATACAGGAAAAGTTTCAACAAGAGGTAAAGAACTCAATGTAACAGCAGAAGTGAAACAATTTCAGTTTTCTGGACACGCTGATAGAACAGAACTATTTGATATGATTAAAAAAATCAAAGGAAACCCAAAAGTATTAGCTGTTCACGGAGATTCAGAATCATGTGAAATGTTTGCTCAAGAAATTCACGAGAAATTTGGATTTGAGACATATGCACCAGCAGTTAATGACGAAATAACTGTCTAAGATGCAAAAAAAACCCACAATAGATGTTGAGAATTCAATAAATAGCGGTCAAGTATTTCTTTGGAAGAAAAATGGGAATGTTTGGCATGGCGTTAATGGTCAAAATATTCTTCAAGTAGATGAAAATGGAAAAATTAATTCGTATCAAAATTTGAAAGTTGATTTTTTTAGAAAAGATGACAATATTGAAAAAATTATCAAATCAATTTCAAAAGATAAAATAGTAAAAATGGCTGTAAAAAAATATCAAGGATTACGAATCCTCAGACAAGATCCTTTTCAATGTTTGATTTCATTTATTGTATCATCAAATTCCAACATTCCAAAAATCAAATACTGTCTAGAAAACATATCAAAAAAGTTTGGAAAAAAAATAGAGTTTAAAAATCAGGGATTTTTTTTGTTTCCAAAGCCTGAAAAACTTGCAAAAGCGTCAATTAGTGAAATAACAGGTTGTGGTGTTGGGTATCGTGCAAAATTTATCAGTGAAGCTGCAAAAATGACTGCTTTAAAAAAAATTGATTTTGAGTACTTGAAAAATTGTAATTACCAAGAAGCAAAAGAGAATATTTGCCAAATTCCAGGAGTGGGAAATAAAGTAGCAGATTGTGTAATGTTGTTTTCACTAGACAAATTAGAAGCAGTTCCATTAGATAGATGGATAATTCGAATTTTAGAAAAATACTATTTAAAAAAATTTGAAATTTCAACTAAAACAGTTACAGAAAAACAATACAATATTTTACATGAAAAAATTGTAAATCATTTTGGACCATATGCAGGGTATGCACAACAATTTCTCTTTAAAATGGAAAGAGAAAATTACCAGAAAAAATGGCTGTAAACCCTTAAAATGGTAATTAATTGCTAGGTTATTGCGCCCATAGCTCAGCATGGATAGAGTGTCGGACTTCTAATCCGATGGTCAAGGGATCGAAGCCCTTTGGGCGCGTTTAACAAAATTATTTATTCAAATAGAAATAGTGAAATTTTATGAAAGACATTGAGTTTGAATTAGATTCTACAGATATTCATCCAAATTCTGAAATTAAGGGAATCATTTCTGTTTCATACCCTGGAAGATATGATGGTGTAGTGATAAATACACAAATTTTTGATTCAAATGAACATATCATTTACAAATCATATAATGGGAAAAAAATATCTCAGAATGTTTCACGGTTATTTATCAACAAAGATGTAATGCCTGAAAACAAAGCAGAATTTACTGCAATAATTAATTTTGAACCAAAACAAGAACATGAAATAAAATTCAGGGCATCAATTATTGAACAACACAAAGAAATTGAAAGTCAGATAATTTTTGCAAAATATTCTGACTAGAATCTACTCTTTTCAACGGAAATTGAGCCAGTCATCCATGGATGTGGGTCACAGTGATAATGAACCTCTTGTGGTTCTGTAAACAAGAATTCATAAGTATCACCAGGTTTGAGTACACCAGTAGAACCAAAGTCACCACTGTAAGAATCAGCATGTCTATGATCAGGAGTAACTGTATGCGCAGTATCATCATTGTTTTGCCATATCACATTGTTGTTAATTGTCAATAATGCATTTGCATGATTTGGAACATAGCTTTCATTTCCTTCGATCACAGCACCCATTACAATTTCAATGATAAAATCTTCTTCAGGATGTAAAATATGATCAGATACAGATGGTTTTGCCATTGATTCTGGAAGATAAAATGATGTGTAAAATACAATGGATGCAGACATCGCAACGATTACTGCAATGAGTCCAATGCCATATGCGTGACTTGATGTAGGAGTACTCATTTCTTCTCCTCCAATTTAGAAGTATTAGAATCAACTAGTTTTGGTTTTTCTTGCACAGGTGCAGGAGGTGGAGCATTCTTGTCTTGACTCATCGCATATCTGTAAACATGGAAGAATGCTGCAAATACTAACAAGATTATTCCTACAAAGAACAATGAAATGTTCTTCATTCCTGTCAATGCAGCATTATATGCTGCAATGTTTAAGAATACTTGGAAAGCCAATAATGCAATTAGTACCCAATTAATCCATTTTTCAGAAAGATTGATTGTTGCAACCTTTTGTGGACCTGTGCTTTTTGCAAGTTTTGATTTTCGCTCAGCTTCATTTGCAAGTTTAATCATCATGTATGTGAATCCAAATCCTAATGGAACTAGCAATATCATCGTAGAATAGAAGAATATTGGATCAATTACCAAACGCTCTACTAATGGAATAGAGATATCAGGTGAGATATAGAATCCCCAATAAGTCGTTACCATAATTTGAGCAAGACTAGTAATTCCAAATGCAGTAATTATTGGTCTATCTCTCCAAGAGAATTTTTTGTATCTATCAATGAATGGGATTAACACCATAGATATGATGAACAATAACGGCCAAAGTAATCCTGTTACAAACTTGTCATATTGCGTCCGCATGAACGCATAGATTCCTGTAAGATACCATTCAGGGACAGTTACACCGGGCGGGACAGTAGGTTCAAACTTGAATCCCATATCAATTGGGAATACACCACCAGTAATCAAAACAGCACCAGAAATTGCCATAACCATTGGTACATCAAATACCAAAAATCTTGGGAAGTGAACTGCCATTAATCCCAGCATTACAATTGGTAACAAGAACACGTGTTGTGCATAAAATCTTAACACAAAGTCCGAAAACCCACTACCTAACGCCGCATCACGAATTGTCGGGCCCACTACAGGGATAGATGTTGTCAGTGATGCTGCAATACTAATTGCAAGTTCTGCACGTTCTGAAAATATAACATCATATCCAGTGAATGCTTCTAGAATAGTTACAACTCCTAAAATTACACCAGTCATCCATAAAACTTCGTTTCTAATTTTGTATCTTCCGCTAAAGTATTGGTAATACATGTGAAGTACAGCTAACAATACCATCGCGTTTGAACCGTGATAGTGAATATTTCTAATGTGGAAACCAAATGGAACATCATCGTTAATGAATTGAACACTATCCCATGCTCTATCCAAAATTGGTTGATAGTAAAACATGAGCAGAGCTCCCGAAACACCAAGTATGATAAACACGATAAAAGTTAGCATTCCTAAGAATCCAAATGGACTTACAAATCTTGCAGGGAATGAAAACTTGATTGCAGTAAAAATTGATCTGTCTATACCATCCCATAACCAGTACAGGAAGGCAACTACACCAGTTCTTCTTTCAAGCGAAACGGCCATATCCAATTACTCCATTTTCATTTACGTCAAATCTTGGCGGTAAGATAAATACAAATCCATCTGAATCAACTTCCATAGTTAATTGAGGCAAAGTGTCTGATGGTGCAGCTTGCACAGATGCTGGACCAACAAATGCAGTTCCAGTTAGTGGGTCATACATACTACCGTGACATGGGCACTCACCTCTCTTTCTTCCATCATCTGGCCAATATTTCCATAGACACCAAAGATGAAGACAGATCATGCTGTAAGCACGAAATGCAGATGGATCGGTTTTTGCTCCACCTAATTCTTCAGGTAATCTGATAAATTGCCATTTTCGAAATGCTTCTGCATCCAATGCGGCATCACCTGTTGCAGGATAAGTGATAACTTCAGCATGATTAATTGGAAAAGTGTTAACGTTAGCTTGAGTGCCATCAGGTAAAATTACAGGTACTTTTTCTAAGGATGCCTGATTTGGGTTTGGCATAAAATTTCCAAACGGAACAAATGGTGCAAATGCTAACCCAGTTCCCGCAGCACCCATCAATTTCAAAAAGTCTCTTCGGGATAATCCGCCAGACTTTTTGGTCCCCAGCTCTGACATTCATTGTGCGTTCTCGCCAAATTGCTTATAAACCTTGTTTGAAGAGTTTTGTATTTATTTTAAAACAGATACACATACAATCCCAACAACCAATAAAATTTCAATAAAATATTAATTTGATATTCAAAAAAGTGGAACTTGTCAAAAATATCTCTAGAAAGATCGCCATCTATTTTGAGAGTTAGTTCTTAACAGATCGGATTTTGATTCTGTGATAACAACAAATTTTGTAAGCCAGTCTAATTGTTCCACTCGTTGAATTTCTACAAATTGTGTAATTTCTTTAATTATTTTCTAATATCTTCTTCGTGCAATAATTGTGATTTGCAATGCGACAATTATTCCAATTGATGCAATAATTGGGAACAATAATGAGTTGAGTTGAGATGATGCTTCACTGATATATTCTACGGAAGTGGAAACTGCCCCAATGCTTGAATCAAGTTTATTGTCTGCATCATTTAATGTATTTCCAAATCCACTAATTTCATTTTTCAAAATATCAAGTTCTTGAGATGTCTCATCTAAGATTGAATTCAACTTTATTATTTGATCAGAGATTCCACCTAAATCTTGACTAAGTACGTTGGTAGCTGCTGAACCATGAGATACGTTTCCTTCAGAAGAGGTTACAACATGAAATACAAAAGTTCCTTCTTCAGTTGGAGTATAATCAATGTAGTATAATCCCTGATGTAAAATATTTAGAGAGTCACTTAACAAAATTGAAAAACCAGATGGCAAGTGGACATGTGTTGATGTTAATATAGACACATCATTTCCCAACAACAACCCATCACTAGTCAATTGAATAAAAACTCGTAGTGGTTGATTAATTGCTACTGTTTCTGGTGCAAATACAGTAGTTACTATATCTCTAGTAATTGGCACATGTTCCAGATTAGTTGTTTCTGCAAATTTAATTTCAATTTGTTTTGATTCTCCATATTGTGTACTAATCATTTCAACTTGATATGTACCATATGGAAATTCAGTTGATGCTTGTGGCCAAGTTAACAAATTGTAATTAAAAGAACCATCAGCATTTGTTGTGAATTGATCAAATTTTGCAATGGTTCCATCAGGTGCAAAAAGTCGTAAAATTAGATTGTCATCAGGAGTTCCAGTTCCATAAACTTGTAGGTTATGATTTGGTGAATACACTTTGCTGTTAGTTGACATGTCCAATTCAGAAAATGAATCAGGAATATTGACTAGTAAAAAGGCAACTAAAACAAAAAATAATAATTTCATTTTAATTGATTGTGATTTTACTTGTAGATATTACTTTTGAAAATTCTACAACTAACGTTAAGTCAGAATTCAAAAAAAAGAAAAAAAGGAAAATTAGAACTAGTTACTTACTCTACAGTGATTGTAGTACTGATGGATGCAGATAGAGCCGTTGGATTACTTACTGATTCCCAAACAAATGCAGTAGCTGTGTAGCTACCAGATTCAGTTGGAATCCAGGATAATGCAGGGCTAAATGACTGACCATCAGATAACGTACCGGTAATCCAAGCTAATGAGACAGTTACACCGCTATCATTTTGAACTTGTACCAAGTATGCAAATGCTTGCTCACCATCGCCTCCGTTTGCTATATCGGCTTGCAATTGTACTTGTTGATCAACTGATACGACACTTAAGTCAGCACCAAATGCATCAACGGTTCTCAAGTTAGCAGCTGGTGCTCTCTCAAGAGGAGGTATAATTGTACCAATTACAGCAGTGGCAGTGATTTCGAGTTCATCTGTACTGGAGTATGGTTCAGGTAGGGTGTTATCTTCATAGCTGGCAGTAATTGTATCACCTTCTGAAACTCTTA
>CAZEFL010000024.1:0-19121 GCA_964511485.1 uncultured Nitrosopumilaceae archaeon
CTTAGTATCAATCCGATAGCAGTCAGGTCCGGCAGGATCAACCGGATTCTGAATTTTCTTTCTCTTGGTCTTGATTATTGAAGTACATTTGTACTTGTAAATTGGAATTGACGGATGCACATAATCTTCACATTTCAGATCTTGATCTCTTGATCAAGTCCTCATTTTTGTATGCGTAACTGGAGGCCCATGAATCACAAAATGGCATATTGCCATACTTCATCACAAGCGCCGCCTATTGCGTTACGTATGCAGAAGCCATCAAAGTCAGAATCCATATAAACCATGCGTGAAATTATACCTGATCGGTCAAAAATTTGAAATAATTACAACAAAATCCACACTCAAAAGACTTGAAAATACAATAAATGGGATTTCAATAGTTAAAATGTTGCAATTGATTTTGAAAAGTGGTTTTGGATTATCTCTCAGAATATAAAAAAAAGACAAAGAAATCAGCCAAATTATTTGCAAAATCTAAAAAACTTCACATCAACGGAGTGTCTCACAACATAAGATTTTTTGAACCATATCCATTTGTGGTAAAAAAATCATCAGGAAAGAATTTGATTGATGTTGATGATAACAAGTATACAGATTATTGGATGGGTCATTGGAGTTTAATTTTAGGACACGGTCCAAAAAATGTCAAAGAGTTTTTGAAAAAACAGATTGAAAAAAGCTGGATGTATGGAACAGTAAACGAACAAACAATTTTGTTATCTGAATTAATTTCTAAAGCAATTCCAGTAGCTGAAAAAATTCGGTACGTAACGTCAGGTACAGAAGCAACAATGTATGCAATTAGACTTGCACGTTCAGTAACGGGTAAAAAAATAATTGCAAAAATTGATGGAGGGTGGCATGGATACACATCAGATTTATTAAAATCAGTTAACTGGCCATTTTCTGAATCAGAAAGTAGCGGAGTTGTAAATGAAGAAAAAATAATTTCAATTCCGTATAATGATTTAGAAAAATCTGTTTCTATTTTGAAAAAACACGTAAAAGATTTAGCTGGTGTAATAATTGAACCAGTATTGGGGGGCGGAGGATGTATTCCAGCAACCCAAGAATATCTAAAAGGAATTCAAGAATTTATTCACAAAAATAAATCATTGTTTATCTTAGATGAAATAGTTACAGGATTTAGATTTAGATTCGGATGTATTTATCCAACAATGAAATTAAATCCAGACATTGTAACATTAGGAAAAATTGTTGGTGGCGGAATGGCAATAGGAGTAATTTGTGGGAAAAAAGAAATTATGAAATTTGCAGATACAACAGGAAAGAAAAAATCTGAACGTTCCTATATTGGTGGAGGAACATTTTCAGCAAATCCAGCCTCAATGGCATCAGGTTTTGTCACATTAAATGAATTAAAAACAACAAAATCAGTATATACCAAGATTAACAATTTAGGAGAATTTACAAGGAAAGAATTATCCAAATCATTTGATGGAAAAGTTGCAATTACAGGAAAAGGATCTCTGTTTATGACTCATTTTCTAAATAACGGAATTACAGAAATAAGAAACGCTACAGATGCTGCAAAGTGTGACAATGTACAACTTGCAAAATATCATTTTAAAATGACTGCACATGATGGAATTTTCTTTTTACCAGGAAAATTGGGCGCAATTTCAAATACGCATACAAAAGCAGATATTAAAAAAATGATTACAGCATCAGAAAATATCTAATTTTTATAGATTAACAGCTCTCTAAAATTATGGAAAAGAAAAAAGAGAAAGAGGCATATGCCACAGTAGATCCTACTAAAACTTCAGCCAAAGAGCAAGAAGACATGGCATTAGAAGCAATAAAGAAATTCAAATCACTAAGATAATCTAAACTTTCATTAGCAATACAAATTGAAGAAGACTATGGGATTGTTTGGATCTAAAGAAAAACCAGAAGATATAATGTATAATGCGATGTCATTAATGGATAAAAGCCAACCAAAAGGTGCAATTTCTCTATTTAATAAAGTTCTAAAACAAGATTCAAAGAATGTTGCAGCATTATTAAACAAAGGTTTAGCACTAAATCAGATAAAGAAATATACAGATTCTGTTACTTGTTTTGATAAATTAATTGAGATAAACTCCAAAGATGCCCAAGCTTACAACAATAAAGGGATTGCAATGGCAGAAATGGGAAACATTCAGAGTGCTGCAGAATGTTATGATAAAGCAATTGAAGTAGACCCAAAATATGCAGCGTCTTATTTTAACAAAGGGGTTCTATTAGATAAATTACAAGAACATGAAGAAGCATTAACAACACTAGAAAAAGCAATCTCCATTGATTCAAGGAAACCAAATGCTATGGTCTACAAAGGAATTGTTTTAGGAAAAATGAAACGATATGAAGAAGCATTAAACTGCTTTCAAAATATTTGTAAAAAATATCCTAATAATCAAGATGCATTTTTTCAAAAAGGAATTCAGCTTGCAGAATTAGGTAGACATGAAAAAGCACTTGATGTGTTTGATGAAATTCTGAAAAAATTCAAAGATAATGTAAATGTGATTTATGCTAAATCCCGAAGTAAAGCTGCTTTAGAAATGTATCCTGAAGCATTAGAACTACTAAAACAAGCGATTGCAAAAAATCCTAAAATAATTCGCACATGGGCAAAAGAAGAACCCATCTTCACTAAATTACACAGCAACGATCAATTTAGAAAACTAGTAAAATTATAGAATTTTTTTACGAACAGCATCTATTCGAATTATACCTATTTTCTTTTTTGGTCCAATTAATCTTGCTTCAAATATTGGAACATATAGTTCAGTAATATCTCTTAAAACAAACTCTTCAGATAAATTACGAACATCAGTTTCAAGTGGTTTTTTTAAGTGAGATTGTAATTTCTCTAGTGCCGAATCATAGGTCAATTCAGGTTTTTTGATATTTGAATCATTTTTCCCCAACAAACGCTTAGGATAATTTTCAATTGTTTTAGAATTTATTTTAAATGGGAATTTGATATTTCTTCCATGATGATCAAAAGTTAATTCATCTTCTTCTTCAACAAATACATGTTCTTCCAATTTTAAATCAATCTTATTTTTACCTCGTTTTCCAGTAAACGCTCTTTTAAAACCAGATTTTGAACGAATAGGGAAAACACCATCACCTAAAACAATTTCTCGAATATTGGAATCAACAGAAATTGAGTGAGTTGCCTTTCTAAAATAATCTGCAACATATTTTCCAGATACCATCAAAATACATTCATAGTATAATTTCAAAGAGTGTAGATGAACATCTTCTTTTTTCGGTCTTGACAGTAATGACTTGAATGGCGTAGTTTTCTTTTGATCAATTATATCTCGTGCATCTTCTTCTTCAATTTTTTTTCTTAGAACTATAGTTTTTACATCATGAGTTTTTTTCAAATATATTAAAAGTAATAATTCCATCTATAAAACCAGTTCTGATAAGAAAGAGATAATAGATTTGAGATGATTCCAAAAATATGGTAACTGCAAAAAAAGGTCATATAGAAAAATTTCTTGAAAATGCAGATAATGCAATTCAGGAAGGGATAAAAAAAGCAGATGAAATTCTTAAAGATGCAGTGGAATTTGGTGCAATGACTGCAAACCAAGCATCAAAGACAAGCAAAGAACTTCAAAATCAGGCAAAAAAAGAGAAAGCCCTTTTGCAAAAAAGAGGAATTGCAAAAATTACAGAAGGGATGAAAGTTGCAAAGAACATTAGTTCAAATGCACAAGATGATTTGGAAATTTTAAAACAATTAGACAAATTAAGAAAATCAAAAATAATTACTGAAAAAGAATTCCAATCAAAGAAAAAGAAAATTTTAAACAGGATTTAACATGGAAAAGTCTAACATTTTTGGAGTAAGTGATCAAAGAGATGTAAATCCAGAATGGTTTACAAACAAAACATGGATGAAAGTTCTTTCAAAAAAAATAAAATCAAAAGAACAAGATATTTACCATGTTCATTTTGAAAATGGCTCAAAAACTAAACTTCATTGGCATAACGGGAATCAAGTTTTGATTAGCGTAAAAGGTAAAGGGAGTTTAGAATTATTTAGAAAATATGGTTCAAAAAAAACGGAGTTTAAAATCAAAAAGACAAAAAAAATTACGCTCAATGAAGGAGACATAATACACATTCCTGCAAAAACACTACATACACACGGAGCAGTAAATAAAAAAAATCCATTCTCACATATTGCAATAAACATCCTACCTAGAAAAAATACAGAATACAAAACAACATGGTATGAATCAGATTTTAAAAGTAAAGTTTTCAAAATCATATAGAAATGTTGTTAAAAAAAAGTTCAGATATTAATTCAGTTAGAGGAAATGAAGGAACAATAATCAAACAGTATTTCCATCCAAAGGACACAAATAATGAGATTAGTTACAGTCTTGCTCAATTTACACTAGAATCTGAGGAAAAATCAAAACTTCATAAAATAAAATCTTCAGAAATTTACTACATTTTACAAGGAGTAGGAAATTTAGAGATCAACAAAGAACAATTTCATTTGAAAAAAGATGATTCGATGTATACTCCAGCAAATTCAGAGCAGTTTATCGAAAATACAGGCACAATCGATCTTGTATTTTTATGCATAGTTGAACCAGCATGGAAAATAGAAGATGAAATCATTTTAGAATAAATCCACCAAAACTAGAAGAGAAATTATTTTTAAGATATGACAAAAATAAAAGAATAGTGAATACATATCAAGCACTCAAAGTACTAAATGTTGATTCTAGTGCATCTCAAGAAGAAATCAAATCATCATATAGAAAAATGGCATTAGAACTACATCCAGACAAAAATTTAAACAAAAAAGAGGACTCAGAATTTAAAAAAATCACAGAAGCATACAGTATATTAAAAAACAATTCACGACAAAAAAATAATTCAAATCAAAATTACACAAAAAATACCAAGACAGATTTTAAAAGAAAATCACAATGGGGAGCACCTGATGACGGAAAAATTCCGCAACAAGATTGGGGCAAATATACACAAAACATGGAAGAAGGAAATCCTAGTTTTTGGAAAGAATATGAAAAACAATTTTGGAAAGATTACAATATACGTATGAAATCAAATGAGGAATTTACAAAATATGATAGGCATCCTACAGATAAATTTGAAATGTTTGTTGACGTAGATAAGAGCAAATGTATTGGATGTTGTAGTTGTGAAACTATTGCACCAGATGTTTTTGAGATAAATAAAAAAAGTACACTAAATCCAAAATCATCAGTAATCAATCAAAAAGGTGCAAGTAACAAAAAAATAAAAACTGCAGCTGAAACATGCCCAACAAAAGCAATTAGCATAGATAATTTAGAAACAAAAGAAAGGGATTACCCTTTATGAAAATATTTTTGATGTTAAAAAATTAATGTTCGTTTAGAAATGTCCCAAAAGAAATGACGTCTCCACGCACTTTTTCTTTCAAGACATATTTTAGTTATACATCCATTGAATTTATGGATCGCTATCAAATTCTTCATCTTCCAAAATTTCTCATAAATTCCGGGTTAAATGAGACTTTATTTTTTGAATACAATCCAAGTCTGATTCTCACTATTGTACTCATAGATTATATTAACAAAAAATGTCGAATTTTTTATGAATTTATTCAAAAGAAAACCTGAAACTACAACAAGTTTAGTGTGTAAAATATGTGAAATGGAATTTTCTGATCCTGAAAGAACAATGAGACATATGATTAAAGCACACTCAAAACCACAAAAAGCCAAAAAATAGAATCATAGATTATAAATTTTTCACAAAAAATAATTTTATTCTATTTTGGGTTTTTTCTAAATTATGTGTAAAAATGATTAATACATAATTAACTGTGATAATTAAGATCAGATTTTGCTTTATCAGACATTATAGATGCCATATAATGAAATGCCAATCCCATCATTGCTCCTGCAGAAATAATTGTTACAGAATCCATCATTAAAGGAAGTAATTCCACAATTCGTGTACGTGAAAAGAATTAATAAAAAAATACGTTGAATATCATTAATGAATATCATTCATGAGATTCAGAAATGATACTAAACTTTAAACAAATTTTTAAGTTTATTAAAATAGAATCAATTGTCAATTTTTAAAGAATTTACATATTTACAAGCAATATGATTGCAGCACACACACCCATTAATGCATACATGTATTTTCTGTATTTCGGATCACTTGTTCTCATGTCAATTCATCAGTATTTATCGAATTTAAGAATTAATAAAATAAATTTAGAATGAATCAAAATAATATCATCAAAAAATATGCTTTAGAGGGCTTCGTTACCTTTAGTATTCTTTTGAATATCAATAAGTTCTTCAACATTTGTAACAAATATTTTTCCAAGGCCTGCATTTGATTGAATTGCACCTACAACCTTTTCAGCATCAGCATCACTAGACAAAACCATTAAGGTAATATTTTCTCCAAATTCTGGATAATACAACCAATGTCCTAATTGATCAGGCTTTGGAGTATCCTTACCTCTTCCTTTTGTATCAAACACTGTCAATCCCGTAACATTGACTTCATGTAATGCCGTATTTACTGCACTTAATTTCTTTTCAGGGATTATTGCACAGATGTTTTTCAAAATATCATCATCTCAATGACTCCAATGGGACATCAGTTTTTCCCAAAACAACATTTCTGACTTTGACCATCTTTCTTGCAAGCATAAATCCAGCACCAGTCATACAACTACCAATTATCACATGTAAAATACTAGAGTCTTGTTGTGGGGCTACTACCATTACATATGCCAATCCTGCAATCATTAACAAAATTCCAAAACCTGCAAAAAGTGCCATCATTATTGGAACTCTTGCTGGAGCAGGAGGTAAAACAGGTTCTGAAGTTGGATCAATTACAGTTAGATCTTTACAAATTTGACAACAACGATGACGTTGTTTATTTTGAAATTTTGTAGTTAAGAAAAAGAACTCTTGTTTACATGAATCACATGTTCTTTTAGGAAGTGTGATTTTTCCGTTATCATCAAAGTCTTGTCCAATGTCTTTCATACAAGTTTTACAAAAGTAACCAGGAACACGCCATTGTTTTTGGAAATTATATTTTTTCCAACCAAGTGAAATATTACAACCAGTGCATGAAGTCATCTATGCTCCCTCAGTTTTTTTACCACTTAAGACTTTTGCAATTCCATGTCTTGCCTCAATGATTGGGAGGAAGATGATGAAGAATGATGCAACTGATACCCATATCACAGAGATTGCTACCCAGACTCCATAAGAGCCCAACTCAAAGACATATCCTGATGCGATTAATGGCATTGGCCATACAATGATTAGTATAATTGTCATGAGACCTCCGCCTCGTACACTGAACTTGAAGGCTTTCTTTAGAGTCTCTTCATCTTCAGTGATTTTGGCTGAATCTGCTGCAGACATTTCGACAAGAGTAATCTTGTCTCTAAGGTCACTCCATTGGAATGTGCTCTTTACTGCAAGGCTTCCAATTATTGCAATGACACCACCAGATATGATTCCTGCAATGTTTGCAAACAACATGGAATAGTTATGTCCAAGGCTTGCCAAGTCTACAACTCCACCATATTCTGGAAGAGATGATGCAACTGCAACCCAAGTAGAAGTCGATATAATCAAACCAATAATGGCACCTAAAGTGGCTGCAACTCTATTTGTTCTCTTCCAAAGTATAGTGAGCGCAATTGGAACTACGGCCGAACCAATCAAGATTCCCATTGCCAGATAGACAAAGCCGAGACTTAGACCCATTCCAAGCAGTACTACCGCAAGACCACCCATACCAAGCCCAAAGCCCACAATCGTCGCCCTGGATACCTTGACAAGCTGCTTACCTGTGGCATTCGGATTCTTGTACGTCCTATACAGATCGTAAGTTACTAGTGAGGATACTGCAATTAATTCTGCAGAGCCTGCAGAAGTAACTGCCATGAATAACATTGTCAATACCATAATTGCACCTACTTCACCCATTAGAGCAGTAGCTGCTGCTGGAACAACTAGACCCATTTGAGCTTGAGCTGGTGTCAAGTCTACATCAAGCGCTATCGCCGTCAGTCCCATAGTTGTTGCAAGTGTAAATGGAATTGCAAACCAACATGCACCTCCAAGTAAGAAGCCTTTAACAGTAGATGATGGTTTTGCAGCAATTGCTCTCTGCCAATATGCTTGGTCTACAAAGACCGTACCAAAGTTTCCAACTATGTTAATGATACCAAACATCAAGCCACCGGCTGACGCCATTGTTAAGAACGCACCTGCGGCATTGCCCTCAACGGGATTAATCTTTGCTGCTTCTACCAATTTATGGTACATGCCTTCAACACCGCCAGTAATGTCAGTATTAAGGTATACTGCTGCGACAAATGTCAATATTGTAACAAATATGATAATAGTGTGCATATAATCTGCGACAAAAGTTGCCTTAAGTCCACCAACAAGCGTGTAAATCATCACACCAACTGGGATTAAGAACGCTGCAAGTGAGATATCCATGCCTGTAAGACCATTGACTACAGCAGAACCTCCCAATAGAAGCATGGCAGTTACAATCATGTTAGTCATTAGTGCAAAGACTAGGAACACTTTGTGAGAACCATTACCATATCTTGCTCGAATAATTTCTAGGAAAGTGTGAGCGTTAGGTGCTTTACGTTTTAATTCAATAGCTAAAATTCCGAATAATAATACCTGGATTGATGCGCCTGCTGCGTACCAAAATGGACCACTAATTCCGTATTGATATGCTACAGTTGATGATTGAAGTAAAGTTGCAGCCCAAGTCCAGGCAGAGACAATAGCTGCAGCAGTTAAACCCGTTTTGATAGTTCGACCTGCAGTGTTAAACATCTCAGAGGTCTGGCTAACACCAAGATACTTTTCCTCAATCTTTACTTCCACTGTAATAATTACAGCAAAGACCATTCCAAGTCCAACAACAATTGCCCATCCAATCCATTCAGGTAATGCTTCTCCTACTGCAAACCCTTCAGAAATTGCACCGGCACCATAAACGGTTTGTGGAAAACTGGCAACGGCAACAACCGCAATTAGTGATACAATCGAAAGAAAATAGATTGATTTTGCCTTGTCCACGAAACTCTACTAACCAAAAAATACTAAACTATTTTTGATGTATAATTCATTATATACTAAAAAAAAATTCAGTAAATTTGATCAATTAGTCGACGTCTACTAATTCAAAAAATAGATTTGAAATGTATTAAAACAAGTGATACAGTCTAGCTAGAGATAATTTAGTTGCGGGGTTAGTAGTAGTTATTTTCCCATTAACTTTTACTTCATAAGTTTCTGGATTAACATCAATATCAGGAGTGACATCATTATACAACATGTCTTTTTTCCCAATAGAACGACAGTTTTTCACAGGGAGTAGTTTTTTACCGCATTTGATCTTTCTTTCAAGACCATTATCTATTGCAAGTTTTGATGAAAAAATTGCAGATGTAGATTGAACGGCTTTTCCAAGAGCACCAAACATTGGACGATATAATACGGGTTCTGTTGTTGGAATCGATGCATTTGGATCACCCATTAAAGAATATGCGATAAATCCACCTTTGATGATCATTTTGGGTTTTACACCAAAAAATTGTGGAGACCAAATTACTAAATCAGCAAGTCTTCCAGATCTAATGGAACCAACATAATCCGAAATCCCGTGAGTTATTGCAGGATTGATAGTAATTTTTGCAAGATATCTTTTTACTCTAAAATTATCATTTCCAGAATTATCTTCAGGAAGACTTCCAGTCATTTTTTTCATTTTATCTGCAGTTTGCCAATTTCGAGTAGTTACTTCACCTACTCTACCCATAGCCTGACTGTCTGATGACATCATACTCAAAACCCCAAGATCATGCAAAACATCTTCTGCAGCTATTGTTTCACCTCTAATTCTAGACTCTGCAAAAGATATGTCCTCAGGTACAGATGAATTAAGATGATGACACACCATCATCATATCAAGATGTTCTGCCAAAGTGTTGACAGTGAATGGACGCGTAGGATTTGTTGAAGATGGTAAAATGTTTGATTCACCTGCAACCTTCAAAATATCAGGAGCATGTCCACCACCTGCACCTTCTGTATGATAAGTATGAATTGTTCTGCCATTAATTGCAGCAATCGTATCATCTACAAATCCACATTCATTTAGAGTATCAGTATGAATTGCAACTTGTGTATCAGTTTGATCTGCAACATTTAGAGCAGAATTAATTGTTGCAGGAGTTGTTCCCCAATCTTCATGTAACTTTAATCCACAAGCTCCTGATTCTACTTGTTCAATTAATGCAGGTTCAAGAGAATCATTGCCCTTTGCAAGAAAACCAAAATTCATTGGAAAATTATCTACGGATTCTATCATTCTATGAATATTCCATCTTCCAGGAGTACAAGTTGTAGCATTAGTTCCATCAGAAGGTCCTGTCCCACCTCCAATCATTGTAGTTATTCCATTACAAATTGCATGTGTTACTTGTTGTGGAGAAATAAAATGAATATGTGAATCAATTCCACCAGGGGTACAAATTGTATGTTCTCCTGCAATAATTTCAGTATTAGATGAAATAACCATATCAATATCATCCATTATGTTTGGATTACCAGCATTGCCAACACCAACAATCAAACCATCTTTTACACCAATGTCAGCTTTGATAATTCCCAAAATCGGATCCAAGATTACAGCATTAGTAATTACAAGATCAAGAGAGTCATTTCTAGAAACACCACTGGCTTGAGCCAATCCATCTCGAATACTTTTTCCTCCTCCAAAAACAGATTCATCACCATACTTGATCAAATCTTTTTCAATTTCAATTATCAAATCAGTATCAGCAAGACGGATTTTATCTCCAGTTGTCGGACCAAACAAGTCAACATAATTTTTTCTAGTAATGCTCAAAGTCATGAATCAATCCCTCGAAATCCTTGCGCTCTTGCTTTAGAAAATGCATCATCTTGCTTTTCATCAAGTGGACCATTTACCAATCCACTAAATCCAAAAACAATTCTTTTTCCAGAAAATTCTGTAAGCTCTACTTTTCGACCATCCCCAGGTTCAAATCTAACTGATGTGCCTGCAGGAATATTTAGATGAAATCCATAGGATTGTTTTCTAGAAAATTCTAGTGCCTTGTTTACTTCAAAAAAATGAGTATGTGAACCAACTTGTATTGGTCTATCACCAGTATTTTGAACAATTAGAGAAATTGCAGGTTTTTCAGAATTTGCAATGATTGGATCATTTGAAATAAAATATTCACCAGGAATCATTTCAGAGTTCACCTATAGGATCATGAACCGTTACCAATTTTGTGCCATCATCAAAAGTAGCTTCTACTTGTATTGAATGAATCAATTCTGGAACTCCAGGTAAAACATCATCTTTTGTAAGAACTTTTTTTCCAGAACTCATCAATTCTGTAACTGTCTGTCCATCTCTTGCACCTTCTAAAATATGATCAGCTAAAATTGCCATAGTTTCTGGATGATTTAATTTTAGACCTCTACCTTGACGTTTACGTGCCAATTCTGCTGCAACAAAAATATTTAATTTTTCTAGTTCTCTCGGAGTTAACATCAACAAAAGTCATAATCAATTAACTGTATTTAATAATTCAAGAATAATTGGGAAAGTATAACTTAATCATTAGAACTATATGATTATGATTAACATTAGTTCGATCATAGGGAATATTTTCAAAGACGGTGATCTCCAAAAATCAGAATTTGAAAAAATAAAGATTTCTCGAATGGAATTAGAAAAGAGAATGTTACGGAAACGTACAGATAAAGGAACAGATGTAGGAATTACTCTTAATACAGGAGTTCATCTTCATAATGGAGATGTAATTGGCAATGATGAAACAAAAATTCTCATAGAGCAAATTCCAGAAAAAGTAATTTCAATTAAATTAAAAAAAGATAGTCAAAATTTAGCCACATTACTAGGCCATATCATAGGTAATAGACATAGACCAATTGGTTTTGAAAATGGGGCAGTTTTATTCCCAATCCAAGCAGACTCAGAGCTAGAAGTGTTTGAGAGATTGTTCAAAGAGATCATAGAAGATATTGAATTAGAGATAGAAGAGAGATTATTCTTACCACATACAAGTGCTGATGTACATGAACATGGATGAGATAAATGAGGAACTTGCAGTGATGCAACTTTCAGATTCATTTTTTCCAACAGGTCTTTTTGCTACTTCAAATGGATTAGAATTTCTTTTTTCAAAAAATCAAATCAAGGGAGCAGATGATTTAAGGAATTTAATCAAAATAAACATTGAACAACAAATTGGACCATCAGATTGTGTTGCACTTGTGAACACTTTGGAAAATGCAAGTAACAAAAATTTTGAAAAAATAATTCAAACTGATGAAATTTCATTTGCCATGAAATCAATCAAAGAAATCAGAAATGCATCAGTCAATTCAGGAATACAGTTAGTGAAATGCGTATCAGAATTTGTAAAAGAAAATGAAATTTTTGATCAATATCAAAAAGCAATCAAAGAAAAAAAGGTGCACGGAATATTTCCAGTAGCATTTGCAATTTGTTGTAGTGCACTAAATATCAGAAAAGAGAAAAGTATGACAATGTTACTATATGGATTTTCAGTAAGTGTTATCGGTGCAGCATTAAGATTGGGATTAATTCAACATTTAGAAGGTCAAAAAATTATTCATGACGTTAAACCAATAATCATCAAAACAATAGGGAAAAATTTTGATAAATCAATTTTTGATATGTGGCAATTTGCACCTCAATTAGACATAGTACAAATGTCTCATGAAAAGATGGATTCTAAAATGTTTATTACATAAAAATTAATTTTTATTTTATGAATCACATTCCTCGAATTGGGATTGGAGGTCCAGTAGGATCTGGTAAAAGCATGTTAATTGAACGACTTGTTCCAATGTTAGCTGAAATAGGATATAGCATCAGTATAATCTCAAATGATGTTATTTCTAAAGAAGACGCAGATAGAATGAGGACAAATTTAGCCACAAAAAGAGGTTTATTGCCAGAAAATATGGTAATTGGACTTGCTACAGGCGGGTGTCCACATACTGCAGTACGTGAAGATCCTTCAATGAATCTCTCAATAATAGAAGAGATGGAAGAAAATCACCCAGAATTGGATTTGATCATAATTGAAAGTGGCGGAGATAACATAACAACAACATTTAGCCCAATTCTTGCAGATTATTTTATGTATATTATCGATGTTGCAGGAGGGGACAAATATCCAAGAAAAGGAGGATTGGGAATTGAGAATTGTGATCTTTTAGTAATTAACAAAATAGATCTTGCTGAATTAGTTGGAGCCAATTTAGAGAGTATGAGAAAGGATGCAGAAAAGATTAGAAAAGAAAAACCATTTGAATTTATCAATTGTAAAACAGATCAAGGGGTAAAAGATATCGTAGAACATATCATACATGATGTATTATTTGATTCATCACCAAAATCAATTCATTCAGAAAAGGTGCAAATTTGAATAAACTAGATTTTGTTTCAGAGGATATTCCTAATGAAATACAAAAATACAATTCAGAAATAAAACAATTAGAAGTTGGAAAATCAGGTAAAGTAGGAATTTTAGAAATTGAGCTAAAACAAGGCAATAATAAAACAACAATTACAAAACAATTCTCCCAGGTACCATTACAGATTCAACGCGCAATATACCCTGAAGAATCACTTCCAGAAATGGCATATTTGTATATCATTTCACCGTCAGGAGGAATTTTACAAGGGGACAGATACAAGATAGATGTAACACTAAAAAATAATGCAATATCTCATATCACCACTCAAGGCGCAACAAGAATCTACAGTATGGATTCAAATTTTGCATCACAAATTACAAACATTACAGTAGATGATAATTGCTATTTAGAATATATTCCAGATCAAATTATCCCATACCAAAATTCAAGATACTATCAAAAAGTTAACTTGAATGTACACGACAACGCAACTATGATTTATTCGGAGATTTTGACGCCTGGAAGAATGGCTATGGATGAATATTTCGATTATGATATTTGTTATCTTAGAACATATTGTAAAAATCAAGAAAAACAATTCAGATGCCTAGAAAATATGAAAATAGAGCCCAAAAATCAGAATTTAACTAGTAATGGAGTTTTGGGCAAATACAAAATTGTTGGTACAGTGTACATACTAACAAAAAAAGAATACATCTCAGAACTTGAAAATATGATTAATGGTAATTTAGAAAAATTAGAAGAGATTTCAATAGGTACATCAATTCTGCCAAATGAATCAGGAGTTATTGTAAAAATTTTAGGGAATAATACAGAAGATATTTTTGCGACAATTTACAACACACTTAAAATCACTAGGAAGAAAATTCTAGGAGTCGAATTTAGTAAAATAAGAAAAAATTAAAACGATAAATCCGTCAATCCAACCTGATAAAACATACTAAAACCAATAATAAAACTAACAATCCCAGTAGCCATTCTAAATAATTTGTTTAGAGATTTTGTTTTTGAGCTAAAAGCAAACGGCAACCCAATCAATCCACCAATAACACTCATCCCAACTATAGAACCAAAACCAAATAACAAAAAGAACATCAAGGATGTTTCTAAGGAATCAAAATACATTACAGTTAGTGCAACAACACTTCCACTTCCAGCCAAGCCATGAATTAATCCAATAACATATGATTTGTGTTCATGAGAATGTTCAGAATTAGAATGATCGTGAGAATCAAAATGAATATGACCATCAGAATGAGTATGAGGATGTCTATGTTTTATTTTAAAAAATTTCTTGTTTCGAAGGGTTGTAATTCCAAGGAAAATCAACATTGCGCCTACAACCAATTCAAATCCAGAAAAGAGTTCATCATGAATTGAGATTGCTAAAAATGAAGTCAATAATCCAATTGTAACAATAGTTGTAGTGTGTCCTGCACCCCAAAATACACCTATCAAGGAAGATTTGGCAAATGCTGATTTTATGATATTTTTGGTAGAATATTTCTTAGATTTGATTAATTGTGTGCCTACAGAAGCTATATGATCAGGCTCAAATGCATGAGTAATACCCAAAAGAAGTCCAAGTCCAACCATCAAAGCAGGGGTTAGATTTTCAGCACCAGAGATTAATTCTTGAAACAAGTTTTTGCCACCACAGATAAAATCAATAATGAAAGTATAAAGAATTTCAGAAAAATAGATTTTGAATATATAGTAGATATCGACTAAAAATCATTAACTAGTATTTTAGAAAAATAAGAGTGTGATTCATATCAAATATTATTTTTCTAAAAATAGAAATTTTAATGAAATTCATGTTGCTAACAAAAAAGAAAATGCTTTCAAAATAATTTATCAAATTATCAATCAAAAAATTATTGAAAAACGTCCACTAAGTTTAGAACAATTAATTATTTTTTGTAGTTTTAAAACAATAAAAAAAATTAGAAATAAAACAAACTATCAAGAAATACAAAAATACTCAATTAAACAATTTTTAAAGAATAAAAATAATTTGAGTAATTTAAAAAATATCAAAGAAATGACAATAGAAATAATGATAGATAATTTTCCAAAAAATATAATTAAATTTTCAATATAACAAAATAATCAATCTATAAAAACTACAGGCTTTTTGGTAAGATTTACTACTTGTTGAGAAACGTGACCCATTGAAGAATCAGATTTTCCAATTCCAATTTTGCCCATAATTATCATATCCACATTCAAATTATCTCCAACTTCTACTATTTTTGCAGAAGGATTACCAAGTTTTACAATACGTTGATAATCACTAAGTTGTTTTGGAACAACTATGCTTCTAAGAATTAATCTTCCTTCTTCTCGAATTTGAGAATACAATGCTTCATCAATATTTTCATCATCTTCATCTGTCCACTCAATTACATGTAACAAGTAAATTCGGACTTTACTTATTCCTTTGAATAAGTAACTTGAATGGTGTAATGCACGCAAAGAACTTGCAGAACCATCTACAGGCACAAGAACACGCATTATAGGCGCATCCTTAGACAAATTATCAGATGAATCATATGAATTTTCTAATCCAATATCTGATTCCACATTTGCCTTGTGAATAATTTCAGCAATGCTTTTTCGAGCTTCTATAAATGGTAAAATAATAAGTACCGCACCAGCTGCTGATGCCCAAATTATTGCAAGAGAGATCCAAAGTGAAAAGGACTGTTCATCAAAAACAAAATTTGACAGAATAAATGTTGCAGGCCAAACTATTACAAAGAAGACAGATATTGAAAAACCAACCTTAATACAAAAATTCAGAGAACGTTTCAGGTATTGTTCATCAGTGTCACGTTTTAACATAGAACGTACCTTATCATCAACAACAAGGATTTTTTGGTGCATAATACCAAAGTCAAAGTTTTCAGGTTTTATCAAACTACCAAAAATAGTAATTAAAAGACCAATAAGAATAGATGCAATGTTTCCATACAGTAAAGGAATTTGATTTCCAGTTGAAGCTAAAGTAAGTTCTCCAAACATTGAATTTGCAGTAAATAACCAAGTTGTAATACCACAAACAAGACCAATGATAGCACCAGAAGTAGCTGCAATTCTATGAGTTTTTTTCCACAATATTGCAAAAGATATTGGGGCAACTGCAGAACCAATCATTATCCCCATCATCAAATACACATACTGTAAGCTGACTCCAGACTGAAACAACAATAATGTCAAAAATCCCATACCAATTCCAAAACCTAGAATAGTCAATCTTGAAACTCTAATCAACTCACGACCAGTTGCAGATGGTTTTAGGTAAGTGCGAAATACATCATAAGTCATTAGAGATGAGACACTTACTAATTGTGATGAGCCTGCTGCAGTAACTGCAGTAAACAAAATAGATAAAATTAAGATTGCACCAAAATCGCCCATTAGATTTGCAGCAGCAGTTGGGGCAACTAGTCCCAATCCAATATCACTTTCTGGAAGTGTTATACCAGTGGCAATTGCAGCTAATCCCAAGGTAGTTGCAAGTGTAAATGGGATTGCAAACCATGCTAGTCCACCAATAATGAATCCACCAGTAGCAGCTTTTGGTCGAGCAGCAATTGCTCTTTGCCAATAAGACTGATCAACAAATACGGTACCAAAGTTTCCAACTATATTGATAACACCAAAAATCAGTGCACCAATGGATGCTAAAGTAAGATAAGTTCCAAATGCATTTCCTTCAACAGGTTGTAAAATCGATGCTTGAGTTAATTTTTCATACATACCGGAAATTCCACCAATTTCTGGATTTAGGAAATAGATTGAAGTTACAAAAATTAGAACAGCAATGAAAATAAATGAAGTGTTCAAATATTCTGCAAAAAATGTAGCCTTTAATCCACCAAAAATGGTATAGATAATGATACATACAGGAATTAAAAATGCAGCCAAGGTTATATCGACACCAGTTAATGAGTTGATTACTGCAGCTCCTCCTAATAGAAGCATAGCAGTAACAATAGTATTAGTCATTAAACCAAATAGTAAGAAAACTTTGTGAGGGTGCCTCCCAAATCTAACATAAAGCATTTCAGGAAAAGTATGAGTCATTGGAGCTTTACGTTTTAGTTCAATTGCAAGAATTGCAAATAATATAACTTGAATAGATGCTCCGGCTGCATACCAAAATGCCCCACCCAATCCAAATTCATAGGTAACAGTCGAAGATTGTAAAAGAGTTGCCGCCCAAGTCCAGGCAGAAACAATTGAAGAAGCAATTAATCCAGTTTTGATGGTTCTTCCAGCAGTGTAAAACCATTCAGATGTTTTCCTAGTTCCAAGCCATTTTGTTTCAGCTTTTACCATTAGAATAACAGATAATGATAAAATCACACCTACTCCAATCAAAAGTAGATAACCTATATTTTCAGGCAAAATTGTACTCAAAGTAATAAGAAATCAACTGACTAGTATTAAAATTGAATTATAGAGATCAGGAATTACTAGATGAAAATCTTTAAAGAGATTAAATAGTTCAAATGACATCCTATAGATATGGTTGATCAAATTGATGAACTGATAATTTCAGCATTGTCTCAAAATGCTAAACAAAATACATTTGAGATATGGGATTTTTTGAAAAAATTCAAAATCAATTTGACTGAAGACGAAATTGAATCAAGAATTTCAAAATTAGAATCAGATAAAGTAATCAAAGGATATACAATTTCTGTAGATGCAAAAAAAATTCCTAACAAAGTTGTACGGGTAGATCTTGTGTCATTTAGAACATCACAATCTTTACCTAAACGAATGGAAGGTTTGAAGAAATATCTCAGTGATGCGCCATTTGTATTGTTTTCTGGGAAAACGAGAGGAGGGTATGATTGGATTACAATTAAATCATTTTTATCAAATGATATGGCAGATGAAGAAAACGATATTTACAGAAATTTGTTTGGAGATATTATTCAAACATATGAGGTATACGACTTTGTGCCACAAACAGATGCATCACTATATGCATTAACATATACAGAAAAAGAATACAAACAATTTCTCAAAGAATGGGCTCCACCATTTATTGGGAATTAATATTTTTAGAAACAATTTTTTTGAAATGTATTGTTTCATCAATCAAAGAATGAATTTTTAATCTAAGATTCATTAGAAATTTTATAGATTCTAATCTTTGTTTACGATTTTTTATTTTATGAGCATCTTCAATTAAATCATCAATTCTAGAAAGAGTAATTTTCAAAGTAAGATTGCCCTTTTTTACCAAATGTAATGACTTTGATGCGGAATTATCTTTTTTAATAATTGGTTCTAATTCAGACTTCATCTTGGTTTTTAAAACTCTAATTTGTTTTACAGTCAATTTATTGTTAATTATTTCATTGGCAAGTTCATCTTGATTTGAATTATCAACATGAGTAACTTCTAAGGCTTGACTAATACTTAGATTATTTTGAAGTAGTTTTTCTTTTACAGTATCAGGGAGTTTTAATAAATTCATTCTATGAGAAA
>CAZEFL010000025.1:0-17266 GCA_964511485.1 uncultured Nitrosopumilaceae archaeon
TTACCATTCCACCTGAAATATTATATGGTATACAGTTACCGTCTGCAGATACTTCAGTTGAACTACAGTCAACTGATGCATTAGCATCAGGTAATATGTTAACAGATGTAACAACAGACATTGTTGCAACTATAGCTAACATGAATACTAGAGATGTTTTACTCATGAAATCAAAATTATATTATTTCATTTAAAGAGGAATATTTTTTCATGATGATTAGAATTTTTAATAATGATACTTGTTTTGATATTAGAACTACCCTATTTTTTTATTTTATTTAAGATATAATATTTTTTCATGATACTTAGAATTTTTAAAAATGATATTTTTTAGGCACTAGAATTACCCCTTTGTATTTGTTAAATATCTTTAATATTATTTTTTTTCTATGAATTTTTCCTTTTGCATCAATGTCTTTAAAATTGGTACATCTGACGATTGTACCAGTTTTGTTATTACCAAACTGATTAAAATTAAATAAAAAGATGGGTAAAATATGAACGAATGTAAAGATAAAATCCTACAAACTGTTTTGAAACGACCAGTAACTATGATGCAGTTAACAACTTCTGTGAGTTGTGCCGCTGAAACTGTACAAAAATATATTCAAGAATTTGAAAAAGCAGGAAAAATTTCTTCTAAGAAAAGTAAATTCAAAATATTTTACAATCCAAAATTAGAATTAAAAAAAATTGAATTTTTTAAAATTATGTTAAACCCTACTGTTTCATCTGTTGTAAAAATAATGCTAGGCTCTTCAGAAATTACTCAGATAGAATTATCACATATCACTCAAAAATCACTTCCTTCAATTTCTAGGGCATTATCACTACTAGTATCAAAAAACTTTGTAAAAATCAACTATTTTGCCCCTGGAAAATCATGGTCAATTATAGATAAAGATCAAATCTTATCTTTTATGAGAGAAACTCATCCAAATCTATATGATTCAAATTTACACAAATAGACAGGAAAAAGATTTCTTGCACTCTTATCAATTCAAACAAGGCTTAATAGTGTGAATAATTGAAATGATTTCGAACGTATGGCAGTAATTTGTAATACTTGTGGTCTTCCAGAAGACTTGTGTGCATGTGGTGAACTTGCCAAAGATAGTACTAAAATAATTATTAGATTAGAAACAAGGCGATTTAAGAAAAAAGGTACTATGATTGAGGGATTAGATCCTAAACTAAATAATTTAGAAACTGTTGCAAAAGATCTTAAGAACAAATACGCTTGTGGTGGAACTGCCAAAGAAGGTTATGTCTTTTTACAAGGAGATCATAGAGATTCAATCAAAGATACTTTGGTTGGGTTAGGGTTTGCTGAAGAAAGTATAGAACTTCATTAGTATAAATTGCAAAATTCAAAAAAATTAATTCAATCTATTGGGATTCCTTTTACTGCTTTATTGTCTGTAGTTTTTGGATTACTTTTAATTTCATTTCCAATTGGACTTTTTGTTGTATTTGAAAGCAATATTGGTGGCGACATAAATTTTGATTTTCCTTTAACACACATAGAACTTTTTGAAGGAACATCTCTATACCAAAACCCCATTGATATCAGCATTGGTGATGTCTTTGTAATTTTATGGAGTTTTTATGCTGTTCTTTTTGTGATTTCAATACTGGGTCCAAAACATGGTTTTTTCAAATCAATGTCTTCAATTATTTCCCTAGGAAAATTTGATTCAGAAAAAAATTACATGTTTGGAATTACAAAATGGTTTTCGATTTTAGTTTTAATTTCAACAATGATTAATTTTATTCAAGAAAAATTTGGAATTGAAACTGTCCCTCCACTAGGTGGAAATGATTTAATTCAGTTTTTTTATGTTAGTCTTGCCCCTTTAATTGAAGAATTTGGATTCCGATTCCTTCTGATTGGCATTCCTTTATTTGCACTTTATTCTAGGCGAACTTCTGCAAAATATTTCATTCGTTGTTTATGGAATCCTGATTCTTTAGATATTCACGATTCTACAAAAGCTATACTTTTGATTATTTTTGTGGGTGTTCTTTTTGGTTTTGCTCATATTGCTTTTGGTGAATCATGGAGTGAAGGGAAATTTGCTCAAGCTACTGCTGGTGGAATTATTTTAGGATGGGTTTATCTCAGATATGGTTTTGTTGCATCTCTTTTGATTCATTGGGCTACCAATTACTTTGTTTTTTCTTATGCAAATTTGATTTCCCAAATTAACTCCATTTCTATCATGGATGCATTTTCTCATTCTTTAATGGCATCACTGGAACTTTTATTGTTAATATCTGGCATTTTTTCAATTTCAATGTTGTTGATACGTAAATTTTATTCTAAGGAAAAATCTAGCTTAGAGATCTAATGCAACTTTCAAACCTTTGTATCTATTTCTTATAGTTACTTCGGTAACTCCTGCAGCTTCTGCCACATCCCTTTGAGTTTTATTTTCTCCATTTGTCACACATGCTACATATAGTGCAGCAGCTGCCAACCCCATCGGATCTTTTCCTGCAGAAATTTTTTTCTCCTCAGCAGTTTGTAAAATTTTTGTTGCCCTTCGTTTTGTTTTTTCTGATAAGTTTGCTTTGCTGGCAATTCGTGAAATACATTTTACCGGATCAACTACTGGCATTTTCAAATTTAATTCTCTTAACAGTAAACGATAACATCTTGCAATGTCTTTTCGTTTAATGTTACTTGCACCTCCGATGTCTTTTAGTGTTCTTGGGGTTTCTGTGTCTCTACATGCTGCATAAAGTGCAGATGCAATCAATGCAGAAATTGAACGACCTCTAACTAGTCCTTTTTCTAAAGCTTTTCTGTAAATGTATGCTGCCTTTTCAATGACTGCATCCCCTACTGCAAGTTTGTCTTTTAATCTGTCTAATTCACTAAATGCCTGTCTAAAGTTTCTGTCAACTGGTTCATGAACTTGACTTCTACTATCCCATGTTCTGAGTCTCTCAATTGTGCTTTTCATGGATGCTGATAATGGTTTTCCAGTTGCATCTCTGTTTTGGGGATTGATGACCGTTGCTAATCCCATATCATGCATTGCAAGTGATGTTGGAACTCCTGCTCTACTTTTGTTTTCACCTTCATTTGAAAATGATCTCCATTCTGGCCCTGACTCTGATATTTTGTCAGTTAGCACAAATCCACATTTTCCACAAAAATTCTCCCCTGTATTGGCATCCGTTACAATTGAACCTTGCCCACATCTTGGGCATCTGTCCTTTGGGTTTGTTATCTTAACCATTTTAATTTCTCCAAAAACATTTTTCTATAATATTTAACATTTTCTGAATCATTGCTTATAAGTTTGTTGGTTACTCTTAATTGAAGAATGAATTGTTATCTTTTTTTCAAAGTTCAATAATTTTTTTAATTTTTTCAGCAATCTGTGGTTTATCATTTTGTTGAAGAAGAAATTCCAAATCTTCTCTGTTATCTACATCCCACATCATTCTTTTGACAAAAACCATTGCAACATTTAGCGTGTGTTCTTTTGCTGTATTCATATGAATTTTGTAGCTATCCTCATCGTAATGAGTTTCCATTAAATCAATTGGCATTCTGACAAGTGCATTTGTTCCATCAAATCTCCTTGAAGGAACTATGATTGCAAAATTTGGAGGAGCAATGTAATTTAACATAAAATCAATGTCTTGAGTTTTGAGGTATGGAATGTCTTGTGGAAAAACAATTGATGCATCAAAATTATTTTCTAATAGATATTTGTCTGCAAGTGCCACTGCATTGTTTACACTTTCTTCTTTTTCATCAATTATTATATGTGCATCAAATTTGTTCCCAATTTCTATTGCTTTTTTTTCTTTTGTAACAATTATTGTTTTTTCAATTTGAGGTGAAATTGATGTTGTATGTAAAATTTCTTCTAACATAATTTTACATATTTCTTCCACTTTGGGTGGAGATAAATCTAAACGTGTTTTTGCGTTAGAGAAAGTCTTTACAGGAATAATTGCAGCTATTTTCAAATTATACGTGTACTTGTTTTAAGATAAAATTTGCTAATGCGTCTTCTGCAATTTTATTTTTCATAGTTATTTTTGTTTCAAAAACTTTCATATCTAAACTCTGAATTTTTGAAACTAGGGCTTTATCTTTAGTATCTACAATAATGTTGGAACAAACGTCTGAATACATTTTTGCCAATCCATATGCATTTGATTCTATTCCTGCAGCTTGCATATATTTTGCAGCAGGGCCGCTAATTGCATTTTCTCCAATTAGTGGACTTATTGCCACCACTTTTCTTTTTATTTTTGATAATTCTTTTCTTATTCCTTTAATTTGTAACATTGGTCCAATTGATGTAAGTGGATTTCCTGGTGCTAAAATAACTAAATCTGCATCATGGATTGCATTGATTGCTTCAGGATTCGGACGAGCTTTTTCTGCACCAATATATTGAATCCCTTCAACAGGATCAATTCCTCTATGTTTTACCCAATACTCTTGTAAATGTAATTCTCCTTTGTTTGTTGTAATTCTTGTTTCAATAGTGTTATCTGTTACCGGAATGATATTTGCACTGACTGCAAATTTATCACACATCCATTTTGTAATATCACTTAGATTTTTTCCATTTTTTAACAGGTTTGTCCTAATTAGATGAGTTGCTGCATCTCTGTCTCCAATTCTGAACCATGTTTCTTCTCCAAAAACTTCCATCTGACGCAAAAAATTGAATGTATCTTTTTTAATTCCCCATCCTTTTTCACCATCAAGTAAATCTGCTAATCCATACACAATAGTGTCTATATCTGGACATACATAGAGTCCATAAAGCCAATAATTATCACCTACATTGGTAACTACGTTGACTTTAGGTTCATGAGATACAAAACCTCTGACTATTTTTACTGAACCTGTTCCTCCTGCTAAAACTGTAATCATATCATATTCCCTCTAAAACCACAAGTTCACACACATTACTACATATTACTTTTTCAACAGTGAATTATCATTGATAAATTTGGATACGTTTATTACTGATTTTTTGAGAGTCGGTTTGTGTCTAGATCTTTAGTATTTACAATTCTACTGGCTGGACTTATTGTTGTAGGTACTAGTACTCCTGCATGGGCTGCTCAATTAGATGCAAGAGTAAATCCAAATTCTGATGAATCTCCATTTAAAATGACTTATCTAAAAACCGTTTTTATTGAATATCCAAATGGAGGAAACCTATTTGATGAATTACGAGGACATGAATGGACTGTAGAAGGATCTGCTGATGCAACAAATCCTGGGGTTCAAAATCTCATTGCAGAATTAAATAAAACAATTACTGCTGATGGAAGTCAAGCAAGAATTTCTGACTTGAATGTTAATTATGATTTTCATCTTAAGGCTCGAAATATCAATACTTCAGTTGATTATCGTGTGATTATTGAAGGAACTATTACTGATTATGTTATTACAAAAGATACTCAAAGAACACTTGTTGATTTAGGATGGAGAGGTTTGTCTACTGATTCTGAAATAGTCATTAACGATATAGAAATTAACATTCCAATTAACATACTAAGAGATCAAGAACCTGAAGTTTACACCTATTTTGTAGGCACTGAAGTCGAAGATGTTCTAAATAGACCTTTGATTGATGCTGATTTTATTTTGGAACAACCACTTACCAATTGGCACTTTTTGTTTGATCCTACTGGAATTAACGCTGATGCCAGCACATTTGGATTAAGTGATGAGATTTCAGGATTTGTTGTATCTAATTGGACTATGGGCGAAAGTAGTCTTAGAGAGGGAAGACAAGTAGAAAAAGTCTTTGAAGCTGAAATCATGTCTGATCAACAATATGTTGTTAGAAGTGTACAAGCGTCTGATCAAGCTACTCTTGCAGCAATTGGTTTTGGTGCATTAGATAATTTGGATGGTGTTGAAATTGCAGGTATTACTCCAACTCCTCCGGAAGGTTATGCTACAACCTCCACTGGTGAATTCCCAGTAATAATTGTCTATGGAATGGCAGGAATGGCAGCTATTGGTGGTATTGGATTTTTCATTTTCAGTAATCGTTCACTCAAAAAAGCACAGAGTGGTGAGCAAGGTCAAACAGGAATTGATCCTACTCATCTTGTAGGTTATCAAACTAGTTCTTCATCTGGCGGTTATCAAACCAATAGAGGTGAGGCTCAATTAAAAGATGATAGTAATTATCAAAAAACACGAAGTATGTATGAAGATGCTCCACAGACTAGTACTGAACCACAACAACAAAGTCCTCCACCACAAACAACTGCTGAAGAAGCAGCATGTGGATGTGCCGCATCTACAGAAATTGGGTCTGAATGTGATTGTGAAATGCATGGCTCTTGTCTTTGTGATGCTTCTTGCAAATGTAATGCAAGTATCTGTAAAGATCAAGTTGCATCTATGAGTTAGTTTTTAAAAATTTTTTAAAAAAATTATGTGTGCTGGGAGTAACCCTCCTTCTGTTTTCACGATATTTCGCTTTGCAGCCTACCTGAACTTAGTACAGGATCCTTGAGTTCTGTTTGGCTTTGCTCCATGTGGGGCGGCTTTTTTCATTCCTTTTATGGAAACCTCAGGTTTTGCCATCACTGTGCGCCATATTGGATTTCTTTCTGCTCCGTTGCCAACCATCTCTGGTTATTCATCTCCGAATCACATTTCCTGTATGGAGGGAGGAGTTTCCTCTGCCGTAGCAGCGTGTCGTGCTCCAGCTCACATGATTATCTAATTTGTTAATTGAATTTGAATATTACTTTTCAGGTTTTGTGCCTATTACAAACAAAGTTCCCCATTCCCTCTTCCATTTTTTAGGACTTTCCAAATCTTTAACTTGTTTTGTTTTAACTTTGAATCCTGTGTTTTGAAAAAATTCTTTCCATTCTTTTTTTGAATGTAAATGCATTTGAATTTTCATGATTTTTGCCCATTTGGCAGTTGCTTTATTATCTGTGTAAAAATCTGTTCCGCAAAAAAACTGTCCTCCTGGTTTTAATAATTTGAATATTTTCTCTAATGCTAATTCAATAGAGTCTGCATAGTATAATGATTCCATTGAAAAAATAATATCAAATTTGGAAATTCGTTTCCAAGACTCTATGTCAGTGTGAAAAAATTCTTCTTTTTTGTTGGTGGTTTTTTTCTTAGATTCAATGATCATTTTTTTACTTTTATCAATGCCTATTGATTTTTTACAATTAGATTTTTCTGCAATTTTTCTTACAACCCATCCATTTCCACACCCTACATCCAGAAATGTAAATGGTTTCTCAAATGAAATTGTATCTAAAAATTTTGAAACATTTTTTCCATGTTCTTTTTCCATTAATTCTGCTCTACCATTTTGAGCCCATTTATCAAAAGTTTTTCTAACTCCGTCCATATTTTTATTTTCATATTTCCATTATTATCTTATTTCACTGATCTTTGTTACGGATAATTTCTACGTTTTCCTTATATTCAATTTTAATTAATTTTGGTTGAAGAAGATTGCCTGATGAATCATGTAGAAATTGTGGTGGTGTTTTAATTGAGAATGCTAAATGTTTTCAATGCATGAAATCTACTAGCATGATTTGTAGAGCATGTGCTAATTGCACTATCGAGCAATTTCATTCAATTTGTATGTCCAATACGTCAAACCATGTCAAGTCTGTGCCTGAGATCAAGCCTGGCAACTATCAATCGATAGTTGCCTTGGCCTGATTTTCTAATTTTTACCTTTGACTAAATTGAACAACTGTCTTACTGCAAGTTTGGGATGACGTGTAGCAAGTTTTAACATATTTGATAATCCAAAATCTGCTTTTATGAAATCTAAAAACTCATCAGATTTTAATTCCTTGATGATGTCTAATTCTTTATCCCATTCATTATCAGAAAGACCTATCCATCTGTCTTGAACTTTTCCTGCAGAATTTATTTTTGATTCTATTTCTTTCCGCCAGTTTTCTTCATATGGATAAAGTGCAGTTTTATCTGTCTTATTGGATTTTATTGCATCTGCTGAAACTTTACCTGCAACTCTACCAAATTTTATTGCATATCTTATTCCTTCTAATACTAACGGGTTTGCTTGTCCTGCAGAATCCCCTACTAAAATCAAATTATTGTACACCGTTTTTCTTGACAATCCATCATTTGGAATTAGTCCATAATGAAATTCAATTGGTGTTATTTCTCCTAATTTTTTTATTGGTCCCAATTTTGTCTCCATCAATTCTTTGAGTCTTTGTGTTGGGTCTACATTTGATTCTGGTTTGCCTACTCCTACTCCTATTCTTACAATATTATTTCCTAAAGGAAAAATCCACGCATAACCTGCTGGTGAATATTGTTGTCCTACCATTAACCACCATGTTTCTTGATCAACATTTTCTGCTTTTACTTCATATTCTGCACCTGCTCCAAACCTTTCCCACTGTGAAACCAATCCCATTGCTTTACTGACTGTTGATTGAAATCCACTTGCATCAATTACAATTTTGGAATTAAATGAAATTTCTCCTTCTGGATTACTGCCTTTTACCCCTATTATGTCGCCTTTTTTATTTTTGATAACATCATTGATGTTGGTTTTAATGAAAATATCTACTCCTTCATTTTCTGCTTGAGTTGCTAACCATCTGTATGTTTTTCTCACATCTAAAACTGCTGCTCTTGGTTCTGAATCACTAATTGTTACCTCGTTATTTGGAGAACAAAATGAAAAATTTTTGATTGGATTGTAGCAGTCATCTGGAATTCCGAATTCTTTGATATTTTGAATCCATGTGACCCCGCTGGTTCTAACTGTCTCTGCAATGGAATTTTCTTTTTCGATTAATGCAACTTTGATCCCTTTTTGAGCAGCTGCAAATGCTGCTGATGATCCTGCAGGACCTCCTCCCACCACAACTAAATCATAACAAAGTTCTTTGGACAATTAATCTGCGTTAATAATACCTAGGATATAATTTTGAGGAATGTTTCTAGAATCTATTTTTTTAAAACTGGTGTACCTGACGTATCGTTTTCTCTTTCTGAATCAAATGTTTCCATGTGTGCGGGATCTCTGTGCATAAAACTGTGAGTTTTTCCTTCTTCTTTTCTACAGAATTTTGAATGAATAGTCTCTTCAATTTTCAAAGTAGTTTCATTTTCATGAAACAATCTATGTCCACAATCTGGGCATATGATTTCAGGCATACTTCGATCTTATATTAAATCTATTTAGATGTTTCATAATTATTAAAATTTAATTTAAAATGTATTTTGAACCCAAACTTTAGATGTTCAAAAATTAATCCTTTTTTATGGATGACTCTCAAATTACATCTTTTGTACTATGGTCTGTAGTTACTGGAATTATTATGGTTGTTTCGGGATTAAGCTATAATGTGTTTTTGAAGAGAAAAAATATCTCGTCATAACTATTTTGAACTCTTAATTTTTTTAGAAATTTTCATCCTTCTGAAGCAGTTTTGCCGCCATCTACATTAAGTATTGTACCTGTAATCCAACTTGCCTCGTCAGATGCTAAAAATGAAACTGCGTTTGCAACATCTTCTGGTTCTCCTATTCTGACAAGTGGGATTCTTTCTTCAATAACTTTTCTTGCTTCAGGATCATCCAAATATGGTTTAATCATTCCTGAATTAATTATTCCTGGACTGACACAATTACATCTGATGTGTTTTCTTGCATATTCTACTGCAATTGATTTGGTAAACATGGCTGTAGCTGCTTTTGTAGATGAGTATACTGCCAAATGGACTTTAGTGATTGCCCTTTCACCTGCAATAGAACCTACATTAATTATTGAACCACTTTTCACTTCTGACATTTTAATGAGAACTGATTTTGTAATATTGAATAATCCTAATAGATTCACATCAACGATTTTTCTAATTTCTGAATCATTCATTTTATGGAAATGAATTGGATCATTGATTGTTCCTGCATTATTTACTAGAATGTCTATTTTTCCATATGTGTCCATGATTTGATTTACCGTTTGCAAAACCTGTGACTCATCTGTTAAATCACAAGAAATTGATGCAGTTGATTCTCCATTTTTAACATCTTTTCTTGTTTGTTCTAATTTTTCTAAATCTCTTGCAACTAGGATTACTTTGGCCCCTTCTGCTACAAATTTTTCTGCTATTCCTTTGCCTATGTCGCTTGACGCCCCTGTGACTATTGCTACTTTGTCTTTTAGTTTCATAATATGTAGAACCTATTGTATCTAATAGGATTTTTGTTAAACGTTTAAACATCACTTTTAAAATTCTATTGAAAAAATTTAGACTCGAACAAATTATTTTTTGTATTTTGATTCTCAAAAGTTACAAAATTATGTGTATTATCTATCGTATGTTGATTAAATTATGAGGAATACATCAAACGTGACTAAACAATAGTTCATAATGTAAAATTTTCGATTTTGTTTTTTGCAAAACGTGTATATCATAATGTAAAATTAAAGAATAGTCTAGTTTAGGCATGCTTTGTTATGATTTAATCAATTCAGAACTGTTTTTCATTAGTTTTTCTAATATATGAAATAATTCCTGTATAGTCAATTTCCCCAAATCCTTGACTTAGTGCATTATCATAAACCTGTTTTGCTTTTTCTAACATTGGTAATTTTAATCCTAGAGAATTCGCACTATTTGACATTGTATCGATGTCTTTTTTCAAATTTTTTAAAGTAAATGTTGCATCATGTTTACCCTCAATCATCTTAAATGCTTTATTTTCACTCATCCCTGTTTTGAAATAAGTTGAATTCAAAATCTCTAAAAATTTTTTGGGCTCTACATTTGCTTTTTCAACTAACATAATTCCTTCAGACAACGCAAGTGCAAGCATGGTAATTTGTAAATTCATGGCTAATTTTATAGAGTGTGCCGTACCTTCCCCTCCTAGGAAAAATACTTTGTTTGCAATTTTTTCAAAGATATTTTTACATTGTTCAAAACTTTCTTTATTCCCTGATACCATCATTACCAAATTCCCTGAAATTGCAACATTCGGTCCTCCCATAACTGGGATGTCTAGTTTGTCAATGTTATTTTTCAAAAATTTTTCTGAAATTTGTTTTGATTCTGACGGATCAATTGTACTCATATCTGCAACAATTAACCCACTGTGTTTTCCTTCTACTATTCCGTTATTTTCAAAAGAAATTTCTTTAACGGCGTTTGCATCTTTAACGATGATGATTACCAGTTCTGAGTTTATTGCAACTTCTTTTGGAGATGTGGCAATTTTAGCACCTTTTTCTTTTAATTGAATTGTTTTTTCTTTTGTTCTGTTGTATATTGTAACTTGAAATCCTAAATCTAACAAATGCAAAGCAACTGCATTACCTAACATTCCAATTCCTATTATTCCAATTTTTTTCATGTTTTATCTCCCTTGATTGTATGATTAATGACGTTCTTCATTTTGAACTTCCCATTGTTTGTTGCCAAATCTTGATACTGCAAATTCTAATTGTCCGATTGTTTTCTCACCTTTCTTAACTTTAGCAAAATCTAATTTTTTCATTTTGAATAATTTTTCTTTGGGTTTGTACCCTCCTTCGATAACTTTTACTTTGAACCTCTTACTTGCTTTAATGATTAACTTTCTAGCATTTTGTACCTCTCCAATCCATGAAAACATCTCAAAATCCCCGAAATTTTTTGTAGAAATTGTATATCCATATAATCTGGCCTCTAATTTCATATTCTGTGATTTTGCTTTTTCGTTTAACCATTTAACTACCTCTTCCCCATGATCTTTTTCTATTCCAAATGTTTCTGAGTCTTGCATATATCCAAACTAATGATATTGAACCATAATAATCATTTTCAAATAATTGTTAAACTAAAATATTGACTAAATCTTTGAATCTTATGCTTACTATTGATTGCAAGGATGTTTTATCTATAAAAAATGAATTACTTGTCTATGTATCTGATCAAGTAGCAGCCATTCCTACTTTAAAAAACAAACAATTTACCCTATCCACTTTGGATGATGATGAAATTCTTGAAACTAGTACTGTCATTTCTGCCATTAAAGAATTTCTTAATTCTATTGGCGAGAATCATAATTTTGCGGTAATTTCTAATAATGATACCATAAGCATTACATCTATTGCTGGAAAAATTATAGAACGTGATTCTCATACACCACAACATGAAATGTTTTCTTGTACTCATTGTGGATTTGTAACACAATATCAAGTTGAACTAAATGTACATATGAGAATGCATTATTTGTGACTGATTTTAAAAATTCTTGGAATTGTATTATTTTTAATATTTGGTGAATCTATGGCAATTGTAAAATCATAATGGGGGAGTCTTTTTTTGTATTCTTCTATGTAACTTTTTGCAACTTTGCTTGTTTTAAATTCTGTTCTAATATCTTTAATTTTTACTTGATTCCCATAAACATCATAAATAATTATTGAATAGTTATTTGGTTTGATATAATATCTGGTACTGCAATACCATAACATTCCTAATGTAATTACAAAAAATCCTGTAACAATTTTATCAAATATTTTCCCCATGTGTTGATTCTCAACATGATCTTTATAAGCAATAGTTGCAAATTTTCATCATGTCTACCTCTCGGAAAAATACTAACAAAGTATATTGTGAAAAATGTGATCTAGTTTTTGAATCTAGAGAAAAATTTGATAAGCATTTTGATAGTCATTCTTCTACTGTTGCATGTGAGGTATGTCCAATTGATACTGCAATTGATAAATTTGTAAACCTGTTTAAACGAAAATTTGCTCAAAATTCGGAATAAGTTTTTTTAACTCATTTTCATTGTGTTGAATATGAATAAAAAAGGCGTTATTTTAGGCGTCATTGTAATTGCAATTATTGGTGGAATTGCCGCTTCTTTACCTTCTTCTGAACCTGAATCTCTTTCAAATGATAGATTGCGTGGAACCATCTCTACTGAAATGGGTTCTCCAATTCTAGGTGATCCTTCTGCTCCAATCACTATCGTTGAATTCGGTGATTATCAATGTCATGGATGTTATAACTGGTTTAAAAATACAAAACCTGCAGTACTTGAGGAATACATAGAAACTGGAAAAGCTAATCTGATTTTTATTGACTTTGCATTTTTAGGACGTGATTCTCCAAAAGCAGCTCAAGCAACATATTGTGCTGACGATCAAGGAATGTATTGGAAATATCATGATCTTCTTTATTCTTCTCATGAACCACAAATTGATAACGGTTGGGTAAGTCCTGAACGATTAAAGGCATTTGCATTTAGTTTAGATCTTGATATGGAACTCTTTGGAAGCTGTCTTGATTCAGAAAAATATTCTAAACGAATTCAATTTAATAGTCAACAAGCTAGAGAACATGGTGTAAGAGCTACACCAGGATTTTTTATTGTAGGACCTGATGGACAACAACAAATCACTGGAGCACAACCATTTTCTGTGTTTAAACAAATCATGGATTCTATGGTATAGATGGTTCAAACATTAACACTTGTTTTCTCAAATTTTAGATACATAATTCTTTCATGTGTTCTTTTTTCATCCATGTTGGTTGGATTGTTGATTTTATCTGAGTATATTTTCTTGGAACCTTATGTTGTAGGTCACATTCCTTCTGGAACTGAATTGGGGTTTTCTTTAATTTTGATAATTTGTATACTGTCTGCTTTAGTAATACCGATGAATATTTTCAGAATCCATATTTTGAAGAGTTCCAAACAAAAAATGAGTGGTGGTGTTTTTGGAACTATTGTTGGTGCCGCAGCTGGTGCATGTAGCTGTGGTCCAGTTGGATTTGCAGTGATATCCACATTTGGTTCAGTTGGGATGACTGCTACAACCTTTTTGACAAATTATGAATCTCCTATCAGAATAATTGCTATTGTAATTTTGATTGTTACTTATTTTACTACTGTAAAATCCCTAAAAACTGAGTGCAGGATCGATTCTAAAATTTGATTCAATAGAAATTACCTAATAGCCAAATTTTTGCAACCTTTGAATGTATCTTGATGTCTAATGAATAATTGTCGTGACATACATTTACATCCCAATTCGACCAAGTAGGCGGGATCCTGATGCCGATGAAATTGAAGATGCTGAAGACTAGCATCTCTACTCAATTTATCTAATTATACAACAAATTTCAAAATTTGGTGTATTGAGATATTTATTTGCCCAATCTAAGTTAAATTAATGCAGAATTGGAATTTGATTTTTGGAATATCATTAATTGCTAGTCCAATTCTTTTTGCTATGATCGCATTTCCTGATTCTATTGCTTGGAGTTGGAATGAAGGAAGGGGTGGTTATCTATTTGCATTAGTTTTTGTTGTGGCAGAACTTATTGGCCTTAAAATTATCATTTCAAAAAAACGATTACTTGCAGTTATCCCTTTGGTACTGTTAACCATTTCATATCTTATATCATTAGAATATGGATTAAGAGAATACATTATTGAATCCGCAGAAGTATTTGATGTACAGTTAATATATTCATGGACATGGATGTGGGACTTCATTGTAATGGGTATTTTTATAATTGTAACACTTACAATATTCTTTGGAAGACGTTGGATTAGAATTGCTCCTGCCGGTCCAATCTTTCTGACAGGAACCGCAATCATTCTATCTTTAGATGCATTTTTCCCTTATGATACACTTGGTCCTTTACAATACATTGTTCCATACTTGGTTCAAGCAAATGTTTGGATAATTACTGTGCTTGAACTTGGAACTGCAATTGCTAGAGATAATGTGATGTTCTTACGTGGTGACCATGGTTCTATGGCACTTCAAGTATTTTGGCCATCAGCTGGAGTCCATAGTATTATCATTTTCTCATTAGTAATTGGAGCATTTATGTTGAAAATGAATATTCCTCGAACTCGAAAAACAATATACTTTGTTTTGGGAATTGTTGGCACCATAGTTGTAAATTTAATTCGAATTTTCTCATTATCTTGGTATGCTCTTAAGGTAACAACTGATCCTGTTGCTTGGGAAGAATATCATAAGATTGCAGGCGAAATCATGTTTTTGCCATGGCTGTTTGCATTCATTTTGATTGTAATTGTAATAGAATCCAAACGATTGAATAAATTAGAATCTAAAAATCTGTCTAAAAATAATTAGTTATGTTACTCTGCCCTTGAATTTCTGAAAGCTCTGAAACCTTAACTCCTAATCGTCTAATTGGAATTTTTTGATTTTCTAGTCCTTCTTTTAATAACTGCTCGACATTTTTTTGTAATTCGTCAAAATTATCAGTTGGATTTCTAAGCATTCTTGACTTTGATTTGTTTGAGGAATCTGATTGAATAATGTATATTCCTACAGATTTGAACATTTTATTATTTTTTTTAACCACTGTGTGTACTTGTGAACATAAATTTTTGATATTTTCAGATAGAAATTGAAAGTCTATTGAGTCTTTTTTTAATGTCATGATTTTACTATATTGAATTCTACCTTCTTTTTCTCTTACTGGATCATTGTCTATTCCTCTAATTGCATTGTAAATGTATGTCCCACTTTTTCTCCCAAACTCTTTATTCAAAGTAAACACATCTAATTTTTTTAGTTCTTGCAATGTTTCAAAATTCATTTCTAAAAACCTCTCTTCAGTTTTTTTCCCGATACCTGGAATTGATCTGATTTCTAATTGATCTAAAAACACTTCAATTTTTTCAGGTGTTACAACAGTAAGACCATCTGGTTTTTGAAAATCCGATGCAATTTTTGAAATCAATTTATTTTGTGAAATCCCAATTGAACAACTGAGTTTTATTTTTTCTCTGATTTGATTTTTTATCTGTTGTGCAAGGTGACTTGCTTTAAGAAAATCACCTTCTACTCTTTTTGTTACATCTAGATATGCTTCATCCCTTCCCACATATTCAAAAACATCTGCACTTTGCTTCATTATATTCATGGCCTTTTCAGATAATTCTGAATAAAAATCAAAGTCAACTGGAAGAAATACTGCATCTTTTCTTTCCTCTAATCTTTTTTTTGCAAATGTGATTGGCATTCCTGATTTTACACCATATTTTCTTGCATTGTAATTTGCAGTAGCAATTGCTCCGCTTTCTCCTCCTCTATCAGAAAAAACACAAACACAAACTGGTTTTGATTTTAATTCTGGTGTCCTTGTTTCTTCACACTGTGCATAAAAATAGTCAAAATCTATGTGGAACACAACTCTTGTTTCCAATACCTTTCTAACGTATTTTGATTATTATTGTATTGTGTATTCGCTTAATGACGTCAAACCAAACACCAATTATGGGAAAATTATCTAGAAAATAATCTTTTGACAAAAGATTTTTTTTTAGCTGGAATGTCTGCTTGAACTTTTTTTGAATTATCTCTATCCATAATTTTCTCTATATGTTGATCTAGATATTCATCTGAAATTAGAGTACGTGGGTGATTTTCTTTTGGTGGATTTTTTTTTGGAACGTTCTCTTTTGGAACATTTTCTTTTAATTTTTGTATTTTTAATTCAAGTTGGCTGGTTGTAGATTCTAAAAATCTAATATCTGTCTTGTATAGTGGTTTATTATTAGTGATACACTCTAAAATGAATTTTAATCTACCTTCATCCCCAATTCCGGAATTTAGAAGTTCCATCGCCATACTATGATAATCTGGATTCATTATTGATACCCTGAATAAATTATTAATATTTTTATCATCTACTTTTTTTAAAATCAATTTAATTAAAATCATGGCATTTAATTTCAATCACTCAATTATTTGTGAAAATTTAACCACTTTGGAAAAAAACTGATGAATAATTGACACACTTCATCTAAATACTGAGGAATTTCATATTATTCATGGATTCTCCGATATCTGCAGATGAAAATGGTGTGAATTTTAAACCTGAAAAAATGGAGAGAGAAAAACTCTATCATTGTATTTTTAAAAATAAAGCAATGTTGGGCTTTAAAGATTCTCAGGATGTTCTGAATTGTTATGAAATTGAAGATATAGATTTGGTTGAAAAAATAAAACAGTGTACAGATAGTAATGATCTCGAGATTTTTTTTGATTCATATCTTAAAGAACAAAACCTGAAAAATTAAATAAAAGCAGAAGGCTATTTCATTATTAAAGGAAATTAAAATTGAGTGACTCTAAAAAATCTAAAGACGCCGAAGATATTTTATCTGAATTTGATTCAAGGACAAATCCAGAACCTGAACCAACACCAGAACCTGAACCAACACCAGAACCTGAACCAACAC
>CAZEFL010000026.1:0-14298 GCA_964511485.1 uncultured Nitrosopumilaceae archaeon
ATTCCATAGAAAATGTGCAAACGCACACTTTTTTCTCTTTTATTATTTTAAAAAATATTAATGATCACAGAGCATCTGAATTTGTTTTTTTAGATGTTATGTTTAACACATTATTTATGGTTGATATTGCAATGATGCCATCTCCATTTTTTCCTGTAAAAGCTGCATTTTCAATTGCAGAAACTACTTTTTCTACATCTGAATCATTTACTATTGTAACAATTACTGCAATTTTGTTATATTCTGCAACAACAGTTCCTGTTCCCCTTCCTGCCCTGATTATTTGTCTTTCACTGGATCCTCTTCCATTTCCCTCAAGAATGGAAAATCCTCCAACTAAATCATTAATTGCATCAGAAACTAATCCGATTTTTGTATTTTGAATAGTTGCTTCAATTCGCTTCATTTCTTTTTTTCATTATTGATCGCTTAAAAGAGATCTCTAGATTTCCATTAAATTTACTGGTCTTTGCAGGGTTATTGCATAATCCTCTGAGTTTTTTAATATAGGAAAAAAATGAATTTATGAAAAGTGATGAAAAAAGATCACATCGACTAAACTATCTTTTAAAATGCTACTTGATTGATCCTCAAGAAAACTCTCTTTATCAAAGAGCTAAACAAATGGGTGTTACTGATTCTACTGCTAAAGACTATATTCGAACAGTAATAATTCAAGCCCAAAAAATCTATTCAAAACAAATCTAGTTTTTCTAATTATGTTTATTTATGAGATGAGATATTCTTAGTAATCTTAAACAAGGTATTCATAAATAATCTATGTGAGAGAAAAAATACATGACTGATACCTTATTTGATGATGTAAAGGCTCTATTGGAAAAGGATTTTGGAGATGATAGAATCCTAAAACAAATTTCTAGGGCTTGTGAGAACAATGAGGTAATTAGTAATTATGAGAGAAATTACGTTAAAAATTTAGCAGAAAAACATTTGAGAAAAAAACCTGAAATCACTAAATCACCTCCCTCAGTTGATGAAAAAGAAATTATTCCTGATGTTGTGACATCTGAAAGTCCATCTATTCAAAAAACCCAATCATCTCAACTACAATCTTCAAGAATAGTTTCAACCACCTTAAAAAATTCAAAAATGTTGTTTGGAATAGGTGGGGGTATTGCTTTGGCCATTATTGTTATAGTCGCCGTATCTTTTAATGGAACTTCTGATGTATCCCCAAATGTTACTACACCTATTTCTAGTTTGGATTCTTTATCTATCCAAACTGATCTTTCATCCTATCATGAAAAAGATCTAATATCTATTAATGGGACTTCAAATATTTCTGGCCCTGTTAATTTATCCATTGAAAATCAAAATAATGAACTTGTATGGGCTGAACAGATTTCTACAAGGGATAATGGTAACTTTTCTACATTGGCAATTGCTGGTGGTATCGGTTGGGAAAGTTCTGGTGATTATACAATTAAAGTTGATAATGGAAAAGAAACAATTTCAAATTCATTTTCGTTTACTGTATAATTTTTTCAAATTCTTTCCAATGTGAATCAACCAACTCTCTTAGTTTCTCTACACTAATTTCTTCCATGTATTCACGATAAACTATGAATTTGTTTTGTTTACCTGAATCTTCACCATAAATGTCACTAGTATTTTTTGGAATTGCTCCTGTTTTCCATTGATTCATCTCAAAAATCCATACAGTTGAATCTGGATTTGAAAAATCAATATCATCACACCCAATGACGTAAAGATAACATTTTGTTGCTTGATTTAATTTTTCATGGAGTTTTTCATATGCAATAATTTGCCCCTTTGCGATATTGATTTTATCATTATGAAACCCTTTGAATTCTAGTATTACAAAACTCCCTTTGTGCTCAATTAACCAATCAATATCAGTACCTCCTGATGCCATCATCCCATGCACTATCAAATCTCCTAATACCTCTCTTCCACGCGTAAATTCCAATTCATCAAAAATTTGATATTTCGCTTTAGGGCTTTTGCGAACTATTTGATTTGATTTTTGAGAATCATTTCTATGCTGTTCTTTATCATAAATTGTATCTATCAAATCACTGGTTTCATTAACCATAAATTTTTGAGTCATAAACTCGATGATAAGCAAGTTTGTAAAATTTTGTAAAGTTCTCTAATTTTTCTTACTTATCTACAGAAAAATTCCCCATTAACTCCTTTATACAAAACAAAATATTCTTTGGGGTTTTTTCTATCTTTTTTTGCATTTAGGGCATCTTGATACATTTCAAAATGTTCAATTAAGTACAATTGATTTGTTGAATCTGAAAAATAGTCAATACCAATCAAATCAAATCCTTTTTCAGGAGTTAAACGAATTTTTTCTTTTTCAAAAATATCTTCAGTCAATTTTTAATTTTAAAATTAAAAATCACTCATAAATCATTAGATCTTTTTCTTCTAATACTGAATGTAAGTTATGTACAGAACGATATACGTCTGATTCTTTTTTTGCACCAGTACAAACTAATTTCCCAGATGCAAATAACAAAATCACAGTTTTTGGATCAAGCATTCTATGGATCAGACCCGGAAATTGCTCTGGTTCATACATGCTTCTTGGCAATGTTCGTGCTGCTTTTTCTAAGTGAATTTTTCCACCTAAATTAATTGCTGCAACAATATTCTGAACTGTAATTACTGCATCTTTTTTTATTTTGATTTTTCCTTTTCTTAATTTTTGAACAACTGTATTTACTGCTTTTATTGCCATCTCTTCAGATTTTGCACCTGTACACACCATTTTTCCTGTTCTAAAAATTAGTGTTGCAGTTCTAGGACTTTTTAATCTAAAAACCAATCCAGGAAATTGTTCTGGATGATATTCTGTATCTGGAAATTTTTCTGTGATTTCATTAAGATCAATTTTTTGGTCTACTGATGCAGATGCAACTACATTTTCAACACTAACAATAGGTTTTGTTTGAGGCATAACGAAGGACTTTAAATACTCCCTTTATATATACTAGTGAAAGTTTTTCAATTTTTTTTGATTGTTTAGTGTCGTCCAATCCATTGATAACGATATTCTTCATCAATAATTTCTGATACGATTGATTTGTTTTTAATTTTTGTTTGAGGTAAATCTACATTAAAGAATCCTAATTGCCCCTTCCATGGAATTGGAATTCGTAACGATTTTGGATTTTTCAATAGAAATCCAAAAGTTCTTCCCTGAAATTTTTTTGAAGACAAATGTAACTTTTGATCTATTTTAATTTCATTATTTGAATCATATTTTTTTACTTGGTATAGTTCTGCTTTACCGACGATTGCACCAGTAACTAGATTTTTACCAATTTTTAGTCTCTTACAATCTTCTGTTCTAATTTTAATTGGTGAATGAATCAAAAATTCCCCTCGAAAATTTGTATTCCAATTTCTTAACTCAATACTTTTTTTGCTTGAAATTATCAAATCAGCAAATGGTTGAGATATTGATAGGCATTTCAAATTATTATTCTCTAGCTATCTGAATATATTCCCCAGGATTTTTGCCTCTACCTTCCGGCAAATTTGTAATTCCACCATTCAAACTTTGAGTTATTATCCCTTTATTGGCTAATACTTGCGCCGTCATTAGAGATGTATTTCCCGCCATACACACTAGTAATGATTTTCCTTTAGAGCCTTCTAGTTCTTTACTAAGATCCTCTGGAATTTGTTGAGTTGATAATAAATTATTGATAGTTGTTGCTTTTGGGATCGAAATTTTTGATTTATCTACCCCTAATGATTTTGCAATCATTTCAATTCCTTCTTCACGTGGAGTATATTGAGTATGAACCCAAATAATTTTATCATAATCTTCTGCTACTGATGCTGCTTCTTCTAGAGATACATTCATTGGAATTTGTTTGTCTGATATTTGTTCAAAATTCTTTTTGTATTTTTCAATACCATCTGCTACCATAATTACAAATTTTTCACCCTTTCCTGAATTTATAACTTGTAATGCACAATACAATTCCAGTGCTGTACTTTCCCCAATATCATGACCTTTATCTACAAAAAACTTGAGAAGTAACTTTACCTTCTCATAATCTACTTCGTATTCTGCTGCAAATGTATCTGGTTTGTATAGTTTTAATCCTGAAGCTTTGGCTTTTGTTCTAATTCCTGCAACATCTTGACCTGCTGAAGGAAAAACAACATGAATTGATTTTTTATCGTATTTTTCAGTCATATATTGACTTAAACCTCCCGAAGTCCCTCCAGTTCCAAATGAACAAACTATTTGATAATTTTCTAAAGAATCTTCTTTTTCATGTAATTGTTGATCAATTTCTGCGGCAGTGATTGTTTTATGAACTCCGACATTCAATTCATTTTCATATTGTCTTGGACAGAATAAATTATACATTTCTCCAAGTAATTTTGCTAAATTAATAATATCTTGTCTAGCCAACAATGATTCTATTTCTTCTATATTTATGTCGAAAATTTCAGGATTAAATCCTAGTTCCGATAATTGTGATCTTACATTTCCAGCTGTTGCTTTTGCAGCTAATTCATCAGCTTTGTTTTCCATTCCTGGTGCTGGACAAATATCCATATCCAAATCCATGATTCGAATATTTTCATTTCTGAGTTCTTTAAAGACCCCTTCTTGTAATCTTCTTGAAACAAGTGCTACTACATTTATTCCTAATTTTGATAATTGTCCAAGAGCTATTCCGAAATTTCCAGAAGTGGCTTCAATTACTGTTTGATCTCCTTTTAATTTTCCAGAAATAATTGCTTCATGAATAATGTGAGCAGCTGCTCTTACTTTGATCGAACCACTTGGCAATGTGGAATCAAATTTACCATAAATTTTCAAATCTTTGTCATCAAGATTTAATTTGTAAATGGATCTGGCACATTCTTTCAAATCATCTGTCAAATCAATTAGCGGTGTTGAGTTAACAATTTTTGAATCTTCTAGATGTGGTATCTTGTTCCATATCTCTTGTTCAAATTTTTCTAAAAGAATTTTATCCACATTATTTTTTTGAGTCTCATCCATTTCTCTAAAAATCGTTCATTTGCATTCTCATATAAAATATTAGACTAGATAGATTAATTCAAATTTATTCTTGAAATTTAAACATCTAAAATTCTGATCACTTTACTTGGAATATCTTTCAATCTACTCACTGACATTGTTTTCCCATATCCTAAATGCCTGAGATTGTTTGCAATTGTGACTGCTCTTACTGTATTGGCCCCTAAACCGATAGCTACCATGCTAATTCCTAACCTTTTGAATGCTTTTGTCATGTTTCTAACTGCGTTAGGATCTGATGGTTCTCCATCAGTTAATGTCAAAAAAATATTTGGTCTTTTTGATTGTAAAATTGGAAACATTTTATCATATACTTCTGCTAATGGTGTTGAACCATTTGCAATAATTTGTGTTAATCTTTTTGCAGTGATATTATTCCATTTGACATTTTCTGGTTTTATTGACCAACATACCATTGACCTGTTTTGTGTACTAAATGCATATACTGCAAATTTTACTTTAAGAAAAGATAAAACTTCACAAAGCGCATATGTTGCTTTTTTGTATTCTATTGCATCAGATGCAATACTTGATGAATGATCTAATAAAATAACAATTTTTGTTTTAATTGATTTTTTTACATCTATGAAAAATGGCTCATTACCTTCAATGTAATTTTCTTCATCAAATTCATCTCCTGATTTAAGGTGTTGTTCTTTCCAACCTGATCTCCATTCTTTGAATTTTGTTTTTAATCCGTTAACCAAACTCATATCATAGATTGTAGTTTCGTTAACATTTTTTGTAGATGGAGTTTGAATTCCAACAGCTTCTGGAATTAATCCTTTATTTTCTATTTTTTTGTGTTCTTCAAGTAATACCTTGTATTCATCATATACCTTGTCTCCTTGTAGCGCTGCAGAAGAATCCACTGAACCAAAATCCCCATCTTTGTTTTTAGAAATAACTTTTAATACTTTCAGAATTTCTGCTTCTGATAATGGCATTCCAGCTTTCATAAATGGTAAAGATATTGGAATGGTGAGAAGAGAATCAATTTCTAAAATTTTAATTATAGATGTTACCTTTTTTTCAAGCCAAAATGTATCAAAATTTTCGTCAATTGCTTTTTTGACATTTTTCTTTGCAAAAGCAGTTGCTTTTTTTATCTTTTCAAAATTACTTGATTGAATTTCCCCTTTGATTACTCCAAACATAAAGTATTGATAAAACGCTTCTACGATCCTTGCTTTTCCATAAACCGTGTGTAATTGTGGTCTTGAAATAAGCATGAATGTATGATTGAAAATAATTTCTTCATCCATACCTCTCCAAATTTTTCTTCCTAATTCCTCAACTCTTTGTGTTTCCATTGTATTTAGAATAAATCCAAATGCATGATCATTACTGAGAATTTTTTTACAATGTTTAATTCTCATTGCTTCATACCATAATGAAGTACGAAATTGTCGATACTTTTGAAAATCATCCCCTACTCTTTTTTCTAGTGGAGTGAGAATTACTTTATTTTCATTTAGTCTAGTTTTTGTTTCTATTTTATCTGAAATTTCAATGAAAATATTATCTTTTTCAGACCATCGTCTAACAAGAAATGTGGCAATCTCTACTAATGATTCATTTTGAAGTTGAACTATTTGCATTTAATTTCCAAACATTGAAGTAATAATGTCGTTTACTTTTTGAAATTCTACATCTCCCCATTGTGTATACACATTTCCAAAAACAAAATTAGCAGCTTCTTTTGGAGACATTTCTTTATCTAGTAATTTTCCAAAAGCAATTGTTTCTCTCAAACTTGGAGAATAAAATAATTCTTCCACAGCTGCAGCTTGTCTTAATGTATTTGCTAGTTTTATTGCTTGAATAATTTCTGGTTCATGTTCTCCTGAAGTATGTTTTTTAATAATTTTTAATTCAATATCCTCTGGTGGGTATTCTAATCTAATTCGTACTGGAAATCTACTTAGAATTTGTGGTGGCAGTTCTTTTGTTCCAGAATGTGTTAATGGATTGATAGTTGCAACTACAAACCAATTTTCTTTTGCTTTAATCACTTCTCCTGTTGATTCTTTTAGTACAATTTGTCGTCTATCGTCTAATGCTTCATCCAGTCTGAGTAAAACATCTGCTTCTGCAGAATTTATTTCATCCAAATATAGCATGTTTCCCTCTTTCATTGATTTAATCAATAACCCTTCATCAAATCTTACAGTTCCTTCTATCAGAGTTTTTGTTCCAACCAGGTGACTTTCTCTAGTTCTGAGACTAAAATTGATTGATTCTAAATCCAAATCCCTATTTTTTGCGAAATCTCTTACTAGTGATGTCTTTCCAGTTCCTTTTGGTCCAATTATGAGTACAAAAAGACCTGCATCATATGCTTTATCTAGAATTTGAATAGAATTATTCCAATCAATGTATTGATTTTCCATCGTATGGTTTTGTAAATTTTAAGGAGATATTAATTCTTAGTTCTAATCATTGAAGACTGCAATTTTTGCAAATGCTTCATCTAATCTTTGATGTAATGCTTTATTCCAATCATCAAATCCTGAAGGTTCTTTTGGATAATTATTATAATGTTCAACCAACCACTGATTTTCAGTAGATGTGTACTTTAATCCCTTTGCAACTGTTTGGTTTAGTACTCCTCTAATTACCATGCCAACTTTTCCTAATCCTGAAAAGTCTGGATGTTCTCCTTTACTAATTGCTTCAACATCCATATTTCCTAAAAAGTGTTTCATACCATAGCTAATTTGATCATTTGTCATTTGTTGTACTAGTCTTCTAAACAGTTCAAGACCTGCAGTTTTGTATCCATACTCTTTGATGTAATCCAGATTGTATTGCCAAAGACTTGCTTCAGAAACATCGTTTGCTTCTAATGCTTGAGCTACATTATTTCCTAATATTGTTCCTGCAATTAATGCTGGTCCTATTCCTCCTGCATCAATTGGTTTTGGCATCCATGCAGAATCTCCAATCATCATATACCCTCCAGATACCATACAATCATTTTGTCTTCTTACTGATACTTGAAAAATTCCAGAGTTGTTGTCTCCTATCAAATCTGTAGGATCTTTAGAAAGTGTTGCATTTTTAATTGCTGTGTTTCTATGAAGATATTCTTTCATTAATGATTCAACATTATCTTTTTTGCCCAGTCTCTGATTTCTTTTATCTAAAAATGATTTTTCAACTCCTAAACCAATGTTAACTTTGGTTTCTCCTTTAGGAAATACCCATCCATATCCTCCAGGAGCAATATCTTGATCTAAATGAATAATACAATAATCTGGATCAAATTCTGTAAGATTTTTTTCTCCAGGTTCAAAATCCATTATGTATCTTCCAGTAATTTCTAAATCTTCTATGTTGATTTTCTTTTCAACTTTTGTTGAGTTTTGAAGTCCATTTCTTAGAAGAGATGTTACCCCTGTCGCATCAATTACTAGTCTTGATGTTTTTTTGAAAGGTTGCTTTGTTTTGTTATTTACTCCTTGAACTCCAACTACTTGTAGACCATCATAAATTAGACCTGTTAAGTTTATTTCAAATTCAAACTCAATTCCCATTTTTTCACATCTTTCATTTTGGATTCTTGGCAATTCTGTACGATTTAGCATAAATCCATCACCATCAAATGGAATTGCTGTTTCTTTGTCTGGAGAAAATGCCATCACTCCTTTAACGTCATGTTCGATTTCTGGTCTAGTCCAATTTACTTTGATTCTGTTTGACATGAAATCTACTGCTTCTTTTGAACATGCATCTCCACAAACCCATCCTGCCAATGATTTTCTACCTGGTAGATGTTCTGGATTTCTATCTAATACCAAAATTTTTAGATTTTGATTTGAATAATGAGATATTGATTGTGCTGTGATCGTTCCTGCAAGGCCTCCACCTGCAATTATTACATCGTAATCTGCCACGATATGACGTTTGTCTATCCGTATTTAAAATAATACCATGGAAGGGTGAATTACTTTACTATTGGAAAAATGATTATTCGATTTAAAAATGGGGTCGGTTCGTCGCGGCGTCTTCAAAGCGTTAGCTCAGACTGGAGCGGCTGTTATTTCCTCATTCCCAGATTGAATTATTCGCTCTTTCCTATTTAATTTAGTTGGCTCTGAAAAATCTTTGTGAATATTTTGACTGTATCTTTTTTGTTATAAATCGGTGTATGGATCTTGAGTTTTATTGTATCTTTTTCTCTAATTGTCAATTTTCCTCTGATTAGTTCTTGTTTGTCTAATCTCATGTGAAATCTAGAATTTATTGTTCTTTCTTCAATTTCCTCGATTAGCATATTGATTTGTTCATTTGGTAATAATTCCAGAAGTTTTTTAACAAATCTCTGAGCCTGTTTTTTAACAATTTTTACATTTAAAATTTTGATTGGATTATCAAAATGCCCTTCAGTTTCATTGATTGTAAATTCTTCTTTTTCTACATTCAGAAATTCATCAAAAGCCTGAAAAATTTTTGAAATATCTTCAGTTGCATGAACAATAATATCAATTGTAATTTCTATTTTGTTTATCATTATTGTAAAAGAATTTGTTGGCTATGCTTCAAGTAATTTTGTTTCTTTATCTGCAGTTCTGATGAGTTTCACTTTCTCAAGACCTACATGTCTTACTCTGATGACTTTTTTGAATGCTGCCATAATATCAGAATTGATTTTACTGTAACAGGTAGCTTGGACAAATTGATCAATTGTCATTTCTGGAATTGTTTTGTTGATTACATCTCTTGCAATTACTCTAAGAGCATGTTGTCTAGATGTGTTTAGTTGTCTATGTGTGAGAGCAAGCACTTTGATTCTAAAGACATAACCATCTTTCGTTTTGACATCTATGATAAAATTAATTTTTGATGAACCTCGTCTAACTAAACTACGCAAAAATTCTTTTGAATATTCATATCTCTTGAAAATAGTTGATGCTTTATCGCCATCAACTTTGTCAATTTGGAAATAGATTTTGTATTGATGTTGTGAAGGATCCCCTTTTAGAATATCAAATAGTGTAACTTCTAAAACTCTACCTGCTGCGTTTTCATCATCAGTAATTGGAACATATGCAATTGGAACATTGTTAAATGAATCTGGAGCACTTACTGAAACCCAACGTTTTTCCCTCCACTTGTCTTTTACTCTACCTTTTCTACGTGCCAATTATTATCGACCTTCAAACCCAAAATATAAGGGTATGTCGCTAGATCTCCTTCTGATCTCCCATATAGCTCTGTAAAACATCAGGAATTTTGATATGACCATCTTTTGTTTGGAAATTTTCCATTATGGATACCATGATTCTTGTTGTAGCTATTAGAGTACTGTTTAATGTGTGCAAATATTGAGTATCTTCATTTGTTTTATCTCTAAATCTGATCTTTAGTCTTCTTGCTTGATAGTCTAAACAATTTGAACACGAAACAATTTCTCTGTATGCATTTTGGCCTGCCATCCATGCTTCTATATCGTAAGTCTTGGCTGAAATTTTCCCCATATCTCCAGTTGACAATAACATCACTTTATGTGGGATCTCTAATTTTTGATAGAATTCTTCAGATACTGTTAACATTCTTTCATGTTCTTTCCAAGAGTCTTCTGGCCTAGAAAATACAAATTGTTCGATTTTATCAAATTGATGTACCCTGAAAATTCCTTTTTGATCTCTTCCGTGTGCTCCTGCCTCTTTTCTAAAACATGGGCTGACTCCGGCATATCTTAATGGTAGATCTTTTCCTTCGATTATTTCTTTTGAGTGCATTGCTGCCATGGCGTGCTCCGATGTTCCAATCATGTATAGATCCTCTTCATCAACTTTGTAGATTACCTCTTCAAAATCATCTGCGATAACTGCACCTTCCATGGATCGTCTATTAATCATGTAAGGTGGTTGAACCAGAGAATATTCTTTTTTTGAAAGAAAGTCTAATGCATAATGAATCAATGATTGATTTAGTCTAACTAAATCATTTTTTAGATAATAGAATCTAGAACCTGCCACTTTGGCTGCTCTTTCTAAATCAACCAAACCTAATTTTTCAGAAATGTCGATATGATCATTGATTTTAAAATCAAACTCTGGAATATTTCCCCATTTTCTTATTTCTTTATTGGCAGTTTCATCTGTTCCAAGTGGAACTGTTTTATGAATTAGATTTGGAATTGTAAATGCTAATTTTGAATATTTAGTTTCAATTTCTTCTTGCTCTGTTTCTAATTTTGCAAGTTCAGATGATATGTTTCTCATCTTATCTAAAATTGATGATGTATCTTCCCCAACTTTCTTTTTCTGAGAAATTTCTAAACCAACTTGATTTTTCTTTTTTCTTAATTCATCAGTTTTGATAATTAATTCACGTCTTTTTTGATCGGATTCAATTAATGCATCTAAATCAAAATCAACTACTCTAGCTTTGAGCATTTCTCGAATTATTTCAGGTTTTTCTTTGATTAGTTTTGGATCTAACATTATTCTATCACCTTTAATGCAACCTGCACATGCTCTAATATTTCATCAACAGTACCAATAAGATGTTTCATATTCTTCTCACTTTGAAAATTAAAAACTAGTTTGTTATCAATATTTTCAACATAAAGACTCAAGCCTTCGGGAAAATCTACATTATCAGGCTCTAATGCTTTTTTGATCGTCTCTGCTTTCTTTTTTGAAATGTTATTGAGACTGATCTGTATTTGACACGTTAACGACATTTACTTCTAAATAATTAAGAAATTCATCCAATTTGTCTTTAGTTATTTTTGCTCCTGCAGCAGCTGCATGACCTCCTCCCATTCCCTCAAATTTCTCAGCACCCGTTCTCATTAATTCACTAAGATTGATGTCTGATTTACAACTAAATGATTTTCTTGATGAAAATTTAATCGTATTTTCTTCCCCTTTGGTTCTCAAAATTACAATTTTTCCAGCATTTTTTGGTGAACCTGCAATTAATGATGAAATAGTCCCTGTCATTGTTTCTGGCACAATATCCTCACCATTTACCATTACACAAGTTTCACTTTCTGAAATTCTCCATCTTTCATTTGATAAAATATTCATGTACTCTCTAATCATTTTTCTGTAATCTGTAAGAATTTTTTCTGCTTCCCGAAGAATTTTGTTTCTATCTCCCATACACACTGCCATTCCTACACCTGAACGATTAATTCTACCACATGAGTTTAGCATTGTAGAAAATTCTCTTCCATCTCGTAAGAAACTCCTTTTATCTTCTCTTGGAAATGTGTATGTATATCCAATTAATTCTGACATTATTTCAGTAGCATTTTTTCCAGAAGTAAATTTAGTAATTGACTCAATTACTTGTCTTTTTTCTTCTTCATTTAGTTCTGCTGGAACTCTCCATCTTCCATCTTCTTTTAATTGAATTCCTGATGAATTTAGTAAATATAGACATGCTCCTCTATTCCAGGTTAATCCTTCAATAAATGGTTGTGATGTAAATGCTAATGCATCTGGTAATGGTCTTGTCTCTCTTCCAACCAATAATAAATCTAAATCAATTTCTACCAAACCTTTGTCTCTGGCAATATTTGCAATCTCAAAGTTCTTTCCTGTAAATGATTTCTTTTCACCTTGGTCTTGTCTGTCTCCTAATGCTGAAACAACTGCAATTGATGATAAATCTGAATTCTTTTCATCAAGGGCCATTGACGCAAGATATGCCATTCCTCCAGCACAGATTTCAGTTCCTCCATCAATTCCGAATTTCCATGAATTAATGACATTTTGATTATCTAATTCTTCATCTGGAATTTGATGATGATCTAATACTATCCAATTGTCATTCAATTCTTTATCTAATGTATTTGCAAAACCTCCTCCTAGATCTGTTATGACATGGAAATCTCTAGAATCTGTTTTGAAAGATTTTACTACATTTTTACTAAATTCTTTTGATGTTCTAACTGTGCATTTGGCACCTTCTCTGATTAGAGCTTTAGTGATAATACTACCTGATGTAATACCATCACAATCCAAATGAGTTGTTACAAAAATTGATTTGTTAGATTTTATACAATCAGAAATTTTATCTTTGAAATACGAAAGCGATTCATTTAGTGATTTTGTCATTACTCTAATTGAGCAACCACTGATTTATACTTCCATGTTTTGGGGATTCTTCCAATTCTTTTGTAATATACAGATAGTCTGTGAACTTTAGCCTCAATCAATTCTAAAGATCTAACATTTCTGTTATCTCCTTTGTTTACTTTGAGATGTTTTTGAAGTCCCACTGCTTTATTGACAATATTTTCAAGATCTTCAGGCATTTCGGATTTCAAATCATTTTGTTCTAAAATTTGACCCATGCTTTTTTTGGTGATTGGTTTGATTAGAGGAATTGAATGTTGGTCTCTTAATTTGATTCCAATTTGACTAGGAGTTAATCCATCTTTTGAATATTTTACCACTAATTCTTCTACACCTTTTGCATCTAATGTTATCCAAGAAGGTGCACGAACTGTAGCTGGTCTAATAGAATGTGATTTCCCATGTCTGTGTGTGTGCATTCGTCCCATACTTTGACTCATTTAAGTACAAAATTAAACGTTACTTATACTGATCTCGTACATATTTTATAATTTGGAGTTCAGAACAAAGTTTTAAATAATTACTATTTGCCAAACCGAACAGGTAAAAAGTATGAATACAAAAATACTATTAGCAGCATCCTTAATCGCTGTCTTCACTATCGGACTCTATGCAGAAAGTGCAGTAGCATTTGCACAGTACATGGGTAACGTTGGTGATAGTGGCCAAACTGGTACATACACACTAGAAGAAGCACTAGAACTTCAAAGACGAAGAATTGAATCAGCTGAAGCAAATCCAGCATCTGGTTCAGGAACTCCGTATCTTGATGCAGGTGGTGTAGTTGGTGCAGCAGTTATTGCAGGTGCCGTCTTTGGTGGTATTGCAGGTGCATTCTTCATTAGAGGAAGATCTGGCAAATACGCAGCAATGGGCAGAGGATAATCAAACCTCCATTTTCTCTTATTTTATTAGTCATCTTTAGTGGATACTGACCACACTTTCCTATTGGATACTGATCTCGTACTTTTTGGGAATAAAAGAAATGTATATATCGCACAAATTGAGCCAAAATATATGATTCCTATCGTAGGTATTTTCCTAAGTATCCTGTCTTCAATTACAGGACAATTGGGACCAAACTATGATCCATTATTCTATGATGTAATGATTTACATCTTCGGAACC
>CAZEFL010000027.1:0-10799 GCA_964511485.1 uncultured Nitrosopumilaceae archaeon
TTGATAAATTACTCCTAGGAAGTGTTGCCAATGGAGTATCTCAAAAAATCAAATGCCCGATTCTTATAGTAAAATAAATCAATTATAATTAAATGATTTCAATAGTTGGCGCTGGAAAAGTTGGAGCAGTTATTGCATTTCTTTGTGCATCAAATGGATTAGATGATATTTTATTGATTAATCGTACAAAGGCAAAAGCAATTGGAGAATCAATAGATATTGCAAATTCAATTCCCGCTACTTCTCAATTTTCTATTCATGGTACTGATGATTATTCTAAATTATCAGGTTCAAAAATTGTGGTAATATCTTCAAGTGTCAGTATTTATCTAAAAAACAGAGTAGAAGATTTAGATTTACAGGTAAATATGATAAGAGATATTGCAAAAAAGATTAAGCAATATTGTCCTTCTGCAATAATTTTGATAGTTTCAAATCCACTTGATGTATTGACATATTTTTTCCATAAAGAATCACAATTAAACAGATTCAAAATTATTGGAATTGCATCCAGTTTAGATACAAGCAGATTTCATCATTTTCTTTCAGAAAAATTCAATGTGCCATTATCATCAATTGCCAATACAATGGTTTTAGGGGAACATGGAGATACAATGGTTCCAATTTTTTCAAATATACTAATCAATAACACTCCTCTTCTTTCCAAGATAAATGAGCATGAAATTGATCTCATAACTAAGAGTGTTAAGAATTATTGGAAGGAATTGAGAAAATACAAGAGTAGATCTCAATTTGGCATTGTCAAAAAAACTTATGATGTAATTGAAACAATTATCAATTCAAAAGAATTAGAGATTCCTGCAGCAGTAGTTCTGAAAGGAGAATATGGAGAAAAGGACGTAGCTATGGGAATTCCTGTTAAAATTAACAGTAAAGGGATTTTTGAAATCAAAAAACTCAGTATAAATGAAAAAGAATTGGCGTTATTGAAAAAGTCCTCAAATCAAATTCGTAATAATATAAAGTCTGTTCAAATTCAAGTTTGATTAAATTAAGTTGAAATCACCTTCAAACAAAATCAATAATATCTAAAACTATAGAAAAAATTCAGTGAAACCTATTAACTAATTTCCAATTTTTGATAACTTATTTTGTTTTAACTTGTTCACGTTTATTAAAATCAGGTTGAATCCCAAGAGATTCATAATTTCCAGATGAACATGTAAAGCACATAGAATCTTTTGGAATTTCAATCGCATCAGCTAAATTTTGAGCATCATTATATCCTAAAAAGTCAACACCAATATTTTTTCTAACCATCTCAGTAATCTCCTCACTTGTCATATCTTTACCATCAGTAAATGTTGCAAGTTCATCCTGAGATGGAAAGTCAATTCCAGCATAACAAGGATAATTAATTTGAGGATACGTGATTAACATGCTGATTTTTTTGGCACCAGCACGACGAAGAGCTTTAATTATTGCTCTAGAACTAGTGCCTCTAACTAAACTGTCATCAATAACTACAACATGTCTGTCTTTGATTATTTCACTAATTGGAATAATCCAACGGTTAATTTCTACACGATCACTTTGATGTGGTTCAATGAAACTACGCAGTGGTCCTTTTTTGCTATATCTGTCCTTAAGCAAACCTTCATCAAATGAAACACCAAGTTCTTGAGCATAACCTAATGCAGCAGGTCTTGCGGAATCAGGAACAGGGATTACCAAATCAGCGTCTTCTAGAGGAAATTTCTTCGCCATAAATTGTCCAATTTTTTTTCTTGAGACGTAAATATTACGTCCTTCCATATTACTTGAAGGATGTGCAAAGTAAGTAAATTCAAAAGAACAATGTGCACGAGATTTATCATCTGAAAATGTTTCAGTTTCCATTCCGGATTCACTTAATTTTATTAATTCACCTGGAACTACATCTCTTTGAAGAGTGGCACCAACTGCCGTTACAGCAGCAGATTCAGAAGTTACAATGTATGTATCATCAGATTCTTTATGACCCAAAACCATTGGACGAAATCCTTTAGGATCACGAGCTGCATAAACAGAATTGTCATCAGAAATAAATGTAAAACAATAAGACCCAACCATTTCATTTTTTAAAATAGATAATGCTTTTCCCATCTCTCCATTTTCAGAAATAAGTGAGACCAATCTTTCTGCAGCAACCAAAGTATCACTTGCATTTTGAGGGGTAAAAGAACAACCTCCAACTAAATTAGATAATTCTTGGGCATTTGCAATAGTTCCATTATGAGCAATGCAAAGATCTTTTACTTTGAGGGGTTGTGCATTATCCAAAGTACTTGTTCCCATTGTAGAATATCGAACATGACCAATCACGCAAGGAGACGAATATTCTTGGGCAATTTTTTTAAATTCAGATGAAGAGTGTGATACTAATCCTATTCGTTTGAATGGTGCCTTGTTAGGGACAGCAAAGCCCCAAGCTTCTTGCCCTCTATGTTGTAAAGCACGTAATGCATCAAAAACCATAGGAACAACATTCTTTCCAGAAAGACTGTAAATTCCAACAACTCCACAATTTTCTTTAACTTTAGGCATGCATAATCAACTCCTCTAATGAATTTAACCAACTTTTTTGTGTTTTATCAACTATCAGATCAATGACGGGTTTTGAATTATTTGAAAATTGAATAGAATTACCACCATAATTTCCAATTATTTCAAATGATATATTATTTTTTTCAAGAATTGTCTTTAAATTATTAAGATTGTTTTTTCCAACAGATAGAAGATATCGAGAATGACTTTCAGAAAATAGTGTTTTATCAACAGGTAATGATTCCCCCGGGATTTTATCCAAAAATACAGAACAACCAATATTGTTTGCCATACAAAGTTCAGAAACTGCCACTGCCAATCCTCCTTTTGAACAATCATGTACAGATTTTACAAGTTTCTTTTCAATAATTTCAAGAACAGATTGCATATTTTTCTTTGATTCATCAAAAATCACAACAGGACATTTTCCGCCAATGAATTTATGAATATATTCAAAGTATTCAGATCCACCTAATTCATTTTTTGTATCACCAACAATTACAAGACAATCATCAGTGGAAATTTTTTGAGAGATTTGTGGATGTTTATCAATTAGACCTAGAACACCAATAACAGGAGTTGGTTTAATCGAACCTAATGGAGTTTCGTTATATAGACTTACTTTACCGCCAACACATGGAATATCAAAATATTTTGCAAAATCAGTTAATCCTTTTAGGGATTCTAGAAATGTCCAAAATATTTCAGGGTCTTTTGGATTTCCAAATTGAAGATGATCAAGCATCCCAATTGGTTTTGCTCCAGTACATACAACATTTCTACATGCTTCTTCAAAACACCCAATTGCACCTTCTCGGGGATTAATATAGCAGTGTTTTGGATTTCCATCAATTTTTACAGATAAGAATTTTCCATTATCCAAGCGTAAAACTGATGCATCAACACCTGGTTTTATTACAGTTCTAATTCCAACTTCATGATCATATTGACCATAAACCCAAATCTTGCTAGCAATGTTTGGAGAGGATAGTAGTTTCAATAAAATTTCAGAATAATCATTAATGGGAGCGAAATCTTTTTCATATTCAATTGCTTCAAGATATACCGGTTTTTTTGAAGGCAAATCAAGCAAAGTGGCATTTGTTACAATATCTGTAGAGATTTTTGCAAGAGTTTCTTCTCCTTTTTTTACGTGCATCAAACTATCAAATGTCACGTGTCCAATTACAGAATATTCAACACGAAATTTTTTACATATAATTTTTAATTTTTCTAATTTTTCAAGATTTGTTACAATTAACATTCTCTCTTGAGATTCAGAAATCATTATTTCATCAGAGTGCATATTAGATTCTCTTGTGTGAACTTTGTTGACATCCATTTCAATTCCAATACCCAAAGACTCAGCAGTTTCAGATACTGCACATGATAATCCACCGCCACCAAGATCTTTCATAGCATGAATTAGTTTTTGAGTTCTTGCTTCAAGAATCGCCTCAATAATTAATTTTTCAATAAAAGGATCAGGGATTTGAATAGCTGAACGATCTTCAGATTCTAAAGAATCAGATGCAAATTGAGAACCACCAATACCATCTCGTCCAGTTGCACCACCCAACAATACTACAACATCACCTTTTTGGGCATGATTTTTTATCAAATTTTCTTTTTTACCAAAACCAACTGCTGCAACATCAACTAATGCATAATTTTTGTAACATTCATCAAATTCAACTTCACCACCAATTGTTGGAATTCCTAAACAATTACCATATGCAGAAATTCCACTAACTGCATTTTTAAAAAGCCATTTTGCTTGTTTATCTTTTTCAATATCTCCAAAACGCAATCCATCAAGTAATGCTATAGGTCTAGTCCCAGTCGATAAAATATCACGAATTACTCCTCCAACTCCAGTTGCAGCCCCGCCATATGGTTCAACTGCAGAGGGATGGTTATGACTTTCAATATGTGCAGTAACAACATAACCATCACCAACATCTAAAACTCCAGAATCATAACCTTTCTCAGTTATTACTAAAGGGCCAGTCATAGGTAACATTTTGAGATGTCTTTTTGATGATTTGTAAGAACAATGTTCAGACCATTCAGCAGCTACAATTTGTAATTCTGTTGAAGTAGGATTTCTACCAATCTTAGATTTCAATTCATCTAATTCTTGAGATTCTAAACTCAATTTTTCACACCCATTTTTACCAATAATGATTCAAAAATTAGAGAAGATGGTTTGTTATCTATGGGATTAATTTCAGATTCAACTGCACGTTCTGGATGAGGCATCATTCCAACTACATTTCCATCTTCATTACATACACCTGCAATTCTATTTGATGAACCATTAACAACATCACTATAACGAAATACAATTTGATTTTTTTTCTTTAAATTTTTCAAAGTTTCTTCATCTGCAAAATATTTTCCTTCACCATTTGCAATGGGTATCGGTATTTTTTGATTTAATTCAAATTGATTGGTAAAAGGAGTCGTATTATTTTCAACAATTAGATTAGTCCATTCACACATAAAATTTAGAGAATTGTTTTTGAGTAAAACACCTGGAAGAAGTCCGGATTCGACAAGAATTTGAAAACCATTACACACTCCTAAGATTGGAATTCCTTTTTCAGACATTTTTTGAATATCTTTAATCACAGGACTATGTGCGGCAATAACACCTGCCCTAAGCCTGTCGCCATAAGAGAAACCACCTGGAAGAATCACCGCATCTATATTTTCAGGTAATCCTTTATCATGCCAATAGTATTGAGCATCAAGATGAAAAACATCAGTTAAAACATGAAACATGTCACGATCACAATTACTACCTGGAAAAACTACAACCCCTACTTTCACAATTATTTTTAAATTCAGAGATATTTAATTGGACTTGAGAGAAAAGGATTTTTTAATATCAAAATTTAGATCGCTTAGGCATCAAATATATCAAATGTGACTTTACTTACCAAAGGATTGTAAATTCTTACTTCATCACAAATTTCTTTGACCTTTAATTGTGCAGATTCTCTACTGTTTTCTTCAATTGTGAATCTTAACATTTTTGCAGATTTTATTTTTGAAACAGATTCATAATTCCCTCTAAGAACTAAATCGTTTAGAATGGTTTCACCTTCAGGATCACTAATTCCAGGTTTGTTTTCAATTGTCACATTTACATTAAAAGTCGCCATGAATAATTTCAAAGGTAAAATGTGGTTAATCTATCTTCCGAATAATTTTCCGTTTTTATGCTTATTTTAAAATATATGATAAATAACTTAGTTCACAAACTTGGGTTACTTTTGAGATTTTTAAGTTAAAACCTATTACTTGTTGGAGTTATTTTTAACAAATTCCACATGTAGTCTGTAAAGACCAGGAACATATAGAGGGTTTTTAATTATCATAAATTTATTTTTTAAATCTTCTTTTGATTTGTACATATTTTTCTCAAAAATTCCTCTATTGTCTAATGTAATACAGATATCTTGCCATGTTTGTACTTCTATAATATTCCTATTTGCTGTAGAATAAAACACATACATCAATCGTAGTTTGTTGTATTCATCCAAAGTCATGTTCTTTCCTAAAATATAATTTCTTTTCAAAGTTTGAAAATATACCAACCCTTGTGTAGTTAGAACATAATCAAAGAGTTTTGGATAATCATTTATGTCAATAGGTAGTAAGGGGTTAGATTTATCCAGATTCATAATCATTAATAGAATAATGTACAGAATAATTATTCATTTTGGATAAAATTTTGATTAAGTTTGGATCAAATCATATAAGAAATCCAAAGTCTTCAGATTCACCCGTAATTACATCATATTGGAATTTATAATAGAATGATTCAAGAAAACACATGGCAAGAATGCGTTACTGGAAATTAACATCTAGTGAAATGGATTCTCTAACATATGATGAAAATAAATTATTAAATTGGGAGATCAAATGTATTAGAGAGCCTGAAGATGAGGCTCATTTTATTGGCGTATTCATGTATAGAAATGGTACAGCATATGATTATGAAGCAGTTAAAGGAATTTGTTATTTTTACAATAATATCGACAGAGAGGAACTTCCAAAAATCACTAGTTTCCTTCAAGGAAAATACAATGGAAAGCAATTAGAAAAAGGAGAAAGGATCTTGTTGAAAGATTCAAAGGAAATCTATTCCAATAAAGATATTGGAGATTTGGCAAAAGAGATGGAAAGCAAATTTAACACTAAAGCAGTAATTTCATTAGAATTCGATGGAATATCTCAAGAAGAGCTCAAAGAAGCAGGGATGCCTGAGGCAAAATTATTGCCAATTCCCACTAAATAGATATAGCTTTAATCACAAAGATTTCCGATGTCCGAATTAGACGGTATCACCAAACATTTTGAGGAATTAAGAAAAAGACTATTAAAAATTGTATTAGTAATCGGAGTCATCACAGTAATTATTTTGACATTTCATGCAGAACCAATCCAAGTTGGAGGAATATCTTTGTACTATATCACACCCGAACCTCTAGACAATATTGCAGCACAAATTACACAACATATGAAAGATAATCTTGTTCCAGAAAGTGTTCAATTAATTCAAACTGCTCCAGGACAAGCTTTCTTTTCACAAGTATACATTGCAGTACTAGTAGGGATTGTTGCAGGAATGCCTGTAATCATCAAAGAGTTGGTAGGATTTATCAAACCAGCATTAAAAGAAAATGAAATCAATGTAAGTAGAAGTATATCACTTCCAGCATTAGGATTATTTATTGCAGGTTGTGTGTTTTCTTATAATTTTGTCATCCCTTATATTTTAGAATTTTTATACAGGTATGGTGAGTCAGCAGGACTTGTTACATTCCTGAATATTATGGATTTTGTAACTTTTATTTTACAATTTTTGTTAGCATTTGGACTTTCATTTCAACTTCCACTTGTTATGTTTGCAATTTATGCATCAGGTGCAGTTGATTCTGATTTTTGGAGAAAAAATATCAGATATGCAATTGTCATTATTGTAATATTTGGCGCGGTAATTACACCAGATGGTAGCGGAGTTACAATGTGGTTTATTGCAGGACCAATGATTGCACTTTATGTAACAGGCATGGCATTCATTGAGCGTAAAGAACATAAAAAATTGAACATTTAAATCTAAAATCAACTGTACTTGGATTATGACAGTCATGGGTCCAGAAATGATCATATTGATAGTAGTGGTCGGAATATTGATTTTTGGAGCTGCTAAGATTCCAAAATTAGCAAAAACATTTGGTAAAGCCAAAGGCGAATTTGAGAAAGGAAAGATTGAAGCAGATAGAGAGTTAAAAGATTTCAAAGAAGAGACAAGTAATGTCACAAAAGATGAAGTAAAATCAGATACTAAGGATGACACAAAATCAGACTAGTTTTCAGCAATTTTTATAAAATCATCTAAAATTTTAGAATAATTTTCTTCTAGGCTACCATTATCTAACAATCTAGAAAATTTCATCATTCCAGACAATTTCAAATCAACATCTACTACAATTTTAGTGCCTTCAGAATGTTCAATAAATTGTTGATAAATATGACTTCCTTTTGCATCACCTCCGATTACAAAGACTTCATGAAGTAATGGTTCTTGAATTACATGTTTTGCCATTATTACCAATTCTTTATGTCCCAACATCACATGTTCTTCTACTACAGAAATATTTCCTCTAGTAGAACGGACTCTAATAGATGGAAAATGTTGTGGAAGAATTTTTTGATAGTTTTCAAAATTAGATAATATATCAAAAATGATTTTTCTTTCTGTATGAACTATTTTATCTATAGAAAATTTTGTCAAATTAATTCAGTACCCCATCTAGGATACAAATTATGTTCGATATCAAATTGGTCTAAACATTTTCCAATTCCATGATTAACAATATCATCAATAGTTTTTGGTTTTGTATAAAATTCTGTAACAGGAGGTAAAATTACAACACCCAATCTTGATAATTTTAACATGTTTTCCAAATGAATTGCAGATAAAGGAGTTTCTCTAACCATTAAAATTAATTTTCTTGATTCTTTTATTGTCACACCAGCTGCTCGTGCAACTAAAGTGTCATCATACCCATTTGCAATTGCAGATAATGTCTTCATGCTACAAGGAACTACAATCATTCCATCAATTCTGTGAGTTCCGCTAGAAATACTGGATGCCATATTTTTTTCATCAGAAGTACTAGTTGCAAGAGATTTTACATAATCTAATGTAAATTCAGTTTCCATTGTGATACATTTTTCACCCCATTCTGAAATTATCAAATGGGTATCAACATTTAGTTTCTTTAATTCCTCAAGCATTCTAATTCCGTAAATTGCACCAGTGCTTCCAGTAATTCCAATAATTAATTTCATATTTTTAATTAGAATCAGAGTATTTTATGTGTTAAACAAAAAATCAGGTTTGTTAATAGTTTTGAGTATCATTATTTTCTTGATTCTCAAAATCTTTTTGGATTTTTCTTCGTTTATACCATAATGAGACTCCACCTATTCCCATAGCAGTAAAAAGAATAATTCCCATAATCTGTAATTCAAAGGAATACAGCACATGAAAAATTAAATTCGGACAAAAAAATATCTTGTGGTTTTTTGCGATCGAATTATCAGAAAACTAGCTATATTAGATCCCATTTTCTAGTCATAGTATGATTAAACATTCGGAAATTAAGAAGATCGTCAATAATTATTCGGATGTCAAAATAGGGGTCCTAGGCAGTCATTCAGCACTTGAAATAATGGATGGGGCAAAGGATGAAAGTTTTCAGACAAGAGTATTTTGTCAGAAAGGTAGAGAAGGACCATATCAGAGATTTGGAAGAATTGCTGATGAAATTACAGTTTTAGACAAATTCAAAGATATGGCATCAGCTAAAATTCAAAAAGAGTTAAGAGATTCAAATACAATTATTGTTCCACATAGATCATTAACTGTCTATCTAGGTTACAAAACAATTGAGAATTCATTTAAAGTGCCGATTTTTGGAAATAGGAAATTGTTTCAAGCAGAAGAAAGAACTGCAAAAAAAGGTCAGTATTATCTCTTAGAAAAAGCCAGAATAAAATATCCAAAATTATTCAAAGACCCAAAGAGAATCAATAAACCATGTATTGTTAAAGTTCAGGAAAAAAAGAGACCACTTGAAAGAGCATTTTTCACAGTATCATCATACAAAGATTATAAAGAAAAATCTAAAGAAAAAATTAAGCAAGGAGTAATTGCAAGGAAGGATTTAGAGAAAGCAAGCATAGAAGAATTAGCAATTGGAACATACATGAATTTTAATTTTTTTCATACACCAATATCAAAACAAGTAGATTTCATCGGAATTGAAAGGAGATTACAAACTAACATTCATGATTATAATGCATTACCTGCACGTGAACAATTAGAAATGGATATTGATTTACAAAATATAGAGGTAGGACATACTCCTGCAAGTATAAGAGAATCATTACTTGAAAAAGTACTAAAAATGGGAGACAAGTTTGTATCTGCAGTAAAAAAAGAATACACTCCAGGAATTATAGGTCCATTTTCTCTTCAAAGTGTAATTACTAAAGATTTGGAATTAATTGTATATGATGTCTCTTTACGGGTTCCAGGAAACCCAATTGTTGCAACAACTAGTCCATATACAAAATATCAATACGGTCAAACTTTTGGTGTGGGTAGGAGGATTGCAATGGAAATTAAACAAGCACAAGAAGAAGACAGATTAGATGAAATAGTAACTTAGTTTTTACAATCAAAATTTTAATTTCGTCTACAGCAAATCTTTGATAATAATAAAAAGGCGGAACCCCCTAAATTGCAGAACTATGAGAGATTCCCTCTCGTGGTCATGGCCTAAGCGCATGATTGCCTTTTTTGTTCTGCGGGGTTACGCAACACTAATCGCCAGATTTTACAACTAACGACATTATTTAATAAAATAATAAATTATTATTTAATATTTTTCATTAATTAATTCAATTAATATTGTATTTTTTTACAATTTATTCAATCAAAATTTTTAAAAAATATAGATTATTCATAATTCCAATTTGGAAAAGAATATTTTTAATTTTAAATTTGACAAGAATTCAGCATTTACCGATCTCAAAATATCATTTCTGTTTTAAAAAAGGGGTTTATTTTGTTAGTAACGAACTATCAGGGCGGAGTGAGTTTTTTTTAGAATCTCTTCTTAATTCCAATTACAACAACAGCTGGCACTCCAAGATACATTCCCAAG
>CAZEFL010000028.1:0-9638 GCA_964511485.1 uncultured Nitrosopumilaceae archaeon
TCTCTTCTTAATTCCAATTACAACAACAGCTGGCACTCCAAGATACATTCCCAAGTTTAGTAGAATTAATGAAATTCCATATCCTAACACTTCTGATTCAGAATTCATATCAACATAGTTGAGTATGGATAAACTGGAAATCATGGGGGTAATTGCAAGTTTAACCATTTCCTTGAAGACTGGATTCTCTCGCTCCATGTCAGCTATTATTGGTGAGAATGAATAGTAAACATCATTGAATGTGCTCATAAAGCTTGTACCTGATTCTGTTTGTAGTAGTGTGTTATCTCTTAGTTCTCTTAATTGTTGAACTTCTAATGCCATCTCACTACCGTAAGTGGCCGTAGCTATGAGACAACCTCCTCCATTTTCTTCATTTGGTTGTACTTCGTTATTAGGGGGTAATGTTGTTTGTATATTACCTACTGCAATATCAAATGAAACTGTTTCTTTAGGGATTGGTTGAAACAAAATCCCTTCTATTTCAAAGTTCATTGTGTATATCCCTTCACCAAGATTGAATTCAATTGGAATTTTAACCGAGCCTAGTGATGTATGTGTAAGAGGAATCGGTCCAAAAACGTTTTCACCATCTTTTGAAACGGAAATTGTATAATCAACATGTTCTTGGATTTTTTGTGTGTAAGGATTGATAAAATCAATACTTATTTTTGTTTGAATATTTGGTTCAATTACATCATGTGTTAACTTAACATCTAATGTCCCTTCTTCTGTTGGTAGTGTTTGTGATTCTCCATATGCTGGAATTATTAAGAACGGAATAAGTAATAACATAAGAAGAAATTTCATTAGTTCCAGTCGTAATCTGACAAATAAAAATTGTACTCAAGATATCTAAAAATTTTCAGGCAGAGAAATTATATGCCAACTATAAATATGGAATTTACCAAATTTGATCATTGTATAACAAATTTACATTGTTAATGACAATTATCGCAATTTCTGCAATTCCTTTATTTCTTCCTGACGCTTTTGGACATGGACTTGGTGGTGATCAAGCAGAACCAATTTCATTTGGTGATATGGAAGTAACTGTACGTACCCAATTGAGTCCTTCTGATATTACAGTAGGGGAAATTGATTCTGCAAATATGCAAATCCGTTTCTTTGATACATTGACTGATGAAAATCTTGACAAGGTAACATACCGAGTAGAATTATGGCAAAGTGGTGAATTGTTAGCTAGAAATTTGTTTTATGATAATGATGGAAGATTAGATGTAAAACTCAAACCAAAAACTGGATGTGATGAGATTTACCTAAAAGATTGTACTACTTATGGTGGTTCAGAACATGCTAGTGCTCCTGGTGCTCTATTTGTACAGGGTGCAGAATGCACAGATGATAATTTAGATATTTGTGGAAGGCCATCAATTACAGGTCCAATATTTGTGAAAGGTGGATTATACAAAATTATAATTGATATTGAAGCTGCCACTAGTCCAAGAACTGTTCTTGCAGAAAGACTTAGCTATGATACTTTTGTTAGTGTAGCACAAGAACAAGACTTTTTCATTAAAACTGCAAATGCTGAAGTTCCAGTAATTGTAAAAACATACTATGATGATGTTGATAATTTTAAATTTGATCAGTCAGATAATTCTATAGCATTTGATATGCCATTTGATTGGAGTCCTGATTATGTTAATTTGGTACAAGTAGTACATGAAGAAGTTAGAGTTCCAAAAACATTTGCACCTTATGCAGAAGGAAAACAATTCAAAGGATATGTCAATGGTGTGGAAATTGATCAAAGAGCATTACTAAATGATCCTTATTCATATGACGATACTAATATTGTTCATTTCTTGATAACAAAAAATGAATTACTAAAAATCAATGAAACACTTGGTTCAGATAATTTTGATAATAAAAAAATGGATTTGAAACTAGTTCCACAAGGTGAGGTATCGAAGAGTTCCACTGAATTTTATCTAGTTGATACTACAAACTATGAACCAGTACCAACAACTGTAAACATTTCATGGGATGGAAATTATGGTGCAGGAGCTGATGTTCCTTTTGAAATTACATTCTTTGATGAAAATAGAAATTTAATTAATGATATTAGATACACAATTTCTTTTATTGATAATGAAAGTAATCAAGAATTAGCGAGATTCTCCGGTGATGATCCTCAAAATCTTGGAATTCTTGCTACTGAAGGAATTGATGTTCAAAAACTTTTCATCCCTTCACAAGGACAATATAGAATTGATATTCTAGTTTATGGTACTGGATTAGATTATAATCCTAAATTTGCAGGAATTGGTTCAGGATTAATTGAAATTGGACCCACCATTCCAAAAACTGTCATAACTCCTGAAGTACAAACTCCTACTGAAATCCCATCTTGGATTAAAAACAATGCGGGTTGGTGGGCAGATGGTTCTATTGATGATTCTTCCTTTATTCAAGGAATTCAATATTTAATTAAAGAAGATATTTTAAAAATTCCTCCAACAACACAAGGTTCTGGATCTGGAACAAATGAAATCCCATCTTGGATTAAAAACAATGCGGGTTGGTGGGCAGATGGTTCTATTGATGATTCTTCCTTTGTTCAAGGAATTCAATATTTAATTAAAGAAGGAATTATGAAAGTTCAATCATAGGTTTTTAAATAAATTCTTAGAGTGAAAGTATAATGAAAGACATCAATGATATCATGCCCAAAGTTCCAAACATGAGATGGGGGGCTCTAATGAATAAAGCTCCAACAAATGAAAAAGTTGAAGAAATGAACAAAATCTTCCCAAGTAATGGAAAATGGCATACTGTTTTTGAAGAAAAAGAATCAATTACCATTGATGGAAAAGAAATTCATAAAAAATATCCAGACAAGTGGACTTGAGTTGAAAAATATACTTTTACTTTCTTTTCTAGCATTTTCATCATTATTTGCATTTGATTATGTGTATGGTCATGGAGTTGGAAGTGAAATATTTCCTCCTGTAGAATTAAATGGACAACAAATTTCTTTGGAGGTTTCATCATCACAAAATGATCCTGAAATAAATGATGATCAACAAATTTCTATTTCATTAATTGATTTTGATTCTAAAATCACATTGCGTGATGTTACATTTCTGATTAACTCTCATCGTGGTGAGACATTTTTGTTTGAAAAAGAATTCAAGGCAGATAATGGGTTTATCGTCTTTAATTTTATTTCAGAAGATATTGATTCTATAGAATTAGAAGAAAAGAATAGTGGTGATTTTTTTGGTTCTTTACTAGGTCTTGAAAGTAGAATGGTTAATGTTAAAGGACCAAAACTCAGTGAAGGTGGGTTATACAAATTTGATATTACTATACTGTCGGCAAATGGATATTCTAAAAAGTTAGATGATCCATTTGTGTTTAATGCAGGAATCTCCATTGCTCAAACCTCACAACATGAAATAATTGATCCAAATTTTGGAGAACAAACTATTAGTGTTGTGACCTATTATGATGAAATTTCAAACTTTGAATATGATTCAGATTCAAAAGAAATTAGTTTTTTGATGCCGTTTGAATGGAGTCAATCTAACATTGATCAAACTTCTGTTGTTCATGAAGAACTTCTAATTCCAAAAAATTTTGGTGATCTATTAGTTTCTGGATTTACAATGTACGTCAATGGAATCGAATTATCAGAAGATATTGTAAATATTGATGATTTTTTTTCTGACGAACGTGTAGTTCATTTTATTATTTATCAAAAAGAATTATTGAATATTTTTGCAGGTAATCCTGAACAGAATTTAATGGATTTTGTAATTAAACCCAATCGTGATTATTCTCATTTGAGTTCTGTCACTGAAAATGGACAATTTAGACTCCTTGTATCTTGGGAACCCGAAACTCTAAAATCTAATTCAAATGCAAAAATAATTTTTGATATTACAGACATTTTCCTAAAAAATAGACCTGTTTCAACTAATTATGAGTTTTCCATTACCCAAAATGAAAAAATAATTTTCCATCAAAATGGAATTAGTACTGATTCAAAAGAAAAACACAATATTGCAGAATTTTTTATTCCACAAGATATTTCGGGAGTTATTCATCTGAATTTTAATAATTTAGATAACAACAAACTTGCAAAAACCGTTATTCCTATTATTGTTGATAGAATTACAAGTCAAAATGACATTTCTATTCCTGATTGGATTAGAAACAATGCATTATGGTGGTCTCTAGAACAAATTGATGATAATACATTCATTCGAGGTATTGAATATCTAATAAAAAATCAAATTATTGTAATTACTCCAACAACTCAAGAATCTTCTGACATTCAAGAGATCCCATCATGGATTAGAAACAATGCTGCATGGTGGGCAAATGGACAAATTGATGATGAGACATTTGTTCAAGGATTGAAATTTTTGATTCAAAGAGGAATTATTCATGTTTGAAATTATCCTATTCGAAACATGAACCAGTAATTTTAAATGAAAAATAAGGTAATTGTGATCACTTTGTTTAGACCTGAAAGAATAGTTGAAAGAAAATCTACTTTATTTTCTATAGTTGTAGCAGGCGTTGTAGCAATTTTGGCTTTTCCAATTATTGTCCCTCATTTGTTACATGGTTATCATATTGCACACATTTTCTTACATGTTGGAGGAATTTCACTTGCTGTATTCATTACAATACTAGCTGCCTTAGCATATTTTAGATTAAAATCAAAACGACTTTTACTTAGTACAATAGCTTTTGGAAATTTTATTGCAGCAGAATTTGCACTATTAATTGATACTACTTGGCCTGCGGCTTATGATCTTGGAGAAATGCCACTTTCTGAGGTAGGACATTTATTGACCTTTGCTACATTGGGATTATTAGCGTTAGGAGTGTTTAGAAATGACTGATAGAGATTTACAATTAAAACAAATTATTGAACAAAATCCAGGAATTCAATTCCGTGAAATTATGCGTTCATCTGGATTAAAAAATGGAGTACTAAGTCATTATCTGGGAAAACTAGAAAAAAATGGAATTGTCAAAGTTAATCGTGGTCCAAGACAAACTAGATTTTATTCCCCTCAAATCACTGAAAATGAATTAATTGTAATTAAAGCATTGAGAAAACAGACTCCACGTGATTTACTTTTAGCATTAGTGCTTAAAGATGGATTAGAATTTTCTCAACTAGTTAGTGAGGTAAAAAAATCCCCCTCAACTGTTTCACTTTATCTCTCACAACTTGTTGAAGATGAATTGGTAGAAACAAGAGTTGTTTTACTCAAGAAAAAATATCATATTAAAGCAAGAGAACTAGTAGACAAATTTATTGAAGATTACAGACCATCTGCAATTGAAAAGGCATCTTCTGGATATGAAGATATTTTCAATGCATTGTAGAATGTTTTCATTTTAGAAAATTGACTCGAACAAATAATTTTAAACTATTCTGAATTATTGAGTGCTAGTATCATGATATTTAATGGACAATACATAACAATAGTATGTTGAAAAATTCCATTTTTGGGCATTTGACATTTTTTGCTATTTTTTCATTAATTCTAATTATTCCTATTGCTAATGCAGATGTATGGGATAAAGCAAAAGATCCTTCTGAACCTGTAGACGTCTATATTCCATCTCATGAGTATGTAGGATTTTTTGATTCAAATGAAATTTTCAATGTAGTTGGAAACGTAAAAAATAATCTAAACTATCCTATAATTCCAACAGTGACAATTTCTGTAATTGATGACACACAAAAATTTACTAAAACTGTTCAACTTACATCTCTAGTTTCTGGTAATGAAATCCCATTTAAAATTAAATTTCCAGAAATTTCAAATACTCCGTTCCTAGAACCTGCTGAAATTTCATTTCAAAAAACAATGACTACAGCAATTCCTATTGATGTGATATATGATGAAACTTTGATTGTACATGATGATGGTCATTTAACTGGAAGAATAATTAATTCTGGAACTGAAACTATTTCAGATGTCGAAATTCTTGCAATTATTCATGGGTATGATGATGAAACATTAGATATGGGAAAAAGCGTTCTACCAATAAATAATTTCAAACCTGGAGAAATAAGAGATTTTTCAATGTATCCTGATCCTTCTATTGCTGATGATGTGTGGTATTACAGTTGTTTTGCAGTAGGACAAGATAGTATTATAATTTTGAATGTTCCTAGAAATGATGACACATTCAAAATTAGATATGAATCAAGTATTCTATTATCATATCCTGAGTTTAATTTACAAGGAACAACTCTCTCATTTAGTCTAATTCAGGGATGGACATTTGATAATTATATCAATTTAGAATTTCCAAGATATTCAGAAAATGAGTCTTTCCAAGTTTCTCTAAATGATGAACATGTTGATTCAATTCAGAGTATTGATGATTTTGGAAATTGGCATGTGGCATTTGAAGTAGAAACTCAATCAGAAGGCACTTTATCTATAACAGGATTTGATCCCCAAGGAGAATTAATTGAACCTATTTTAATTCCTGAATGGATACAAAATGATGTTAGTTGGTGGTCAACTGGTCAAATTTCTGACTCTGAATTTCTAGATGATATTGATTATTTAATTAAAAATCAAATCATTGTAATTCCATCACAAAAAATTATTGATGATTTACAACAACAAATCCCATCATGGGTTAAAAACAATGCAGGTTGGTTAGCAGATGGAACTATTGATGATGAAACATTTCTTCAGGGAATTCAATATTTAATTAAAGAAGGAATTATCCAAATCCTTTAGACATTACTTTACAATTGTTATCTAAAAATTCTGTTTAAATACTTACAAAATTCTTTTTTAATTACCCATGATTTTTCTCCAACATTATTATACAAATTCTAATAATAAAAAATAACTAATCTTGTTTCCATTACGCGATGAAAATCCCCATCCTCCAGGCTTTAAACCAAAAGTTACTATATCTCTAATAATCGTTAACACAATTGTATTTTTTATACAAGCAGCATATACTGGTCAATTTTTTGATTTCACAAATTCAAATGCATTTGTAATGTTTTACAATTGGGGTGCAGTTCCAAATTGTGTTACAGGTGCATCTGGTTCTTTGATTGATTTTGGTGCCGGTGCAGTTAGACTTGATTGTCCTACAGTTCCATACGTTTCTTTACTTAGTTCTATTTTCATGCATGGGGGATTACTTCATTTTGCAGGAAACATGTGGTTCTTGTGGATATTTGGTGATAACATTGAGCAAAAGTTTGGAAAAATAAAATTTTTAGGAATTTATCTGATATGGGGAATTCTTGCAGGATTACTTCACATTTACGGTGATACATCTAGTGTAATTCCTGCAGTAGGAGCTTCTGGCGCAATATCTGGAATACTTGGTGCTTATTTGATGATCTTTCCAAAAGCTAGAATTCAAACTTTTATGATGTTGGGATTCTTTTGGCGAATGATGCATATACAAGCACGTTGGTTTTTGCCATTTTGGTTAGTTTTCCAAAATCTACTTCCTTTGTTTGTTAGTGGATTTGGTGTTGCAGGTGGTGGGGTTGCATATTTGGCACATATTGGTGGATTTGCAGTAGGTCTGGCGACTGGTTATATTTACAAAAAAACACACAGTTCTGATTTTACATATGGAACAAGATATGGATACAGATCAGATTACAGATAATAACTATAGACAAGAATTATTGAAAGAATAAATTCTCTGATATCCTTGAAATTCTTATGCCTTTGATTACCGTGTCAATGTATCCTGGTAGAACACAGGAACAAAAAGATGAATATGCAAAAGCAATAACAAAGTCAGCAGTTGAAATTCTAAAAACGAAAGAAAATCATGTTATTGTTGTTTTTGAAGACAATCCTAAAGAAAATTGGTTTTTGGCAGGAAACCAACTTTAATTATTTTTTAAAAAAAATACTGGCATGATTCTTGTCCAGTCCCAGGTAATGACAAGCACATACACATCTATGGTCTGTTTAACATAACTAAAGCTAATTTGTATAATAACAAAATGGTACATTCAGCTATTGTACCAATTGTTTATCCTTTTATTCTCATGTGATTATTTTATTTCATGAAAGCTGCAATAATTCAATTCAAAGCATCTACTAACAAACAAGTAAATTTAAAAAAAATTATTTCATATATTCAAAAAGCAGCTTTTAAAAAAGCAAAATTATGTGCATTTCCAGAATTTATGATGTTTTACACAAATTCTAATCAAAATGCAAGACAACTTGCAAGTTTATCTGAATCAATTAACGGAAATTTTGTTTCTACAATTGCAAAAACTGCTAAAGAAAATCATATACAAGTAATTGGTTCTTTTTATGAAAAGAGTAGAAGAAAAGACCGAGTTTATGATACTTCATTTGTCATTAATTCATCTGGCAAAGTAATTTCTACATATAGAAAAATTCACCTCTATGATGCATTAGGCTTTAAAGAATCTGATAAAATGACTTCAGGCTCAAAAATTGCAAATCCCGTTAAAACATCATTAGGGAAAATTGGAATGATGATATGTTATGATTTGAGATTTCCAGAAATGTCTCGTTCACTTGCAGCAGCAGGTTCTCAAATATTGATTGCACCATCTGCTTGGGTTAAAGGTTACATGAAAGAAGAACATTGGATTACAATTAACAAAGCACGTGCAATAGAAAATGGATGTTATGTAATCGCGCCTGATCAAGTTGGAAATATTTATTGTGGCAGAAGTTTAGTAGTTGATCCATTTGGAAAAATTTTACTTGATATGAGAAAGAAACAAGGAATTGGTTTTGTTGAAATAGATTTGAATAAAGTAAAACAAACACGAAAAGTTTTACCACTACTCAAAAATAGAAGAACCGATATCTATCCTACTTTGAAGGTTTAACTCTACTTTTACAATTAAAATTAGAACATTGTTTTGTCCATTTTTGATTTCGTGAATAACGGAAGATAATCATTGGCCATTTACATATTTCACACGGTTTTTTTGTTGCACGCAGTTTTGCTTTTTGTAATAACGGGGAAGATGCCTTACATCCACCGTAAAAGTTTGAACAACCCATGAACCGTTTTCTTGTAGTTCTTGATCGAATAACCATTAATTCCCCAATATTACATTGGGGACATTGTACTAGTCCATTTTTTGGAGAATTTGTTCCAAGAATCATGTATTTTTTTTCTTTAGATGACCAAGAAAGATACCCATTACCATCCAAAAATTGTATGATCTCTTTTTTGAAGATATTAGATTTTGATTTTGAAGTTTTGATGATGTGTCTTTCTGTAATTTTTTTGATTTGAACATCTTGAAGTTTTTTCTTTGATGACATTATCTATGACAAATTTACTAATACGATTTTTATAGGGATTTATGTCAGTCACATTTGTGGAAAAGGTTTGTGTTCTTGGCGCTGGAAGCACCAAATATGGAAAATTAGCAGATAGTATTGCAGATATTACTACTCAAGCATCAGTTTCAGCCATAGAAAGTGCAGGAATTGATCCAAAAGACATCAAAGCATCTTACATTTCAAATGTTTTTGGAGTTGCAGACAAACAGGTACACATTGGACCTGTTTTGATGAGTAGATTAGGAATTCCTGATAAACCATCATTAACAATTGAATCTGCATGTGGAAGTGGCTCTGTAT
>CAZEFL010000029.1:0-1317 GCA_964511485.1 uncultured Nitrosopumilaceae archaeon
GACATTGCACCAAAAATAGGAAAACCAAAACCTGCATTAATTCACAATATTATGATTCCAGGATTATCAGGACCAGGTGGAAAAATGTCAGCGTCAGATGAAAATGGAACAGTGTACACAACAGATTCTCCAAATGTTGTAAAAAAGAAAATTAACAAATATGCATTTTCAGGAGGACAGATAAGTGTAGAAGAACATAGAAAACTTGGAGGGAATCCAGATATTGATGTATCATTTCAATATCTAAGAATATTTTTTGAACAAGATGATAACAAGTTAAAATCAATCTATGAAGATTATAAATCTGGAAAAATGCTATCAGGAGAATTAAAAGCAATTTTGATTGAAAAAATTAATGAATTTCTAACAATACATCAAGAGAAAAGAGAAAAAGCAAAAGACCAGATAGACAAATTTCTTTTTGAGAATAAATGAAAATTTCCATTACATGTGATGATAAATACGAGGCTCAAAAATTTGCCAGTCTAATTTTCATTAAAGATGGAAAAGAAACATACATCACTTCAATTCTAAATGTCATAAAAAATGAATTGGTGATTTCCTTGAAAGACAAATCAGCTCATAGTATTTTACTAAAAGATGAGGAAAATGTAGAAAAATTTGCGGATTTTATTCAATCAGTTACAGAAAAAGAGCACAATCTAAGTTCCACCAGAATTATTGAGAACACAGTAGAGATTACAAAGGAATGAATCTATGAACCAAATGCAGTCCAGAGTGCTACTACTCCAACCATTGCAATCAGACTTAGTCCTAATGCTTTAAAGTCGCCTTCCATACTTAGATTTCTAAATTATTATAATTAAAGTGTTAACAAATTCTCAAAGATGATTTCAAGGTCATCTAGGGAAATATTTACTCTTTTTTGATTTTCGTTTTTCCTCTACTGGTTTTGTCACAGGTTCTCTTATTTCATTACAGTTTAGACACAAAACCTTTAGCTCATCTCTAGCGAGTTCAGGGGATGAAATGTATTTTCCCCAAGAAGATGCTTCTCCTCCACGTCCATTATTATCAAAAGAAACATCATCAGAAATTGGTCGTATTCCTAAAGCTCTTTCATCCTTAAATCCACAATTTGAGCAAGTTTTTCCCCCTAAAATTTCAAATATTTTTTCTTTGATTGTTTCATAAAATTTATCAGAACCATTGGAAAAGAAACTTGCTTGTTTTTTTGAGATTTTATCATTTTTTGATTTTCTAGGTCTCGAATTATCTCGGCCAGATTCTCTTCGGTTATCTCTTGAATTTCTTGAACCTCTGTCATCTCTAGAGTATCTATCATCTCTAGAATCA
>CAZEFL010000029.1:1417-9479 GCA_964511485.1 uncultured Nitrosopumilaceae archaeon
CAATCAGCACAAGTTACCTCGGTATCTTCTCTATCATTATCTCTTGAACGTCTATCGTCTCTAGAATATCTTGAACCTCTGTCATCTCTAGAGTATTTTGAGTATCTATCATTTCTTGAATTTCTTGAACCTCTGTCATCTCTAGAGTATCTATCATCTCTAGAATCATCTGGTTTGTTTTGTCTGAAACAATCACTACAGTAAACTGGTTTGTTACTTCTTGGAACAAATGGAACTGTACATTGATTTCCACAATCAGCACAAGTTACCTCGGTATCTTCTCTATCATTATCTCTTGAACGTCTATTATCACCGGAGTTTCTATAAGACCGATATGATTCATTATTTCGTCTGGAATCTCTCCCATCGGTCTTTCCGTCTGAATACTTTGATTTGTATAATTCCATTAACATTAAATTTTAGATTGATTGGTTATAGATACCTTGAGCTTAGATTCATGCCTAGAATTAAAAAAATCATTCAAACTAGAGGTTTATCCATTTCAGTAGACATTATTTCTTGGACTTTAAGAAAATAGAGTTTTGTTGAATAAGGCATTTCATCCAGATTATTATCAACTACAATCATAAAATATCTTACAGCACGTTTGGATATATCCAAATTAAATTTCATTGGAAGAACAGGATCCTGATGGACTTTGATTTTATCTTGAAGCCAAGAAGGTGCCATTTCAATGGTTTCTTGAATAATTTTTCCATACCAATATGAAAGATTTTCAGGATGCAAACCTTGCTTAAGATCAGATACATCAGCATCAATTTTTTTCATCATATGATTGATTATTGCCATGAAATTCAATCCAAAAATTTTGCTTTATTCCAACAACTCAAAGTTCTGTAAGCTACTTGTCAACAGATAACAAGTTTCCTTCAGAGTCTATCTCTGAGTTTTTAATTCGTGTTGAAGATATTCGGGCTCCATCTTTTGCTAAAAACATAGGGACAATTACAATTTGAACAGGAGGGAGTTTCTTTAATTCTCTTAACTTGTTTAATGCACTCCCTTGACCACTTGTTTCATCACTAACAACTAATGCCTCAACATCAGATTCTAGAACAGCAGGGCCAAAATCATCATCTAATTTATTGATTTGAAAAGAGGTATTTGGAAACTTTTTTGAAAGAGATAAAATCAAAGTTTCAAGGCGTTTCCCATAATTGTTATTTGGGATTTTTCCTTTTTTTTCAGCAAATTCATCACTGGTTAATCCAATGATTACTTTCTCAGAGATTTCAAATGCCTTTGAGAGTAAAATAAGATGTCCTTTATGAATAACATCAAATGTTCCACCCATGGCAACTAAAGAAAATTTAGACATGAATGTATTTAGAGTTCTTTGAAGATAAATCTATAAATTTTTCAGAACAAATGAGTATTGTTTTGAAAGAAAACATAATCTGATTTTGGTTAAGCACAATCTACATCAACCTAGTTAGCACTATACAAAAAATAATAAAAAGAGATGTAAAGTTTAGCTTCTTTTTGCGGTAATTGCTAACCAGTAAATCAATCCTGGAACCAATCCGACAATAAGTGGAATGAATACGGGCCATCCGTCTGCTGCGCTTGCCATATGGTAAAACCAAAACTTATCCTATTTAAATCCATCCAGAAATCTGAATTTCATAATCGATCATTGTTAAGTGGACCGGACGGAATTTGAATCCGTGACCCCCCGCGTGCAAGGCGGGTATACTACCAGGCTATACTACCGGCCCACATGAAGAATGGGAAAAGTGTGGATTTTAATTGTTGTCCTCTTGGCAATAATTTTTATTTGAACACAAAAGGATTTCTTTATGGTCCTTCTAGAATCACAAATAAAACTAAAAGTAGGTGATGTTGCACCTGATTTTGAATTATTAGGAATTGATGATAAAAAACATACTCTAAATGATTATAATAATTACAAAGGGATTTTGGTGATTTTCATGTGCAATCATTGTCCATATGTTAAAGCAAAAGTAGATGCATTAAATGAATTATATGAAGAATGTGGAAAAGATATTGCAATAATTGGGATTAACAGTAATGATTCTACAGATTATCCTGAAGATAGTTTTGATGCAATGAAACAAACAGCAATTGACAAAGGATTTGAATTTGATTATCTGGTAGATGATTCACAAGAAATTGCTAAAAAATATGGTGCCATGTGTACTCCAGATCCATTTTTGTTTAATAGTCAAAAACAATTAGTTTTTCATGGTAAAATTGATAATGCCATGAAACCAGATGATGAAGCTACAGAAAAAACAATGATTATCAATATGAAAAAGCTATTGTCAGGCGAAAAAATTGAAAAGGATTTTGACCCATCAATTGGCTGTTCAATCAAGTGGAAAGAAAATTAAACTTAAATGACTCAAACCTAGAGAATTGGTCGTGGGCTCGTAGCTCAGCTTGGCTGGAGCGTTCGACTGATAATCGAAAGGTCATGTGTTCGAATCACATCGGGCCCATTTTACATTATTTTAAATTTTGAAATGTGGTTTTAGACCATTGTAAAATATCATTAAGATTTTCAGATTTCAGATCAGCGTTAATTTTTGATTTTTTTGATGTTTTCCCACATAATGTCAATTTCATATGTTTTCCAGATTTTTCTTTGATAGGAGTTATAGAATCTACAAAAAAGATTAGTCCCTCACTAGTTTGTGAGAAAACAACAACAATCAAAACACCAGGTTTTTGTTTCCAAACTTTTCCAACCAATTTTTGAAAATCAAGATCAAATAATACATTGATTGCAGAAGACATGTCACCTAAATGAGAAACTCTCCAACCTTCAGAATAATATGCAGACGATGCTGCTTCTGAGATTAAACTGCTTTTAGAATCTGCTGCAAGTACAATCACATTTTTTTTTGGATCAGGAACTACAGAGAGTTGATTAAAGATTTGAAGAGATTTTGAGATAGTAGTTCTAAGAAGATTTAGTTCAGATGTCCCAATTTTTCCGTCATCATATAACTCATTTACAGAATCAATTGCAGGTAAAATTACTTCAAGAATCAACGAAGTAATTGATGCTCCAGAATGAATACAATTACGAATCAAAGAATAGACTTGATCTTCAGTGCCTTTAACTAAATTTTCAATGTATTTTGATGTAATTTTGAAATAATCATCAGGAAAGTTAAAAGATTCTTGACCAGGTTCTAAAAACCACAATATTACATTTCCAATATTTTTTTGTCTTAGTAATCCATCAGCTGCAAAAACTTGTAGATATTTTGTCATTGTGATTCTGTTAACACCTACTTTTTCTGAAATTTCAACTCCTGACATTCCAGTTTCAGAATCCTCTAAAACTGAAATCAATTTCTCTCTAATTTCTTCTGAAGAATAACCTTTGCCCATGTTGTTCTTGGATAACGGTATCGTATAAAGTCTAATTTAGATTAGCAAAGATGAATTTATTTTTAAAATAAAACATTATATACATGAGTACTTTAATGTACGGTAAGGAAAAGTAAATTGCCAAAAGCCGGATTCAAATCAATAACAGTTTCAGAAACAGTCTACGATAAATTCCATGAAGTTTATCAAAAGAGTAAAGACGACCTTACAATGAAAGGTGTCAATAGTTTTTCAGGTTATGTTACTTTCATGTTAGAGGAGATGATGCAAAAGGATAAGACATTTGCGAGATATGCTCCAAAAATTGAGAAAATTTCAGTGGATGATGATCGTGTAGTACTAAAAGATAATATCAAAAACAGGATTGCAGAGGTTGCAGTTCAAAAAGGAGAATTATTTTGTCAGCTTTGTGATGAAAAAGACTGTGTACATATTGGCTTTGTATTTTCATTGCCAGATGTGTATGAAGTTCTAAACGCTAGAGGAATTAAACATCCAAAATAGTGTAAATGGAGGAGGTGGGATTTGAACCCACGAACTCCTGAGAGACAGGATCACCCATTATTTGATCTTAAGTCCTGCATGTCCAAAAGCAAATTGCTTACTTTGGCCAGGCTTGATTACTCCTCCAAAAAGGTAAAAATTTGCGTGAAATTTAACAGTTTAGAAAAATTTTACTCAGGATGAAGAATTATAAGGATTTTCTACAGGATAAAATTATGCTTCGGTAGCTCAGTCTGGTAGAGCGTTACATTGGTAATGTAAAGGTCACGGGTTCAGATCCCGTTCGAAGCTTCTAATAATTTTTAATCAATAATTCAAAATGGCCTGTTCTCTTTTGAGAATTTGAATTAATTGAACGATTTGCAGGAATCTTGTTTATTGTCCAAGGTTTCTCTGAGAACATATCAGATACTTGTTTTGAATCAGAATTTGATAAGAGAACTTTACATCCTTTCTCATCCAAATTTTTACAAAGTTCTGCCAATCTACTCAAATCAGCATATGTGAAATCCTTATTTGTATAGCTAGTAAAATTTGCAGTATCACTTACAGGTTGATAAGGAGGATCAAAATAAACTAGATCTCCTTTTTTGGCATCTCTTAGAACTGCTTCAAAATCTCTACATTTGATATTTACTTTACTTGATTGTAAGATACTACTTACTGAACGAAGATTATCCTCATTTACAATATTTGGATTTGTGTATTTTCCTAATGGGACGTTAAATTTTCCCTTACTATTCACACGATAAAGTCCATTAAAGCAGGTCCTATTCAAAAAAAGTAATCTAGATGTTTTTTCAATTTCACTTCTAGGATTGCTTTGTCTTACAGAATAATAGTAAAATTTTGAATCTTTTTGATAATTCTTTTCATGATTTTTCAGAGAAGTGATTAGATTATCAATTCTATCGCGTATGGTAGTGTATGCCAATACAAGATCAGAGTTTAAATCAGAGATACTGCATTTTTGACCATTTCGTTCAGTTAGCATGTGAAACAGTAATGCACCACCACCTAGAAATGGTTCATAGTATGTTCCAAAAGATGTAGGTAAATTTTGGTTTAAAATTGGAATTAGCTGACGTTTTCCTCCAGCCCATTTAACAAATGGTTTTGGAGTAGTTAAAATCTGACCGTATTGTTGTTTCACATATCATTATCACAAGATTACATATTGATAAAATAGACAATAAAAGATCACAACCTGTGCAATATTTTTTAATCAACTTTTGTCTTGTATAGAAAACTCTAAGAGAAAATAATAAAATGAAAAGGAAAAGGTTGGGTGTTTAGTCCCACTTTGACCAAGCGGCCATCCATCTGTATGTCCAAGTATTAAGTTTACAACCTAATGCTGCGAACGTACATCCTAAGACTGCACCTGCACCTGCACCGAGCGCAACTGGACTGTTATAGAACTTTCCTACCTGCGGTTCTATCGGTGTCATATATGGTGGCAATGTTGGTCTAGGATATTTGAATGCCGTTTCAAGTGGGTCTGCTACTGTTATCAGGTTTACCATATTGAACAATGGTAAAGACATTCCTACAAGTACGCCTCCAAACAGTATCAAAGAGTGTTTGTTCTTCTTTGTTGCCCAGTATACCAAGTCCAACAGCATTGCTGATGGTAACCAAACTGGAGTTACAATGAAGTCATACGGATAACCGAGTGAAAACCATGCGGCTTTGGCTACCCAAGTATATACTGTCATAATGAGGCCATAATACGTTGCTGTGCCTGGAACGCCTGTAAACGTAAGATAGTATGTAGCACCTACGATAAGCATCAACGTTTGCGATATTGAAAATACCGTGTACGAAGTCCAAGCCCAGTCAGTATAGAAAATGTAGTCACCTGCGTTAATTGTTAACAGTGTTGAGTTAACTGCAACTACTACTATGAATAAGTAGTGTGTACATCGTCTTAACCAGACCATACGGAGATGAGGAAAAAGTCACTATATAAAATTATAGAGTGTGATGAAGATCGTTACTGACTAGAGAGATACAGAATAAAGTTCTTCTAAACTAAAATGAAAAAGAAATGTCTGAAGGGTTTACCTTCTGATTACCAGCCAACAAATAGTGATACAAACAATACGAATACTATTGCACCACCAACACTAGCACCTACGATGCCATTGCTGTTCTTGTTGGAACCTTCTTCCATGACTTTAACACAGAAGATGTAACCAATTGCCTCGATGATTGTAAGTACGATGAATGCAAAGTGGCCACTTGCTGTTGGATATGCCCATGGATAATAGAAATATCCAGCTGCAGTACCACCAAAAGTTGCTATCAATGCTGCCCAGAATGAAACTGTAATCATACCAGTCATGTTTTCAACGCGTTTTCCAATCATTCGTTCTACATCAGCGCTTGATGAACCACCAGCACCGCCAGAACCGAATCCTTTTGGAAGAGTCATTATGAAATTATTGAGATTCAGAATCCTTTTAAATCTTTCTTAAATCGAGTGTACTAGTACGATCTACGTTTTTTTTTAAAATGAAATTCTTAGTTTTCAGGTAAAAAGTCGGTGTCTTTTGCATCATCATATGCTTTTGATGTAAATACTGCTTTGTAATGATATCCATCTTGTAATGGGTGATTGATGAAATGAGAAGATTCTTTATCATTCACATAAATTGTTGATTTATTCTGATCCATGTCTCTTAGAGGAAAATCCCACATCCACAAAAAGTGTCCTATTTCAAATGGGTATGCTTCCTCCCATTCTGCGTAAATCGTACCATCATTAGTTAATGTATACATAGTTCTTTGACATTCCCCTTCATTTAATCCAATATTTGCGGGAATGTCTGCTTTTTCACCATCAATAATTATCTCCAATGTTGCTTTAATTTTGTATGGAGTATGTCTATCATCAATGCAAACTTTGAGAGGATTATCTTGCCCAAGTGTTCCTTGAATCAAACTACTTGCTACACCTACAGATATTGCTATGACGGCAGTAATGGCTAAAAATCTAAGTGTCTTTTTTCTTTTGTAAGGATCTCCAGTACCAGGCCAAATCATAGTGTTGGATTTAATGCAATTCCTTAAAGTCCTTTCTTTTACTCATGTAATTTTCTAAACTCAGTCGTTTTGTGAAGAGTTTTTTGATATGGTGTAAATGACTTTAGAATTAATTTGATAACGCACGCTAGACGTAAAGTGATTAGAAAATGAAAAGGAAAAGAGGGTTGTTTAGATTACTTGCCAAGGTCTTGTTGCAAACGTAATAACATATCCGATACCAATCATAATTGATTGATATGCTATATTGGTATATGGAATTGGTTTGATAATTGGATCGCCTTCAACAACAACTGTTTGACCTGGACCAAGTCCTGGACCAACACTGGCTACATTGAGTTGGGTGTGTACGTGGTATACACCTGCTTCAAGTGCTTTTGCAGATAGTGAATATTCAACAACAGCGTTACCTGGAATGTCAAAGACGTTTCCTGGTGGATCTCTTGCTAACATCTCCCATCTGTTACCTGCATTGGTTGACTCTGAGAAAATGGATATCCATCCTCTAAGGTCTCTTTCTACAAGACTGACTAATGTACCTTGAAGAGTCAAGGTTTCGCCAGTTTGCAGGGATTGTCTGTTAAAGGTTTCATCTTCAATTCTAATGAAACGACTTTGGAGTTGTGCTTGGACACCGTGTGCATCTGCAGTTGGAACAATTGCTTCAACCCAGTTGAAGCCTAAGGTTCCTAGTGCTAATACGACAGCTAGTCCGAATACGAAAATCTTTTTTTCGACCATAGTTATCCCTAATATCTGAAAGATAATCCACGTCGTTATATGTTTTACCTTCATAACTAGGATCGTTGTTTTTCCCAATGTTTATCGTTAATGATTAACAATGAAAATGGAAATAACATATTCAATTTATCATATAATAGATATTTTTTGATTAAATATATTACATATTTCAAGGGAAAAAAATAGAAAAATTTCATAAAATTATTATATATTTCAAACCTTTACTTTATATCACTAATTCACATGTACACTATCATGGCACAGATGCCCGCATTAATCCCAAAAGAAGTTGAGATTCAGAGACTAAAGAAAATCTGGCTCATCGTTATTGCTATGGGATCTACTGCAGCATCAGTCGAAGTAGATAACTTCGTTGATGGTTCTC
>CAZEFL010000030.1:0-9156 GCA_964511485.1 uncultured Nitrosopumilaceae archaeon
ATAATTTGGAAATATCAATTTGGTGTAGTGACAAAAAAGAAATTTGTTACATCTCATTATCACTGTCTTTATGTTTGCAAAAATGATAAGAAAAGAAAGTTTTTTCCATTTTTTAGGTTCAAAAAAGATGAAAAAACAAAAGAAGGACGTAGTTTGCATTATCGAGATAAAGAAGATGTTTGGGATATCAAAAGAGAGTATTGGACTGGAGATGAAAAAACACCTACAAAACTCCCTTCTGAATTAATTCAAAAGTTATTAGAATATTCTAGTGAGAAAAAAGATATTGTTTTTGATCCTTTTCTTGGGTCAGGTCAGGTAGCAGTTGTAAGCAAATCTTTACAACGTAGATTTCTTGGATTTGAAATTGTTCCTTCTTATTACAAATTTGCTAAAAAACGACTTGATGAAGATCTGTATCGAATTAAAACTTCAAAATAGTTTTTTAATCCTTTTTTGCATCCTCTATTTTCTTTTGACCCATTTTTGAAGATATTATTTTTTGTAATTCTTCATCTGTCTTATCCTCAACTTTGATTCCAATTGATTTTGCAATAGTTTCTAGTTTTTCTCGTTCTGTTTCTACTGGTCCTGAAATTGTTGGAGTCTGTTCTGACACTTCTTTCATCTGATCTTGAATTTCATTTTTTGCTTTATTGTATTCGTTTACTACTTTTCCAAGTTTTTTAGCAGCTCCTGGAAGTTTCCCTGTTCCTAAAATTAAAATCAATGCAACAAAAATAATTATCATCCATTCACTTCCTGCAATATTTAATGAAAAATCAAGCATACTGGATTGTGTTGTAATTTAAAATTAAACGTAATGTTGAGATTTATGCCTAATTGTTCTATGTCTTCATAGAATTTTTTGTGGCTCTAGATTTTTCCTACATGTTATTGCAAGAACTGTGATTCCTACTCCAATTACGCAAAAAACCAAATACGGTGCTTCATCTCCGAGTGATTGAGTAAGTGGTCCTCCAATTGTTGGTCCTAATGCCCAACCTATCCCAAACACTGTTTCATATGCTCCGATAATTTTTCCTGAAATCTGCTTTTTTGTTTTACTTAGAATTATTTCCAGAGTCAATGGAAAGAATATACTAAATCCAAATCCCATTAACACCAACGCAATTCCAAATGTAATGATGGAATCTGCAATTACTGATATTGCCAATCCTATGGAAATTGATAATGTTGCTGCAATCAAAGTTTGACTAGTTCTATTTGCAAACTTTCCTGCTAATGCTAGTGACACTACTCTTGAAATACCAAAAACAAAATACAATAATAACACATTCGTAGCAGTCATACCATTATCATTAAGAAATGCAGGAAAAATTGTGAGAATAATTCCAAAAGATGATGTACAAAAAATCAACAAAATTACTACTTCAGGGAATTTTTTCATTTCTTTAATTGCTGAAAAAGAAAATCTCTCTTGATGTACACTAATTCTTTTTCTTGAAATTAAAAGTGCTGAAATTATTGCTGTGGCCAGAATAAATGCCGTAATTTGGAACATTATTCGATATGTCACATCTAATCCATCTAGAATTATAGTTCCAAGTAATGGCCCTAACATGAATCCAATTACAAAAAACATTGTAAACCATGAAATATTTCTAACTCTATTTTTTTCTGAGCTCTCATTTGCTATAATTGCTTGACATGGTGGCCAAAAAAATGCATGAGCTACACCTGTCATTATTCTAAATCCCATTATTTCAGGAACTGATTGTGCAATTGATAGAAGATAAATTGATGCAGAATTAATGGCTGCTCCTATGGCAAGAAGGTATCCATTGTTAATTCTATCAAGAAGAATTCCAACAAAAAGTGGAATGAACATGTATGGAATAAAATTTGTTAATCCGATTAATCCTAGTTCTGAATACGTAGCACCAATTACATTTTTTGCAAATATTGGTAAAATAGGTCCGTGTAATCCATAGGAAATTCCTATGATTAATCCTGTAATATTGACTAGTATCAGAACTTTATTCATTTGTATGCTGCAATCATTATTGCCCCACCCATAAGGTCTTTCTCAAATTCTACTCTGGAGAATTTTTCTAGCAATAATTTTTCTAGTTTTTTGTTTTGAGGCCATCGTTTGTATGTCCCATATAATGTTCCAAACTTTAATCCTAATCTACCTCCTGCAATTAATGCAAGAATTGGAAGAATACATCTTAGATAGAATGAAACACCTGTTCGAAAAAATAATTCATCTGGCTTTCCTAAATCAACAATTACAAATCTTCCATCTTTTTTCAAAACTCTGTGAACTTCAGAAATTGCAATTCTCAAATTGATTGCATCCCTTAATGAATAACCACACAAAACAGCATCAAATTCTTCATCTCTAAATGGTATGTGTTCAAAAACACCATTTGCCATGTCTGGTGATTTTTCAAAATATGTGCTAGTATTTTTTAGCATTGGGACTAGTGGGTCATAAAGTGTGACTGAAATTTTTCCATCAGTTTGTTTTAGTGCAGTTTTTGACATGTTTCCAAATCCTGAACCTGCATCTAAAATTTTATTTCCTGGAAATACTCTTTGTGAAATTCCCCGATTCCTATGTTCTACATCTTTGCCTAACGAAATAATAGAATTTACTTTATCATAAATTGGAATAATTTCTCGAAGAACATCCATTACTTCGCCCCAATAACTTCCTAAACCCATAATCTATCGTCTTTGTACACTAGTTTGAATAGTTTTCAAATCTATTACTTCTACTCTTTAGAAAATTTTGATGCATTTTGAGAATATGTTAGTATGTCTTCTTCTGAAACTTTCTCAAATACTTTAGATTCTGTTGAAATTTTTGCCATTTTAACATGATTCACTCCATCTTTTTGTTCTGTTTTTAGATTAATTGCTGCAATTGCTAATGATGCTGCATCTTCCAAACTCATGTCTTTGTTGTAATATTTTTCTAGAAATGTATTGACATCATCTGAGCCAGAACCAATTGCAATTGCTGAATATTGTACATATGTTCCGCTAGGATCTGTAATGTAGATTGATTCTCCTTTTTGATCAACTCCTGCAATTATCATAGCAACTCCATTTGGACGTACACCGCCATACTGTGTGAATTGATGGGCCTGATCTGCTAAGTGTTTTGCAACTGTTGCAACTTCAACTGACTCATCATACGTCATTCTATTTCCTTGTGAAAAGAATCTTGCACCGTCTACTTGAACACGTGCATCTGGAATGTATCCTGCTGCTGCAATTCCTATATGAAAATCAACTTGGAAAATTTTTTGTGTAATGTTTTTAGTTTGTAATGTTCTTGGCTTTTCTTCTACTGCCATGATAACTCCATCTTTAGTACTGATGCCCAGTGCCAAAGTTCCTCTTTTTACTGTCTCCATGGCATACTCGACTTGATATATTCTACCATCTGGTGAATACATTGTAGGTGTCATATCGTAACCGCGTGATGCCATCATAATATCACGAGTTTATTCCAAGTCAATTTAAGGGTATTTTTTCGTCATTCATTTCACTATTTCTATGGGAATTCTATATCTAACATTATTCTAAAAGTCATTTTAGAAAATTATTCTGCACCAAGTTCTAAAAATGCGATCACTAATTTTTAACCAAACTTATATAAAATGAAAGCAACGGTTTCTAGTATCTTGGTAAAACATGACCCATTTGCTAATGCAACAAAACAAGTCAATGACGCATGTGATGTTCTTGGCATTAAAGATAAAGAATTACGTGAATATTTGGCAATGCCAAATAAAGTTTTGAGAGTAAAAATTCCAGTTAAAATGGATAATGGAAAAATTAGAGTTTTCACAGGTTTTAGAAGTCAACATAACAACGATAGAGGTCCTTACAAAGGTGGAATTCGTTATTTTAATCCTGAAGGTGGTGTTGAATACATGGAACGTGAAGTCATGGCACTTTCTTCATGGATGACTTGGAAATGTGCAATTGTTGATGTTCCTCTTGGTGGTGGTAAAGGTGCAATCTATGTTAATCCAAAAACTGAAAAACTAAGTGATGGTGAACTAGAGCGACTAACTAGAGGTTTTGCATACAAAATTTCTGAAATTATTGGACCTCAAAAAGATATTCCAGCACCTGACGTTTACACTACAGGACGTGAAATGACACAAATCATGGATACATTTAGCAAATTAAACGGCAACAAATATTCTCCAGGAGTAATTACTGGAAAGCCAATTTCAATGGGTGGTTCACTTGCAAGAAATGTTGCAACTGGATTAGGTGCAGCATATACTGTTAGAGAAGCTGCAAAGACATTGAAATTAAATCTTAAAGGAGCTAAAGTTGTTTTACAAGGATTTGGAAATGCATCTACTTTTGCCGGTGAATACTTGGAGAAAATGGGTGCCAAAGTAATAGGTGTAAGTGACTCTAAAGGCTCAATTTCAATTCCTAAAGGTGCAAAGGTCAGTGCAATTTTAGGTCACAAACAAAAAACTGGTTCAGTTGTTAATTTTCCTGGAAGCAAAAAAATCTCTACTGAAGAATTACTTACTACTAAATGTGATATTTTAGTTCCTGGTGCACTAGAAAATCAAATTAATGCAAAACTTGCAGAAAAACTTCAATGTAAAATTATTGCAGAAGCTGCAAATGGTCCAACTTTACCAGAGGCAGATCCAATTATTTTCAAAAAGAAAATTATGGTCATTCCTGATATTTTGGCTAATTCTGGTGGTGTGTGTATATCTTATTTGGAGTGGGTACAAAACAACATGGGTTACTATTGGACCTTTGATGAAGTTGCAAACAAAATGGAGGCAAATATCACAAAAGGATTTAGAGATGCACTTGCAGTTTCAAAGAAACACAAAATCGATATGAGAAAAGCTACTATGGTGTTAGCAGTGGAGCGAGTATTGGAAGCCTTTAATCAAAAAGGCATTTGGCCATAATCTCTAGAACGCCTGAATTCATTTCAAAATAATTTTCTACAACTATATTTTTTCCTTAATATTGTTTTGAATTTTTGATTCTAATGTTTTTAAGATTAATTTTTTCATATATTCTGATTATTTCTTTATTTTATAGTAATTCACCTTTTGAGCGTGAATTTTTGACTAGACCTTATGTTTCCCATTGTTACCTGTAATTACCACTCAGTGGTAATGGTATATATAGGCAGAAAAATTTGGCAAAGTATGAGTACACAAACTGAAAAAACAACTCAAAAATCAAATCAAACAAACAGCGTATATGCAATCTACAAGCAAAATGTACAAAAATACTTTGAAAGTATCTCAAAAATTACTCCACAGTATTTCCAAGCTTCAACCCATTTTCAAGAAGAATGCATGAAATCTGCTGAGAAATCATTTGATGCTGCAATCACAATGCAACAAGAATTTGCACAAAAATCAGGAATTGTTTCTGATATCCCAGATGCTGCAAAAACTGTAATTGTTGATTCCAACAAACAAATCATTCAAGCAGGTTCAATTCAAAACCAAATTGCAAAAACTGCAATGGATGCTACTACTCAAAATGTAAAAGCATTCAATGACAATGTTACAGCATTTACTGATTTGAATAAAAATATTATCCAATCTTGGATAAGCACATTCACACCTTCTAGAAAATAAGGTATTTTTTTATTTTTATTTTCTAATTTTTTATTCTCTTAGAGTGTTTGCAAATTCTTGTAAGTGTAGAATTTTTTCGTTTAAAGTAAGTACTGCAAATTCATTCATTTTAGATTTGAACTCAGCACGTTTTACATCCTTTTCTTCATCAGATAGGGTTGTGAATTCTTGTTTCATTTCTTTAAAGTGAGATTTGATTAATTCTCTGTCTTCATCAGAAATTGAAGCAAATGCTTTTTTCATTTCTTTAAACTGTGCAAATTTTGCTTCACGTTCTTCTGGAGTCAATTTTGCAAATTTTTCTTTCCAATCTCCTTTTTTCCAATGTTCCCCTCCTTCGGCCATTACATTAGGAATTGTAATTACAAACATCAGGGCAAAAACTGCAACAAATACGGGAATCATAAATTTAATTTTTTTATGCATTATGGTAAATAGTGGTTAATTATATTTAGTATTTGTTATGAATTAACACTAATTTAGGCATGATCATGCTTATCTAAACGAAGTAATGATTTCATGATATGGGGTCATTTGGTAGAAAAAAAGAAGAAAAAAAACCAAAGAAAAAGGATGGAAGAAAACAAAAGGGACAGAAAGCTGCTGAACAAAAACAACGAGTTAAAAATTACAAAAAGCAGCAACAAGTGAATAAAAAGAAGAAAAAACCGAAAAAGTATTAGATTCTAGTATGTCAAAATTAGAAATCCACCAAGAATCAAACCTGAAATTATGAAAATTTTTCTTATTGTGCTCATGTCCTTCCAATTCATTTTCTTATCTAAATCTACACAGAAAATTTACCTTGATTAACTTTTTTCGTTTTTTCTTTTTTACTATTAGATTTGTGAATAAATTTGAAATATATGAAAACTAGAATTGGAGATTTTAACAATACCAATAAAATCAGATAATCTGTTAATTCCATTTTCAACTAACAATAACTTGACCAGTCATGATTCAATATTGTTTCTAAATTAGTTAAGACTGTCTACTTTTTAGATTGTTTTTGAAATGGGAAATTAAATTTGAGACTTATTTTTCTATTTTGAACCCATTCTACTGGCTTCGCCACTTTTTGTATTTACAAATTGGTCTAATGCCTCTTCTTCTGTAATTTCTCGTAATTGTGATTGAACATTTTTAACAGATTCAAGCGAATCAGACATTTTTGAAAGACATTTTTTCATTTGCTCTGTAGAATGTTCTTCTACTTTATTTTTACATTCAAAGCAAATTTCAGACATTATAATGAACACATTCAATCTTGCTTAATTAACTTATTTGCTAATCTAACAAATTATTTTGATTGCCTCTCACTGGTAATAAACGGTAAAATGAAACTCTGCATTTTAAAGTCTTTTTTGTGAGAAAATAATGTTTTTTTGAGAAAGTTTTTGCATTCAATTATTGTAATAAAATTTGTGTATAATGTTGATTTACAAAAAAATTAATTGGAGGACTGAAAAAATATCTAAGATAGCAATGATAATTTAGATACAGAAAATAATTGTGAAATTAAAAAATAGAATAAATAAAAAATTAAAATAAATTATTTGAATTATTTTTTTATTGATGAAACCTTTTTCTACAACCTTTAACATAATTTCATATATGAAAATCAATTACACATTATTGATTCAAAACTAATCAGAGATTTTAATATATTAGACACCGCACATGATATCTTTTATTGTCTGATGTATTATTCATCCAAAATACTAGAATAGAAGGATCTGGCCATCTTGGTGAACTTCTAACAGATGATGGTTTTTACATTACATCTGTGAATGCGAAACATGAAGAATTACCCAAAAAAGATTTTTCATTAGTTGTAATATTGGGTGCACCTGAAAGTGCTAATGATGATTTTGATTATCTTCAAGCAGAACAAAAATTAATCAAAAACACTGTTGAAAAAAATATCCCTGTTCTTGGAATTTGCCTTGGTTCTCAATTAATTGCTAAAACTTTTGGTGCAAATGTATACCCTGGCCCAAAAAATGAGATTGGTTTTTACCATGATTTGAAAGTAGAAAATAATGCCCCTCTTTTTTCAGGTTTGAATAACCCATTTTCTGTATTTCATTGGCATGGTGATACCTTTGATTTACCTGAAAGTGCTACGAGATTGGTCTCATCTGAGAATTATCCAAATCAAGCATTTCAGTACAAAAGTGCAGTTGGATTGCAATTTCATTTGGAAGTAAATGAAGAAATGGTAAATTTGTGGCTTGATGACACTGAAGAAAAACTGCAACAAATCTCCTACATAGATCCTCAAAAAATCCGTTCAGAAATTAATGACAATATTTTAACCGTAAAATCAAACATGAAAATTTTTTATAAGAATTTCAAATCATCATTCAATCTTTGACCAAAGTTTAATATATTGAGTTTTGATTTTATCGATCGAACAATGGTCGCCGTAAACAAAATTTTTGAAGAAATTATCCAAACCGATCATAAAGTAATTACTGAAGAATCATCTAAATCAATTCTCAAATCTTATGGAGTAAAAGTTCCACCTTATGCACTAGCTACTTCTGTAGAAGATGCAGCAAAACAAGCAAAAAAAATTGGTTTTCCTTTGGTAATGAAAGTAGTATCTCCACAAATTTTACACAAAACTGATGTTGGTGGAGTTAAAGTTGGAATTGACAATATTGCTGATGTAAAAAAGACATTCACTGACATGTATGGTAGACTTTCTAAAAAGAAAGGTGTTGAAGTAAAAGGAATCCTTCTTGAAAAGATGGTTCCAAAAGGTGTTGAATTAATTGTAGGTATTCAAAATGATCCACAATTTGGGCCAATGATTATGGCTGGTATGGGAGGTGTAATGACTGAAGTCTTCAAGGATGTTGCATTTAGAATGCTTCCAATTACAACCTCTGATGCAAAATCTATGTTAAATGAGCTCAAAGGTTCCAAACTTCTCAAAGGTTTCAGAGGAAGTGAACCAATTGATCTTAACATGGCAGCAAAAATGTTAGTAGACATTGGAAAATTAGGCGTAGAAAATGCCGATTACATTAACAGTATTGACTTTAATCCTGTAATTGTCTATCCAAAATCACATTTTGTAGTTGATGCAAAAATTATTCTAAATAATGAACTAAAAACTAATTCCATCTCAAAAGCAAAACCAAACATTACATCAATGGAGTCATTTTTTACTCCAAAATCTGTTGCACTAGTTGGTGCATCTGCAACACCTGGCAAAATTGGTAATTCAGTTTTAGATGCTCTTGGAAAACAAGATTACAAAGGCAAAGTATTCCCAATTAATCCTAAACAAGAATCAATTCTAGGAATCAAGTGCTATCCTTCTTTAGAAGCAATAGATGAAAAGGTTGATCTGGTTGTTGTTTGTATTGATCTTGCATTATGTGGACCTATTATGAAGACATGTGCTGAAAAAGGAATTCACAATGTTGTAATCGTTTCAGGTGGTGGAAAAGAACTTGGTGGTGATAGGGCCGCAATGGAAGCTGAAGTAAAAGAATTATCTTTAAAACACAAAATTCGT
>CAZEFL010000031.1:0-9093 GCA_964511485.1 uncultured Nitrosopumilaceae archaeon
AGTAAGAAATGGAAACTGGATTAAAAAAGAATTGATGGGTTCTGAGTTACGTGGAAAATATTTAGGAATTGTTGGGTTAGGAAATATTGGTAAAAGATTAGGACGACTAGCTAAAGCACTAAACATGAACATTATAGGATATGACGTTGTTCCAATAGATGAAGAATTTTCAAAAGAAGTTGGTTTAATGAAAGCAGATCTTGGTACTCTTCTTGCAAGCTCTGATTATGTATCATTACATGTGCCTTTGTTGGATAGTACTAAACACTTGATAAATGCTGAAAAAATGAGCACAATGAAAAACACCGCTCGTATAATCAATACTTCCCGTGGTGGTGTAATAGATGAAGATGCTCTATATGAATTTCTGAATGATGGAAAACTTGGTGGTGCGGCACTCGATGTATTTGAAGTTGAGCCTGCCACTTCGAACAAATTGACTGGTCTTCCAAACTTCATTTCCACACCTCATATGGGTGCTCAGACAAAAGAAGCTCAGTCTTTAGCTGCAAATGTTATAGCAGAAAAGATAATACAAATACTTAGAGGCGTAATTTAGACTTGAAACTAAAGATTGCATGTGTCACCGTACTTATTGCCACAATAATGATTCCATCGGCATTTGCTGATTCCATACCCGTAGAAATTGATGGCACTGCATATGAGATTGACTACACCTCAAATAATGTAATTATAAAATCCGTCACTGCAGATTTGGATTTTATCTCTCTAATTTTTGAAACAGAAGTTTCTGATTCTTCTAATGACGTTTCAATTACTTTCCAGCGTGACTTTTTCGATGCAAAGATTGGATACTCTGATGATGATTTCTTCATTTTATCTGATGGTGATGAAATTGAATTTGAAGAAACAAAAACAGATGAATCCCGAACTATATCTTTCTCACTTTTACAAGGAACTGAAGAAATTGAGATTATTGGAACAATACTTACAGATAATTCTTTCTTGCAAGCCCAACTAGATGAACAAGCTGAAGCTGAAGCAGCAGCACAAGCTGAAGCTGAAGCAGCAGCACAAGCTGAATCTGAAGCAGCAGCACAAGCTGAAGCTGAAGCAGCAGCACAAGCTGAATCTGAAGCAGCAGCACAAGCTGAAATTGCCGAAGAAGAAAAACTTGAAAAACTAGTTAATGCATGTGGTGATGGGACTGTCTTTGAGAATGGCGAATGTGTTTTGTCTCCTTTAGAAAAGAATGCAACCAATGTTAGTTATGGTCATCTTATCTATTCCACTGTAATAGGCATGTCCATGGGAATTATTATAATGCTTATCTTATGGGGAATTGGAAAGAAAAGTCACAAAGTGCTTTCTGATGAACCTTCTATAACTGATTCTTGATCATATGGAATAAGAATAACTTCTTCATTAATCAAATACTGTAAACATTCTCCATATTCTGCATCTGGAATTTGATTATTTATCCACCATGCAGTTGTAATCCTAAACCACTCTGGTATTCTTAGCTCATCACTAACCTCTGAATTAATGATTATCTCTTCATTAATCAAATACTGTAATGATTTTGCATACTCCCTATCTGGTGCTTGGTTACCTATCCACAATTTTGCAACATCTTTTACCCAATATGGAATTGCAATAGAACCATCATCTAAAATTGTAAATTCTGTATTTGAAACTGAACCTGAATACTGTAATTCTAATTCATACTTGCCTTCTTCCCATATGACACTATCAAACCCAAATGGTGAAATAATTCTTAATTCCGTATCCCTAATTGGAATTGTTAATATCTGACTTTTTTTGCCTGTCTTATCTGTAACATATACAAATGCATCTTCTCCTGTAATCTCTGAAACAATTATTCTATAATCTAATTTATCTCCATAATTGTACGTTGAAGAAGAAAGTATTATTTCGATATCTTGTGTTGATTGTGCAAATGCACTACCTGAAAAAATTATCCCCATCCCAAGTAATATTGGAAGATAATATCTCATATTTCCACAAAATCTCTGTGTAATATAATGAATTTCCTTTCTAAACTCTCATAGGATTATTAAGGGGATTTTTTTTCTATGAATCTAATGACACTAAGTCAAGATGATGTATGGCACAAGATGTGGAAAGAAAACTCTCCAGAACTAAGAAATCGTGCAATTGCATGGAGAAAAGAAGATGCAGCTACACGTATTGAGAGGCCTAGCAGACTTCTTCGTGCAAGAAGACTTGGTTATAAAGCAAAACAAGGGATAGTTGTAATTCGAATGAGAGTTGGTTCTGGTGGAATGAGACGACAAAGACCACGAGGTGGAAGACGTCCAAAACATCTAGGTGTTACTAGAATAAAGCAGGATGATGATATGAAAACTGTAGCAAATAGACGTGTACTTGAAAAATATCCAAATATGAAACTTTTAGGTTCTTATTTCCTTTACAAAGATGGTAAGCATTATTGGTATGAGGTAATCTTGGCAGATCCATCACATCCAAGAATCGCAAAAGATAAAGAAATGCGAAAACGAGTAATTTCTACTGCCGCATGATAAAATCTCTATTAATTATTTTAATTCTAATATCCATGTCTGTATCTGTTGTTGATGCAGTCCCACTTTCTGATATGACTGGGCTAAAATACACATTTCCTGTGAAAACTGATGAACGTACATTTTCCGTCGAAGCTACTGGAAATCTACATGTTTCCAATCTTAATTTTGATAAAAATGATAAATCCATCACGCTAGACATAACCAGTTCGGCTGAAAATAATATTCTGGAGATTGTTATCCCAAAATCTCTGATTAGTGGTGATTTTAAATTTTATTTAGATGATACTGAACTATTTCCAAAATTCACTAAAGGAAAAAACTCGATATTTGTAACAATTGAATTCTTTGCACTTGGTGATCATGAAATCAAACTACAAGGGACAACATATCTGGACATATTTGACATATCTGAAAAAATTGATTATGAAATATCTAATGGGTTGGTTGGTAAGATAGAATCAAATCCTTCCACAAACTCATTAATCTTTTCATTAACTGATACTGAAGATACTGGACAACTATCAGTAAAATTATCTGATGATGTAATAACACCTTTTGAAAATAATGAATTTATGGTATTTGTAGATGGAATAAATTCAGATTATTTAATAAAAGATGACACATTGAATATAAAATTTAACTCAAATGATAATGTGATTACAATAATTGGAACTTATGTAATTCCTGAATTTTATGAAGTTGCACCACTAGTTCTTGCAACTTCTTTAATTGGATTGATAGTTTTGAGAAAATATAAAAAATTATTCATTTAACAGTTTCTGCACCATCGATTCTAGATTTGCAGTCTGACCAAATGAAACATCACGCAATATCCCCTTTCTATCAACTAAAATTGTTGATGGTGTTCCTTGCAGCGAGTACATCTCAAATGTTTCTGCTGAATATTCTTTTGATTTGAAATATGCCTTAACTCGTGAAAAAATCTGTTCCTTGTATTCCTGAGGTTGTGAATCAAAGTCTGGAAGTTGATTTTTGATAAATGCGGTCATCTTTTCTTTGGATGGCTCTCCTCCTTCTTTGACTAGTGAATCCATTGCAACAGGGTATGGAATTTTGTAGGATAATTTGCCTTCATTAAGCTGACCATATTGGGATAGTGCTTGTTTTGTATCTCCCACAACTTCTCCCGTTGTTAGAAGCATTTCCAAGTTCTCTAGTGTGTTTTTATCATAATCCTCAAATGCAGTTGCTACTCCCATCACGCTTAGTCCCTCGCCCTTGAATTTTTGATAAATGTCAATTATTTCTGGGATTGAATGCATAAAGCAACCTGGGCAATTAACTTGGAATACTTCGACGAGTTTTACATTGTCTCCTTCTTTGTCAAAGTTTGTGTCCATTCCTTGAACCCATTTTCCCAATTTGAGATTTGGTGCTTTTTCTCCAATTGTTACCATGATTCTCATGTTTTGAGATTCTATTAAAAAGATAACTGATATTTTAAAAAAAAGGAATTAAAAAGGACTGAAAAAAATGTCAAACATGAATGCAGTACCACAATCAAGAATTGATCTATTCGCAGAAATGGAATCTCATTATGAAAAACAAGACACTGAATATTTTGTTAAATTATTAGATGATGATGATTATGTTGTTCGATGTAGGGCAACTTGCATTCTGGTGGATTTGGGTGGTGAGGATAAAGTACAACATGTTGCCAAAGTCCTAAAACATGATACAAATGAACTAGTTAGACATGAGGCTGCATTTTCCCTAGGTCAAATGGGATACAGCAGCGGAATTGAACCATTAGAAGATGCAACTGCAAATGATCCTAGTATGTTTGTTAGACATGAGGCTGCAATTGCACTAGGAGTTGTTGGTTCACGAGGTGAGCCTGAAATCTTAGAAAAAGCACTAAACGATCCTGAAGAATCTGTTAGACATTCTGCAGTAGTTGCACTATCTAATTTGGAATTCATGAAAACATTGTGCAAGAATGAAAAATTTGGTAAACTTACTGGTGGCTAAAGTCGTTTCACAACAGTTCCATTATTTGATTCTTCAAATTTATACACGGTAGAGGAAGCTGAATCCCAAATATCTTCATTATGTGTAATTATAATAAATTGGAAATTTTGATTTTCACTTAGATTTCTTGTTAATTGTTGAATTGCATCAACAAAATATTCTCGATGTTTTAGATCTAATGCAGCTGTTGGTTCATCTAGAACCATCATTTTTAGTGGTGATTTAATCATCATCTCTGCCATTCCTAATCGTATTGCTAATGCAACACAAACTGCTTCTCCTCCACTTAGATTTTTTATAGGTCTTGAACCTGATATTGTGTCACATTCTATTTTAATCGAGTTATTTCCTTCTTGTTGTAATTTCAGATGATGGACTTTTGTTTTTAATTGTTCAAGATATTGTGATGCATTTTCTGAAATTCTATTAATTGTAAAATATCTTAAACCGATGAAAGTTTCACTTTTTGTTGAAAATATTCTAGATTGAATTTCTTCTAATTTTGTTATGTATTCTTTCGCTAATGTAACTTCTCTTAATATTGGTGTTTTTTTATCAATAACATTTTTGCCATTATCAATTTTATTCTTTTCTTCACCAATTTGTTGATTAATTTGTTCTAGTTCATCACTTGTTAAATCAAATTTATTTTTTAATTCTTGAAATTCATTTGGGTTATAACCCATTACTTCTTTTTGAAGTTCTTCTATCTGCAATATCTCATGTTTTATATCTGGAATACATTCAACAAGTCCTGTAATATTTCCTTCTTCAGTAAATTCTACCAATTTTTCTTGTTTTTTTGAATAAGAAATTATATCATTATTCAAATCTTCAATTTGTTCTTTATTCTTAATTGCAAAATTTTCTAATGTATTTTCTGCTTTTACAATTTCATTGTTTTCTCTATCAAGATCAAGTATCTCAGTGTTAATTTTTGTTAATTTACTTTTTACTTCTATTTTTTTATTATTTACCTGCAGTAATTCTTTTTCAATATGGTCTATCTGATAATTTGGATCTGGTTCAATATCTTTTGAATGACAAATTGGACATTCTCCCTCAATATTCCCAATTTTATCTGCTATTTCCCGCCTATTTTTAAAAAACCCTAAACTAGATTCTAATTTTACAATCTCATTTTCTAGTTCTATTTTTTTTCCTTTAGCCATCTTAAGCAAATCTTCAGTTTTTGTCTTATCTTTAATTATTTCCAAACAAGGTTCACATTTTTCTTTTCTATTTGCTTTGTCATCTTTCTCTTGACTAAGTCTTGATATCTCTCTTTTCGCTGTACTCCAAATGGAATTTTCTTTTTCATCTAAAAGTAACTTTTTACTCTGAATTATTTTCAATTTTACAATTTCTTTCTCAAACTCATTCTTATTTTTTTTAATTACAAGCTGTTTCTCTTGAAGTGTATCTTTTTTTTCATTAGAATCTAAAACTATTTTTTTTGAATCATTGATCTCATTATCTAATTTTATAACATCCTTATCTGTATAGCCATGTTCGTCATCTAAATGCTGTCGAAATTCCTTTATTCCTTCTTTTAATCGATTTTCGATTTCTAGAAATTTTTCTGCTCCCATTACTTTGTCAATTAAACCACGTAGCTTTATTCCATTCTCACTCTGAATAATATCTGTTAATTCTCCTTGCGGAACAATAGATGCAATTTTTAATGTATCGTAATCTAATCCAATTCTATTTGAGATCTCTTTTGTAACTTCTGTTACGCTTTTGGCTATGATTGTTCCTGATTCGTCAAATATCTCGTGTTTTCCGGCCCCATTTTTTTGAATTTGTTTTAAAACTTGGAATCCTTTCCCATTAATCTGGAATTTAGATTTTGTATATGCTTGGCTTTCTCCGTCTCTGAATAATGTTTCTTTAGTTCCTCTGGTTGTTTTTCCAAATAGTGAAAATGTTATTGCGTCTATTACGCTAGATTTTCCTGCACCATTTTCTCCAATGAATACGGTCACTCCGTTATCAAATGGAATTTCATTTTTCTTATGTGATAAAAAATTAAAAAGTTCCACAGAAGTTATCATGCTTGTTTCTCCTTTTTGTAATCTTCAAAATTTTTAATGATGATTTGTTTTATTTCTTGTTTATTCTCATTCAATGCTGGATAAATTTTCTCAAATGCCAACATTGCTAATTCTTCACCAACATTTTTAGTTGCTAATCTTCTAAATTCCTCATCTATGTTTCCTGATTCATTAAGCGATAATGGATATTGCTTTTCATCTTTTTGCATCTTAATTGAATAATCAAGAACATGTTCCTTCAATAGCCCAATTTCTGATTTTATCTCATCCCAGTCATGATATTTGATATTTAAATTAACTAATGGTTTTTGTGTACTGTCAATTTTAGAAATTAATTCAAGGATTGCGTTATGAAGTTCTTTTGCATCCGTTTCTATTTCAAATCGTGGTCTTAAGTCAAGTTCAATCCATTTTGGAATTACTTCTTCTGATGAAATATCTACAATGTAAAATCCTTTTGGAGATTCTTTTATTGGTTCTGTTGAAGAAATCTCTATCGAGCCAGGATAAATAAGAGGTCCTCCTAAAAACTCATATTTTTTTTCATAATTTTTATGAATGTCTCCTATTGCATAATAAGTAAAATTTTTTGGGAGATCATTTGCACTCAAACCACTAACTTTTCCTGCATGATAATGAACTTCTGTTAAAGGCTGATGTAATACAAGTATTTTATGACCCACATGCTCTTTTGCAATTAGATCAACTTCATTAAATTTTTCCATTAATTCCTCTGTATCTTTTCCAGCACTATGGTGATCAAATCCTATTAAAAGAACATCATTGAATTTTGTTGGACCATCTTCTTGATAATCTAGGTGATGCGCAAATCCTGTCATTTTGTATAACCAGTGAATTGGATTTTGTTCTACTTTGGGTTGATCATGATCACCTAAAATAAAATAAGATTGAATTCCTTTTTCTTTTAACAACATAAGCTGTTGCATCATTAGTAAAACTGCATCATTTGGAGGATTTGATTTATCAAAAATATCTCCTGAAAAAATCACAAAATCAACTTTTTCTTCAATTGATTTTTCAATAGTTTGCTTGAATGCATTGTAAGAATCTTCTTCTCTTTCTTTAATAGAACGATATTGCCCCAAATGTGTATCTGATATATGTGCAAATTTCATTTTAGTAATCCTTCTTGGTTAGATTTTTAGTTGATGGAGCTCCTACTTCTTCAAATCTTTTTGCCATTGTCCATTGATCAACGGCATTCTGGTCTGAACCAATCACTTTACCTTTCATTTCATCAATGTGAATTATTGCTGGTAAGTTGACCCATTGACCTACCAATACAGCATCACCAACATTCAACGATGTTAATTGAGCAATCAAATCTCTACTAATTGATTCAGATGCAGATGCAATCTGATGCTGGTCATCTTCTTGAACTATCTTCATTACAGCTAAAGAGCCCATCTGGCTTAGAATGCTAGGCTCAATATTTCGAGGTCTTTGTGAAACTACGCACAATCCTAATCCAAATTTACGACCTTCTCTTGCAATTTTTGTTGCCCAATATTTTGCTCTGGCATCTTCTCCTTTAGGAATGAAAACATGAGCCTCTTCAATAATGACAAAAATTGGACTGTTGAACATGTAACTTTTCTTTGATTTACTTTTTGCACTTTTTGCATTACTTGCAGCTTTTCTATCATTAAGTAATTCTTGAAGATAATATCCTAATGCGACATTTGCCTGTTTATCGCTAAATTCTGAAACATTGAGAATGTTGAGTCTTCCTTCTTTGATTAATCCTACAGGATACACCATATCAGGATCTAAAATATCTGCAAATCTATTACGCGCATCATCAATTTTATCTTGAACTCTATCTGCAGAATGCCTTTCTTCTTTTCTTTCTGGATCACTTCCAATGTACTGAACTTGTTGATCAAGTGCTTCCCAAAAACTAGAAGATTCTTTAACTTCTGGTGTGAATGCTTTTCGTAAAATTCTTTGCTGAATATCTGCACCTTCTCTAATCTCTAATACTTCTGATAATGTCTCTGCATCTAATAATCTTGGATTAATCTTTGCATCAATTACATTAATTTTTGGTATGTCTAAATCTGCATAGTCATTATGGTAATCAAAAATAATCACTGTTCCGCTTAATGCTGCAATTTTAGATGCAAGTAGTGAAACAAGATTACTTTTTCCCATTCCAGTCATTGCCAAAATCCCTAAATGCCTTGAAACAATTTTGTTTAGATTAATTTTTGAATCAATGTCTTGATTTCTTAAAAGATTACCAATTTTCAACCATTCATTTTTCTCAGGTGCAAAAATTTCTCCCAAATCGGTCTTTGTCGCTTTGATTACTTTGGTACCTGGAAGTGGTGGTATTGCAGGAAGTATTGCTTTTCCTTTTCGTAACATTTCTAAGAATCCCAAAATCAAAATTTTTCCAGTATAACTCTTGTCTCTTTTGTTTAATTCGGCAAGTTCTATACTTTCTTCTGCTTCATCAAAATTTTTCACATCTGATAATGCTGCACTCGTAA
>CAZEFL010000032.1:0-9037 GCA_964511485.1 uncultured Nitrosopumilaceae archaeon
AGTAGTTCAAATTAATAATGCAAGAGTCACAGGATTACTTTTTGGAGATAATCCATTATTATTATTATCACTTTCACCACATGGAATGGAAGATATTCCAAATTATATGAAAGCAGGAATTAATGAGTATGCAAAAAATAAAAAGTTTTCAAGAACCTTGTTAGTAGATTGCCACAATGCAATGGGTGAAGAAATTTCAAAAGACGATGGAGAAGATATGTTAAAGGCTGCAAAATCATGTTTGGATTCACTAGTAACAAAAGACAAATTTCCAATTGAATTTGGATATGCAAATTCTGACGGCATGGATGTATGGACAGAGGACTTGGGAATGGGAGGATTGGGAACTATTTGTCTAAAAATCAATGAAAAAAAATATTTCATCGGATGGGCTGATGCAAACAATATGGAAAATGGAATAAGAGAGAAAATAATTGAGAATTTTTCAAAAACAGGACAACATCTCTTAGAAATATGTACATCAGATACACACTATGCACCAGTTAAAGCCAGAAACAGAAATGGATACTATCAATTAGGATTAATCACAAGTGCAGACAAGTTATCAAAATGGTTTCTAGAAATTGCAAAAAAATCAGAAACTACAGATACTGGAAGATTTGAGATTTTAGAAAATGAGACCAAAGTAATGGTGATGGGGCAAGGAATCTATGAAGATTATTCAAAGGCGTTAGACAATTCTCTTAAAATTACTAAAGGATTTGTGGTTGGGGGAGTGGTATTTTTCGTAACTAGTCTTTTCCTATAGTTTTCATCTGATCAATATTTCCATAAAATTCATCTACAAATGAAGAAAATTGGAAAATCGGTACAATAGGTACATTTTGAATAAAATCAACCTTGTCTTGAAACAAAGTCACAATTACAGGTACTGCAATCGAACCAGGGGTTTTTTCAACATATTTTTTTGTTCGTTCGATTTGTTTTTTGACAGCAGTAGATAAGGAAGATGTGCTGTAACGTTTCCAATGTTTACAATCAATCAAAATTGCAATTCCCAATCGAATTCCAATTACATCAATTTCCATTCGAGGTTTTGTTAAAATTAAATTTTTAATCACTGCAAAATTTTTAGAAGTTAAAATTTCAGCAGTTAATCCTTCAAAATCCTTCCAATCCAACGCAATTGAGATTTCATCAATAGGAAATCCATGTTCAAGCAAGATAACAGCAATTTTGAGTTTATCGGCATTTTCAAAATAATAAAAATCATTTTGTTTTGAGCCAATATTGTTTTTTACAAATTCATCTAGAATTGTTTTAGAATCAAGTGGACTCATTTTTGTCACAGCACAAAAATCATTCACAGATATCCCACCAGGTATAATTCCACGTAATCCTACAATCATCTTTTGTTGAACTTTCATACAGATGTTTTGATTTAGATGAAGAATTTAGGTTTTAAGAGATAATAAATTCAAAAAAAATAATGATATAGGTTTTATTATAAGCAATGAAGATCAAAATTATGAAAAAATTGCTAGTTGTGATACTAGCTTTAACAGTTGTAACAATGATGCAAACTAATTCTTTTGCAGAAAAAAATACATTTTTTGATTCAGTCAAATTTATCCAATATTTAGATGAAAATACAGCACTAGAAGAAGTGAGAAATGGAAACCTTGATGTGTACTATTATACAATTTCGCCAGACAGATTAGAAACTCATCAGGCTAGAGAAGGATTGCAGGTTTTTGATTCTACAGGAGGAAGATACAGTATTTTAGTAAATCCAGCAGAGGCAGATGAATTTAATCCATTTTCAAGCAAAGAGATCAGATTTGCGTTAAATTATCTAATTGATAGAAAATTAATCGTTAATGAATTAATGGGAGGTTATGGCGCACCAATAATTTCATACTATAGCACATCAGAACCAGAATATCTTTCAGTAATTGAACAATTAGAATTATTTAATTTTAAATATAATCCAGAACTCGCAAACAAAATTATCTCAAAAATCTTAAAAGAAAAAGGAGCAAAAAAAATTAATGATAAATGGATAATTAATGAAAAACCAATTGAAATAACAATTTTTATCAGAAGCGATGATCCGATTAGAAAATCAATTGGGGAAATTTTATCAGTAGAATTAGAAAGAATAGGATTTGTCATCAAAAAGGATTTTGGAGATCTTAACAAGGCATTTGTTGTAGTGTATGGTTCAAATCCATCAGATTTGAAATGGAGTCTATATACTGAAGGATGGGCAAGTTCTGCATTTGTAAGATATGACTCCATAGGATTAGGACAAATGTATTCCCCATGGTTTTCAAGCATGCCAGGATTCAATGACCCAACATATTGGAATTACAAAAATGACAAATTAGATAAAATTACACAGAAAATTTACACAGGAGATTTTGAATCTTCAGAGAAAAGATTAGAGTTAATTCAAGAAGCAGTTGTTGAAGGAATTAATGAATCAGTTAGAATTTTTTTGGCAAGCAAAATTGATCAATACGTGGTAAATGAAAAAGTCAGCGGAGTTGTAAATGATTTTGGAGCAGGAGTTCCAAGTAGATTCACACCAATCAATGCAAAAAGTGACGACAATGAATTTGTCGTAGGAGTCAAACAGATCTATCAAGGAGCATGGAATCCAATAATGGGATTAACAGACATGTATAGTAGACAAATTTGGGGGATTATTTCAGATCCAGGCTCATTTAAGCACCCATTCACAGGAGAGACAATCCCAATTCGAGCAACATGGGATGTTGAAACTGCAGGACCAGAGGGAAAGTTAAACATTCCTCAGGAATCAAAAATTTGGAATCCAAAATTACAGCAATGGGATAATGTATTACCAAATTCTTTTGCAACAAGTAAAGTTGTATTTGATTTAAATTTCAGTAATTGGCATAACGGACAAAAAATGGATATGAATGATATTTTGTATTCGTTGTATTTTACAATAGAATGGGGAACACAAACAGATGAAAACGATAAAACTTATGATTCAGAATTTACTCCAATTGCAACACAGAGTCTTCAGACAATAAAGGGGGTAAATGTAATCGATGAAGATACAATAGAAGTCTATGCAGATTATTGGCATTTCGATGATGGGGAAATTGCCGAATGGGCAATGTTATGGAATTCAATGCCATGGGAAATTTCAGCAGCTATGGAAAAAGCAGTTACAGATGGTAAAGTATCATTTTCTAGATCAGGGGCAACAAGTAAAAATGTTAATTGGTTATCATTAATTATTCCAAATGATGCAAATCTAATCAAAGAGTATTTACAAAAATTCAAAGAGACTAATTACATTCCAGTTGAATTTAAAGAAAGTGAACAAAATTCAGAGTATTATCAGAACAGATATGATTCTTCAATAAAATGGATTGAAGAAAACAATCATGCCGTGATAAGCAACGGACCATTTTATCTTAAATCATATGCACCAGAATCAAGAACAATTACAGTTAACACTTTTGAAGACGAATCATATCCATTCAAAGTTGGAGAGTGGTCAAAATTTGAAAAAACAGAATTTCCATTAATAAAAAAAGTAGATTTGAAAAAAATTACTCAAGCAGGAACAGAATTCAAAATTGACATCATAACAGAAAATTCAGACAGTATTTTGTATTTTTTAACAGATAATGAAGGGAATTCTATATCATCAGAGACACTCAAAGTAATTGAAAATAAAACCACAGTAACCATACCAGAGGAAAAAACCCAGAATTTCGGAATAGGTGCAAATAACATCAAAATCTTTGCAGTTTCAGATTCAGTTCTACGCCCTGATTTTTATGAATCAAGTTTTATTGTAACTGAAATGAAAGCAGAATTACCTACAGTAAATTCACAGAAAACAGAGTTTTCAGAAAAGGAGTCATTCTATGAATTTTTAATTATTCCAATAATCATTATTGTTGGAGTCATTATAGTTCTTAAGAAAAAACAGTCATGATAAACCATAATCTTTCAGAATCAATTCTATTTGTTCCTCATTTTCAATTTTAGAATATTCATCTAAAAGATTTTGATTGAGTTCATAGAAAGTATGACCCCATTTGAATTTGTCAAGTAATTCCAAACTTTGTTCAGAAAATCCCAAAATAAACAGTGATGCAGATAATGCCTCTACAGTAGTCAATTTGTTAAGTTTGGAGTAATTAACAGGGTTTCCGGCAAGTAGTGGAGGAAGTTTTCGCTTTATACCATTAAATTTTTTTGAGAATGCACGATCAGCTAAATTCCATGAACAGTCAATTCCAACAATAGAATTTATCAACAATCTATCCTGAGGAATCAAAGTTTTTTCAGAAAAAGGATCCAAAACCATTCCCTTGTTACCAATTTTTTTAATACTTTGAGCAAGACCAAATTTCACCATCTTAGCTGCAGTACATTTTTTTGGGTCATCTTGATAAAACATCAAAACTTGTAATTTCATCACAATAAATTAGAAAATGCGTCATATTTTGAATTTACTCTATTGAATATGATTTTGATATAGAATCCAGACATCAGAATATTTTTGATAGAATCAATATAGATTCAACTAAATGAAAAATTATTTGTTAGGATTATCACAGGTAGGGCATTTCTTATCTAAGACTTTTGAACCGCATTCCATACATATTCCCTCACCAACATCTTTCTCAATGGATTGTTTACGCTTTCCAACATAGATTTTGATTCCAAAATACATCAAAATTACGATAATTGCAGCATATGCAGGAGTCATAAATGGAATTAGCCCAATCATAAAGAGTACAAGCCCAGCAATTAACAAAATATCGCGTCTTTCAAATTTCAATTAATTCCTCACATTAGTGAATTCATAAAAACATGCCGGAGCTCAGAGCCATTAGTTTACTTCATTTCAAAAGTCATCTCTCTAACTCTTCTTCATTGCTCGGCAATTGTATCATGAATTTATTTTCATAATAAGATAATGGTGGGATCGGCGAAATTTGAATTCGCGACCTCTGCGTCCCAAACGCAGAATCATACCAAGCTAGACCACGATCCCAGTAAAACACAAGAATCGCCCAATTTAAGCTTCACAGATAATCATTTTAAAGGTACCCAAAAATCATGATTGTGCAAATAGAAGATTATCTCAAAGCAGGAAAGATTGCAGCTGAAGTTAGAGAAATGGTTAGGATAAAAGATTGGATTGGTAAATCAGTCTATGAAATTTGTGAAGAAGTAGAAGGAGAAATTAAAAAACGCGGAGCTAAATGTGCATTTCCAGTTAATGCAAGTATTAATGAAATTGCAGCTCACTACACAGCAGAACCAAATGATCCAATTACAATCAAAGATACGGATTTGGTGAAAATTGATCTAGGGGCACAAATCAATGGATACATTGCAGACACAGCAGTTACAGTTTGTTATGATGCACAATTTGATGGGCTAGTTCAAGCAGCTGAAGAAGGATTATCAAATGCAATGTCAATGGTAAAAGCAGGAGTCAAAGCTAGTGATATTGGGCGTACTATTGAAACTACAATCAAGCAACTAGGATTCAAACCAATTGCAAATCTTAGTGGTCATTCATTAGATCAATATACAATTCATGCAGGAAGATCAATTCCAAATATTTGGTCAATTGGAGGATTTTCACTTTCAGACAATTCAGCATATGCATGTGAACCATTTGTGACAACAAAAGAAGGAGGAGGATTTGTTAGAAATGGTCAAATAAAAAATATTTTTGCAATTAATTCTCGAAAGAAAACAAAAAATGAAGATGCAGACAAATTACTTGATTTCATTTGGAAAAATTTTAACATGTTACCATTTGCATTAAGATGGATTACAAAAGAATGGGAAGAAAAAGAGGCCAGAGAATTATTGAATATTTTAGTTAAGAAAAAAGCAGTTCAGGCATATCCTGTACTAATTGAAGTGAATGAGCAAAGAGTTGCTCAAGCTGAGCACACATTTATTCCAAATGAGACAGGTGTAACTGTAACAACAAAAGCGCCGTAAAAATTTCAAAAAAGGATAAAATGTTTTGAGTGAAGAAATAAGACCATGTCCAAAATGCAAGGGAATAATGTTCAAAGAACACGGAGAAACAATAACTTGGTTTTGCCCAACATGTAATGTAAAATTTAGAACAGAATGAAATTATTGTTCAAAAGATTCGCCAAAAATTTTCTCAATTACAGTAATACCATCACATGAGGTACACTTTGAAGACTTTGAAAATAAAACATCATCTTTTGCAAATTTTCGTTTTCTTTGCATATTACATTGAGGACATTTTTCAATAGTATATGCAATAATGATTTTTTTCTTTGAAAATATCATTGCGGGACTCCAACAGTATTTCCAACACCAATTACTACTATTGAATGGCCTTCTTTGGTATTTTCTTTAATCATCTCATAAACTTGTTGACGTGTATCATCTGCTTTATCAGCAATTTCTTTTGTCATTAGTGTGATTGCTTCTTTTACAGATTGTTTTATCACAATAGAAAAGATCGGAATATTTTTGCTTGTTGCAACAGATTCAATTTGAAATCGTTCAGTTCCAATCCCACCAATAGCTGCACCAAAACCCTGAGCAACAGAGGCAGATTCTTCACCTTCCATTTTCAAAGCAGCGTCAACCATAATTATCGCATTAATTGTATTATCACTAACAATTTTTTCTAATGCATCTGCAGGTCTACCAACAGTAGAACCAGGGCCCTCAGCTTTTAAAAGAAATAATTGTCTACCTTCAAAGTCAGTTTTTGCAAGCGCTGTTTGAAATGAAAGTATTTGTTTTTCACAGTTTAACATCATTTTACCAACTACCATAGGTCCAATCCCATCTCCAACTGGCTGTCCAGATTTAAACGCAGGAATTGCTTCTTTCATTGCTTCTGCCTGCTCCATAACAAAAGGGAGAATCATCTGAAGAGGCAAAATTAAGGGATAGTTATTTTGTCTTTTAGCAGTTAAAAACATGTGATTAACTATTTTATGTATCATTTGTAACGATGATGCAAGTTCAAGTAAAGTTTGAACTTTGGTTAATTCAAAATCACTAAGTTGTGGACAAAGTGTTTTAATGTGGTCTCTAGTATAGTCCTCTCTGGCTCTAACTGTATGTTGAACTTTCTCAACAATACCATTAGGATCCATGTCAACAGGCATTATAGTAAAATAATCTAAAAATCGGTCAATTTTTTTTATCGAGTCTATTTCAAAAGAAGTATTTTTTTTAAGATATTCAATTAATTCATTTCTAGATTCGTCTCTGAAAGAGTCGAGTTTTTTTATTGCTTTTTTTATTTCACCAGAAGTGACGTATAGTTGAATTCTTTGACCATAAAATACAAAAAGAATAATAGGTAAAATCCAAACCAACATCATTAACGGATTGGAGTCATCGCTCATGGAAAACAATTGATCAAAATCAACATTGAAAAGATCCAATAAACTCAGCTGTATTCAGATCTAAATTAAATCATTCGTCCAAGAATAAAAATACAAATCAATTTTTCTAAAATATGAATTTATGAGAAATTTTTGAAAGTGCTTTTATTGTAGTTTAAGTACAAAAAAACAAAATATGCCTGAAACCAAACCTATTGTAAGTGTAGAAAATGTGGTGGCATCTGCAGATGTGTTTCAAAAGATGGATTTGAATGAAATTACTAGTAAATTCCCCGATGTAGAATATCATCCAGATCAATTTCCAGGGTTAGTATTTAGATTAAAAAATCCTAAGACTGCAACGCTAATTTTCACTTCAGGAAAAATGGTGTGCACAGGCTCCAAATCTGAAGATATGGCAAGAAAAGCAGTAAAAACAGTAGTAGAAAGGCTTCGAAAAGGAAAAGTCAAAGTCAAAAAAGACGCAGTAGTTACAATTCAAAATATTGTTGCATCAATCAATCTTGGTGGAAAAATCCATCTAGAACAAGCTGCAAGGACATTGCCTAGAAGTATGTATGAACCCGAACAATTTCCAGGACTCATCCACAGAATGATAGACCCAAAAACTGTGATATTGTTGTTTTCTTCAGGAAAACTTGTTTGTACAGGAGCAAAGCAAGAACCAGATGTGTATAGATCAGTTAACAACTTACATGCATTATTAGAAGAAAAAGAATTAATGATTTATGATTGATTATAATTTAAAATACATTTTCATAAAATTTTAAAAAATAAAAAAATTATTTGATTGGACTTCCTAAAGGAATATCTTCATTTACAGTCAACCAGAATGGTTTGTCATCAACATCTGCTGCCAATAACATAGCATTTGATTCAACACCAGCCATTTTTTTTGGTTCAAGATTTGCTAAAACAATCACGGTTTTCCCTACAATATCTTCAGGTTGAAAATATTGAGCACCACCAATAATGACATCACGTTGATCATCATTTCCTAAATCAATTTTTCCTTTGATGATTCTGGACTTGCCTTCAATAGATTCAGTTGCAATAATTTTTGCAACTCTAATGTCTAGTTTTGCAAAATCATCATACGATACATTTGACATAAAAAAATACTGTTTTTTAGGGTTAAAATGAATTTCGAATTTATTGTAATTCTTTTTTATCTATCCCACTTGTTTCAATTTCATATTTTAATGCAGCAGGGAGTTCAACATATTTTTTGTTTACCAAAATAATTATTTGATCCTCAGGTACATTGACTTTTTTTAATAATTTCCCACGTTGATGGGCATATGCGTTTTTCCAAAAACCATTTCCATCAAAGGTTTCTATTTTTGGCATGTATTTTGTGGGTTTCATTTTCTTTCAAAGTTTAATTGACTGTGACGGAAGAGTGGCAAATGCCATTAGAACTGGAGTTAAAGTTCTGGATTTTAGGCATGTTGCCCATCACAGTCTATTTGACGTAGTTCAGGAATCTAATATATTTAATGCGGAATGCAGATTTGTTGATACATGGCAATTATTGAGGCTGAAATTGAAATCAATGCGAAAATTGAGAAAGTTTGGGACATTGTTTCAGATATAGATAATGAACCAAAATTTTGGAAAGGGACAAAAGAAGTTAGAAATATTTCAAAAGA
>CAZEFL010000033.1:0-7770 GCA_964511485.1 uncultured Nitrosopumilaceae archaeon
TTGATAAATTACTCCTAGGAAGTGTTGCCAATGGAGTATCTCAAAAAATCAAATGTCCTGTTCTAATCGTCAAATAATCTAATTTGTTTTACGGATATAATTATTTGAACTTCTTTTTTGCAAATTTTGAAAGTCCTTCTTTTTTTAGTTGTTCAGATTCTTTTAGCACAGAATCGTGCTGATTAGATTTATGTTGTTTTAATTTTTTCTTTAATGGTGAAAATTCATTTGCAAGAATTTTAATTGCATAAATTGCAGCATTTCCTGCTTTGTTAATACCAACTGATACCACAGGAGAACCAGAAGGCATTTCTGTAATTGATAATAATGAATCCAATCCCCCAAAAGCTGAAAATTTTGAAGTATCAATTTTTTTCGGATGTTTGTCATTATAGACAAGTATCGGTACTCCGATAACAGGGATTGTGGTGTGCGATGCAATCATTCCGGGTAAATGTGCAGCCCCTCCGGCCCCTGCAATAATTATTTTAAAGCCCATTTTTTCTGCATGCTGTGCATATTCTGCTAATCTTGCAGGAGTTCTATGAGCAGAGACAATTTGATCCTCATGTTTTATTTGAAATTCGTCTAAAATTTCAGCCGCACCCTGCATGATTCGACTATCAGAACTAGATCCCATAATAATTCCAACTAGTGGTTTTTTAGAATAAGGCATAATTTTACAAAAACAGGAGAGTAATTAACAATAACTATCAAAAAAAGGAATTTTTCAAATATGATCAGCATTAGATATTTTTAATCGATAATTAGGAAGTATTGTGATGGCAAAGATTCTAGGCATAATAGGTGGAGGTCAACTGGGCATGATGATTGCTGAAGCTGCTAAGAAGATGCCTGAACATGTATCAAAAATCATAGTATTAGATCCTACACCTAACTGCCCTGCAGCACAAGTTGGAGCAGAACAAATTGTGGGAGATTTTAAAGATAAAGATGCAATTGTTGATTTGGCAAACAAATCAGATATAATCACATATGAAATTGAGTCAGGAGACAGCCAAGTCTTAAAATCTGTAGAAAATGAGGCTGAAATTAATCCATCTCCAGATACACTCAAAATCATTCAAGATAAATTTTTACAAAAATCATTTCTATCAGAAAACAACATACCAATTCCGGAATTTATTCAAATTGAAAACTTGGAGAGTGTGAAAAAGGGATTGAAAAAATTTGGATATCCAGCTCTACTAAAAGCGAGAAGAGATGCATATGATGGGCGAGGAAATTTTAAGATTGATTCAGAAGATGAAATTCAAAAAGCATTTGATTATTTCAAAGGTCAGAAATTACTATTAGAAAAATATGTTCCATTTAAAATGGAAGTTTCCGTAATAGCATCTAGGAATACGAAAGGTCAAATCAAAACGTACCCCCTTGTGGAAAATATTCATGAGGAAAATATCTTACGTGAAACTATAGCTCCTGCAAGAGTTTCAATTGAAATTACAAAAAAAGCTGAAGAGATTGCAAATAATATCATGAATGTTCTAAAAGGTGCAGGAGTTTTTGGAATTGAAATGTTTGTTACTCAAGAAAATGAAATTGTGATTAATGAGATTGCCCCAAGAGTTCATAATTCAGGACATCATACATTACAATCAAGTACAACCTCTCAATTTGAACAACATCTCCGAGCAATTTTAGGATTAGAATTAGGTGATACAACTCTAAATCACCCTACAATAATGTACAATATTTTGGGTTCAAAATCATTTGTAGGAAAATATATCCCAATTACAATTTCAGAATCAAATGTTTATCTAAAGATGTATGGAAAAGAGATCTCAAAACCTGCCAGAAAATTAGGACATGTCAATATCGTATCTCAAGGAGATGAGACAATAGATAATTTGTTAAGCAAAGTAGAATTTATCAAAGAAAAAGTTATCACACAACCAATACAATAAAAAATTAATTAAAAAAAATCCAACTTTCACAATGGTTTATTAATTAATAAAAATGCAATTCATTCATGGTATCAGTTCCTCATGTGTTATCGGGAATTTCAATTATACTTCTAGTAATTTATGGTGCTGATGTAATTACAATAATGTCTGGAGACGGAGAAGGGTTTATTCCATTAAACGGTCATGAACGTGGAATGATATTTGGAATGCCTCCTGTGATTTTATCATTTATTGCATTTTTCATACCAAAACGACCGAGATTCAAAGGGTTAGGTATGATGTTTATTGTTACAGGGATTTTAATCATAATTGGCGGTGTCTTGACACTAGTTATGGCCTCAGGTTCTGAAAATGTAGCAAGAATGGTAGGGGAAGGCGGAATATTGTTTGTCGTTGGTGCAATTATTGCAGCACTAGGCGGAATTGAAATAAAAAAATCAACAAAATAACGATCAAAATGCCAACATGTACAAAATGTGAAAATAAAGTGCCCAAAGTTTACGATTGTGATCATACAGATTTTGAAGAATATTGTGTAGATTGTTATACGGAATTGCATTATTATTTAACAGAAAAGGAATGAAAACATGTTAACAAAGAAAGAAATTGCGATTTATGCATTAGGAAAAACTGAAGGAATTAATTCTTTAGCAGAGACATTAGGAACTGGTTTTGATGATGAAAAATATATTGAATCATGGAACAAAACTATGAATCTTTTAGGAATAGAAATGCCTCTAAAAGATCTTGAAAAAATTTATAATGATTTTGCAAAAAAAATGGAAGAAATTGTCTCAAAAGATGAAATAAAAAAATCAGTATTGAAAACTAAATCATGAGAGAAATATCAATTTCAGAACTTTTGCAAATTATGAATCAAGAGAATAATTATGCTGATGATATTTGGAAAACATGTTTAGATAAAAAAGGAAAACGGTATAAAAGAAAAGATATCAGTAATTCATTAAAAAAATTACAAGTGTTGGGGTTTATAAAAAAAATAAAAATTTCAAGTATGGATGTTTATTACAATAAACTACAATATTCAAATCCTGAAGACTATCTAGGATTTGTTAATGATATCATGTTTAGTAATGAATCTAAAATAAAAGATGCGTTAAGGAGATTAACGGATAGGAAAATATTTGTAGATATATCTAAAAATATTAATTCATACAAATTAGCAAAAAATACCAAAAATGATTATGAAAAATTATTAGAATCACTTTCAAATATGGCAGAACTTTCTTCTGCAATTCAATTAGTAATGAATACAAAAATTAGTGAAAAAGTAAAAAATCAATTAAATATTTGCAAAGATGAAATTAAAGAAACTGTAGAACAAACTAAGCAAAAAATCATCATAAATAGAAAATCAAATGAGATAATATTACTAGAAAGGGGATTTACAGGAAGAATTCCTAACCCAGGATATTTTAAACTCTAAAAAAATAAAGAAATTAGAAAAACAGAATTATACTCTAGGGAAATACATGAGTTATTGAAAGCAATAATTTTAGCTGGAGGGAGGGGCAAAAGACTCAAACCAATAACAGATTATGTTCCTAAACCACTTGTTCCAATAAACAATATTCCAATAATTGAATGGCAAATCAAATATCTGAAAAAATTTGGTATTGATGAAGTAATTGTCTGCTCAGGATACAAAACAAAAATGATAGAGAACTACCTAACTATGAAAGATCTAGGAATTAAAATTAAATTTTCTGTTGAAAAATCCCCCCTAGGTACAGGAGGGGCAATTAAAAAAGCAGGGAAAATGATCAAAGATAATGATTTCTTTGTAATTAATGGCGATACAATTACCAATATTGATTTAAAAAAACTTGCAAAATTTCCAAACTCTATTGCTGCAATTGAATTAAAAACAAAATATGGAATTTTAGATACAGAAGGAAATAAGATAGTTAATTTTCGAGAGAAAAAAGAAATTTCAGAAACATGGATGAATGCAGGAATTTATCATCTCCAAAAAAATATTCTTAAAGAATTGCCAACTAAAGGAGATATAGAAAAAACACTCTTTCCAGATTATGCAAAAAGAGGTAAACTCCATACAATCAAATTCAAAAATTCAAAATGGTATTCAGTAGATTCTTTCAAAGATATGGAAGATTGTACATTAGAGATTGAAAAAATAATAAAATGAAAATTTTAGAATTATGCACCAGTTCGGTGTAAAGTTACCATCATGTATGCAACTTCCTCAACAAATGATTCGTCATTACCTACAGACGTGTATTTTGTAGCATCATTCCAAAAGCTGGTAACATTGGAAGGTTTTTCTGCAAAAATCTGTTCATCCATAATTACAATTGCCACATAATCTGATAATGCGCAGCCTCAATCAAAATTAACCTATTACTAAAACAGATACACTAGAATATCCATTATTCATAGTAATATCATGCGTATTGCATGTAGTCTAGGCTCGTTATTATCAGTAAATGAGGTACTAGAGTGCTCAGAAATAGTATCCAAAACAAATGTTGATTCAATTTGGATACCTGAAACGTGGGGAATGGAGAATTTTTCAATGCTTGGGGCAGTTTCAAATAAGACAATAAGTCAGAAAATAGGTTCATCAATTATCAACATCTATTCAAGAACACCATCTACAATTGCAATGGGGGCAGCTACTACAGATATTTTATCAAATGGAAGATTAGTTTTAGGGCTTGGGACAAGTAGTGAACCAATAATTGAGGATTTTCATGGTGAGAAATTTGAAAATCCAATTCAAAGAATGAAAGAATATGTTGAAATCATTAGATTGGCATTATCTAAAAAACAAATTAGTTATTCAGGAAAAATTTTCAATTTGAATAATTTTACTTTATTGATAGAACCAAAAAGACAATCAATTCCAATTTACATGGCTGCTATTAATCAAAAAATGGTAAACTTGGCATGGGAGATTGGAGATGGGGTGATTTTCTATCTAAGACCATTAGATGAAATGAAGAAGACAATTTCAAAAATGCAATCAGAAAGAGAAATTGATGTAGCATGTCAAATTATTACATGCATTTCAGATGACTCAGAAAAGGCAATACAACGTGCCAAAAAAACACTTGCATTTTATGTATCAGTAGGTAAAATCTATCGAGAGTTTTTAGCTAAAAATGGGTTTGAGAATGAAACAAATGAAATTTTTGAGGAATTTAAGAAATCAGGATTCAAATCAAATCATGAACTAGTGACAGATTCAATGTTGAATTCACTTTGTATTGCAGGTTCACCTGATGAAGCAAGATCACAACTAAATGAATTTAGAGAGGCAGGAATTGATTTGCCAATTATTCAGTTCAATCCTATAGGGGATGTTATAGAATCATTTTCATTATTAAAAAAAACATTATTGGATGATAAATAATGTCAAAAGTTGGGATTATTGCACATGGAACAATTCCATTTACAAAAGAAGATAGTAAAATTGAGTCAATATTACATAAATCTACTAATGATCTTTTTCAAAAAAATCCTAACATCGATAAAAAAGATATTGACGCAGTACTAGTTTCCACAAATAATAATTCAAAATACTTGTCACCTATTTTGTCTGAAATGACAGGAATTCAACCTAAAATAGCACATTCGATAGAAAGTCTATGTAATTCAGGCACAAATTCTATTGTTTCTGCATTTTCTTACATTTCCTCAGGTCTTGCAGATATGGTTCTAGTTGCAGGAGCTGAAAGATATGATAGTCCAGGACAAATACTAGAGTGGGATAATTCAAGAGGAGAATTCAAGCATCCTATATTTTGGGCATCAATTTTTTCAAAATCCTATAAACAAGAATATGACATTTCCGATGAGGGATTAGCGATAGTTTCAGTTAAAAATCATAAACAGGCAAAAGAAAATCCAAATGCATTATCAAAAAAAACATACACAATTCAAGATGTAATAAATTCTAAAAAACTAACTGATGATCTTAGATTATTGGATTGTTCAAGACCATGTACAGGAAGTGCATCAATTCTTTTAGCATCTGAAGAAATAGCTAAAAAAAATTCAGATACTACTGTATGGATTACAGGAATTGGGCAAAAAACAACATCAGCAGGATTTACAAAAAATACTTCGTTATCATCTATGGAATCAACAAGATTGGCAGGGAAGTCAGCATTACAAATGTCAAATCACAATATTTCAGAAATTAATGTTGCAGAAGTACATGATGCATTTTCTGTTTGTGAACCAATGGCATTAGAATCACTTGGATTTACAAGTCCTGGAAAAGGGATGAAAATGATTAATGATTTGTATGGAACGAATAATTTTAAAATAAATCCACGCGGAGGATTAATTGGAACTGGGCATCCACTAGGAGCAACAGGAATTTCTCAAACGATTGAAATTGTTCAACAACTTCAAAACAGTGCAGAAAAACGTCAAACAGATAATGCAAGTATAGGATTAGTTCATAACATGTCAGCTGCTGCAACATCATCAACAGTATTGGTTTTAGAAAAATGAGTTTTGAATCTGAATTATCTAAAGGTAAATTTTGTATTCCCGAATGTTTGGCGTGTAAAAAAATTGTTTGGCCACCATCTGAATTTTGTGATTACTGTAATGGAGACATATCTCTAAAAGAAGGTGATTTTGAGGGTAAAATCATTGAATTTTCTAGACAAAATGAGGACTATTTTTGTTTGGTAGAATTTTACAAATCAATTAGAATAATGGTTCAAATGACAAAAATTCCAAAAAAAGATCAAATGGTAAAAATTTCAAAATGTGGTATTTCTAATGGTAATTATTTTTTTAATGCGATTTGAATTTTGTAAAAATATACGGTGTTTCAACTAATTGATCAAAAGTCCAGACAGTAGGTAATGAAACAGTGTCAATCACATCTAGTTGATGTTTTTCAATTAGAGAACTCCATCCACCATCAGATAGATTTCCAGATAATTGTCTCTTAGTATTAGTTCCTGCAAAAACTATTCCAGTATTTATTTTCAAATCTACAATAGAATTAATTTTTTGAATGATGTTTGTTGCCAAAATATCTCCACCCATTTGAGGAAGACCGCCAATGAAAAATATGGGTCTTTTCAAATTCAATTCAGAATAATTACATTCTAATGCATCTATACATTTTGGATTAAAATTTTGATTTGTTTGAGTAGATATAGAATCTTGTAATTCGACTAATACATCATCAATTTCTATACTATGAGAAGTAAATTCTAAAATTTTTCCACAAAATGCAATTCGTCCATCACCAGAACCAATATCCACAAGTTCTGAATAACCAAATTTTTTTGCAATTAATACCATTACATATGCAGACATTATCCATGTTGGGTAAAACGGCTGACAGCTAGAACCGTGTTTGATACTGTTTAGCCAGTAATCATTAATGTCTCCCTCATATACAATACAAGAAATACCCGAAATTTTTTCTTCAAATGAATTAAGGTATATCGGATTTTTTTCTGCAAACTTGTGAAGTTGTTCTAAATGTTTTTCATCTATTTGGAATTCTTTTGAAGTTTGAGAAGGAATAACTTCTTGAATATGAGCACTTCCAGCGTAGTTTTTTGCAAAATCTTGCTTTATTTTGACTAAATTTTGAACTAACTCATTTAACATTGAATTTCTAAAATTAACGGGTATGATAAACTCATTGTAGTCTAAGAGGGTTTTTTTGAAGTTAAAAATGAAATTTCTTGTTCAATTTTTTTTAGTTCTTCAATTGTAAATGCTTGAGTTTTTTTGATCTCAATGATTTCTTCATTTGTAGGTTCAGTTACTAATTGAAATTCAATATGTTTTAAAGTATTAAGATAAAGTTCTCGTTTTT
>CAZEFL010000034.1:0-6759 GCA_964511485.1 uncultured Nitrosopumilaceae archaeon
AGATCTATCTAAAATTTCTGCTAAGTTAAAAACACTGACTGATGCAGAAGGATTGCCAAACCACTACAAGGCAGTAGAGAGGAGACTAGATTGAATAGAAAATTCCAAAAAAAGTTAAATGAATTATCAAAACTTTCTGGTTATCAAAAACCAACAAAAGTTAATGACGTTCTGAAACTAGATTCAAATGAAAATCTTGCAATCAAAAAAGAATTTCAAACTGAATTAATCCGTGAAGCTCAAAAACGTTCAGACATTCGAACATATCCTCTTGGTGGAGTTGAGAATCTCATCAATGCACTTGCAAAATATTTGAAGGTACCAAAAAATATGATCTCAGTTGGAAATGGCTCTGATCAAATCCTTGATCTAATCCTAGCAAATCTATGTACAAAATCAACAAAAATCCTTACCTCTGATCCTACATTTGGATTCTTTGAGGAAAGGTGCAAGCTTTATTCAATTTGTAGAATTAAAATTCCATTCTCAAAAAATATGGATTTGAAAATTGAAGATTTTATCAAAAAATCAAAGTCTGTTGATATGATATATCTCGATTCACCAAATAATCCCACCGGATTCCAATTCTCTAACAAAGACTTGGAAAAATTGATCAGATCTTTCTCGGGCCCTATAATAATCGATGAGGCATACGGTGAATTTTCAAATTCATCAGTTCTGAACCTTGTAAAAAAATATCCTAATGTAATTTTGGTAAAAACTCTATCCAAGGCATTTGGTTTGGCTGGGCTGCGAGTTGGCTATATGATTACAAACAAAAAACTCACTGAAATCTTTTCAAATGTTTTACAATACCCATATCCATTAAACACATTAGCCATTGAATGTGGAATATTAGCAATAGAAAAATCAAAACAAATCTCACCGATCTTTGAAATTATCAAAAAGCAAAGAGCCAGAATTATACAAAATCTAAAGAAATATGATGCTTTTGATGTTTTTGATTCTAATGCAAATTTTGTATTATTTGATGCCAAAGGGGCTGATACACGCGTGTACAATGCACTAATCGAACAGGGAATTTCAATTAGGAAACTTGGAAAATTGGCTTCACACAAAGGATGTCTACGTGTAACAATTGGAACTTCTGATATGAACTCGAAATTTCTGCTAGCAATACGTGATCTGTTAGAATGACACAAGAGCTTTTCATTTCTGATGAAATAATTCAGAAAATACAAAAATTTGATTCAATTATTTTTGATTGTGATGGTGTTCTAGTTGATATAAGACAGTCATATGACAATGCAATTAACAAAACAATCTCTGCAATCATGAAAGAATTATTTGATGATGAGATTAATGATGCTGTAACCTCAAAAATATTATACGGTCTGAAATCCACTGGTGGATTTAATGATGAAGTTGCAGTAGTTTATGCTGCTGTAATGACGTTAGTTGCGTCCAAAAAAATAAGTATTTCATTTAAAAAATTAATCACAGATGTAATTGAAAATGCAAATGAGTCTGGAATAAATTCTGTTGATAATTATTTTAATAAACAAAATATTGATCTAACTGAAATTAAATCAAAATTAGATTATAACAACTCTGGTAAGGAAAGTTACGTGCGCAGAATCTTCAATCAATTATTTTATGGACCTTTATTGTATGAAGAAATCTTTAATGAAAAATCTCAATTTTCTAACAAACCGTTAATTGATCTGGATGATGTTGTTTTAGATGAAAATCTCATGTCTAAACTAAGTGACAGATTTGGAAATAAAATCTCTACAGTCACTGGTAGAGGTAAATTTGCATTTTCCTATTCAATGAAAAACTTTCTAGATAATATTGATATGATAAATTCTGTATTTCTAGAAGATCGTTCACTGGATATGGCCAAACCTAATCCTGAATCATTAATAGAATCTATCTCTGGAATTAATTCTAAATGTTCATTATATGTTGGTGACTCAATGGAAGATCTTATGATGGTTAAAAAATGCAAAGAACGTGGTTTTGATGTATCGTTTTGTGCAATTTATGGTTCAAGTGATGAGCCTGACTTGAAGTATGAATTGTTTCAAAAAAACAATGCCTCTTTCATTCTCAAATCAATTCAAGAACTTCCGAAGGCATTAAATCTAGCATAATAGAAATCAAACAAGAATCTCCATGAAACCACGAAAAACCACCCTTAAAAGAGAAACAAAGGAAACCAGCGTTTCAGTCATCATTAATCTAGATGGAACTGGAAAAACTACAATCAACACTGGAATAAAATTCTTAGATCATTTGATTGGTTCATTTGGAAAACATTCGATGATGGACTTGACTGTTAAAGCAAAATCAATAGATGGAATTGAACATCACTTGATTGAGGATACAGGAATTACTATAGGAAGTGCAATTGACAAAGCTTTGGGAAACAGAAGTGGAATCACAAGATTTAGCTTCTCATCTGTGCCTATGGATGAATCTCTAGCTGAAACATCACTTGATCTAGTAAAAAGACAATATCACAAAATAACTCTCTTAACAAAAAGAACTAAGATTGAAGGAATGTCAAAAGAAGATCTAGAACACTTCTTCTTTTCTCTGGCACAAAACCTCAATTGTTGTATTCATGTTACTGTAAAGTATGGAGATAATGATCACCACAAAATTGAAGCTGCAATAAAATCAATGGCTGTTGCAATACGAAATGCAGCATCAAATGATCCAAAACAAAAAGGAATACCAAGCACCAAAGGCGCGATGTAATGGTAGATGTTGCAATCTTTGATTATGGAGCCGGAAATATCTTTAGTCTAAAGACTTCACTTGAAAAAAATGGTGCTGATGTTGATATTATCACTAGCTTTGATCAATCAAAAAAATATGACGGTCTGTTATTGCCAGGTGTCGGAAACTTTGATCCTGCAATTAGAAGTATTAGAGATTATTCGGCATTAGGATTTCATGATTTTGTTAAAGACAAGATGCCTGTTTTAGGAATATGTCTTGGAATGGAAATGTTTTTTCAGCAAAGTCAAGAAGGAAAAGAAAGTGGTCTTGATGTAATGAGTGGAGAAGTTGTGTTACTCCCAGATACTATGAAAATCCCTCATATGGGATGGAATAATCTAGAGATTACTAACGATAGTAAAATTCTAGAAGGCGTTGACAATAATTCATGGGTGTATTTTGTTCACTCTTATAGAGCAAAACCAGCTGATGAAAAAATCATCGTAGCAAATGCAGATTATGGAATTAAAGTGCCTGCTGTTGTGGAAAATGGACTGTTTTTTGGCACTCAATTTCATCCTGAAAAGTCTGGTAAAGTGGGCTCGTTAATGATCAAAAACTTTCTTAGAGTGTGTACTAAATGAAAATTATCCCTGCAATTGATCTGATGGATGGAAACGTAGTTCGTCTCTACAAGGGTGATCCAAAAAATAAAACAATTTACAGTGACAATCCTGTAGAAATTGCAAAAAAATGGGAATCAGCTGGGGCTGACATAATACATATTGTTGATTTAGATGCAACACTAGGATGTGGTGAAAACATCAAAATAATTGAAGATATTTCTAAAAACATCTCTACCCCAATTCAGGTCGCGGGTGGATTAAGAAGCGAAGAAAAAATTTCTCAAGTTCTTGATTTTGCATCTCGTGCCGTAATAGGCACAATTGCAATGCAACTAAAAGAAAGTGAACAAGAAAACATACTAAATGATTTCATCAAATCATTTGGAAATGAGCGTATAGTAATCTCGATTGACCATATGGGTGGGAAAATAGTAACCCATGGCTGGCAAAATAATACAGGTGTGGATCTCTATGATGCGACAAATGAATTTGTAAGATATGGTTTTACTGAATTTCTTACCACAAATGTATCTAAAGATGGTACTTTGGAAGGTCCTGATCTTGAATCATTGAAGAAAATTTGTCAAATTAACAAATGTAATGTGATTGCTAGTGGAGGAATATCAAAAACAGAGGATGTAAGTGAAGTAAAAAAAATAAATCCTTTTGGAGTAATTTTGGGAAAGGCACTTTATGAAGGACTAGTTTCAATAGAGGAGGCAAAAAAAATTGACGCTAACTAAAAGAATTATTCCATGCCTTGATGTTGCAAATGGTCGTGTTGTAAAAGGACTAAATTTTGAATCAATCAAAGATGCAGGTGATCCTGTACAACTAGCTGAAAAATATAGCAACGAAGGTGCAGATGAATTAATCTTTCTAGACATCACTGCTTCATCTGAACAACGTGAGACAATCAAATCTCTCGTAAAAAAAATTGCACAAGTAATTGACATTCCATTTACAGTTGGTGGTGGAGTTAAAACATTACAGCATGCACGAGATATTTTACTTAATGGTGCTGACAAAGTAGCAATAAACACTGGTGCTGTAAAAAACCCCGAAGTTATAACTGAATTAATGGAATTATTTGGAAAACAGTGTGTAGTTGTTGCAATTGATTCCAGACGAAATTATAACATAGAAAAAGGAAAAAATATCTTTTCTGAAAAAGGAAAAAAATTCTGGTTTGAAGTTTTCATATATGGTGGAAAAAAAGAAACTGGATTAGATGTAGTTGATTGGGCAAAAAAAATTGAAGAATTAGGTGCTGGTGAAATACTACTCACCAGTATTGATAGAGACGGAACAAAGGATGGATATGATATCTTGTTAACAAATGAAATTGTTAAAGGAGTTGGCATACCTGTTATTGCATCAGGTGGATGTGGAAAACCTGAAGACATGATTGATGTCTTCCAAAACACTGAAGTTAATGCCGCACTTGCTGCATCAATCTTTCATTATGAAACACACTCAGTTAATCGTGTGAAACAAATGATCAAAGAAAATGGAATTCAAGTTAGATACTAGCTTATTCCTATGGTGCAACAGATATAGAAGGATCATTCATTATTGGCATTTGCAATGCTTTTTCATTACATGTAACATAATATTCCTCAGAACCCGGTAATATCTCATTCATTACTTGAAAATGCAATTTCTCATTAGGCAATCCTACAAACAAAACAGTCCATTCTCCTACAATTTGTTCCTTATCACAAATACCTAATTGTTTACTCAATGATGGTTTCCAGTAATGTTTGAAATTAGTTTTTTCGTTTCCATCAAATGGATATTGTATAAACAAAATTCCCTCTGGTGTGTAAAAATTAACTGCATCTTTCAACCCCATTGGAATGCCTTGCACACTGAAAAAAATCTTCTCTCCAAGAAGATACTTGTCTTTGTTAATTTTTAATCCATGTAAAAATTGTGGATTTTCTGGATAAACTATATTCTGTACGTTCAATGGATCTTTATGATATTCTTCTACAGTACTTCTCTGATATGTTGTGTCATAAATCTGAAAACCTATTACTCCAATAATTACTGCAATTCCAATTGCTACTGCAATTCCAACACTTTTATTCATATTTTTCCAAATTTTCTTAATTCTATAAAACTTTCTTAGCTTTACATTTTTCCAAATATTCTTTATAATCTTGTATTATTTTCCTAATTCTACTTTGAATTATTACATTTTACATTTTTTTACCAAATAATTTCATAATCTTAATGAAGAAATCATTCTAATTTTAGATAAAAAAATTAAGTATTACTTAATTTAATATTAGGACATTTTATGAACAAACTCTAGCCAGATCATGAATATGGGAAAAAATCACCTTCAGTGTAGGGAATGTAAGAAAGAATACGAGCCTACTTTCAAGTATATCTGTGACGAATGCTTTGGTCCTCTAGACGTAAAGTATGATTTTCCCTCTGTGAACAAAGATACTTTCAAAAATAGAGAAAACACATACTGGCGTTATTTTGAATTACTTCCCATAGTTGACAAAACTAACATTGTAAGCATTGAAGCAGGCATGACTCCTCTTGTAAAAGCTGAAAAATTAGGAAAGGAATTAGGACTAAACAATCTTTACATAAAAAATGACTCTGTAAATCCCACATTTTCTTTCAAGGACAGACCTGCAGGAGTTGCAATCTCAAAGGCAAAAGAATTTGGATTAAAGTCAGTTGGTTGTGCATCAACTGGCAATCTGGCATCTGCAACTGCAGCACATGCAGCAAAAGCAAGTTTGCCTTGTTACATCTTTGCACCAAGTGATATTGAAACTGCAAAGATAGCACAAGCACTGTCTTACGGTGCAAAATACATCTCAGTTGACGGTACATATGATGAGGCAAATAGAATTGCCGCTCAAATTGGTGATAGAAAAGGAGTTGGAGTAGTTAACATTAACATGCGATCATATTATGTTGAAGGTTCTAAAACATTAGCATATGAAGTCGCAGAACAACTTGACTGGAATGTTCCAAATCATCTTATAGTTCCTACTGGAAGCGGTGCTATGCTAAATGCAATTTGTAAAGGATTTGAAGAATTACAAACTGTTTCTTTACTTGATGATTTATCTTCTATGCATATGCATTGTGCACAACCACAAGGATGTGCTCCAATCGTTGATGCATTTGATAAAAAAGTTGACAAAGTTACTGCTGTTGAACAACCAGATACTGTTGCAAAAAGTTTAGCAATTGGTGATCCTGGAGATGGACGTTATGTTCTAAAAAGATTAAAACAATACAATGGAATTGCAAAACAAACAAATGATAAAGAAATTCTAGATGCAATTTTACTTTTAGCAAAAACAGAAGGAATATTTACAGAACCTGCTGGTGGTGTATCTGTATCTATTCTGAAGAAAATGGTCGAAGAAGGAAAGATTGACAAAGATGAACCTACCGTTTGTTA
>CAZEFL010000035.1:0-6600 GCA_964511485.1 uncultured Nitrosopumilaceae archaeon
TTTCAACAAATACTGATTCTGTATGTCCATCAATTACTGGAACTCTTGTACATGTGCAACTCACTTTGATGTCTGCATCTTCAATCTTTCCATCTTTTAGTTTCCCAAGAATTTTTCTAGTTTCTATTCTAACTTTATTCTCTTCTTTTGGGATATATGGCAAAATATTATCTGTAATTCCCATTGCTGACACTCCAGTTTTTCCTCCACCTGAAATTGCTTGCATTGAAGTCATCATCACTTTTTTTGCACCGTATTTTTCTAGTAATGGCTTTAGTGTGATTGCTAATCCTGTAGTGGTACAGTTTGGAAGGGGAGCAACCCATCCTTTCCAATCTCGATTCTTCTTTTGAATCTCTAATAATTCGGATTGTTCATCATTTACTCCAGGAATTAGAATTGGCACATCTTCTTCATATCTATAAGCTGATGATGTTGAAACCACTGGCAAATCCTTTGCAAATTTAGTTTCTATATCTCTAGCAGCTTCTGATTCTACTGCTGAGAAGATTAAATCTAATTCTTGGACGTTGACCTCATCTATCTTTAAAACTCTCATACTTTTGATATATTCTGGAATCTCTCCACCTACATCCCATGCAATAATTCCACTAGAATCTCTGATTGCATCAAGATACATTTTTCCAGCCGAACGTTCAGATGCTGCAATTTGAGTTACTTCAAACCATGGATGATTATTTAATGATTGTACAAATTCTTGACCCACAGAACCTGTAACCCCTATTATGGCAACTCTTTTTTTCATAGATCCAATTTGGCAATTTTCAGTTAATATTCCTTTAGAAAAATAACCAAAAGAATACTATACTGAATTAGTTTATTTCAAACTATGAAAATACGCCCAAATATCAATGCAATTTCACACATTCCAGCTTCTCATGGAGGCATATTTTCAATTAAGAATCCAAATGAGAAAATAATTGATTTTAGCTCAAATGTCAATCCTCTAGGATGTCATCCAGGTGTAAAAAAATATCTAAAAAAACAACTAAATCACATTGATGTTTACCCAGATTCTGAATCAACAAAATTGCGCTCAAATTTAAAATGGTTTACGGGAATCAATAAATCACAAATTTTGGTTGGTAATGGTGCTACTGAAATAATCTATAATTTTTGTAGTACGTTTGTAAATAAAAAATCCAAAGTTTTGATTCCGTGTCCAACCTTTTCTGAATATGAAAAAGCAGTGAAATTTTTTGGTGGAAAAATAATCCATTTCAAATCTTTGAATTTCAATGAAGATCTTAAAAAATTTCTAGCAAAAATACCAACAAAAGGGATTGTCTTTTTCTGCAATCCAAATAATCCTACAGGAGAAATTCTCTCAAAAAAGAACATGGAACAAATTATAAAAATTGCTGAAAAAAAATCTACAATGGTATTTGTTGATGAAACATTCATTGAACTTGTGCCAAATTCTTATCCCTCACTTGTAAAAACCATCAAATCTCATGAGAACTTATTCATTCTACGTTCCTTCACAAAATCATTTGGATTAGCTGGATTACGTATTGGTTATGGTCTTGGAAGCAAAAAAATAATTGAGATTCTTCAAAGAATTAAAATTCCTTGGAATGTAAATTACGTTGCACAAACTGCGGCAAGTGCAGCACTATGTTATTCAGATTTTCTAGAAAAATCCAGAGAAAATATAAAAAAAGAAAATTCATTTTTAATGAATTCTCTATCAAAATTAGAATGGATATCTTGTTTCAACTCATCTACTAACTTTATTCTCATTAAGACAAAAATAAATTCAAAAATTCTGCAAAAAAAATTACTTAAAAAAAATATTCTTGTTAGAGATTGTAGCACTTTTTGTGGTCTTGACGAAAATTATATTCGAATAGCTATAAAAAATAGAAAAGAAAATCAAATACTAGTCAAAGCATTTGGAGAAATAAAATGGTCAAATCATTAATGATACAAGGAACCTCTTCTGGAGCTGGAAAAACAATACTTGTTACAGCTCTTTGTAGAATTTTCTCTGATCTGGGTTACAAAGTTTCTCCATTCAAATCACAAAATATGTCAAATTTTTCATATGTTGGAAAAAACTTTGAAATCTCTAGAGCGCAAGCTATACAAGCTGTAGCTGCCCGAACCAACATAACTCCACTTCAGAATCCAATTTTATTAAAACCATTAGGAAATTATCGTAGTTCTGTATTTGTAAATGGGAAATTCTTCAAAAAAATGCATGCAACTGATTATTATGAGAATTTTGTTCTAAAAATTGGTCTTAAAGAATCTGTGAATTCTTTTAGCAAACTTTCAGAATCACATGAAATCATATTCCTTGAAGGTGCTGGTTCTCCTGCTGAAATTAATTTACAAAAATATGATATTACAAATATGAAAATTGCTAATAAAACAAAATCACCTGTTTTACTAATTACTGATATTGAAAAAGGTGGTGCTTTTGCAAGTATTGTAGGAACTATGGAATTAATTGAAAAAAAATATGTTGAACTTGTTAAAGGATTTATTATAAACAAATTTCGAGGAGACATTGAAATTTTAAAGCCAGGTTACAGAAAATTAAAACAAAAAACAGGCATACCGGTATTTGGTACAATTCCAATGACTGAATTTAAAATACCTGATGAGGATTCTATTGGGAATTCACCTAAAAATCTGAATTGGAATACTTCAAATTTAAAAAAAATAGACATTGAAATAAACAAAATTGCCAAAGTTGTTAAGTCAAGTCTTAATATTCCTAAAGTGGAGAAACTTTTGAAATGATCTTGGAATCAATAATTATAATTGGACTCGCAATATTCCTAGATCTTGTTTTTGGTGATCCAAGAAATAAATATCATCCAACTGCATGGATTGGTGAATTTATTAGCAATTTAGTACCGTTATTTAAAAACGAAAACCCACACTTGGAGAAATTTGGTGGCATACTTGTTGTATTAATCCCAACTACAGTAATTGCTACCTTACTGTTAATACTAAATCTAAAATTTGATTCAATAATTGTAAATGAATTTGTTAGTATAATAGTAATAATTCTAGTTAGTGCCATTTTGTTAAAGACTACAATTGCAATTAGAGGTATGGAAAAACATGCGTTAGCAGTTACTAATGCATTAGAAAATGACGATATTGATAAAGCAAGAACAAATCTGGCTATGATTACAAAACGTAAAACAAAAAATTTAGATAAAAATCATATTCTATCTGGAGTTCTAGAAAGTATCAGTGAAAATACAGTTGATGGTATTACCGGCCCGCTGTTTTATTTTGCATTATTTGGTCTCCCAGGTGCATTTGTTTATCGTGTAATCAACACAATTGATTCAATGATTGGCTACAAAACTGAAATGTTCAAAAATCTGGGTTGGTTTGGGGCAAATTGTGATAATATCCTAAATTACATTCCTTCACGGTTGACTGGATTAACCATGGTATTAGGTGCAATGCTATTAGGTCATGATTGGAAAAACTGTTATGAAATTTTTAAGCGTGATGGTAAAAAAACTGATAGTCCAAATGCAGGTTATCCAATGGCTGCTTTAGCTGGTGCATTAGGTACAACATTTGAAAAAATTGAACATTATTCATTAGGAGCTGGTAATCAAGAGATTACTTCAAAAAAAGTAACAGATGCAATTACTTTGATGAAAGTAACATCATTACTTTTCTTTGGAATTGTATCTATTCCAATAATCTTGTTTATTTCATTAATGGAGTCGATTTTGATTGCTTAAACAAATTGGGTCTGTTTTTTCATTTCTGACAATTATTCCTACATCTAATTCCGATCTTGATTCTATTGCCAAACACATGTACCTCTTTCCAATTGTCGGAATTGTAATTGGACTTATTATCGGTTCTCTAGGTTATGGACTGTCTCTCTATCTAGAACCATTAGTTGTTTCTTTAGTTGTGGTTGCATCTTTAGCAGTAATCACTGGAATACATCATACTGACGGTCTTGCTGATTTTGCAGATGGTCTAATGACTAAAGGTTCAAAAGAAAAAAAGCGCAAAGCTATGAAGGATCTATCTGTTGGCTCTGCTGGAATATTTTCAATAGTTATGTATGCAATTGGTGTAATCATTGCATTATCACTTAGCAGTGGAATGGAATTATTCAAGATAATACTGCTCAGTGAAATCATGGCAAAATTTTCAATGGTTTTGATGGCTGGATTAGGAAATTCTGCCTCTGTAGGTTCAAACTCTCCTTTCATGGACTCTATGAAAGACAAGAAACGTCTATTGATAGCTGGAATTATTACAATTATTCCATTCATAATCATCGGTGAAATGAGTGGATTCATAGTTTTTGCAACTGGAATTGTTGTTACAATGCTTTTGGTTGGATTATCTACTAGGAGTTTTGGCGGAATTACTGGTGATGTAATGGGCGCAAGTAATGAAATAACAAGACTCTCATCATTACTAATCTTTGTTTCACTATGATTGGTCTTATCATGGCTGGTGGAAAAGGAACCAGGATGCAAAGTAATGAAGAAAAATTATTACTTGAATACAAAAAACCACTCATCTTGCATGTCATTGATGCATTAAAAGACTCAAATTGTTTTGAAAAGATCATTGCTGCAACTAGTCCTAATTCTCCACAAACTCAAAAGATTATAGCTGAAAACAATGTCACTGTATTTGAAACTATAGGAGAAAATTTTGTTACAGATCTAAATCATATTCTAAAAGGATTGGATGGTTATGTGTTTGTTACTTCTGGTGATTTACCTCTTTTAGATAAAAGTATAGTACGACAAGTAGTAGACGCTGTAAATTCTGATAAAACATGGATTAGTGTTGTTACTACAAAATCTTTTCAATCATCTTTGGGTCTAACGCCTGAATGTATTATTTCACTTAATGATGAACATTATGTACACACAGGCATATCTATTGTTAATGCAAGTAAAATCAAAAATTTAGAATCTGTAAAAGAAGATTATTTAATTATCAATGATAAACGTGTATGTTTGAATGTAAACACAAAAACTGATTTTGAATTACTCAGTAGTTTCTAAAATTTTTCCATTTATCTGAGCAAATGAACCTGTAGCTTTTGATAAAACGTTTCCACAGGAATTACAAATTACTTGTGTAGAACTATGAGAATATACTATTTGCTCTTCTTCACATTCATGACATATTACTTTGTTAAATTTGCTATTTGGTTCAGGAACCAAAACGTGATCTTTTTTCATACCGCTATCAACTCAAATTTTCTTATTCTGATTCCTTTATTCATCATTTTCTTTTTACATGTAGTGCATGTTTCAATTAATGTAACTTTTTTAGTAGTTTTAGCAGGTTTTGCGAGTTTTGGGAATTTTTGTCCCCCATACCCTTTTTTCCTTAGGGCATGTCTTCTCTCCCCTGCTGCTGAACCTCTTCTTTTTCCAGCTTTGTAAATTGAAACTTTCATTTTTTGATGACTCTTGCATTTTGGGCAATATGATCTAGTCTCTTTTGGCAAATTCATAGTATTGTGCCTCGCTGACCGTAATTTAAACATCGCTTCAATGTATAATAATATCTGAGGCTATCTTGAGATGTGCATTCTAAATTCTCTTCAATATTATCTGAAATTAATTCCGTAGCTATTGGAGATGATTTTGCAGATCTGATTTTAAAAAACTGCTCTCTAATCAATGTATATACAAATGAAATTCAAGAAAAAATCCAAATATCAATTAAAAATGATAGAATTGTATTTGTTGGCGAAGATGCATCTCATACACTTGGCCCAAAAACCAAAATTCTCGATGTAAAAAATAAGCATGTTTGTCCAAGTTTTGTTGATCCTCATATTCACATTGATCATTTTTTAACTCCCGCAGAATTTGTAAAAAAATCATTACTTTGTGGGGTAACCTCTCTTTTTCCAGATTCCATTGATATTGTTAGTGTATGTGGTTATCGTGGGTTTAAGGAATTTCTACGGCAAACACAAAATTTACCAATGAGATTTTTTCATACTATACCTGGTGGTTTGCCTGTTGACCGAAAATTTAGTCATGGAAAAACTCTCAGTATTGAAGAAGAAAAACAAGCAATTGGCTTGCAGTCTGTTGTTGGATTAGGAGAAGTATTTTCTTGGACAAAAGTCACCAAAAGAGATCCTAAAACCATCAAATCACTAAAGCAAATGCATGAGAATCATTGTATAATTAATGGGCATACAGCTGGCGCAAGTGGTAAAAAATTAAATTCTTACATCGCTTCTGGCATTTTCTCTTGTCATGAACCGATAAATTTTGATCAGGTGTTAGAAAGATTACGTCTTGGAATGTGGATAATGGTTAGAGAAGGTTCAATTCGTAGAGACTTGAAAGAAATCATCCCATTGGTATTATCTCATGGAACATACAAAAATCGATTAATGTTTTGTTCGGATGGATTAGATCCATTTGATATATCAAACATTGGTCACATTGATCATTGTGTTAGAGAATCAATTAAACTTGGAATGAATCCAATTGATGCTATTTCTTTGGCATCAAAAAATTTTTTTGTTTTATATAAAATTGGAAACCATTTTGGATGTATAGGTCCTGGGAAAATTTCATAAAATTTTATTAA
>CAZEFL010000036.1:0-6427 GCA_964511485.1 uncultured Nitrosopumilaceae archaeon
TTGAATTATACTTGCACACATTTTTTTGAATTTCATTGCAACGTATGATAATTTCTCTGGTGACATTGTTGTAGTTACTGGAGCCATTCCTAATGGATCCATTACATTAATCCCCACAACCTTGGTGTCTGGTCCAATTGATTTTTCTAGCATTTCAGGATGTGCCATGAATATCTCATCTTTTTTATATCCTCCTTGAAGTAGTGAACTTTCTACTCTACGTAATCCTACTTGAGCAACTTTTACTTCACCAGTAATTGGGTCTGTTTCAACTGATGGACAAAATACTTTATCAAAAACCCATTCAGGTAATACCTCATATGGTCCACATGCAATAAATCCATACAGAAAATTTCCTCTGTAATTTGTCATTAAACTACGATCAGCAGTTAGTACAATTCGTTTACCAGCCAACTACAAAGCCTCGTTAAAGTATGTTATATATCATTTACGAGAATTGTAGCACTATTTTTTTAGAAATTGCATTTGAATTTATTTTTTATTTTTTCTAATTGTTCTGTTTGCAATGTTTGCAGCTATTCCTCCTGCAGCTATACCATTGTCTATGTTAACCACTGATAATCCTAATGAGCAGCTTTGAAGCATTGATGCAAGTGCTGTGATCCCTTTTCCTCCATATCCATACCCTACTGATATTGGAATTCCAATTATTGGAATATCTATCATGGTTGAAACGAGAGTGGCCAAGGCACCTTCCATACCGGCAGCAACAATGATGCAATCAACATCTTCTGAAATCATTTTTTTTAAAACTGGAAATATTCTTTGAATTCCTGCAACTCCTACATCATAACTTGTTATACATTTACAATTCATTGCTTCGCACATTAATCTTGATTCTTCTGCAACTCCGATATCTGATGTTCCAGCTGTAATGATTCCAACTTTCCCTCCCTGAAATTTTATTGGTTTTTTAAATAATAATATTGATGATGAATTTTTTCCAGTTTTAATTTTTACTTTTAGTCTTTTTGCAAATGATATTATTTTTGAATAATCTTCTTTTTTTATTCTTGAAATAATTACTGAATTTGATTTCTCTAATGTTTTTTTAGCAATTTTTTTAATTTCATCAAGTTCTTTAGTTTCTGCAAATACAATCTCTGGAATTCCTTTCCTCTTTCTTCTATTGATATCGATTTTAGCTATTCCTTCTATTTCTTCAATTGAATATAATGACAAAAGCTTTTTTGCTTGATTTGTTGAAATCTTTCCTTCTTTCAATGATTCTAAAATATCATGAATTTCCAATGATATTTTTTCTTTGTTTAGATAAAAAAATGCTTAGATCTCAATACCTGAGATGGCATTTTTTACACTTTGAACTCCTTTATCAAAGACTTGTTTTTCATCATTATTTAGGTCCAGTTCAATAATTTTTTCTACGCCGTTCTTCCCAATTACTGCTGGAACTCCAATTGTAACATCTGAATGTCCATATTCTCCATCAAGAGATGTTGCAACTGGAATGACTTGTTTTCTGTCTCTTACAACTGCCTCAACAATTGCAGATATTGCATTTCCTGGTGCATGAACTGTTGCTCCCTTTAGTTCAATAACTTTAGCTGCAACTTGTTTTGTGTTTAAAACCAACTCATCTAGCTTTTCTTTTGGAAGCATAGTTGATAATGGAATGCCTGAAACTGAAGAATATCTTGGTAGCGGTAACATGTTTTCACCATGTTCTCCTATTACAAGAGCTCTAATAGAATCTCTAGAATGTCCTGTTGCTTCGTGGATAAATTGTCTGAATCGTGATAAATCTAACATTCCTCCCATGCCGAATACTCTGCTTCTATCAAATCCTGAAACTTTGTGAGTAATGTATGCCATTGGATCAAGTGGGTTAGTTACTGGAATTATCATAGAGTCATCTGCATATTTTTTGATATTTTCAACAACGCTTTTCACAATTGTTGCATTAATTTTTAAAAGATCCATTCTTGTCATTCCTGGTTTTCTTCCAGAACCTGCAACAACTACAACGACATTTGATCCTTTCATATCTGCAAAATCATTTGAACCTGTCACTTCAACATCAATTCCTTGTTCAGATAACATATGATTGATATCCATAGCCTCCCCTTGAGGAAGTCCTTTAGCCACATCTAATAGTAAAATTTTATCATCTAGTCGTTTTAATGCTGAAAATAAAGCCGCATCTCCACCTACTTTTCCAGAACCAATTATTGTAATCATGAATTGAAACGTAAATTTTCAATAATTAAATCTAATGAAATTCATTAATTTTTAGGCGAATTTATAAGCATTTTTGATAATTTTTAATCATGGTTGTTGTGATCGATCCTCAGATAGCAGGGATTTCGGGAGATATGCTTCTTTGTTCTTTGGTTGATCTGGGTGCAAATAAAGATAAAATAATTTCTGGAGTTAAAAAATCTGAAAAATTTCTATCACATTCTACTATAAAGAAAATTGATTTTCAAAAAATTCAAAAACGTGGTGTTCAATCAACTCAATTGATTTTAGAACTTGATGAAAATATTCGTGAACGAAAAGGTTTAGAAATTAAACAGGCAATTCTAGATTCTGTTAATTTTCTTGAAATTTCAGAAACAGGAAAATCTTTTGCAGAATCTTGTATTTCTACTTTGATTGCATCTGAATCTAAAATTCATGGAATTTCTGAGGATTCTATTCATTTTCATGAGGCATCAAGCATTGATACTTTGATAGATATTGTTGGAATTACAATTGCTTTAGATGATTTGAAATTTTTTGATGAGAAAATAGTATGTCTACCAATTTCTGTAGGTGGTGGTTCAATTACTTTTTCTCATGGAACTATGTCAAATCCAGCTGCTGCAATTCTTGAGATTTTCAAAAATTCTAATTTAATAATTAAAGGAAATGATGTGAAAACTGAACTTACCACTCCAACTGGTGCCTGTATTTTAGCTTCTTTGACAAACAATGCTGTATCGTTTTATCCTTCGATAAAAATTGATTCCATTGGTTATGGTGCTGGACAAAAAGAGTTTGAAACTTTTTCAAATGTTTTAAAAATTGTTAAAGGCTCTGAACATAATTTTGAAATTGATTCTGTAAAAATCCTTGAAACAAATGTTGATGATGTTTCTGGAGAAATTTTAGGCAATTTGATTGAAAAAATTATGAAGAAAGGTGCAAAAGATGTTTCAATTTATCATGGAATCACAAAGAAAGGAAGACCCACAAATCTTGTATCTGTAATTTGTGATGATGTTGATGTGGATGAAATAGTGGATACTTTGGTTCTTGAAACTGGAACATTAGGAATACGAATTTCTGAATCAAACAGATTTGTTGTTCCTCGTTCAATCCATGATACTTCTTTAATTATTGGTGGCCAGTCTTTTACAGTACATTACAAAAAATCTTCATTTAAAGGGAAAACTGATTTTAAAATAGAATTTGATGATTTACAAATAATTTCTGATTCTATTGGAAAATCAATAAAGGAAACTAATTCAATACTGAGACAAGAAATTGAAAAACTGGAGAATTTATGATGAAAAAACTTGATGAGCTAGTAAATTGGTTTGATGGCAAAAAGAAAGTAATGATTGCTTTGTCTGGTGGTGTTGACAGTGCACTTGTTGCATTTGCTGCATATCAAAAGTTGGGAGATTCTGCAATTGCTGTTACTGCTGATTACAAAACACTATCTGCAGAAGAATTACAAACTGCCAAACAAATTTGCTTGGAGATAGGAATTACACAAATTTTATTGAATTACAATGAACTTGAAAATCCTGAATTTACCAAAAATGATTCAAACAGATGTTTTCATTGTAGATTGGAATTGGGAGATCATTTAATTGAATTAGCCAGAGTCCATGACGTTCATACAATTGTAGATGGAACTAATCTTGATGATTTAGGTGATTATAGGCCTGGAATTGAGGCATTAAAACAAAATGGAATCAAAAGCCCTCTTGTTGAAACAAATTTTTCTAAATCAGAAATTAGAGATACAGCAAAATATGTTGGATTATCTGTTTTTGATAAACCATCCAATTCTTGTCTTGCATCAAGAATTCCTTGGGGACAAAGAGTTACTGCTGAAAGGTTAACTAGAATTGAATTAGGTGAAATAATTGTCAAACAGCTTACAAATGTAAAACAAGTTCGAGTACGTGATAATAATGGTTCTGCAAAAATTGAAGTCGACAAAGATATGATATCTGTGTTTGATGATGTAATTTTAAAACAACTTACTGAAAAATTAGGTCTTATTGGGTTCTCTACTGTTGAAGTTGACCAAGAAGGGTATAAACCAGGAAAAATTAATGTGATTGCAGATTGATATATCTGGACAATGCAGCATCTACAAAAATTCATGATGATGTACTGAATTCAATGATTCCGTATCTTAAAGAACAATATGGAAATCCTTCATCAATTCATCGTTATGGTAGACTATCACGTAAAGCAATTAAAAAAGCAAGAAAACAAATTGCATTTTTGATAAATGCAGACCCTTCTGAAATTTTGATTACTTCTGGTGGTACGGAATCAAACAATACTGCATTAAATGGAATTGCTATGAAAAAACCTTCTAGTCATATCATTACATCCTCAATTGAACATGATGCAATTTTAGAACCTTGTAAAAAATTATCTAAAAATGGATTTGATGTAGATTATGTTTCTGTAGATAATTTTGGTATGGTTGATCCTGTAAATATTGAAAACAAAATTACTGAAAAAACTAGCATTGTATCAATAATGTTTGGAAATAATGAAGTTGGTACAATTCAACCCATCTCTGAAATTGCTAAAATCTGTAATTCTCATAATGTGCTTTTTCATACTGATGCAGTACAAGCAATTGGTAAAATCCCAATAGATGTAAAAGAGTTAGGTGTAGATTTGCTATCCATTTCTTCTCATAAACTTTATGGCCCAAAAGGAGTTGGTGCATTATACATCAAAAATGGGATAGATATTGATCCTGTGATTTTAGGTGGTGGTCAAGAAGATGGATTACGTTCTGGAACTGAAAATGTTGCAAATATTGTAGGATTTGGAAAAGCATGTGAAATTGCAAAGGAAAGACTTGTTGAAAACATATCTCATATGAATAAACTTCGAATTTCTTTGATTGAAAAAATTCATAATGAAATACCTGAGGTTACTTTGAATGGTCATCCACAATCAAGATTAGTAAATAATGTTCATTTTACATTTCTTGGAATAAACGGAGAAGATCTAATAATAAAACTTGATGAAAATGGAATTGCAGCATCTACTGGTTCTGCATGTTCTGTGAATACACAAAAGGCATCTCATGTTTTAGAATCCATGGGGTTTTCACTTGAGCAAATTACTGGTTCTTTACGATTGACAGTAGGAATTTTTAATGATGAAAAAGAAATTACACAAACAGTTGATATTCTAAAGAAAATTATTCGAGAACTTCGATCAGTTTCTCCCTTTAAAGAAAAATATTCTTTTACTTTTGAAAATTAAATTCTTAACTGGAATTTGCTTCTAGCAACTAGTACTGTTGATAAAATTCCTACCATTAAAATCATCATTACAATACTGCCGAATTCTGGAATAATATATGTGCCGATAATTTCAATGTTTGAATCATTTTGATTAAATTCAATTCCAATTGTTCTTGATTTAGAAGTTGTAATTGATTCATTATATGGAACTTCTATGCCGTCAATTAAAATGATAAATATCTCATCATTACCGTTTTGTTTTTCAGCTCCAATGAATTCTCTTGGTAATTCTAGTAAAATTTCACCATCATCTATAGAATTAATTTGTACTTTTAGTGTAAAATCATCCGAGTTTGTTGTAATGTTTTTTACTGTTCCTCCTTTGATGATATATTTTACATCGAATTTTTCGTTTCCTGTATCTACTTTGAAATTAGTTGGATTCAATTCTGAATTTGGAATGTAATTAAATTTAGATTCTGAAATACCATTTTCTCCATATGATGCTTTAACAGAATATTCTCCTTGTTTTTGCCACAATGGGCCTTTTGCTAATATTGAATGTGAAAAAGTATCATCTTGTGCAATATCGATTTGTGCAATATTTACTAGGTCTCCGTTTCCTGTGAAAATTTGTAATGTAACTGGTGTACCACTTAAGGTTGTATTTATTTTTCCTGAAATTATAATTGAATCTCCTTCATAGTAAGTATCATCATCTATTTGTACAGAAATTATTGGTAGAGATTCTTGTGCAAAAACTGTTCCAGTAGAAATGATTAGTAAAGATATGATTCCATAAATTATTTTAGAATCCATAGTGCATCAAGTACACGTTTGTATATTTCTTTTACTATTAAAAATAAAAAAACAAAAAATGAAAAAAAGGTTGTGCTTTTAGTATCTTGGAATAATGCTAAGTCTTGATTTTGAAGAGATTGCAATTATTG
>CAZEFL010000037.1:0-1355 GCA_964511485.1 uncultured Nitrosopumilaceae archaeon
TAAACCTGAAACTAAACCTGAAACTAAACCTGAAACTAAACCTGAAACTAAACCTGAAACTAAACCTAGCCCTGAATCCCCAAAACCTAAACGTGTTCCAAAGATGAGAGTTGGTGCAACTGGTGCTACTGGTATAACTGGTGACAAAGGAGCAACTGGTGACAAAGGAGCAACTGGTGACAAAGGAGCAACTGGTGACAAAGGAATTTCGGGAGACCGTGGATTAACTGGATCCAAAGGAATTACTGGAGATAAAGGAGACAAGGGAGACAAAGGTGCTTCTGGACCTCTTGGAGACAAAGGTGACAAAGGTCCAACAGGTCCCCCTGGTGACAAAGGATCAACTGGATTAAAAGGTCCAACTGGAGATAAGGGAGAAAAAGGTCCAACAGGTCCCCCTGGTGACAAAGGAACATCTGGATTACGTGGTTCACCTGGAGAAAAAGGTGACAAGGGTCAACAAGGATTACATGGAGATAAAGGATTAACTGGTTCATCTGGAACCCCTGGTTCAAAAGGTCCAACTGGCATGGCTGGTGTTCAAGGAGAAAAAGGAATTCAAGGTGCTCCTGGTTCAGCTGGAGAAAAAGGTCCAACTGGTTCACCTGGTGATAAAGGTCCCCAAGGCCCACAAGGTCCAGCTGGTTCTAAAGGTCTAACTGGAGTTCCAGGTCCCCAAGGAGAAAAAGGTCCAACTGGTCCTCTTGGAATTATTGGAGAAAAAGGTCCAACTGGTTCAATTGGTCCACCTGGTGACAAAGGTCCCCAAGGTACACAAGGATTGCAAGGTGAACGTGGAACTACTGGCCTATCTGGCGACAAAGGTCCACAAGGACCACAAGGAATTCAAGGCCCACAAGGTGAACTTGGTCCCACCGGCCCAATTGGTAGTATTGGAGAGCCAGGTCCTGGTGGAGAACAAGGTCCAATAGGTCCCCCTGGCCCTCGAGGTCCCCCTGGTCCACCCGGAGAAAAAGGTCCATCAGGAGGGATGTCTTCTGAACAAAAAGCAATCTTCAAAGAACTCTTAGAAATTTTAACTACAAAAAATATTATTTCAACTGAAGAACAAATTAAACTTATGAGTTATCTTTACTAAAAATATTTTAAAAATTAAAATCATTTTTTATTGTGGTTGTATTTTTAATTAAAATTTTTTATGTATGTTGATTTGAAATATTATTTTTACTTATAATTTTTAATTATAATTTGTATTGTAAATTATTTTTTAAATTTTTGTTCATCAGAATTTTGTGTATAGTTAACACTGATTTAAAATCTAAAAATAGAAAACAATTCGTCGTCTAAATGACGATTGTTAGTTTGACGAGTTTATCGTCTTTTTGCTGCTTTTC
>CAZEFL010000037.1:1455-5715 GCA_964511485.1 uncultured Nitrosopumilaceae archaeon
TCTTTGGAGCTGCTTTTCTCTTTGGAGCTGCTTTTCTCTTTGGAGCTGCTTTTCTCTTTGGAGCTGCTTTTCTTTTAGTAGCCATCATTGAGTCGACATTTTCATTGTTTTTCAGTGGTTAAACTAAAAAAATTTACACAAATTGATTACTATTTCTCAAGTAGTTTTTTTTAAAAAAATTGTTTTTTGATCGTGTAAACCATAATAATTAATTTTGAATGAACATTATTGTTTCAAAACACCTTACAATTTTTCTAATTGTGATTTAATTTTTTTTTTACGCGTGTATTATGTAATTTTAAAACAAAATTAATTTTTAATTTGTTTTATTGCACTAAAAATTTTTAATTTATGTTTAATTTTCTGATCTATTTTGTGATTTTTTTTAAAATTATGTTCCACGTTTTTTGATAATTGTTAATACATCTTCATCTAACAAAATATGATTCAATCCCACTCTTTGTCCTCCAAACTTTACGCTTTTACCCCATACCAAACCATATCTGAACTCCCTTCTTAATCTACGATGAAGTTTATTGCAAATATCTTCTACAGTATCTCCTTCTCTAGCGATTAACGGTTCTTTGAAATCTGTTTCCCCACCTTTTGGACGCATGTAAATTCTAATGAATTTTAATTTTTCATAAATTTTTTCTTTTAACTCTTCTATGTTGATATCAGCATTTGCAGAGACTTCTACTACGTCTGTTTTTATTTTTGTTTTTAAATCTGTAAGAAATTTTTTGTCCACCAAATCAATTTTATTCAAAACAGTAATTGCTTTTGAATAACTTATGTTTCCTGCAATATGATCAGACAATTGTTCTGATGTGACATTTTCACGTATCACTACTCGAGCACTAACAATTCCATAAAGATGTAAAATTGCTTTTAGATGTTTTTCTGTAATTTTTGTAAGTTTAACTTGTTGTGCAACTGCAATTCCCCCCATTGATGCTTTCTCAATTGTAATGTTGGGAGGCAATTGATTTAGTCTGATTCCTATATTTCCTAATTCATTTACTAAAACATCTTCGTGATATGGTTGGAATACATCTAGAATTAGTAATACTAAATCTGCAGTTCTTGCTACTGATAGGATTCTTTTCCCTAATCCTTTACCTGTTGATGCTCCTTTGATAATTCCTGGAAGATCTAACACTTGAATTTTGGCTCCTCTATACTCCATCATTCCTGGCACTACTGTTAGAGTTGTAAATTGAAAAGCTCCGACAGTTGATTTTGCACCTGTCATTTTATTTAGCAATGTTGATTTTCCAACACTTGGCAATCCGATGAAAACTACTGTTGCATCTCCACTTCGTCTTACATCAAATCCATCTTGTTTAGCTCCTGATTTTTTAATTACATTTTCTTCTTGTTCTCTTTTCAATTTTGCAATTTTTGCTTTTAGTAAACCGAGATGATGCTCTGTTGCTTTATTGATCTGAGTTTTTGCCATTTCATCTTGAATGGCTTTAATTTTTTCAGGAATACCCAATACTATTCACTATTTACTAATCCTTTTCAAATAAAATCGTATTACTTTTCATACGTAGCAAATATTATTCGGTTCGAAAAATAATTTTTATGAGAAAGCGAACATTTGCAGTGGATATTGATGGAACTATCACTGAAAACGGTGGAGGCAGAATCCATCTTGAAGCACTTGAGGCATTAAGACGTTTGACAAACATGGGGCATGATGTTATTTTTGTAACTGGTCGTTCTTCTGTTGAGGCTTTCTTGCTTGCAATTTTTGGAGGGACTACTCAAATTGCAGTTGGAGAAAATGGCGGTTGTATTACTACTCAAACAAACGAGCACACCTTACTTGGAAATTTAGATGAGTGCAAAAAGGCATTTGATTTAATTTATGAAAATATAGAAAATGTAAAATTGAAACCTGTCTTTCCAAGAATGACTGAAGTTGTATTGGAGAGAACATTTGATTTGAGTCAGGCAGAAAAACTACTTGCAGAAAACAACATCAACGTTGAACTTTCTGACAGTCAATACGCATTTCACATTAATTCTCCAGGAATTGACAAGGGATTTGGATTTAGCAAAATTATGGAAAAATTATCTATTCTAACTGATGATGTGATTGCAATAGGGGATAGTGCTACTGATGTTCCTCTATTCAAAGTGGCAAAAACAAGTATTGCCCTTGGAAATGCATCTGAATCTGTAAGATCTCAGGCTACAATGACTGTTAATACCCATGCAGGAGATGGTGTTTTGGAGGCATTAGATAAATTAGCACCTAAACTATCTGAATTATAATATGACTTTTCAATCTATTATTGATGAAATTAGAAACAATCTGAACAAAGTTTTATCTGAAATGTCTATTTCAGACATTGATTTTTCAGTAGAACCTGCAAAACCTGGATTTGGAGATGTCAGCTCAAATGTTTCATTCCTTCTTGCAAAACAACTAAAAAAAAGTCCTCAAGACATTGCACAACTAATCTCTGAACATTATGAACAATCTCCTCATACTTTGGTTTCAAAATCTGAAGCACATCCATCAGGATATCTTAACTTTTTTGCAAATTGGGAAAAACTTTCTCAGCTAATCTTATCTGAATCTAATTTAGATACATTTGGTTTTGTAGAAATTGGAAAACAATCGACAATTGTAGTTGAGCATACTAGTGTAAATCCAAACAAAGCACTGCACATTGGTCATATCAGAAATATAATAATTGGCGATACTGTTTCTAGAATTTTAAGAAAAGCCGATTACAAAGTAAATGTACTAAACTACATTGATGATTCTGGTTTACAAGTAGCTGACATTCTAGTTGGATTTACTCACTTTGGATTCAGTCAAGAACCGCCAAACGGAAAAAAGTTTGATCATTATTGCGGAGATGATGTCTATGTTAAAACAACTCAGAAATACGAAGAAGACTCTTCTTTGGAAGATATTCGTAAAAATGTATTAAAAGAATTAGAAGATGGAACATCTGAGACTGCAAAATTTGCAGACACTGTAACTAGAAAAGTTCTTGCAAATCAACTGGAGACTTGTTGGAACCTTTCTGTAACATATGACTGTCTGAACTTTGAATCTCAAATTATTCGCTCTGGATTATGGGATAAAATCTTTGAGAAATTAAAAGAAATGAAATTGATAGAATTTGAAAATGAAGGAAAAAACAAAGGATGTTGGGTAATTCGTGGAGATGGCAAAGAAGAAGACAAGGTAATTGTTCGTAGTAACAGAACTGCCACATACATTGCAAAAGATATTCCATATGCTGCCTGGAAGCTAGGTTTACTTGATGATCCATTCCACTATGAAAAATATCCTGTAGAGCAACCAAATAATCAAAAACTATGGCAGACAACTCTGAATGATTCTGATTCTACTGAAAATAATTTTACAGGACAAAAAGTGATTACAGTAATTGATTCTAGACAGTCTCGATTACAAAAAATAATCACTGAACTGATGGCAAAATTCAAGTCAGTTCCTGATGCATATGTTCATCTTGGGTATGAATCAGTTACACTAAGTTCTGATACTGCAAAGACACTTGGTATTGAAACTGAAGGAAAACAAGCTCAGATGTCTGGAAGAAAAGGACTCTATGTTAGTGCCGATTCTGTTTATGACTTGCTTAAAGAAAAGACAATTCAAGAAACAACTCAGAGACATCCTGAAATGAGTACTCAAGAAATTCAAGACATTGCACACAATGTTGCAGTTGGAACTCTTCGTTATGAAATGATAAAATATGATCTTGACAAAATAATTACTTTTGATTTAACAAAGTCATTGAGCTTGGAAGGGGATACGGCACCATACATACAATACACACATGCCAGAGCATCAAGAATTTTAGAAAAAGCTGAACGTCCTTCATCCATTGATGTTGATTTCTCTTTATTGTCTGAAAAATCTGAATTAGATTTAGTAAAAACAATTGGACTGTTTGGAATTTCAGTTAAAGACTCTGCAAATAATTTATCTCCAAAAGTAATTGCACGATATTGCTATGACCTTGCAGTCGCTTTTAATTCATTTTATGAACTTAACAAAGTTCTTGGAATTGGAGATGAAAATTTGGAGAATTCTAGACTATGTTTGGTTAATTCTTTTAAAATGACTATAGAGCGAGCACTTGATTTGATTGGCATTGTTGCTCCAGATAAAATGTAATGTCCTGAAGAGACAACATTGTCATCTCTCCAGGGATATTTTGCAAAGCCTAAACTCTGCTAATATCTTGGCGTGCAAACCAATTA
>CAZEFL010000038.1:0-5035 GCA_964511485.1 uncultured Nitrosopumilaceae archaeon
CCCATGATTGTTCCTGTAATTGCATGAGTTGTACTTGCAGGAATTCCTAATGTTGCAAAGACTGCAAGCATTAATCCTCCGCTAGTCTCTGCAGCAAATCCCTGGTATGGCTTTAATCTTGTAATTCTAACTCCCAATGTCTTGATTACCTTGTATCCTCCAAAGAATGTGCCTAATCCCATTGCAGTGGCGGCTGCAAATATTACCCATAATGGCATTTCAAGTTCTGGGATCATGCCTGCTGAGAATAAAATTAAAACAATTATCCCCATAGTCTTTTGACCATCATTTGCTCCATGTGTTAAGGCAAACCAAGCTGATGAAATGATTTGTAATCGTCCAAATGTTCGATTCACTATAGCAGGTTTTCTTCTTGCAAACAAAAATATGATTAATCCAGTTACTGCAATGCCAAACATCATCCCTCCTATTGGCGCAACAATTATTCCAGTAAACACCTTAGCTAATCCATCATATACTAATTTCTCAAATCCTAATCCTGCAATTCCCGCCCCCATTATACCTCCAATTAATGAATGGCTGTTTGAAATTGGCAATCCAAAGTATGTGCATATCGAACTCCATGCAATTGCACCTGCCAACCCTCCTATTATCATGTAGACAGTAATATCATCAGGACTAACAATTCCTTTTGCAATTGTTGTTGCAACCGCAACTCCAAAAATGAAAGGCCCCACAAAATTTGCAACTGCTGATACTGCCACTGCATGAATTGGTTTTAAAACACGTGTGCCAATTACTGTGGCTACTGAGTTTGCTGAATCATTAAAACCGTTAACAAAATCAAATATCAAAGCGATAACAATTCCTATAATCGCTATTTCTATCATGTCTTCCGCCTAGGTATATTTCAAAACAATATCTTCTATCACATCTGCTACATCTACACATCTGTCTGATGCAGTTTCCATAGTTTCGTAGATATCTTTTAGTTTGATTATTTGTATTGCGTCATTACTTTCAAAGAGTTCTGAGATTGCATCTCTGTACAGATCGTCAATGGTATGTTCAATTGTACTTGTATTCCTACAATGCTCAATCATTGATTTTGGATTTTTCACATTACCTAACTTTGACACCATGTATTCCACTTCTTTTGTTGCATTGACCAACTCTTTTGCCATTTCTAATGTATGTGGTGGTGCGGTAGTGATTTTGTAACTTGCAAATCTTGCAGCAATTCCATCCATGAAATCAATAATATCATCAATTTTTGATGCAACTCTTTGCATGTCTTCTCTATCTAGCGGAGTGATGAATGTTTTGTTTAATTCTGAGAAAATATCGCGTGTTAACACATCTGCCTCAGTTTCAATTTCTGAAACATGTTTGATCTTCTCTTTGTTGGTTGGATCTTGTAATAATTCGTATACTGCTTCAGATGCCTCGACTGATTTTTTTGCTAAATCCTCTAAAATCACTAAAAGCTCTTTCTCATTTGATTTTACCCAAGAGAAGAATTGTCCCATGATTAATCCAATTAAATTTGGAAGTTAACCCTGATCAACATGTTCTATATGGCAACTATATAGCACTCGGTCACACGATCATCATTATTTGTTGATTTTTATCTAAAGTGCTGATATTATGTCTGCAAGATTGTCTGATGCAGATTCGATTACATCTGGATGATATTCTGTAATGAGATTTGCAATTCTTTGTTTTTCAACAATGTAGTAGTTTTTCTTCAAATCAGCTTTTTTGTAACTAACTATTTCATCATTTACTAATTTTGTTAGATAAAATGAAACTGTGGCACTTGCTTTTCCTACATTTGAAACTATTTTTTGAAATTCCAGTCTGTCATTTTCTAATAATGTTACAAGAATTGCCTTTGGTGTGGTCTGCCTTAACCGTGAAACAACTTTTGACTCTTCTTCAGTCATATCTTTAATGAAGAATCTTGAAACACGTGTTGTTCTTTTAGTCTTGATTATTCCGTTATTTTCTAATTTTTTAACATAGTAACTTAAAACTCCGTTTGAGAGGTCTATCTTTTCCATTACTTCTCTGAATCTAATTCCTGGATTTTTTTTAATCTCTGAAATTATTAATTTCTCTCTAGATTCCATATTTTTTGACCTCAATCTCTCCTAAATATAGCTAATGCGAGTAATCCGATCATTCCCAACATCATCAAATGTGCAATTTCTGATGGCGATTCTAGCAAGTTGTAAACATGAGTTTCTGTTGCATTTAACAACTGAACAATTTCTGCACCTGTAAAAATCATAAACGCAATTGTAGTGATGATCATCTTCTTCGTTCTCATTTTATAATACGCATTAACACTAAGAATTGCCAAAAATACTGAGAAAATAATTCCTGCAGTGTGTAAAAGCAGGTGATAGATATGTGCACCATGGTATACATGAGGCATTAACACTGGTATTGCAAGTGCACCAACCACAACTAAAATAACTGCAGTTAGAAGTTTTGGCTTATTATTTACAAATCTCTGATAACTATACATGTCTAAAATATCATAAATTCTAATTTAAAGTTACATAGTACAACCATCGAATATCAACTTTAGAATTATTTTAAATAACGGTCCGTTTACCAGGAGAAAACTCTTTTAAAAAATTCCAAAAGATCTATTTTGTAGAGTTCAAGAGGTTCTGGTTCAAGAGGTTCTGGTTCAAGAGGTTCTGGTTCAAGAGGTTCTGGTTCTACAGGATATTGAGTAGAAATGCTTGTAGGAATAACATTATCTGGAGTTACATGATCATTTGTTGAAATAATATAATCTTCACTTGAAATTTGTTGTGAAACATTTTTAATTTTTTCAGGTCCTGTTTCCAGTTCAATATTTTTTGGTTGTTCTATTATTTCATTAATACTTGTGTTTTTAATTTCAGATTTTTCTGAAGTTATGTCATCATTGATTTCAGATATTCTAGCAAATGCTTCAATTTTCTTAAAATCTCCAATTGAAGCAGGTCTTGGAAGTGTTCTATCATAAAATTCTGCATATATGGTATCCCCTGGATTAACTCGTAGGTGGATAATACTATTAGGTTCTTTTAGTGTACCAAATGGTGCGCCAGACCCTCTTGTTTCATTTATCGAGCTCTTACCATCAATGAATACAACTTTTACGGGATATTCTCCATTCCTTTGAGGAATTCCAGTGAAATTTTTGGCATAGTACGCCTTCACTTCAATTCCTCCTAAATCTGTGGTAGAATAGATTCGGATTGGATATCCAATTTTAGTATCAAACGGCCAACGAAGATTATCAACATCCGTTAATGTTAAAATTCCTTCGTCACCTACAACATATTCTTCATTATCAAATTTCATTTTGGCTTCATTCATAGAATACGTTGCAGTTTTACTCATCACATGATCCTCATGATATCTCCAATTGAAAGTAACAGCCCCATCTTGTTTTGTTTCAACTTTTCCATTACCATCATCAATAGTTGAAAATTTGTATTCACATTTATTGCCACCATAAACATCCGCCTTGCCATCTCCATTAACATCGGTTCTAAATCCAGATAATTTGATAGAACCATAAAACAAGCCATGATTGACTCCTGTTTCTACAAATCCATTACAATCGCTTCTCTCTATTAGAGTAAATCTGCCATCTCTTGAATTTACACTGATTGGATTTTCATCAGTATTACCTAAAGTGTCAAGTTTGAATTCATCCGCATTCCATCCAGGTGCCCAAATTAGTACGTAAATTCTACTTGTCCATGAATATCCATCCAATCGCTCTTTACATTTATCCATAATTTCACCTGGGCCGACCGTGTCTAGATTGTAAACCTTACTAATTGGATTATTTGCACAAAAAAATACCTTTAATGATCTTTTTACGTCCATATCTTTAGTAGGTGGAGGTGGTATCTCATTAGAAACGAATGTGTCTGCATATGCAGAACTTATTTGATTAATTGAAACAAATGATACCAATACAAGAAAAATTACAATAAACTGTATTCTAAGATCTACCATAAAACTTGCAAATTATTTTTTTTTATAATGTAATCTGGTTCATTCGATGGCTGTACTAGATTATTTAATATTAAAATCATTAAAAAAAAACTTGTGAATAAAAAATCGCTCTTGATAATTGCATCTATTTTTGTGGGACTTGGTATCTCGGCATTTTTGTACAGTGATGTAAATGATACTTCGGAAGTTTTACTAGTCGAAGAAGACATTCCAAAAATTCATACTTCAAATGTATTTTCTGAACCTACTACAATTGCTCAAAGTATGAAAGCAGCACAACCCGCACCAAATGTAACAATTGGTGATGATGGAAAAATCTATGTTTTGTACCAAGATACAGTTGACGAACAAACTAACATTTTCTTAAAAACATCTACTGATAATGGAAAATCATTTTCAACACCTATTCAAGTTAATTTACTTGATGGCAATGTTGCTTTAGATGGTCGTGTGGCACCAACAATTCAACTTGGTGACAATGGTGAAGTCTATGTAACATGGGCTAATTCAAGACATGAACCAAATATGTTCATGGGAAATTATAGACAATTAGTTTTTACACAATCATTTGATGATGGAAAAACCTTTGAGCCTTCTACTGTTATTGGAGCTGAAGAATTACATTCTGGTAAATATTTCCAACACATGTCTGTTGATGGATACGGTGGTATTCACATGGCATGGTTAGATGGACCAGCTAAGATGAATGCAACTGGTTACATGGAAAAAGATAATTCTCGTGATAGAGGTGTAAGATACACACAATCATTAGATGGTGGTATGACATTTGAAACTACTAAATTAATTGATGCTAACGCATGTCCTTGTTGCAATGTGCAAACTGCAGCAGATGGTGAAGGCAATGTTTACATTTCATGGAGAAAAGTATTTGGTTCTGGTGATACACAAGTTAGAGATATGGTTGTAGCATCATCAACTGATGGTGGTAAGACTTTTTCTAATCCAGTAAAAATTAACGATGATGGGTTCCAGTTTAAGGGATGTGTTCATGTTGGAGCACCAATGGCAATAGACTCTGAAG
>CAZEFL010000039.1:0-5012 GCA_964511485.1 uncultured Nitrosopumilaceae archaeon
GAAATGAATTAGATATTCTAAAAAATGCTTTGAAAAATAAATTAGCTCGGCAACAAATCAAAATGATAAAGAAGGGTGCTGATGTATCTTCTATATTTGATTAGATTTTTTCTCTTACGTTTTTAATTAACTCTAAAATAAAATCGGCATCATCTGCTTCTGGTTCCAATTCTAGATATTTATTTAACAAAGGTAATGCTTCATCATAATTCAACAGCCGTTCTTGTAGTATACCCTTATCCCGTATCTCTTCAGGAGATCCGGGCTGCATCCCCAAAATCATATTGGTGCATCTCATAGCTTTATCATATGCATATGATTGCGTGTATGCGTTTTTCAGATTTCTCAATAATCTAGTTAAAATTTGTTCTGTGGTTGCTTTATTCAAATATTCAGGAATTAATTCAACATTGTCTCCAAAGTTTCTATACAGAATTTCTTCTAAATCATCATGTGAAAGTAATCTTCCCTGATAAAATGGGTCTAAAATTATTTTATCATCAAGTTTAACAATTACATGTCCTGGAAATCCAACAATTCCTAAATCAAGTCCAACATAACTGGCAATTTTAGAATATATAATAGAAAGTGTGATTGGGATTCCAGTTTTTTTATCAAGGACTACATTTAAAAAATTATTTCCAGGATCATAATAGTCATCACTGTCTCCATCAAAACCACATTCATCAAAAAAATACTCGTTAAGCATGGAGATTAGATATGTTGGGTTTTTTTTGTTATTTGTTTTTAATTTTAAAGAATTGCCAATTTCATCTATTTTCCTAACATATTTTGAAATATCTAGTTCTGGATATTCCAAAATTTGTGCCAATTTTAGAGATTTTTCAACTAAATTATGATTCGGGTTTTTAGAAAAAGAGATCCATTCAAGAACGAACGGTTCAAATTTTTCTATCGGCATTATATTTTGTATTATTTGATTCTATTTAGATATAATTGTGGATTTTTTAATTCTCGTGTGTTAGGTGGATTTGTTTCAAGTTTGATAAATGTGTCATTCCCAAATGTTTCAAATATTTTTTCTGTAAATTCTTTTCCAATACTCTTTTTCACACTGTACGCAGAATAATCAGTACCAATGAATGTAGATAGATAATTTTGAAAATCTGGATCATTTTTTAGTATTTTTTGAACTACAAATTCTGCCATGCCTTCCATAGTTGTAAACACTGCATGTTGATCTTGAATTGGTTTTAACCATCTTTGATAAATCTCCAGTAATGAGGGAATAAATTCTGAAATTTTAGGGTCGATATCTACCTTGTTGTATGTCATGATATTTGGCCCTAATACATTTGTGATAAAATTATCTGGATTTAGCATGAAAAACAAATTTGCTCTCTTTGCAATAACAAATTCTTCTGGCACCAATTGTAATTGTAAATATTCAGATAGTTGTGAAACAATCTTCTCATCCAACTCCATGATAGTTTTTGCTAATTCTTCATTAATTTGATTAACATGAATAACCGCTTCCCTGTTTAATCTTTGAAGATTATTTTGGACTGAGTGAACTATTTCTTCCAGAATTGTCATTTTCAGTGCTCCCATATAACCAGATTCAACAGATTTCAATTTTGGTTCATACGGGGGTCTTTGCTTATACAATATTATTTTTGGATAATTATCAAGGACAAATTTATTAAGATAAATTGTATTGTCCAAAAAATCTCCGTATGTAGTAGATATTTTTGAAATATATGATTTCACATAAGTAGAATAAACCAAAAATTTTGTAGTATCTTTTTTTATACTATCTGATATTGTAGCTAGATCATTTTTTGATACAGCATCAAATAATTCATCTACAAACTGTCGTGCAGTTTTCGTTGTGAAAACTTTCCTGCCTTTAAATCTCTTTAATTCTTCTAACTTTAAACATACTATAGTTAAATCAGGCGAAACTGATAATCCCATATAGTTATTTACTTTTTTAACCAAATCTGGAAACAAAGTTTGTGCAATTTTCTCGACATCATCAAATTCTACATTAAAACCATTATCCTCTTCGATCTTTTTTGAAAGTGAAGCTATTTCTTTTTCTTCGTCTATTTCAACTGAAAGTTGCCCTAATAATGCTTCAGCAAATTCATCTGTTTCTGACATGTAAATTTGGTAGTTATAAAACTAAATTTAATGCTATCTAGACGAGACAAAATTTTTTTTCTATATCAGTACGAAAAACTATATGTTGAATTAATATAAAAGCCAATTCTAATTTATTTAATGAAAAAAGTTTTGTTTGTTTTGTGTATTTTTTCAATTATTGTTTTCTCGGTATTTTCATCTGAAGCTTTTGCACAGATTCCACAACCAGAGGATGATATTTTTTTCATGTTTGTTCAAGTTACTTTGAGAAATTCAGATGGGAATCTTGTTACCTACATGGAATCAAACAAACTTTTTGATGTTGACAAAAAAATAATAAATGATTCATTAGATCATTTCTCATCATCTATGGAAATACCAATTTTTGAATTGAATAATACAAAGTTTCAAGTGTTTATTATAGAATCAATGACAGAATTTGATTCCAGCACTATGTTTGCAAATGCATACTACAATGTAACCATAGAAGATCGAACTTATTCAGCAGCTAGATTCCAATTTGATAGTTTTCTAACTTACCCAGGTGATGAGGTAACTGCAGTTTGGACAATCGCTAGATTGATTTAGTTATCTTTTTGAGAGTAATGTTCCTACGCCTACAGCAAAGAAGAAAACAAGAGGTATGAATCTATATGGCTGATTTGTAATTTCTGTAAGTCCAGAAATTAATGGTACAATCACAAGCATACCTGCAATCATTAGCATTATAGAATTTGCATACCTAGATCTCTTAGATATCATGAACAGCCCAAAAACAAGTGGTAGGACAAAAAGAATGACAAGACCATCATGCCTAATCTGATTTGCAAAAGATGACATACCAGTCCAAAATTCGTCAGAATCCCACCCCAAACCTTCTGTCTCAGCTAAATTTTGTGTGGCAAAAACCATTACTCCACCTGCTATTATGATCGTACTTACTAATACAACAAATATCTTTTTCTTTCTTGATATATCAGAGGATAAAACAAAAAATATAGACATTGGTAGAAATGTTACAGTCAATACCTTTGCGAATATTGATAACAAATAGATTGCAGGTGAAACCATCCAGAATCTTACCGCAGCATATAGTGATAAGACGTAAAACAAAGTCCAAAAATTTGAATATGTTTGCGATGTATCAAATGATAAAAATAAATTACTTTGAATCATTACTACTAACGATATTATCCCTGCAAATCTCTTACCAGTAATAAGAGTGGTAAAAAGGTATGTCAGAATTAGTAATCCAACACTAGCAAAAAATGGAAAAACTTTGTAGTTGTCAAAAACCATATCTGACGTCTTTAAAAAAAAGTATCTAACATGTGGCTCAAAACCTGATGAAACTGTGGGATGAGTAAATGGCCAACCAGTACAATTTGGGTCAGTCATTAATAGACCACATGAAAATTGCCCGATCGCTTTTTCACCTTCTATTCTTACTTGAACCCTATCCCAATCTGGCCACGTCTCATCTTGGGCAAGTTCCATAGAAGTAAATGTTACATATACAGTCATAATGATTAGAATAATTATAACTGCAGACTTTTTGGATATTTCAAAACTGAAAAGAGATTCCAGTCCATGTTTAATACTATCTGGTAATTTGTTCCAATGATATAGCGCAAACATAGTAAATACAATTACGTTTACAACAAGAAGTGGAGCTGCCCAATGTCCTACTTCGAACGGATCAATTTTGTATGTACCCTTAATACCAGTTCCTTCAATCTCGTTTCCTGACCCCATTTCAGAAATTAAGAATGCAGGGAAAACAAAAGAGATTAGACTAATTAAAACCACAAATAGTGTAAACAAAAACACAATCCACGATAATTTTCCGCGCTTTGGAATGTTAGAATTTGAATTCTCTTCGAGTTTTTTTCCATTCATACAATAAAAATAAATTATTTGGTTTTTAAGATTTGGATCACATAAATTTATTCTGAACAGTTAATCTGGATGAAAAAGTATGTAAGGACATACATCATTTACCAATCATGTGTTCGATAATAGGGTATTTTGGGCATAGTAATGCTGCTCCTACACTTGTTCGTGGACTTGGAAGAATGGAATACAGGGGTTATGATAGTGTTGGAATTCTAACAAGTTCAAACAACAAATTTACTCTCAAAAAGGGAGTAGGTAAGGTTTCTGAAGTAAATGCAAAACTTGGACTGGATCAACTATATGGTTCAATGGGAATAGGTCATACGCGTTGGGCAACACATGGAAAAGTAACTGATAAAAATGCACATCCACATCTAAGCAATTCTGGAAAAATCGCAATTGTCCACAACGGGATTATTGAAAATTTTGAAGAACTAAAATCAAATTTACAAAAAAATGGATATAAATTTCAGAGTGAAACTGACACTGAAGTTATTGTTAATTTAATTCAACAAAATTTTGATGAAACTTCTGATGTAAAACAATCTATTATCAAAACAACTTCTCAACTAAAAGGGCATTATTCTTTTGTTGTAATTTTTGAAGATGGTACTCTTGCGGCTGCACGTTTTCATGAACCGTTAATTGTTGGAGTAGGAAAAGACAGTTATTATTTGTCCAGTGATGTATTAGGTTTCATAGAGAAGACAGATGATGCAATTTATGTTGATAATGAAGATTTTGTAATTATAAATAATACTGGAATGCATATTTTTGATTTTGATGGTACATCAGTTAAATATCAAATTACAAAGGTTTCAAAAGAATTTGCTGATGCTTACAAGGGAGATTATGCACACTTTACTTTGAAGGAAATCTCAGAGCAAACAGATACGATATTACGAGCGGAAGATAATGATCAAATTCAGAGATTTGTTGATAGTATAAACCAAGCAGAAAACTTGTACATTACTGGTAGTGGAACTAGTTACAACGCGGCAGAGATA
>CAZEFL010000040.1:0-4871 GCA_964511485.1 uncultured Nitrosopumilaceae archaeon
TCTAAACAAAAAGGAATTCCAAGTACTAAAGGTTCAATGTAATGAAAGTTGCAATCTTTGATTACGGTGCTGGAAATATTTTCAGCTTGAAAAATTCCTTGGAAAATGCAGGAGCTACAGTTGATGTTATTACTTCATTTGATGTGGAAAATGTTTATTCTGGATTATTGCTTCCGGGAGTTGGAAACTTTGATCCTGCAATGAAAAGTATTGCTAAACATTCCAAAACATCATTTGTAGATTTTGTTGCAGAAAGTACTCCTGTATTAGGAATATGTTTAGGAATGGAGATGTTTTTTGAGAAAAGCCAAGAAGGAACAGAGTCTGGTCTTGATGTAATTCCCGGTGAGGTAATTGTATTGCCTGATACTATGAAGGTGCCACATATGGGATGGAATAATTTAGAAATCAAAAAACCCGGAGTTATTCTTGAAGGTGTGGATGATGGTTCTTGGGTGTATTTTGTACATTCGTATAGAGCCAAACCTGACATTGATGATGTAATCACTGCGCAATCATTTCATGGTATTTCAGTTCCTGCAGTTGTAGAATCGGGAAATTTCTATGGAACACAATTTCATCCTGAGAAATCAGGCGACGTAGGAAAGATAATGATTAATAATTTTCTAAATGTGTGTAAGCGATGAAAGTAATTCCTGCAATTGATTTAATGGATGGTCAGGTGGTTCGTTTATTCAAAGGAGATCCTGCACAAAAAACTATCTACAGTGATGATCCAATCGGTATTGCAAAAAAATGGGAAGCAGATGGAGCTGACATGCTACATGTTGTAGATTTGGATGCCACTTTATCTTTGGGTGATAATCGTGAAATAATTAAGAAAATTGTTTCTGCAGTGTCTATTCCTGTAGAGGTTGCAGGCGGATTGCGGTCTGAATCTTTAATTTTAGAGATGGCACAAATTGCAGATAGAATTGTTATTGGAACTTTGGCTTTCAAGGACCCTGAATTATTACAAAAGATATTTTCTACTTTGGGTAAAGAAAAAATTGTGATTTCCGTTGATCATAAAGATGGCTATATTGTAACTCATGGATGGCAAACCACTACTGATGTATCTCTAATTGACTCAATGCGTGAATTTTTAGCTGTAGGATTTTCTGAATTTCTCTTAACTAATGTAAATAAAGATGGAACCTTACAAGGTCCTGATTTAGAATTTTTAGAATCTGCATGTCAACTAAATGGTGTTAATGTGATATCCAGTGGTGGCATATCCAGTATATCTGATATTGTGCCTGTAAAGGAAAAACATGCTTGGGGTGTAATTTTGGGTAAAGCACTTTATGATGGAAAAATTAGCATTTCGGAGAGTGTTGCTTTATCATGACTTTAACTAAACGAATCATTCCATGTCTTGATGTAAAAAATGGTAGAGTAGTAAAGGGATTACATTTTGAATCAATCAAAGATGCAGGTGATCCTGTCGAGTTGGCAGAAAAGTACAGCAACGAAGGCGCAGATGAGTTGGTCTTTTTAGATATCACAGCATCAGATGAACAAAGAAAAACTCTCAAGGAATTGGTAAGAAATGTGGCTTCTGTAATTAATATTCCATTTACTGTTGGTGGCGGCGTTAAATCTGTAGATGATGCACGAAATATTCTCCTTAATGGTGCAGACAAAGTTGGAATTAATACTGGTGCAATCAAAAATCCTCCCGTGATTTCTGAATTGGCAGACCTTTTTGGTAGACAATGTGTAGTAGTTGCAATTGATGCAAAAAGAAACTATTCACCAAAAGAAGATGCAACTCTCTTTGAGGATGGTGAAAAAAAATTCTGGTTTGAGATCTTTATTTTTGGTGGAAAAAAAGAAACAGGTATTGATGCCATTTCTTGGGCAAAAAAAGCTGAAAAATTAGGAGCAGGTGAAATTTTACTTACAAGTATTGACAAAGATGGAACAAAAGATGGCTATGATATTTTGTTGACTAAAAGTATTGTCTCTTCTGTTTCAATTCCTGTAATTGCTTCAGGAGGTTGTGGAAAATCTGAGGACATGGTTGAAATCTTTGAGAAATCAAATGTGGATGCTGCACTTGCTGCTTCAATTTTCCACTATCAGACTCTTGGAGTAAATGGAGTAAAACAATTTCTCAAAGATAAACAAATTCCTGTAAGGTTATAAGAGAACTATGTGGTGTATGATTTATGGAAAAATCTGTTGAAGAAATTGATTTTGAAAAGAGTGGAGGATTAATTCCAGTAATTGTTCAAGACAGTGAAACTAGAGATGTTCTAACTTTGGCATATTCCAATAAGGAATCTTTGGAATTGACTAAAAAAACTGGCAACTCTTGGTTTTGGAGTCGTTCTAGAAATAAACTCTGGATGAAAGGTGAGGAATCAGGTAATACTCAAAAAGTCAAACAGATTCTGGTTGATTGTGATTTTGATGCTGTTATTTATCTAGTTGAACCATCTGGTCCTGCATGTCATACTGGTGAAAGAGTTTGTTTTCATCATGATTTGAAACAATGATTTGAATTTTTAACATTTAATTTTTTCTTAGAAATTAGTAATCTTGATATTTTTTACAAAAAATACCATTATTCTATGAAAAAATTACTTTTTTTGATTAGATTGGAATTTATTTTTCATTAATTACTTGATTTTTTCATTAAACTTTTGTGGTCAAGAAATTAAGTAATACTAAACTTGGTATTAGGATTTTTTATCAGTCATTTTTAGATGATAATAGATCTTGGCTAGAACCAGTTTACAGTGCAGAGAATGTAAAAAAGAATATCCTTCTACTTTCAAGTATATCTGCGATGAATGTTTTGGCCCATTAGATGTAAAGTATGATTTTCCAACTATAACTAAAGATACATTTGCAAATCGAGAAAATACCTATTGGCGATATTTTGAATTACTGCCAATTGAAGATAAAAAAAATATTGTATCCATTGATGCTGGTTTTACTCCATTAACCAAAGCTGAAAATCTTGGTAAGGCATTGGGTCTGAATAATTTGTATATCAAAAATGATTCTGTAAATCCAACTTATTCATTTAAAGACAGACCTGCAGGTGTTGCAATTTCTAAAGCAAAAGAATTTGGATTAACTGCAGTTGGATGTGCCTCTACTGGCAACTTGGCATCAGCTACTGCTGCACATGCAGCAAAAGGTGGATTTGCATGTCATGTCTTTGCACCTTCAAACATTGAGATGCCAAAGATTGCACAAGCTCTCTCTTATGGTGCAAACTACATTGCAGTTGATGGTACATATGATGATGCAAATAGAATAGCTGCACAAATTGGTGATTCTAAGGGAATTGGTATTGTAAATATTAACATGCGTTCACACTATGTAGAAGGTTCCAAGACTCTGGGATATGAAGTAGCAGAACAACTAGACTGGCAAGTACCTGATCAATTAATTGTCCCAGTAGGTAGTGGTGCAATGCTTAATGCAATTTGTAAAGGATTTGAGGAATTACAAACGGTCAATTTACTTGATGATGTATCTAACATGCATATGATTGCAGCACAACCACATGGATGTGCTCCTGTAGTTGATGCATTTAAGAAAAATTCCAAAGAAGTAATCCCAGTTGAATCCCCTGACACTGTTGCTAAAAGTTTAGCAATAGGTGATCCAGGAGATGGTAGATATGTTCTAAAGCGATTGGCTCAGTACAATGGATTTGCAGAAGAATGTAATGACCAAGAAATTTTAGATGCTATTGTTTTATTGGCAAAAACTGAGGGAATATTTACAGAACCTGCAGGCGGTGTATCTATTTCTGTACTACAGAAAATGGTAGAACAAGGTAAAATTGACAAAAATGACAAGGTAGTATGCTATGTGACTGGAAATGGCCTTAAAGCAACTGAATCAATCATGTCTATTCTTAAAAAACCTGAAACAATGAAAGCAGAAATATCTGAAATTGCGGCGGTAGTTGGATAATGGCCAAAATTACATTCACAATTCCTTCAGTACTTAATCAAGGCGGGGGGGAGAAAAAATCTGAAATAATTGCTGATTCCCTGCAAGAATCTTTTGCAAAAATTTCAGAACTCATGGGTGATGATTTTAAGAGAAGAGTTTTGGAAGCAGATGGTACCCCTCGTTCATTAATTAACATCTACATTAATGGTAAAAATGCAAAGTTTTCATCTGGAATGGAAACTGAATTACATGATGGCGATGATGTGTATATCTTGCCTGCAGTGGCAGGAGGTTCTGAGGACCTTTCAAAAAAAGAACTTGATAAATTTTCTCGACAGGTAATGCTTGAAGAAATTGGGTATAATGGTCAATTGAAATTAAAAAATGCAAAAATTTGTGTTGTCGGTGTTGGCGGTTTGGGTAACCCAATTACTAGTAGACTGGCTGCAATGGGTGCTGGAACTTTAAGAATTGTTGATAGAGATGTGATTGAATTATCTAATTTACATAGACAAACAATGTTTGATGAATCTGATGTTGGACAAGTTAAAGTTGAAGTTGCTGCAAAAAAATTATCTGCAAAAAACCATGATTGTAAAATTGAAGCACTAGCTGTTTCAGTTAATGAGTATACTGCTCTTGAAGTAGTTGAAGGCTGTGATGTTGTAATTGATGCCCTTGATTCAGTTGATGCTAGATATGCGCTGAATAAAGCATGTGTAAAATTTGGAATTCCATTTGTAACTGGTGCTGCAGTTGGAGTAACTGGACAAGCATTTACTATAATTCCAAAAGAGTCTGCATGTTATTTCTGCATGTTTCCAGATTTGGATGAGGAATCAATGCCAACTTGTTCTATTGAAGGTGTACATCCATCAATTCTGTCTATTATGGGTGGAATTGAGGTGGCTGAAGCTGTTAAAGTAATCATGGGCAAAAAGCCAAGT
>CAZEFL010000041.1:0-4595 GCA_964511485.1 uncultured Nitrosopumilaceae archaeon
CACCATAATTTCATACAAAAGCCCAAATACCATCAGAATGATTTTCCAATATGACCTCAAATCTAAAATTATTTTCTGTTGGAGACTTTGATTTTAGACTACAGCACCTACTCATTATAGGAATACTAGCAATAGCAGTATCTACATCAGCATTATTGCGTGCACAACCTGCAGAATATGGATTTGCATTGCACGAATTTGATCCCTTTTTCAATTACCGTGCAACAGAATTTATTGTTGATAATGGATATGGTGCATATCTAGAATGGCATGATGATAAATCTTGGCATCCCATTGGAAGAGATGTTTCTGCCACTTCGCAAGTAATGTTACATCTTGGTACAGCAACTTTGTATAACATATTTGGTGGAAACTCATCACTTTATGATTTTACTGTAATGTTTCCTCTAGTTATTGGTTCACTAACATGCATTGTTGTGTTTGGATTAGTACGAGTAATTGGTGGTACAACAGCGGGTTTATTGGCATCCTTGATGTTTGCTATCTCGCTACCAATTTTACTTAGAGGTTCAATTGGTTGGTTCAAGTCGGAACCATTTGGATTATTTTTGAGTTTTATTGCAATATACCTATTTTTATCAGCCATAAAGAAGAACAAAGGCAAAACCTCATTTGTTAAATTAATTTCTGGAGGAGTAATTTTTGGATTAAGTCTTGCAGCTTGGGGTGGAAATCAATTCTTCTTATTACCATTGGCAATTTTCTTTATTGCATTACCATTTTTTAATAGTGACAGAAAATTCCTATTCTGGGCTATCCCATTATTCTCCATTTCAATATTATTTACAGCATTATGTTTTGAAAGACCTGGTATTGGTTTTGTCACTGGTTATGGTGGCATACTCGTTATTTTATCCACTATTTTTATGATTCTGTTGTTAATTACTCAAGCATTCAGTAACGAAGCCACGCGAATTAGAAATTCTATTTTTACATTAGGAGTACTGATAGTTTCAGGAGTTGGACTTGCTTATGCTGGATTGGGTTTTGGACCCTCTTTTAGGTATCTGAATGCATTAAATCCATTTTTGACTTCAGAAGATCCATTGGTTTCTTCTATTTCAGAACATATGACAACAAATCTTGTAATCTCATTCGAGTTTTCTTCAATTTTTATAATATTTGGATTGATTGGTGCTTGGTTATTGTTTTCTAATAGATCACGTAATTCCAAATTTTCTATACCAAATCACATGAAAGCATTTGCATTAATTTGTGGATTAGCAGGAATATACACCGCCTCAGCATTTGTACGACTTGAATTATTTGGAAATTTTGCACTAATTATTTTAGGATCTATCGGTCTAACAATTTTACTCCAGCACATACTAGAAAAACAAAACCTTGTGATAAAATTCATTTTTTGTGCAGTAATCATCGGTTTAATGATCACACCCATGATGGTTCCAGAAAAATCAAATTGGGTAGTTCTTGGCAAACAAGTCCCAGTAATTTTTAATGGTGCCACATTTTATAAACAGACTACAAATGATTGGTTTGATGCAACTAATTGGATAAAAGAAAACACACCTTCAGATTCTGTATTTTTTTCATGGTGGGATTATGGTTATTGGATTCAAACATTGGGTGAGAGAACAACACTAGCTGACAATTCTACTATTAGCACAGATCAAATAGAAAAAATTGCAAGGACTTTTCTGACACCCGTATATAATGCATGGGTGATTTTGGATTCAAATGCTAATACAGATATTTCAGAGCATTATCTGGTGATTCCAAAAAATCCTGCACCAATTAGTCCAAATCACATTAATCCCACTTCAGGTTTGGATGCAGATTATATTTTAATTCACATCGCAGGAACACGATATGAAACAGATAGTATCCCACTTTATGATCTACATGGTGGTGGCGATGAATCAAAAAAACAATGGTTCATGGCAATTGCAGGATTAGGCACTTCAAGATTCATGGAATCAGATTTTTTCACACCAAATGAGAATTTTCAGGAAAACACACTACTTGGCAATTTGATTCCTTTCTCGATATACTCATATTTAGATACAACAACCATGGAACAATATACTTCGTATCGTAATGGTCTCACAGCAATGTATGTAAAAGATATAAAATTCCAAGATCCTAATGGACCATTCATGCTAGTGTATGCATCTCCTAGTTTTTCTGAAACTGATGCTGGTGCATTACAAACAATTTTGATCTACAAGGTGAACCATGACTTTATGAACTAGAAACTTTTTTACTTATTTTTTATTTAAGATTCTATATCTCATATATTTATCATCAGGAGAAAATTTTGCTGGATGAACGCTTACAGTTTTTTCTTTACATATATTACAAGATTCTTTTAAAGAATATTTTTTACATTTGTTACATTTTCTTAATTGAAAGTGCATTATCCTTCACCAGTCTTCTTAGAACCTTCCCTAGAAAATTTGAATGTACCATTCTGTTTAGATGTATTCTTTTCAATCTTTTCAAGAATAGGTTTCAAAATTTTTTCTGCAGTTTTAAAATCTTGAGCAATTATACTCAATCTATATTTTGGTGCACCTAAATATAATATCTCAATTTTTTCATTTTGACTTTCTTTTATTGCATCCAACAAAATTTTGCGAATAATTTCTATACCGTCTGATTTATTATTTGTCATCTCTAAAATTCCTCTGATTTCTACTGTTGGAAGTTTGATTTTTTTACTAAGTTCATCAATCGTTTTTTTAATCTTTTCCGAGATTTCTAAATCATCAATGACAGTGATATTTGTTGTTGCAATTTCAATCATAGCATCATACACTGATTTGTATTTTGATAATAATTTTTCCTCAAGGTCATCCAGCTCTTCTGAAGAAAGTTTTACTTTATCTTGAATATTTTTTAAGATGCCTTGTTCTTTTTCAAATCTTTTAACATCTAATAGTTTCTTTTTTCTTTGTTCTTTTGATATTTGTTTTAAGGAAAGATCAATTTCAGATCTATTTTCTTGAATTTTTTTTACTAGTAGGACTTTTTTGTCTCCCTCTTTAACATATTTTGTAACTTTTCTAACCCAACCAGGAGCAATTTCTGATATGTGTAAGAATCCTTGAATATTATCATATTCATCGAGGGAAACATATGCACCATGATCACCAGTTTTTTTAATTGTTGCAATAACAATCTCTCCTACTTCAGGCAATTCTTGAATTTCTGTAGTCATGGTTCAATGAATTTTTTTAGCTAATTTAACGGTGATGTTCAGAAATCTATTCCTTCTTTTGCTTTAATTCCAGATTGGAATGGGTGTTTTATCTCCTTCATTTCAGTTACTAAATCTGCCAATTCAATGATTTCATTTTTAGTATGATTTCCAGTCAAAACCAGATCTAGTTTCTTTGGTTTATTTTTTATTAACTCAACCACACTTTGTATATTGATCAAACCAAGATGTACCGCATAATTGATCTCATCTAAGATGATAAGATCATACTTTTCTGACAGGATTTTTTCTTTACATGTTTCTATAGCTTCTTTTGCATATCTTTCATGTTCTTCTTTAGGACTTGTATCATCTAAAATTCCTACAAATCCTTTACCTGCTGGTATTAGTTCAAATTCAGGAGTTAATCTTTTTGACGAATCCATCTCCCCATAATGCCATGAACCTTTGATAAACTGTATCATACAGACCTTGTGTTGATATCCAACAGCCCTTAATACCATACCAAGCGCAGCAGTGGTTTTACCCTTTCCTCCACCCGTATAGACAATAACAAATCCATCTTCAGTCATAATTGAATCCATTTAAATAAAAAACTGAACAAGTAATTAAATTGACTATACCGAGATTAGTTATTTCTGGATCTACAAGTGGTGTTGGAAAGACATCAATTACATGTGCGATTATTTACGGCTTGAAAAAAAGAGGCTACACAGTTCAACCATTCAAAGTGGGACCAGATTATATAGATCCTAGCTATCTCAGCTCGATCTCTAACAACGAAACAAAAAACCTTGATGTTTGGTTAATGGGAAAGAATGAGCTTGTAAGAAGTTTTGTTAACAGTTCTACTTCTGATATTTCAATTATTGAAGGTGTTATGGGATATTATGATGGATTTGGTGGAAAGACAAACCATGCAAGCACACATCATACTGCCACATTGTTGAGATCACCAGTTATCTTGATTCTAGATGCGAGTAAAACATCAAGATCAATTGCTGCAACTGCATTAGGATTTACAAAATTTCATAGAAACTCTAGGATTTCAGGTATCATTCTAAATAAAATTGGGAGTAAAAAGCATGAAATGCTATGTCGACACGCATTGGAAAATCTAAAAATTCCAATAATAGGTGTAGTTCCAAAAACCACTCATGATACTCTAGAATCAAGGCATCTTGGATTAATTCCAGTCGTAGAACAAAAACAACTACAAAGAAAAATTAAATATCTTTCACGACAAATTTCTGACTATCTTGATTTTGATACACTGATTAAAATTTGTAAAAATGTTGAACGCATACCAAAAACTAAACGACAAAAATCTAAAAAACCAAACATTTCGATTGCTATAGCATTAGACAGTTCTTTCAACTTCTACTACCACGAT
>CAZEFL010000042.1:0-3373 GCA_964511485.1 uncultured Nitrosopumilaceae archaeon
ATGAAAGGAAAGAAGATTGGTTCTGATCAAGATGCAGTTGGTGAATGGGCTGTTGCAAAAAAGTTTGAGGAAGTTGGTGCAAAATCCATGAAAGATCTTACAAGAAAGGACTTCTAACATGAAGTTTTCACACATTTCTGATACACATCTGGGGCAATACCGCTCAAAGAAAGAAAGAGAGGATGATACCTACGATGCATTCAAGCAGGCAATAGAAATTTCAATCAAAGATAAGGTGGATTTTGTAATTTTTTCTGGTGACATTTTTGATAAAGCACAACCACCAAATGATGCAATCCTACTTATGATGCAACAGCTTAATCGTCTAAAGAAAAATGGTATTGAATCATACTTTGTTTTAGGTGATCATGATCAACCAAAACAAAGTGGACAAAATCCAATTCATTGGTTATATTCAAGCCTGACAAAAGTTTCACATCATCTAGGTGATGGGAAGCCAGTTTATTTCAAAAATGTGTTACTTGCTGGATTTGATCATCATAATGACGGACATGATATCGAAAGACTGCAAGAAGAATTCAAGAAAATTGATTTGGTTGCAAAAGAACATGATGGCCACAAAATAATTGTATTACACCAAGGGCTAAATGAAGCACATGCATATGCAGGTCAGTTAAATGCTAATGATCTTCCAAAAAATTTTACATACTACGCAATAGGTGACATCCATGAAAAATTTGGTCCAAAAAAATACGAGTTCCTAGGTGGACCACTAGCTTATCCAGGTTCTATAGAAATTTCTTCAACAGAACCAATCAAGGAAACAAAAAAAGGATTTTTTGAGGTTGATATTTCTTCTGCTGAAGCAATTCCAAAGTGGATTGACCTTGACATAAGACCAAGATTTGAAATAGAAACCAGCGTTGATGAACTTCATACCAAGATTGATGAGGTTATCTCAAAAATTGATGAATCACGCAAACCACTTGTAAGTTTGAAAATAACAGATGTTCACGATTGGAAGAGCATACACCAAGAGATTGCTAGACTTGATGAGCATATACTAGACAAATCAATCCGTCTAAAGTATGACGAGAAACAATACCCGCTATCACTTGAGGATACAGGAAACATAGATGAGGAGTTTAAGAGGCTAGCAGTCACAAATGTTGGTCAAGAATTGGCTAATCTAGCATTAGACACACTATATCCATCACTCAATGAAAAAAATAAGCGTGAGGTAAAAGAAATCATCATAGAAAATTTTGAAAAGTTCAAAGAGGAATGCAAAAAATGATAACTTCTGTAAAATTAGGTAACTTTCTCTCTCACAAAGATACTGAATTGACTTTTGACAATGGGGTAACAGTTTTCATTGGTGATAATGGTGCAGGCAAATCAAGTGTTATAGATGCAATGACATTTGCACTTTTTGGAGAAACCACAAGAGGAAAGAATGAAGAAACCATTCGTGATGGTGAAAACCAAGCTATTACTCAGATACATTTTGATGTTAATGGAAAAAAATACCATGCTATCAAAAAAACTCGAGGAAAAACTAGCTCTCATCAGTTGCTTGACGGGAATTCATCACCAATTACAATAACTGCTGATAAAACCGAGGAAGAAATTAAAAAAATAATTGGCATGGACTACGAAACGTTAGGAATTGCATCAATTGTTCCACAGGGAGAATTATCACAAATTATTCAAAGTAAAAATGGAAGGAAACTAAGAGATCTGATTGACAAAGTTATAGGTACAGGAAAATATTCTGCCGCAGGAGATGGACTTAGTGATGGTATAACTGCATTTCGTGAGGACCTTAGAGAAAAATATGATAATACAGATCAGGATGTTGATAAAATTCAACGAGAAATCAACGACGCTGATCAAATCATCTCAGAATCAAAACCAGAAAAAGAAAAACTTGAGGAAGTTGCAGAATCGTTTAAAGAAAAAATAAAAAAATTACAGGAACAAAAGGAAGAGCTATCAGTAAACCATGAAAAAATTCTTCATCTAAGGGATAAGGAAAACAATGTTTGGAAAACTGTCAAACGTGAAATTTCATCACTAGCAAATGATAATCAAGAAAATTCTAAAATTATTCAAAGATGTGAAGAGTCTTTTGTTGTTATCCAGGAAAAATCAAAGACTGAAGATATATGGAATTCTAAAAATCATATGAAAAAAAATATTGAAGAAAAAATTGCTGTGATTGATCAAAAACTACACACATGTGAAGATCATAAGGATATTGCAGGAAAAATTCAATTTTCTGATGGTGAATGCCCTATATGCAATACAAAAGGTGTCACAGTGGGTGAAGAATATCAAATGGAACATATCAATAAAGAGTTAAAAAAAATAGAGAGTGAAAAAATTAATCTGAGGAACGAATTATCAAATACACAAGTCCAAATCGATGAGATTACTAGTAAAATAAAAGAAATTGAATACGCAGAAAACACAATAGAAAATAGCCCAATTAAAAATAATGAACAGCTTAATGACTGGAAAAATAATTTAAAATTAAATCAAAATAGAAATAATGAATTAGAAAAAATCATTGAATCATCAGATTTGTCACCAAAACTTGTTGAATTTGTGCCTGATCTAGACCAAACTTTTCTAGATATTGAAAAACTTCAAAAAGAAATTAAAGATTTCAAACATGAAGAATACAACAAAGTAGAGCAGGAACTTCAAACTGTAAACTCTGAAAACCAAGACATTCTCATGCAAATCGGTACAATTGCAGAAAAAATCAATTCCGCGGAGGCAAGCATCAAAAAAAATATGCCTATTTTAGAAGAGATGAAACTTGCTAGCAAATATGTGGAAAATCTTGAAAAAATCAAAAGTAGTATATTTTCAAAAACAAGTGAAACAGTAACTGGTGCTAGGAATTTTGCAGTGGAAACTATTTCCAGAAACGCATCACAGTATTTGGAAGAATTAAAAACAGAGATAAAACATCTTGAATTATTCCAGGAAGGTTCTTCAATTAAAATTCAATGTCATACAACTAATGGTCAACGACCTGTTACCAACTTGAGTGGAGGTGAACAGGTTTGTGTAGCTCTAGCTGTACGACTAGGAATGTCTGACTTGATGATCAAGTCACCATTAAAAATAATGGTTCTTGACGAACCAACTGCATATCTGGATAAAACACACCGTGCTTATTTTGTTGACGTGATTCAAGAACTTACTCGTTTGATGAACAAAAAACAAAATTTCCAATTTATTATCATAACACATGATGATGAGATTTGGGAAAGTGCTCAAGTAGGCACTAGATACAAATTTACATCAACAAGCGATGGAACTGAAGTTTCTAAACTTTAGCCGCCAGTAAGTTTAGCAAATTTTTCATTCTTGCTCAACTTTTCCATAAACTCCAGAT
>CAZEFL010000043.1:0-3364 GCA_964511485.1 uncultured Nitrosopumilaceae archaeon
CGCAAACAAAGAATATGGTTCAGCTATACTCTCAATTGATGACAAATCAGATATTTTGAGTGAAGTTGGTGATTCTATTAGAGCGTGGATGAGTCATGGAGACGAAGCAAAGAATATACCAAAAGATTTTGAAATAATTGGACATACAGAAAATGCACATGCTGCAGCAATTGCAAATAAACAGAGAACTGTATACGGAATTCAATTTCATCCTGAAGTTATGCATACAGAAAATGGAACAAGTATTCTGAAAAATTTTGTCCTTAAAGTTTGTCAAGCCAATCAAGATTGGACTATGGAAAAATTTATTGAAAATACTGTTGAAAATATTTCTAAATTAGAGGGCAATGTTTTATGCGGTGTTAGTGGAGGTATTGACTCTACTGTTACAGCACTGTTAATTCAAAAAGCAATTGGAGATAGACTCAAATGCGTTTTTGTTGATAATGGTCTTTTGAGATTAGATGAAGCAGATGAGATAGAGACTATGTTCGCTAATAATTTTAAAGTTAATTTTACAAAGATGGATGATAAAGAACAATTTTTATCAAAATTAAAAGGAGTTATTGATCCAGAAGAAAAAAGGAAAGTTATAGGAGAAGAATTTGTAAGAGTTTTTACAGATTTTGCAAAAGACAATGGTCCTTTTGTTTGGCTTGCTCAAGGTACACTTTACCCTGATGTAATCGAAAGTGGTGTATCAAAAGGACCTGCAGATGTGATTAAAACACATCACAATGTTGGTGGTTTACCAGATTGGTTACACTTGAAAGTTTTAGAACCATTACGTGAATTGTACAAGGATGAAGTGAGAAATATTGCAAGGATTCTTGATGTCCCAGAAAATTTACTTACACGTCATCCGTTTCCAGGACCTGGTCTTGCTGTTAGGATAATAGGTGAGGTTACAAAAAAGAAATTAGACATTACTAGAATTGCAAGTAACATAGTCGAAGAAGAATTACGAAATGCAGAGTTGTATGACAAAGTTTGGCAGGCATATGCTGCAGTGGGTGATGACAAAGCTGTGGGTGTTGTTGGAGATGAAAGGAAATATGGTAATGTTGTTATGATTAGAATCGTAGATTCCATTGATGCAATGACTGCAGATTGGACTAGGCTCCCAAATGAACTGATTGAAAAAATTAGTAATCGAATTACCAATGAAATTGATGAAGTTACATGGGTATCTTATGTGGTTTCAAGTAAACCACCAGCTACAATAGAGCCACAGTAATTACAAACTATTCAAAAGGCATGCGCCAAAGACACCTGCAGAATCACCCAGTTTGTTTTCTAATATTGGTGTATCAACTAAATCGCTAAACACCTTTTCGTAGACTACTTTTTTCCCTTCATCATACAGAAAGGAAACATTTGAAACTCCTCCCCCTAAAACAATAGCATCTGGATCTAAAATATCAATTACGTTTGCAAGAGCCATACCAAAATTCTCAAGAAATTCACTTTTCCATTGTTCATATTCTGCAGATGAGGGGTTTTGGATAATGGATTGTAATGATTTTTTTGTACTGCTGATTTCAAGCCAGCGACGTTCTAATGCTGGACCACTAATATACGTCTCAACACATCCTTGTTTTCCACAATAGCATTTATTTCCATTATGATGGAGTATGTGATGCCCCCACTCCCCGGCAATGTTTGACCTGCCTTTGTGTATAGTTTCATTGATTACAATCCCACCTCCTACACCTGTTCCCATGATGACACCAAAAACCATGCCATAACCCTTCGCAGAACCCAACAATGATTCTGCAAGGGTAAAACAATTTGCATCATTTTCCATTAAAATTTCTTGATCTAAAATATTCTCAAGGTCTTTTTTTAATGGCATTCCTATAAGGCATTGAGTATTACTGTTTTTGATCAATCCTGAATTTGGATCAGTAACACCAGGTGTACATAACCCAATTGAAGTTTTCTCACTAGTTTTTTCCTTTAAATCATTTATCAAAAATGTAATCAATTTTACAATTGACTCGTAACCATTTTGGCTAGTCTTGATGCGCTTACGTTCAATTATGTTATAATTTTCATCTAGTAAAATTCCTTCAGTTTTAGTTCCACCCAGATCTATGCCAATTTTGTGCACAATGTTAGTATGTCTAGTAAGTTTTGAAGTTTTAGATAATTTGAAGCAGAACTATCACATTGGTGGCATGCCTGGTGGACCTCCAGAAGAGGGACCGCCAGAAATTGCTATTACATCATCTATTCTGAGAATCATACATGCTGTTTCTGTGGCTGATTTTATAATTTGTTCTTTTACAACCAGTGGTTCTACTATATTCAGGGAATACATATCACCAATCTTACCTTCTCTTGCATTAATCCCAGATCCTTTTTTACCACTGTTTTGTTTTGCACGCAAAGAAATGATGGTATTAATTGGATCCATTCCAGCATTTTCTGCTATTGTTAATGGAATTGCTTCCAGTGCTTCAGCATATTGTTTTATAGCAAGTGATTCTCTTCCATCAAAACTATCTGCCCATTCATTTAGCTGTCCAGCTAAATATGCTTCAGCTGAACCACCACCAGTTACAATGGAGGGTTTTTCAATTACATCTTTAACAACCATTAATGAGTCATGTATAGAACGATCAACTTCATCGACTACTCTTTGAGAACCACCTCTGATGAGTACCGTTACAGAGTGAGGATTTTTGCACCCCTCAATAAAGACCCACTTGTCTGTTTCAATCTTTTTCTGTTGAACTAAATCAGCAAACCCCAAATCTTTTTCTGTAATGTCATCAATATTAGTAGTGATTCTTCCACCTGTTGCCTTTGCAAGCTTGGTCATATCACTTTCTTTTACTCTTCGTACTGCCAAAATTCCATGCTTGGCAAGATAGTGCTGTGAAATATCATCAATCCCCTTTTGACATATCAGCACGTTTGCACCTGCATTGTGTAATTTATTCACCATTTCTTTCAGCATCCTATTTTCTTCTTCTAGGAACATCTGCATCTGAGTTGGGTCAGAAATTCTGATTTCAGCACTCATCTCAGTCTTTTCTACTTCAAGTGCGGCATTAACAAGTGCAATTTTAGCTTTCTGGATTTTAGTAGGCATACCACTGTGTACTATTTCCTTGTCAAGAACAATACCTTTGATCAGTGCAGTATCTTGAATAGAAGCTCCAGATTTTTTTTCTACTTTGAGATTATCAAGATCTACAGAATAAGCATCACCATTTTTTTCTGCAATTTTTAGTATTGCGTTCACAACTAATTTTGACATAGGGTCACTGTCTTCAGAAATCAATTTAGATTGCATACTAGTTTTTGCAATTTTAATTAGCGACTCTTGATCATCAGGTTTTACAGATTTTGCAAA
>CAZEFL010000044.1:0-3065 GCA_964511485.1 uncultured Nitrosopumilaceae archaeon
ATATATGTAAGAAAAGCAGGTAAAAATCGAATTGCTAGAATGGTGGATAGTCCATCTCACCCTGATAGGGAAGTAGTATACTGCTTAAATGAAAAAGGTGTTGATGATCCAGAGTCAGCAACTAAGACTAAAAAGAAATAAATTATTTAATAAACTTCTCTAATTCTTTTCTTGCATCATTATCAGAGAATTGTTTAGGAGGATGTTTCATCAAATATGCACATGCAGGTATTATAGGCCCTCCAACACCATTATCTAGAGCTATTTTTGCAAGTCTTATAGCATCAATTACTATTCCAGCAGAATTTGCTTTATCATCTACTTCAAGTCTAACTTCCATATTATAAGGAATATTAGCCCATTGTCTTCCTTCAATTCTCATAAACATTAATTTTGTATTTCTTAGAAATGGAATAAAATCAGATGGTCCTACATAAATTTGATCATCATCAAGTCTATTACGGAGTTGACTTTGAACACTTTCCGTTTTTGAAATTCTTTTACTAACTAAACGTTCTTGTTCTTTCATATTAAGGAAATCAGTGTTTCCACCTACGTTAATCTGATATGTTTTTTCAATTTTTGTTCCTCGTTCATCACATAATCTAGCCAGAGTACGATGAACAATAGTTGCACCTACTTGTCCTTTGATGTCATCACCAATTATTGGAATATTCTTATCTGTGAATTTCTGTGCCCATTCTTTATCAGATGCAATGAATGCGGGCATACAATTTACAAATGCAATGTTAGTATCAAGACAGATCTGAGCCCAGAATTGTGTGGCTTTTTCTGAACCAACAGGCAGGTATGATACAATTATCTCAGTACCAGTTTCCTCTAAAATCTTGATAATTTCTTCACGTAATTCAGATTCGGATTTTCCGCTCTCAATTGGCTTTACTTTGTTTTCAACCCAGATTCCAACTCCATCTAATGCGGGGCTCTCATAGACATTACCATTTGCTTTAGGCATGTCATTTTTGTCAATCCAATCTACCATATTTGGGGATTCATAAATGGCTTCATTGATTGGTTTTCCAATTTTATTTGCACCGACATCAAATCCTGCAACAAAATCAATATCATGAATGGTATAATCACGTAAATTTTCATGAATTATCCCAGTTACCTTTTGAGAAGGGTTTTTTGAATAATATTCAATTCCTTGGATAAGCCCAGAAAAACAGTTTCCTAAACCAACTAATGCAACTTTGATTTTTTCAGGCATTCGTCAGTTTGTGAATTACTTACAGTTTAAAGTTTTCCTAGAAGGACAAATTATTTTACATATGATGTGTTGGTAATACTATGAGTGGCGATATAACAATTAATGAGATCGTACCAGTGGATTTGGAAGGAGGAGTACTTGTTAATGGATTTCCTTCTACAGGAATCACAAGTGCAATAGCTACAGAATCTTTGATAAATACATCAGATTTTGAATTAGGTGCAACTATTGATTCTGACAAATTTCCACCAATTAGTATAATAAAAGATGGAATGCCAAATTATGCTACAAGAGTATTTGTGAATAGAGATCTGAAGGTTGGAATATTTTCGTCATATCTAACTCTAGATGTAACAATGCATAGAACTGCTGCAAGAATGATGTTGGATTGGGCAAAAGAAAAAAAATGTTCAACAATTGTTAGTAGCATCACAGTGAAGGGTTCAAGTGAATTAGAGGTATTCGGAGTTGCATCAACAGGCAATGCTAGAGGAAAACTTGTTGAGTGTGGAATTAAGATGGTGAAGCATGCAACAATTCCAGGCATATCAGGAGTATTATTGAATGAAGGGGTAGCAAGAGGTCAGGATGTAATTGTATTATTGGTAAGTTCAGATAAAGAAATTCCAGATTTTAAAGCTACAACCAATTTGTGTGAAACATTTTCTAAGATAATTCCAGGAGTATCTTGCAATTTAACAAAACTTGAGAATGAATCAAAAATTATTGAGGAACAATTACAACAAGCAACACAAAATACAAAAGATTTGGGCGAACATATCTACCGTTAATATCTACATTACATTCAATTCAATATGCAGGAATTATTTGGTTTTTTAGGATTAGTTATTGTAATTTCTGCATCAGGAGTGATGTCTCCAGGACCATTATTTGCTGCAAATGTGATGTATGGATTACGTGAAGGAAAAATTTCCGGAATAAAGATGGCTATGGGCCATACCATTGTAGAATTTCCTTTGATAATATTATTAGGTGTAGGATTTTTTTCTATTGAAAGTGTTCCAGAAATAAGAACTGCAATTACAATCTTAGGTGCAGTAGGATTATTTGCATTTGCAATATTACAAATTAGGTCAGTTACAAAACAGAAATTTAATTTAGAAACAAGTTCAGGGCAGGGACCATTTGTAGCAGGGATTCTTCTCAGTGCATTAAATCCATTTTTTATTATTTGGTGGCTTACAATTGGTCTAGTGTTAATTTCAGAGTCAATTCAGAATTTTGGAATTATAGGAATTGTAATTCTATTTTTATTTCATATTTGGATGGATTATGCATGGCTATTTACAATTGCAGCCTTTTCTTCAAAAGCAAAAAATTATCTGTCCAAGAAAAATTTTAAGATAATAATTATCGGATTAAGCGTGATTTTGATCTATTTTGGAATAGATTTTCTAGTAAAATTATAGCTAATTATTTAGAAATATCAATCTCAATTGTAGAGACATTACGAGTTTTACCGTCTCTAGATTCTAATGCATCTGAAGAAATTCTTACATCTGATATTCTATAACCAATAGAATGCATACGTTTCATGATAAATTGTGATACGTCTACAGCCTGAGTAATACGCTGACCTCTTGCCTTTATTGTTACAGTAGGTAGTGTAGATAATTGTGTTAATGTAGAATTAACATATGTGACCAATGGTTTTACTCCAACCAAAATTAATTTTCGTGTAGGTTTCTCTTCAGAACTAAATGGTTTTTTTGGAGGATCTGTTTCAGGTTCTGGAGTATGTTCAGGTTCTGGAGTATGTTCAGGTTCTGGAGTATGTTCAGGTTCTGGAGTATGTTCAGGTTCTGGAGTATGT
>CAZEFL010000045.1:0-2964 GCA_964511485.1 uncultured Nitrosopumilaceae archaeon
AATTACAAGTCCTATTACAAGTCCAAGAAAGTTTAAAATAATTTCAAGTAAAAATTCCAATTACACTTGTTGATAAATTGTTTTAAATAAGGTTTGAGAACAAGTTTTCTTACTTTTTGATTAACTGAACAACAAGCTAGTCCCACTCATCTAGTGTACCAGCTTTTTCACCCTCTGTGCTTCCTGTGTAGTCTCCAAGAATGTCTGAATATGTTGAATCTGCATGAGCTACAAACCTAACATATTCTCCATAGCTCATCTCAAAATCACATTTTTTGCAAGTAACTAATGAAAAATCTGGAGTAAGCTCAGCTTCCTTTTTGCATTTTGGGCATTTAATTTTCATAATTTTTGTTTGTTTTGTTGCCTATTATTGGTATTGACACAAAAAAATAAAAAGAGTGTTTAGTTTTTTCAGGTATGAGTCAAATCTGCACCAAGTGTAAGAATGAAATTGCAGATGGTGAAGAACTAGAACCAATCCCGTCTTCATACCCTTGTTGTACTAAATGTTGGGATGAGTGGAAAGAAAACCGTGTTATGGTAATCAATGAATTACGGTTAGATATGTCTATGAAGGATCATAGAAAACTTCTAAAAAAACATGAGAAGATATTTGTTGGTGTATTGACTCCTGAGGGAGATATTGTTGACTATACTAATGAAGAAAATAGAAATCCAGAAGAGCCACCTGCCTAGATTTTTAACTCTTTTTTTGCACTATTTGGAACTAAAATCAACAATTTTCGTTTGGTTTCTTCTCCTAAACTTTCAATTATCATCTTTAACGTATTATTCAAAACCATTTTTTTTCCATCTTCAATAGACAGGTAAATTTCTAAAATCCCATCAAGATTGAAAGCAATCAATTTTTGAGGAAATTTGGATATTTCAATAATATAACTAGAGAATAGTATTCTTCTTTCTTCTTCTCCACCTTCAGCTAAAATTTCGAGCCAAGTTTTGAAAAGTTTTGCAAAATTTGGAAATGGGATTGTAGGCCCTGCTTCAAGGGCATTTTTTATAACATCAATTTTTTCAATATCAGACATTGAGTAAAATTCAGACATTCTTTTTTTTAAAATTGGCTTTCTCAGAAAATCCGGTAGATTTGCTAGAATAACAATAATATTTCCTGCATAATTTGGCTCACTCAATATAATCAGTATTAAGATGCATGTATTAATCGTAACTTGTAGTTGAATTAAATAGATGAAAACTCTAGCATTTTTGTATGCCCTCAATTGTTGTGGTAGGTGGTTTTTTTGGCGACGAAGGGAAAGGAAAAATCATCTCATATTTGGCAAAAAAAGACAATCCGTCAATAGTTGTTCGTGGTGGGGCTGGACCAAATGCTGGGCATACTATCAAGGATGATAATACTACTTACAAAGTTAGAATGTTACCTAGTGGATTTTTAAATAAAAATGCTAGAGTAATGATTGGACCAGGTGTGGTTGTTAATCCTCAAGTCTTTTTAAAGGAAATACAAGAATTCGGTGTTTCTGGAAGAGCGTTTATGGATAATAATTGTGGAATTATTGAACAAAACCATCTTGATCAGGATTCTAAAGGTAGATTGAAGGAAAAGATTGGAAGTACTGGTTCAGGTACTGGTCCTGCAAATGCTGAAAGAGCAATGAGAACTTTAAAAATGGCAAAAGACATTGACTCACTTTCTTCTTACATTAAGGATGTGCCTGATGAAATTAATTCTGCATTAAAAAATAAAGAAAGTGTTCTAGTTGAAGGAACTCAAGGCACTCATCTTTCATTATGGCATGGTACATATCCATTCGTCACTTCTAAGGATGTAACTGCATCAGGTATATGTGCAGACATTGGGTTAGGACCAAAAAATGTGAATGAAGTTCTAGTTGTGTTTAAAGCATATTTGACACGTGTTGGAACTGGACCTATGCCTGGTGAACTGCGTGCTGAGGAAACAGAAAAAAAAGGTTGGGCAGAATTTGGCACAGTAACTGGAAGACTTAGACGTGCAGCAGAATTTGACTTCAATCTAGCACGAAGGGCGGTCATGCTGAATAGTGCAACTCAAATAGCCATAACAAAACTAGATGTTCGATTTCCTGAATGTTCAGGCGTAAAATCTATGAGTGAATTAAGCAGCAACGCTAAAGCTTTCATAAAAAATATTGAGGAGAAACTTGAAGTTCCTGTTACGCTTGTTGGAACTGGTCCACTTGTAGATGATGTTGTAGACCTTAGGGCATAATCATTTTTCGGTTAACCTTTAATTTAGTATTTCATCCTATTGATCATGGTCAAGTTTCCAAGTTATATTCAAGTAAATTCACCTTTGGAATTTACTAGATTAGTATGTGCATTAGAAAGGTCACCTAGGGTTTCATTCCTTCATGAACATCAAGGGAAAAAAGTCCTTTCTGTGCAAATGGACATGCTTAAACAAAGCCCAGTAATTTATTATTCTCCAATTGAAAATTTTGGGCATTATCTCTCTTATGGATTCAAATCTGGTAAAGAAGAATCTTTAATGGTGGATTCTACTATCGATAATTCAAAACTTTATTCTCCAATTGTGAAAATTAAATCATTGCCTGAATCTCTTCGACCATCATCTAATACTAATACTGCAAAATACCAACCTATTGAATTTGAAGACGTGGGAAGTCTTGCTAAACTTAGCTATGGTTTTGAGGAAGCACCATTCCCACTGTTTGCATTTCCATTTAATGGGAGATGGTTTCTTGGAGTCTTTTTAAATTTTAATGAGGATGGAGACTCATTTTTCTGCTATGTTGTATTAAATGAAGAACCAAGTGAACCATTTCTAAGACATACCACAACTAATGGGTCACAGCCTACTTTTGTAGATAATACTAGTGAACATGGATACTCTTACATCAAAATAATTAAACTACAGGAAACTCATCCATTGGTCAACTATGACCAAATTCAAAACTAGAATCCATCAATCCTCTA
>CAZEFL010000046.1:0-2946 GCA_964511485.1 uncultured Nitrosopumilaceae archaeon
GTAGAGGTACAACTCGTAGAAAGACTGACACTAGTAAGAAATCAACATTCTCTGGTGACTCTTACAAAGAATATCAGGAGGCCAAAAAGAAAGCAGCAGGTAATCGTAGCGTTTCTACTGGTCGTGGTACGGGAAGAAGAAAATTATCATCAACTCCAACAACAAAACGGGCTTCTACCAAAGGCAGAACACGTTCAACAGGTAGAGGTACTGGTAGCAGAAAAACAAGAAGTTAATCCCCTTAACTTATCTTCTTTTCTTCATCTACTGGTATTTTTTAATTTAAAAAATTCTGAATTTTCTCTTTTAGTTTTTGATTAATTATCTTTCCAGATGCCTTTCCTCTAACTTCTTTCATGGCTATGCCCATTAGACCACTTAATGCACGCATTTGTTCTTGTTGTATCTTTTCTGCATTTTTTTGAATAATTCCATCTAACACTCTATCTAATTCATCTTCAGTTAATTGAGTGATTGATGCATTTTCTAATGCCTGTACAACATCATTTGCCTTTTTAGACATTATCTGCTCAAAAATTATCTCAATCGATTCTTTGTTTATCTTTTCTTTCTCTAACATCTCAAATGTATTCATTATCTGCTCATCATTCAACAAATCAGAATCTAATCCCTTTCTTTCCAAATTAGTTATGGTGGAACAAAGAACTGATGCAACAAAATTGGGTGTATTCTGCTTTTCTGAACAGATTTTTTCAAAAAGTTCAAAATAATTTGAATCAAATATTTGTTCTGCAAGCTGATTGTTAATCTGATACTTCTCTTCTACTTCTCTGATTGATTTTTCCCATGATTTTGGTATGTTAGCTTCTACTTCTCTGAGTTCTTCATTTGTTACTTTGATTGTGGGAATGTCTGTTTCTGGATACATCCTTGATGCACCTGGTCTTGGCCTAAGAAAAACAGTATCGCCATTTGGAGTAGCAGCTCTAGTTTCCGCAGGAGGTCCATCTTTTGCAAGTTTCATCCTATTGATAATTGACTCGATTGCAAATCTAACTGGTATTTTTTCTCCTGCAATAATTAAAAACGCATCATCATCTTCCATATCCAATTTCTCTGCAACTCTCTTGATATCCTCTTTCTCAATCCCATAATTTGGCAATTCATCAGAATGAAAAATACCACCAATTCCAAAAAATCTTACTAATTGACCTATTTCTTTTCCTAATCTAACATCCGAATAAGGTTCAAATCCAATAATCCCTTTCAATTTTTTTATTCTTACAGCAAAAATGTTCTCTTGTTTTTCCATCGATTTTCTAATAATTTTTGAATTACAATCCTGCATTAATTCTGTAATGTCAAATACATCATAATTTCCACTAATCTCTGTAAATCCTGTTTGACTAATTTTCTCAGAAATTAATTTCAATCCATGTTGTCGTTTTGCTTCAAATTCGATAATTTTTTCTAATTGATCTAATTGTTGTACTCCTTTTACTTCGATAACTCCTCCCCCATCAATTGAAATATTCACATCTTGTCTAATACTTCCAATTCCACGCATTACTCTTTTTGTCACTCGAAGTAATCTGCCTAAGGTTAGCGCAATATCTTTTACAAATTTTGGATCACCTGCAACGGGATCTAATGCGATCTCAACTAAAGGAACTCCAAGACGATCCAGACTAAAAAATCTATGATTCCCTTCATCTTTGATTAATTTTCCTGCATCTTCTTCAAGACAAATAGATTGAACCCCTACTTTTTCCCCACCAACTTGAATGCTCCCACCTTGTGCTACAAGCATTGTTCTCTGGAATCCTGTTGTGTTTGAACCATCAATGACTGTCTTTCTCATCACATGTACTTCTGAGAAAATTTTTGATTTTAATGCAGAACTAATTAGAAGTGCAATGTTTTTTGCATCAGGATCTAATGCATGTGGTGGTTCTTCATCTTCTTCTACTAAGCAACTGCTGTTTGGACTTGCATAATACATGATCGTCTTTGATTTAGTACTCTCAAAAAGTGCAGCAGGATCAATTTTTCCTAATTCACTCTTTGCAGCCCTCAATTTCCTTGAGAATCTTCTTGAAAACTCTTCTTCTTCTATTGGTGTACAGTCACAAAATAACTTTTTTTGTGTGTTTAACTGCTGATGAATCTCTAATCCAACTTTTAATCCAATGTTTTTTATATCAAATTCAGACATTTTAGCACTCAAGAAAACTCAGATGAGTAGTTCTCTAACATCATATTTTTTATCTCATCGTAAGAATCAGAATTTCCTAAAACCCACATAGCTTTAACCAACGCAACTTCTGGAATCAAATTTTCTAGAGGGATAATTCCCATATCAAGCAAATCTCGTCCACTCTCGTATACTGTCATGCTTACTCGTCCATCAATGCATTGAGATGTCATTCCAAGAAATATTCCATTTTCCTGTGCTTTTTTGATTGAATCATACATTGTTTTCCCTACATGTCCCAATCCAGTACCTTCAAAAATAATTGCTCTATATTGTAATTTGATTAATGATTCAATGATTTCTGAATCAAATCCTGGATGATATTTTACAAGTGCAACTCTTGTGTCCAAATTGATTTTTGGATTGTATTTATTCCCATTAAAGAACTCTGTTTCTGTATTTCTCAGAATTTTATCCTCGTATACAACAAATGCTGGATTAGCCCCAACTGTTTGAAATGCACTTCTTTTACTTGTGTGGTTTTTTCTTACACGTGTTCCAAAATGACATGCTATTGCATCATCACTCTCATTTTGATGCATAACGACAAAAACCCCTATTGATTCTGTACTTACTAGAAATTTAGTTGCAGCAATCAGATTCAACGCGGCATCTGATGATGGTCTATCCGATGATCTTTGTGAACCGACTAGAGTAATTGGTTTTTTAAAACCAGATAATGCAAATGATAAAAATGCAGAACTATAATGCATTGTATCTGTTCCATGTGC
>CAZEFL010000047.1:0-2773 GCA_964511485.1 uncultured Nitrosopumilaceae archaeon
GCGATAACTATTGGCTTTATGGGATGTATGTTTGCCCAGACATTGACACAATAATTTACGGATTATCAGGAATTTTAGATGAAGAGAAAGGCTGGGGAGTAAAAAAAGACACTAATAATTTTCTAAGGCAAATGGAAGTTTTTGGAGAAGAGACATGGTTTAGAGTAGGAGATAGAGATGCTGCAACACATCTAACAAGAACTAACATGTTGAAAAATGGAAAAAATCTTTCAGACATTACACAATGGATGTGTGAGAAATTTGCAGTAGAATCAAAAGTTATTCCAATTACAGATAACACAGTAGAAACTAGAATTACATCAAACGGAGAAGACTTGCATTTACAAGAGTTCTGGGTGAAGCATAGAGGTAGAGGTGCAATTGAGGGAATCCAGTACGTTGGCGCAGATAAAGCAAGACCAAATCCAGATGCTATTGCTGCAATTCAAGATGCAGAATTGGTGGTAATTGCCCCAGGAAATCCATTGACAAGTATTGGACCAATGATGGGAATCAAAGGAGTAAGAAAAGAACTAACAAAAAATAAAAAGAAAGTTGTTGCAGTATCACCACTGATTGGGAATAAATCATTCAGTGGACCTGCAGATAAATACATGGAAGCAGCAGGAATTGAGGTTTCAGTTTTTGGTTTAGCACAATTTTATGCTGATGTATGCTCAAAAATGATCATTGATACAAAGGATAAAGCGCTAGCATCAAAAATTGAAGGCTTGGACATACGTGTCTTAGATACAAAAATAAAAATGCAAAATAAAATGGCTGAAGAAGCACTTGCAGGATTCATTTTAAAACAACTGAAGATGTAATTGAAAACATCAGTAATAATTCCTGTCAAATCATTTCAAAGATCTAAAACAAGATTACAGTTATCCAAAAATAAAACAATAGAACTATGCAGATTATTACTAGAAGAAGTTATCAAAACAGTTTCAGAAACAAAATTAATCGATAAGATAATTGTTGTAACAGACGAAGATCAAGTATTAGATATTATCAAGAAATACGACTGTCAAAAAATTTCAGATAAAGAGGAGATTAGCGTAAATAATGCAGTAGGGCTTGCAGAAAGATATCTTTTAGAAAATGAATTTACACATTCCATAGTTCTACCATTAGATGTTCCATTTTTTTATCCAGAAGATCTTGAGAATTTGTTACATTTTTCATCAGAAAAGTCAGTATTGCTAGTACCTTCAAGACACTTTGATGGAACAAATGCACTACTTAGAACACCAATAAACTCCATGACGCCCAGATACGACGAAGGGAGTTATAGTTTTCAGATTGAATCTGCAAAAAATGATGATGCAAAAATTTCAATTGGTTTGATTTACAGATTGATGTTAGACATAGATAGTATGGAAGACTTGGATTTTGTACTAAAACAGAACATCAAGCCAGGATTTTGTAAGAAAATTCAGAGCGTTATCAAGTAATTATTCCTGGATTATAGGTTTACGAGAGTTTTTGTAATTCAAGAGCATCATTGCGGCAGAGATTATTCCTGATATTATTAAGATTATTTCAAATGTTCCAATCATAGAATGGGATGATGCATTATGTACAGAGATACCATTAATTTCAGATATTAGGAAAAGATATGAATAAATGAAATAGTTTGTAGCCCAATGAAGTATTATTGCAGCAGCTAAGCCATATCTAAAATAAACCCAGCCAAGAATAATTCCGCCAATTGAGGCTTGTAGTATTTTTCCTGTGGTCCAAGGTTCGCCTGAAATCACATGTGCCACACCAAAGAAAATACCAACTATAACAATTATTGTAATAGCTTTTTTGGTTTCGTATATGTGAAGAGTTGAATGTGGCACCCACAGTGATTTAAAGAAAAATTTTATTGATGACTTATGCGAATAGATTAGGAATAATGGAATTCCAATTAAGACTAAACGGAACCCAATCTCCTCAGTAATTGGTGCAACAGAGATTTGTAGGAATAGTATCAGATCATTTGCAGTGTCAGGAGGTTCAGTGATAATTCCAAAACTTTCTTGGATGATTGTTATTACAGCAGAGATTAGAACAAGTATTGAGAACCATTTGATAATGTTAAGCATGTAATTATCATTGAGTGAATTTTTTTCATTAGATAAGATATCTCCAATTGTTTTTATGAAATTTTTTTTAGGACCTAGAAATGCAATTACAAATAATATAATAAAAATAGCCCAAAAAATTACGAAGACATCACCTATTTCGTATTCAATAGGAAGTTGAATGTTTAGACCTGCGATGAAAATATCAAATTTTTCTAGTGGAAAACTATAATCAATGTCATCACCAATATTTGAATTATAAATTGCGTATGCGCCTAATGGGAATGATACAATCATCAGACCAAAGATCACAGATGTTAAAGCTGAAAATGGGATTCCAATTCCATGTAAAATATTTTCTAAATGAGCCACGATGATTCTAATGAAGTTCTATTTTATCTTCAGAAAATCCTAATTTAACAAGTGCTTCTTTAATTGTGTCTCGATGATCACCTTGTAAGAAAATATATCCCTCTTTTGCAGTTCCCCCACAAGCATATTTTCCTTTAAGTTCTTTTGCTACACTTTCCAAATTGTTAATTTTTGGATCGAGTCCTTCAATCATTGTTCCTTTTTTCTTGAATCGTCTAGTCTCTAAACGAATAATTATTTGAGAACTATCTTTGTCTAAATCACCACAAGCGCATAAATCATCAGGAAGTCCACAAGTATTACAAATTACCGCCATTAGTTCGAAA
>CAZEFL010000048.1:0-2765 GCA_964511485.1 uncultured Nitrosopumilaceae archaeon
ATTCCAGCTTCAAAGGCTTCCCTAGCAGCTTCCAAAAAGAATTTTGCAGGAACAAAAACAATAGAGATCTTTGCTTTGCTTGTGGTAACAGCCTCTTTCATGGTTTCATAAATTGGAACATCCTGAAATTTTTGACCTCCTTTTCCAGGTGTAACACCAGCTGCAATATTTGTACCATATTCCAGCATTAATTTAGTATGCACAGAACCAAATTTTCCCGTGATACCTTGAACTATAACTGGCTGCTTTTCATAACTTCCGTCCGCATTCTTTTTCCCTCTTAGCAGTTCAAAAATATCAGCCAGTTTTTGTCACTTCCATTACAACTCCATTAATTGCCTGTTCAACAGACGAAAACATTTTTGTTTTTGTGTCTTTCAACATTTCTTTTGATTTTTCTGATTCTGCTCCCATTAATCTTGCATAAACTGGAAGATCAATCAATTTGTTATCATATGCTTTGATAAATGCAGAAGCGACTATTGTTGTTTTAACAATTCCACCATAAAGATTTACTAGTATAGCTTTAACATTCTTCATTTTGCTAATCAAAGTTAGAGCTTCATAAACTGATGCTTCTGTTGCACCACCTCCAACATCAAGAAAGCATGCAGGCTTTCCACCATTGTCGGCTAGCATATCAAATGTGGACATAACCAATCCAGCACCATTTCCAATTACAGCAATATTACCGTCTAATTCTACTAATGAGAATCCACTTTTCTCTGCCTTTTCTTCTAATTCTGTTTGTTCTCTATATTTCAACAATTCCTCATGCCTAAAATTAGAATTATCATCAGTCATCATTTTTCCATCAAGAGCAATCATAGAACCATCCTTGAGAATGACAAGTGGATTAATTTCTACTAGTTCTGCTTCTTTTTCCACAGTTAATTTTGATAATTTTTGTAATATATCAACAAAGTATGATATAGATTTTTTATCAAGACCTATTTCATTTGCTACCTTTTCTGCAGCCTTTTTTGAAACATTACCCAAGCCAACATCTTCTATGATTTGATTTTTTACAGATTCTATTTCAATTCCACCCTCAGCTGAAGAAATAACAGTATAGCATCTTTTACTTCTATTCAGAAATAGAGATAGGTAGATTTCTTTTTCATATTCAGTCATTTTTTCAAGAAGAATAGCACGAGTTTTTTCACCTTTGATTGCCATGTTTAAAACCTGTGGATATTTTAATTCCAATTCATCCTCATTGTGACATTTTTGTATTCCACCAGCCTTCCCACGCCCCCCTACAGGAACTTGTGCCTTTATAACAAACGGATATTCAATCTTTTTTGCATCTTCTCTTCCTCTTTCTATATCCTTTGAGGCAATACTTGGTGGAACTTTGATGCCATATTCTTTGAATAATTCTTTAACCTGATATTCCAATAATCGCATAAAAAATATCAAAGTTAGAAGTTTATAATCGTAGCAGATGGTTATCTACTTTAATTTATCTTCTAAAAGCTCAACTGTTTCTAAGAATAGATCCTTACTCTTTCTCAATAACCTATCAGGAAATTCCTCTAATGTGAATACAAATTGCTGCTTAAAAGTTGGCACTATCATTCCACCAGAAATGACTAATTGTTCTATAACGTTATCTTTTACCAAAGTGCAGATTATTTCTTCATGTGAGTCATCATTTTCCTCCATGGTCTGGCGGTAGAGGGTAATAGGCGTATTTGTTTTTTCTACAATCTTTGAGCCCTTTTTCAAAAGTTCTGTAAGATGATGAAGTGACCAGGTATCAAGGCTAATCTGCTTGACCATACTCTAGAGTATGCATTTTTTGTATTTATTATGATTGTTCAGCTAAAAGCTACTCATTCTACCGAAATCTTGATTTTCTGACCATCAATATCATCATCTTTGTATTCTTTACATGTATGTGTGAAATTCACTTGTTTAACTCTGACTAAAAATGCAATCTCCTCAGTCTTGTCTTTTAACATGTCTAGTGATTCTTGATCTAAATCCAAAACCGACGCAGTGTTTAGTATATCAGTTGGGTTATAACCACGTTCCTTTCTTAGTGACTGTAATCTTCTCGCAAGATCTTTAACCAGACCTTTTGCCATCAATTCTTCATTCCTAGTGGTAGAAATTATTCCTATGAGATTGTTCCTTTTTGAGTATGCAAAACCCTCTTGAATATCAAAATCTACGATGAAATCGTCAATATCTAGAGAAATTTTGTTACCATCAACATCAAATGTAAACGAGCCATTTTTATCCAGATTTTGGACTATCTCCTCTGGGTCTGTACTTGCAAAAATTTCTAGAAGTTTTCCCATGTGCTGTTTTGCTTTGGGTCCAATTCCCTTACGCTCAAGTTCTACTTTTGTGATAACCGGCAAACCTGCCTTTTTCATTTCAAGTAATTCCGCTATACCAACATGATTTTCTAACTCAATAATTTTGCATTCTTCTACATTTAATTGAGAACGTAACAGGTCAGATAACAGTTCTATTTTTTTATGTTCTCCTTTTTCAACGCAGATTATTGCTTGGTTTAGTGGCCATCTTCTTTTCAATTTTGCCTTCATTCTTGCCGCTGCAGAAACAGAAACAGCATCAATCATCAAGTCAAACGATTCTTCAATACTTTCGTTAATTAAAGAGGAGACTGGCTTTGGCCATAATTCTAGAAGTATTGATTTTTTATGATCAAATATTGTTTGATACAAGTATTCACTAGTAAATGGAGAAAATGGATGTATCAAGACATCCAAGTTTTTTAGTGCATTTGC
>CAZEFL010000049.1:0-2700 GCA_964511485.1 uncultured Nitrosopumilaceae archaeon
AGAACGTAGAATGCCAGAAGAGATTGGCATAACATGTCAAATGAATTATGTAAATAAATTCGAATATCATGTTCCGTACAAAGAGATTGGTTCTGAGAACGAGGTTTGTGGGACTTTGTTAGGAATTGCAGACGATTTTGAGGAATCATCGTTAATCAAAGATGAGATTTCTGCAATAAGGTGGATAACACCAGATGAATTAAAAGTAGAACTTGAAAATAATAGAGATATCTATTGCCCATGGATGATTATTGCACTGTACTATCTTGATGTTTGTGAGTCAGAAACAAAAGAGAAATTTTCTTCATTAATTTCAGATTGGACAAAAGATGAATTAAAACAAAATTATGAAAAAGCAATTAAACATTACATTCCTGAGAACAATTGGAGATTGGTAAAATGAATACATCTGAATCAATAAAAAAAAATGCCACTTTTGTGAATAAATTTTTAAAAAAAGAGCTAAAGGGAGAACCAAAACAACTGTATGATGCAGCATCACATCTAATTATTCACGGTGGTAAAAGACTGAGACCATATTTAGTCTTGAAGAGTTGTAGAATTTTAGGTGGAAGACAAGCAGACGCATTGGCTGCTGCAAGTTCTGTAGAGATGATTCATAATTTTACATTAGTACATGATGACATTATGGATAATGATGAGATGAGACATGGAGTCCCAACTACTCACAATAAGTTTGATATGCCATTAGCAATTTTAGCAGGAGATGTGTTATACTCTAAAGCATATCATACAATTTCATCGAAATCAAAACTTTCAGCAAATTATACTACTCAATTAGTTACAAAGCTATCGAAAGCATGTGTTGAGATTTGTGAAGGACAAGTGGATGATGTAAAACTTGCAGAAAACAAGAGAATTCCTACAGAACAAGAATACATCAAAATGATTGAGAAAAAGACAGCAGTTCTTTTTGAAGTATCATGTGCAATGGGTGCAATTTGTGCAAAAAAGAAACCAAAAGATGTTAAAAATTTATCATCGTTTGGGCGTAATCTAGGAATTGCTTTTCAAATAACAGATGATCTGATTGGGATTATGGGAGATAGTAAATTAACAAAAAAACCGGTAGGAAATGATATCCGTGAGGGTAAAAAATCGCTTCCAATTCTACTAGCAATTAGAAAGGCAAGAGGCAAGGATAAGAAGAAAATTCTTAAAGTTTTTGGAAAAGTCAATGCAACAAAAAAAGATGTACAAGTAGCAGTAGATACAATTCGTTTCTTAGGAATTGAGGAAGAAGTACGGAAAAAAGCATTGCAATATGCAACAAAAGCAAGAAAATCACTTTCTAGTTATTCTGGAAATGATAAAATAGAGATGGTCAGTCTTTTAGATTTTGTAGTCAAACGAAGTCTTTAACAAAGGTTTTAGGATTTTTAGAATTCTAGATCTTCAACATCCAGAATAAACTGTTTTACACATTGATTTATTTGAGAAGGATTATGATCTAATATCTTTTTTTCACATTCGGGACATATTCTGGAATTTATAGAAGCAAATGCAACCGGATTTCTTGCTTCTCTAACAAATGTCCATAGACATTTTTCAATTTGAACTTTGGCGTGTTCAACCATTTGCTTGTCGCATATAGGACAAGGAGTTTTGATCATACTACTTTAGAGAAATGTCAGATGTTTTAACAATTTCAGTAGGAATAGTTATTTTTTAGATAGTAATCCTAGAGATTTAATTCCCATTGTAGCGGCAAGTAATCCAATTGAGAATAGAACTATCGTTCCTGCAGGAGTGATATCAAATATGTATGAAATTAAAATTCCTGTAAGAACTGAAAATACAGAAAAGCTCATCGAAATTATTGCAGTTTGTTTGAATCCTCTACCATACATAATTGCAGTAACATTTGGAATGACAAATAATGCAGAAATCAGTAATACACCAACTAGTTGAATTGAAGTGACAACTGTTAATCCTGCCATGAATATAATCAAATAATTGATTTTTTCTACTGAAATTCCACTAACTTTAGCCTGTTCTTCATTAAATGTAGAATAAAGGATTTTCCTATACAGTAATAAAATTACAATTAAGATTGCACCAGTTAATGCTAAAATTAGTACAGTATCATTTACACTAATTAGAAGAATACTACCAAATAGAAAACTAAAGATATCAATTGAAAATCCTCCTGAAAAACTAATAATTACAAGTCCAGCTGCTATACCCGAGGATAAAAGTACTGCAATTGATGCGTCACCAGATATGTTATATCGTTCTCTGATTTTTGTAATAATTAATGCACTAACTATTGATACACCATATGCAGTCCATAATGGATAAACTCCGGCAAATAGACCTAATGCAATTCCACCAAATGAAGAATGTGCTATTGCATCACCAAATAAAGAATAACGTCTTAAAACTAAAAACAATCCAATGACAGAACATAAAATTGCTATTGCAACTCCAGCAATTAATGCTCTATGCATAAAACTGTAAGTTAGAATTTCAAAAGACATGATTAATGATGATGCATATGCTCCTGCATTGATGCTTCAGAATATTGTTTAACAAGCTTATCATCAGAAAAGAATTTTTCAGATTCCCCATGAAAAAATAATGTTCTATTCAAGCATGCAACATGATTTGCTAATCGATTAACCGCATCCAAATCATGAGATGACCAAATAATTGTAATTCCTTGTTTAGAATTTAATT
>CAZEFL010000050.1:0-2617 GCA_964511485.1 uncultured Nitrosopumilaceae archaeon
CTTACACTAATTGGTTTTCTTCCCATAAAACCAGTGTCTTTTTCATGCCAAAATTTAATTTCAGTTTCCCCCTCTTTCCAACAAAGCCAAATTTCTTCATCAAAACGTTTTGCTGGGAAATCAAGTAGACCTTCATCTAATCCTTTCAAGGACACACCTGTGTTTTCTAAGTCTTCTATTGATTGGTAAAATTTTGTGATTGATGAATTGAGTTTTCTTTTGATGATAGTATATTCTTCCAATGAGGTTGGTGTTATCTCAGATGTTAACTGTTGTTCCATTTTCATAACTTCTGCCTTAGCTTTTTTTGCATAATTGAATTTTTTAATTACTATAGGAAGAATTTTGTTTGCATCATTCACTGAAAAATATGAGCTCATAAATTTAGTTTAGAATTGAATAATTTAAAGTATATTCACAATTCTATGCGATAATAATCCCATCGTTCTGGATCAAATTTAAAAACAAATTGTGCTTTTTCCATACTTTTTGTACGTTTTTCAATGACATCTCTAAATGCAAAACTTGTTAGAAAATTAAAATTCATTGTATGAGATTGCATTAAAAAAATTTGTCTTAGTATGTGCCCAGCCCCAAGACCCCAATAACTCATTCTAAGTGCAATCGGTTCTAAAAATACAGTATTTCTCTTACCATGGTTTTCATCCTTGATCTCAGAACGTAAATTATAACTTTCTAATGGTCCACCCTTTGCAAACCCAATAACATCTCCATTTACATCATTTAATCGTAATGTAGTCAAAATTGTTTTTGAATTGTTTAATGAATCAATAAAATTTGTTTCATTAAATCGTAATGGTTTTGGTAATTCCTTGTATATGGAATGTAATGTGTTTGCAAATTCAGCAGTTTTTTTTATTCCTTGAAACTCCATTATTGGAACAAATTTTAACTTTTGATTTGCAAAATTATCTGCATTCTGAAGTTCCTTTTGACGTAATTCTGAAAATTTTTGAACAGTGTCTGTGAAATTGTTTTGCATGTAAGTTGGTAAGCATTTTAATACCAATTGATATATTTTTGATTCATTCTTAGTTATCTCCTCAAAATATGTAACTGAACGTTGAACTAAAACTTCTGGATGCCAGGCAAGAGCATGTGAGTTCATTTTTGCAACATGCATCGCTTTTGAAAAATCACCTAGGACATAGCTTGCAGTTCGATCAATTATTGAAAGTATCCAACCCAACCACAAATAATGCTCCTGTTTTTCAGGTTTATTTCTTGTAATTTCAGAAGCTTCAAAACATCTTTGTATAAGCACTTCAGTATTTTGTTTTAATTTACCAGTCCATGGATATGCAGTTCTGTAAATCAGTACCTTAACAATCTCAAAGTCAATTCCTATATCTAAAATAAGTTCCTTGAGTTTTGCATCTATCTGCAGATTTTTTAAAACATTCTCCTCATTTGGTTTGTCAGTAATTTTATCTGGTTCAAAATCATGAAAAATAGCGGCGATGAAAAGATATATCAAATCATCATGTGATAAATTAGGAATTTTGTTTGAATCCCCTACTAACAGCGTACAAAATGGCACTTCAAGTAAGTGATCAATGTTATGATATCCATAGTATTTTTCAGCAAAATCATGTGATTCAAGATTTGCAATAGTATAGTCAAGTATAGTTTTGTAATACGGTTCCGTTAATCCATTTTTTTCTGCCAGTTCTAAAATTTTATTCCTAAGATGTTTTGTATTAGAAGTTATGGAGGATAATTTTTTCATGTTAATCACATTAATCAACAAAATCGTCTAAACTGTAAGCATAAATTGGATAAAGCTTGCCTGTTTTTCTACTATGATACTTCCACTTTGTGTTTCTTAATGCTTTTTGTTTGAATTGTTTTTGTGTTTCTGGATGTAATCTGTCATATACATCACCACCAATAAGAATTTGATTAGGCATTGCCATACCTTGTATTTTAGCTGCCATATTCATTGATGCGCCTAAAATATCAACGTGAGATTTTTTTCTATCAGAGCCATAACGAACAATGATATTTTCTCCACTGTCAATACCAATTTTAGCTGCAATCATAGGATAGCCATTTACATTTAACACTGGATTAATTGCTTCATTCATAACCCTAATCATTGATTTTGCACAATTTACTATGTTGTCAGCAGGATAAACTAGCGCGTGTTCTGCATTAAAATATGCAAGTACTGCATCACCAACAAATTTTAACATGTAACCACCAAACTGTGTCACGGTATATGCCATTTCCTGAGCAAATGAAGTTATGAGTTTTACAACCTTATCATCCGGTAATGTTAATGTGATATTTGTTGAATTAACCAAATCAACATACATTACAAAAATATGTACCCTAGAATTAACGTGATCACGTAGAAATTCCTCAGAGTTGTCATTAAACGGCATATATTCAATATTATTAATTATAGAATTACTTACTCTATTCTGCGCTTCTTTGATTAGTGTTTCAGAATCCAGAGTTTTTTCTTCATTTTGAATAAGCATCTCAGCATAATCTTTATTGGTTACACTTTTTTTAGAACGCTTTACTAGCCGTTTTCCACTTTTGATTTTCTTCGAAACAATTTTTTTAATTTTGGGGCGTTTCATGTTAT
>CAZEFL010000051.1:0-2583 GCA_964511485.1 uncultured Nitrosopumilaceae archaeon
ACCAGAACGCAATTGCATTAAGTTTTGGATAAGCCATGTCTTTGTATCTGACCATTATTGGTACAAGATAGTTACCAACAGCAGACGCAGATGGAAGTAGGAATAAGAAAATCATTGTAGTTCCATGTGCAGTAAAGAGTCTGTTAAAGTCCATTGCATCAGCAATCACTTGTGCGCCTGGAGCAAATAACTCAAGCCGAAGTGCAATAGCCATTGCACCACCAATAAACATAGCAAGAAGAGAAAAAATCAAGTAAAGAAGCCCAACATCGGTATGGTGGGTTGAGAACATTATCTGCCAAACTGGACGTGCTCTTGCAAGTTCTAGAACCATTTACTACCCCCCATATTTTGATGTGGTTTCTGAGATGAAATTAAATGTAACATTATCAAGCGCCCTCCACAAAGAGTTTTGCACGCATATTGTAATGAATTAAACCACAATATTCCCTACACTGAATATCAAATTCGCCTTCCACATTAGGAGAGAACCATACAGTATTGATCCTTCCAGGTACTGCATCCAATAATACAGTGTATTCGTGTATGTTGAAATTATGAATAACATCCTTACTTTCAAGTTCAAACTTGTATGCATGATCCTTTTTCAAATGAAGTTCACCTATTTCCTTGGTACCATCTTCATGTTCAAAACTCCAGAACCATTGTTGTGCAGTTACTTTGATAATTTCAGCGTCTTCTGGTGGATGATCTATAATCCTTTCAATATTCCAAGCTTCCGCACCAACATAACACAGAAGAGCAACTACTACACCGATGTAAATCCATTCAGACCAGTTTGAGTGTGCCATGTATTACAATTCACCTTCCTCATATGGTGTTCGCTTTGCATGTGGATTAGATTCTCTAAACCTCCAAACTTGCCACACCATGGTTCCTGCAATTATACCCCCTACAACAAATGCAATGGTCATCATACGGAAGAAGAGATTCCAAATCTCAGCTTTCCTGTCAATATATTCACCAGGGGTTTCAGATGCAAAGACCAAATCTAATGTTGGAATTATGCATAAAGTCGCAATGATGATTAATAATCCAAAGATAGTTCTCATGCCTGATATTTTGACGTGGTTAGCGAGATTATTTAAATTAGTGGATGATTTTCCGAAATAGATCTTCATTATATCGGTCTGAACTCATAGCATTAATTGCTGAAAGAGAAAATTTCTCATCATGCTCCTTGACTATGGTGAGAGAAGCATTTGCTATAATCAATTCAAACAAAGTTTTTGGTTTTAATTCCATAATTGTAGAAAGCATTGATTTGATTGGATCCATATGTGTAACGAGTACCACATTTTGGTTCTTATGTTTTTTAATTACATAGTCAACCATATCACTTACCCGTTTTTGTACATGCGGAAATGTTTCTACTTCATGTTCTGCTATTATTGGGTCATTTTCGTAAAACTTCAAAAATACATTACCATATTTAGCAAACATATCATCATAATTCATACGAGTGAATTTTCCCATTTCTATCTCAATTAGCCTATCATCCAATTCATAGTTTAATGAGTTATAATCTGCAACAATTTTTGCGGTGTTGGATGCTCGCTCTATCGGACTTGAATAAATGGCAGAGACATCTACATGCTTCAGGTACTTTGCAATTCTTTCCGCTTGTTCTACTCCAGTTTTAGTTAGAGGAACACCTTCAGTACGTCCTGCAAGAATTCTTCTAGTATTATTTTCCGCCTGTCCATGTCTTACAAATATTATCATCTGTTTAGATCGTTTTGATTTTTTGTATAAAGATAATAATAACATTGTTAGAGCCAATTCATGAAAATAGGAATAATTGGCGGAACAGGAGGAATGGGTAAAGGTTTTGCACTAAGATTTTGTAAAAAACATCAGGTAATAATCGGTTCACGTGATACTGAACGTGCAAGAACTGCAGCAAATGAGTACTCTAATTTTGCAAAAGAGGCATATGGAAATATTAATGGAGAAATTGTAGGGAAAGATAATCTTTCAGTTGCAAACGAATCTGAGGTTTTAATTTTATCAATTCCGTATGAAAATATAGATTCAACTTGTGCAGAATTGTTATCTAAAATTAATGATAATTGTGTTGTGGTTTCCCCGATTGTTCCAATGACAAAAACTGATGTTGGTTTTGAATGTATATCAATCAAGGAAAATAAATTGTTTTCACATCAAACGGTTGAAAAACATATGAAAGATAAAACAAAATTGGTTTCTGCATTCCATGTAATCTCAGAAAAGAAACTTGTTAATCCAACTTTATCTTTAGATTATGATATTTTTGTTGTTGGTGATGATAAAAATTCAGTTGAAACGGTTAACAGTTTAATCAATGAAATTGATGGACTGCGCCCGATTTATTTAGGCCCAAGTACATTATCATATCTTGTAGAAATGTCTACACCATTGTTACTCAATGCAATGATTAGAAACAAGATGAAAAACCCTGGCATAAAACTTGTTTAAAATATACTAAAACTAAAAAATATTATGAGTGAAGAATATCCTCGCCGTGGAAGGAATTGGAAAACAGCTATGGGTGTATTATTTTTGGTTGTTGCAATAGTAACA
>CAZEFL010000052.1:0-1330 GCA_964511485.1 uncultured Nitrosopumilaceae archaeon
GATAATATTGATACTGATGTAATTTTACCTGGACCATATCTAAAATTACATGAACATGCTGAGCTAGCTGAACATGCAATGGAGGGAATGGATCCTGATTTTCATTCTAAGGTAAAAAATGCTAATATCATTGTAACTGGAAATAATTTTGGTTGCGGTTCTTCAAGAGAACATGCACCAATTGCCCTCAGTGCCAGTGGGATAGAAGCGGTATTAGCCTTATCCTTTGCAAGAATATTTTATAGAAATTCAGTAGATGGTGCATACCTATTACCAATTGAGATTGACGAAAAAACATATTCTAGTATTTCAGAAAACGATGAATTAGAAGTTGATACTAGTAAAAATGAAATTAAAAACATTACAAAAAACCAAATTTACTCTATGAAACCGTTCCCAGATCTTATTGGTAAAATTATATCAGCTGGTGGTATTTTCAAATACAAACCGTGAGAGTAATAGAAACTTTTACTCCGTTAAAATATATTAAACTTAAAAATTATCTAACGGTACGATTTTTGTTTTCTTCTCCTAGCACCGGGTCCACCAAATTTCTTAGGCTCTTTTCTTCTTGCATCACCGCTGATAAGATATTTATCAAATCCATCAATCTTCTTTCTAAGGTCAGTTCTTTGAGTTTTTGTAAACGGATGATCTTTAGGATCTCTTTTACTTTTTGTCCATCCTATTAGCGCACGTGTTATCGCAGTTGCCGCAGCATATGATTGACCCATAAAACCACCTCCACTAACTCTAACTGAAATATCAATTTTATTTCTTAATTCTCCAGAAATTTCGAGTGGAGATAAAATCACTTCACGTGCAACCTCCGGTTCTATCATATCAATTGGTACATTGTTTACTCTAACTTTGCCTTCTCCCTTAGTGATGTAAACATGTGCATTGGCAGTTTTTCTTGTTGCAAAATAAATCTCAGTTTTTGCAACCATTAATTCCACCCAACATTTCGACTTAGATCTTCCATGGTTGTATATAATGCGCTTGATTTTCTAATCTTTGCTTTTTCAATTTGAATTTTTTCTAACGATTTTACATCTTTTGGAATTCCAATGTATACTCTTAATCTACTAAGTGCTTCTTTACCTGACGGTTTATCTCTTGGTAACATTCCTCTTACCATCCTACTGATTATTGTATCTGGTCTGCGCGGATGAAATGGACCATGCTTTGGATGTAAAATACTTGATATCTTTAGGAATTGTTTATACTCATCAATGATACCTCTCCTTCTACCACTCATCATAATTTTTTCAGAGTTTATCACTGTAACCCTATTTCCTTGAAGTAATAATTTTGCAACATTAGATGA
>CAZEFL010000052.1:1430-2537 GCA_964511485.1 uncultured Nitrosopumilaceae archaeon
CTTTTGCTGCAGGTTTAGCTTTTGCTGCAGGTTTAGCTTTTGCTGCAGGTTTAGCTTTTGCTGCAGGTTTAGAGTCAACCAAAAATCATCACACCTTTTCCAGTTGGATATTTTTTAATCATATCAGAGTAAGTCATAATAGTTCCTCCAGTCTGAATTATCTTTTTTGCTGCGGTTGTAGACATTGAAAAGGAACTTAGTATAATTTTATGAGATATATTACCAGTTCCAAGTACTTTGCCAGGAACAAACAGAACGTCATTGTCTTTTGTAATCTTGTTTATTCTTGTTAGGTTTACAACTCGTCTTGATGATGATGGTTTTATAGCAAGCTCTGCAAGTCTAGACCATATAGGCGCTTCATTTTTCTTTGAGGCTTGTTTAAGATCCTTAATCATATGCAAAACTATTTGATTAACCAATAGATTAATGCCCTCTGTAACCCAAATATAACAGTATGACTATTTTTCTTCCAAGTTAACAAGAGTTTCTTTGAACTCTTCTAATCTTTTAGAAAGTTCTTCAATTCCAGATAGGATTATCTGTTTTGGTTCAAGAGAACCAGTAGTTTCTACAGTTAAAATATACTCATCATCTTTGTCAGTATTTGTAAGCACTGATATATTTGCAGAATTCCATTTAGCATGTTCTGTTCCTCTACCAAGTCGTGCGTATGCTTCAAGCTTAATTCGTTGTCCAGGAGCTAAATGTGCGATAGGAATTTGTTTAGAAATTGGTTTTACAACTTGATCCTTTGATTCTAATTCTGCAGTAGTGACTGTTTTTACAACCTCCGTATTTCCTGAATCAAGAACTAACATTACTCTGGAATTTGATTCATCGGATTCATTGGCTTCCGTTTTGAGAGGAACCATACCCAATGTATGAGATATACCTTCATCCGCTAGAACAGACGAATTTTCTATCATATCTACAGTGTCTATAGCAAAAATTGGAATACCATTAAGGCAAATTCTTCTAAGTGCATTTGCATAAAGTAATGAAACACCCTTCAATTTGACGGAGATTTTTTTATCATTATCAGTTAGAATCTGAATAGAAGGCAAACTTATTGAAAAATTCTAAAATCCAAATAAAAATCTAGCT
>CAZEFL010000053.1:0-2519 GCA_964511485.1 uncultured Nitrosopumilaceae archaeon
CCCGAATCTGTCTTTGCTCTTAAACCTGATTTAATACTAACTATCTGATTCATTTTGCTCATTATTAATCTGCCAATGTAACTTTGTAGTTATGTTTACCTTCCAAAGTATTCAGTGTCTTTCCGTTAAAATTAGAATAGTTTTGGCCATCAACTAAAACATCTTTTATCATACCAGAAAATGTGACAGTTCCCTGATTTTCAATGGTTTCAAAAAATATGGATTTTTCATTATAATCAAAATTAATTGCGTTAAATCTCCCTGGTTCGTTAAAATGTACGATGAAGGGTTCTGTGATTTCAAAATTTCCAATTTTTGTCCAAACAATATTTACATTATTTGATGGGATAAATGATAAGTTTATTTTATTCCCAATCATCCCCGTAGCATATTGATTTAACATCGTCCCTATTTTTAATTCAGTAGTATCCAATGTGTAGGCATTTATGCCATAGATGTATCCATACTCTCGTTTGTGATGAAAAATAACTTTCTCGTAAAAATTCTTCATGTCTTGAATGTATTCTGGCTGCATCGTATCTTGATAAAGTCTAACTGCAGGATTCTGGTTAATTATGAATGCATAATTCATCATGGATTCAATGCTTTCACGAGAGCCATCATCTTTTACGGAGTGTGTAACAAGACCATTTACTACACTAGTTTTGTCTCCAAACGAAAAATCATAATCTGATTTTGCTAGATCATATGCCTTTTGGAATCTGGTTGGGTTCAAGTCATAAACTAGGAACAGTGCGTCATCTAATTTACCATAATTTGCCTCAATAACATTTGATCTAACTTTCCCATCATAATCTACACGATAATCCCAAGTTTTACCATCCCAGAAATAATTTACAATGGCGTCAGTATAATCTTCAATAATCCTATAGATATCTCTATCCTCAGTTAGATAATAATAATGAAGTAAAACTTTGAGAAAAATTCCCGCACCATATTGTTGCATGAAAGGCTCTTCGATCTCACCAGTATCTGCGTTCACCCATGACGGAATTAGATGTGTTTCTTTGTCTCTCAAATCCCAATATGCAATAATCGTTCTTTTGACCTGCTCTAAATACGTCTTATCAGAAGTAACTTCGTATGCAAGTAAGAGAGATTCCAAGCCCACAGAACCACCATATGACATGTACATGGATCGATCCATAGGTTTTCCTTCAAGTGTAACAAATGTGTAAAACAAGTCTGTCTCATGATTTACTTCATATTCAATTACTGCATCTGCTAACGTTTTTGTTAATTCTGTGTAGTTCGAGTCTACTAAGGCAAGTTTTGCGATATGGCCTAGAATTTCTTGGTTAGTGTGTGCCTCATCAATTTTAACTGTATTCGAAATTGGATGTACATTCATTACAATTCCCGAATCGGTCAAGTACAACTCTTCAATTACATCCGCCACAATTCCAGCATTTTGTAGAAATTTTTCATTACCAGTAATTTGATAAAGCCAGACACCAGCACGAAGTAAAGTTGGATCACTATAATCTGCTATACCATTTTTTACTGCATCATATCTTACAGTATAATTAACATAATCAAAGAACTCACTCTGTAATCTAACTGAGCCTTCGTATGTATATGATGAATCTTTGACTATAGTATCCCAATCAAGGATGTACTGTTCAATATTTTTAGATTGAAATTCTATTATGTTGGATTCGACTAAATACTTAATTCCATATAAAAAATCAGAATCTGAAATGTTGTCATCAGCCCACCAACCTGCATTATTCTTGATCCATGCTGGAATAACAATAGCTTCTTCAATAATTATATCACCATCTGAAGTTGTAGATAGATCATTGATTTGAATAATTTTATTTTTTATCAAGTATGCAATACCCTGAGCAAATGTAAAATCATCAATTTTATCGTCAGCCCACCATCCTGCGTTATTTTTAATCCATCGTGGAATTATGTTGTCTGCTGATCCAGTCTCAACATCTTCTATTCGAATTATTTCATCAATTTCAATTCCATTAATTTCTCCAACCAGTTTGACTTCTACTTGACCTATCTTTGTAGGAATTATCTCTCCATAGTATTCCGCAGGATATTTACCAGCTTGAATATCAAGTGACTTGGAAATTCCACCAGAAATCACAGTTGCATCCAAATTTCTAAATGCATTAGTTACACCCATGTAAGCACCCTCAACATCTCCAGGTTCTCTAACGTCTATGGTTATGGCATTAAGAATGCCTACAATTGGAGGTTCGTCCTGCCATCCTACCACAACCTCATAAGAACCAACTTCAATTGTCACATGTGCATAAGCAAAAGAAAAGCTAAACCCTATGACAAGCAATCCTGTAATAACAAAAAGTGAATAGTTCATGATTTTTGAATCAACAAAGTATCAGGAAGCTGATTTATTGTTTCTAAAATTAATGGCGCACCAGATTCAGTAAACAATTTTTTTTTCATCTCAGGTAGTTTACTAGAACCATAAATTCCACAAAAAGTTGCATTAAAGCCCAATTCTGAGGCTTTTTTAG